>NZ_AZDB01000003.1 GCF_001434585.1 Companilactobacillus crustorum JCM 15951
TATCAACTCTATTTATCGTACAGCCATAAAAATTAAGGACGCTGTTTAGCGTCCTTTTTTTGTACGATTTTATTAATGCCGATCAATCTGCACCTGAAGAGGGTGTTTTGAATGGGAACAATTCAAATAGAAAATGTTAGTTTTAAGTATGCACAAATGATGGATAAGTTGTTTGATTCATTAAATTTAAAAATAGACGAAAGTTGGAAGTTAGTCTTAATCGGACGCAATGGTCGTGGCAAAACGACATTGTTGAAGATGCTAATGGGGAAACTCGATTATCAAGGCCAGATTGTTTCTAACTTGAACTTTTATTATTATCCACAGACTGTTGTTAATAAAAGAATTTCTACTGTCGAAATTGTAAAGCAAATAGCCAAATTAGAGGATTATGATCTTTGGAAGATTGAAATAGAATTGAATAAACTGCAAGTATCTTCGAAGGTATTGCAGCAGGAGTTTGCTACTTTGAGTCCAGGTGAGCAAACCAAAATTCTGCTGGCCATTTTATTTATAGATGATTCTGGCTTCCAATTGATTGATGAACCGACAAACCACTTAGACATTGAAGGACGAAGGATTGTTTCAGATTATTTGAAAAGTAAAAAGGGTTTTATTGTTATTAGTCATGATAAAAGTTTTTTAAATCCGGTAATTGATCACGTTATTTCTATCAATCGTGCTGATGTTGATGTTTATAAAGGAAATTTCGATACTTGGCAGATGAATAAAGAGCAGCAAGACCATCACGAAATGGCTGAGAAAGAACAATTGAAAAAAGATATCAATCGCCTTCATGAGACAGCCGTCAAAAGAGAAAACTGGTCAAAACAATCAGAATTCCAAAAAAACAAGAAACATTATTCAGAGAAAGTAAATTTGGATAAGGGATTTCTAGGTCATAAATCGGCCAAAATGATGAAAAAAGCCAAAACAGCTACCAAGCGGGTTGATTCTGCAATTGGTGAAAAACAAGAGTTATTGAAAAATTTAGAAGTTGAAGCACCAATAACTTTGAACTATGTGGCTAAATCCCACCCTGATACGTTGGTGACGGTTGAAAAACTTCAATTGAAGCATGAGCAGATAGCGACGCCTGTGATTGATTTTAAAGTTAAACCTAATCAGGTAGTAACATTGGTTGGAAAAAATGGTATTGGAAAAACTACGATTTTGAAACAGATATTAGGTTTGCCACAGCCTTTTGCACAAACTGGGAAAATAACGGTAGCTAATAATTTAAAAATATCTTATTTACCACAAGATAATGAGTTAAAAGGCAGTATTCAACAATTAGCAGTGGATAAAAAGATTGAACCTGAATTAATATATTCAAATTTACGTAAATTAGGATTCGAACGCAGTTTATTTGAACAACCTGTGGAAAAGATGTCTCAAGGTCAACGGCGAAAAGTTGCTTTAGCAATGAGTTTGTCTCAAGAGGCCAATCTTTATTTGTGGGACGAACCATTGAATTACCTTGATATCATTACTCGAGAACAGGTTATTGAGGCAATAAAAAAACAGCATCCGACAATGCTGCTGATAGATCATGATCTAGATTTGATTGAAGCAGTTTCCACAGAGAAAGTCGAACTGCATTCCTAGAATTGTATTGAATAATTACTGAAGTCATGATAATATTAAACACTGTTAGTAATTTAATCTATATTTCTGTAAAAGATTTATGGCAAAGGAGCGACATAGAATGAAACAAGGAATTCATCCAGACTATCACCAAGTTGTATTTATGGACTCATCAACAGGTAAGAAGTTCTTAGCTGGTTCAACAATGGGCTCAAAAGAAACAACTGATTATGAAGGTACAGAATACCCATTAATTCGTGTTGAAATTTCATCAGATTCACATCCTTTCTATACTGGTAAACAAAAGTTTGCTCAAGCAGATGGACGTATCGACCGTTTCAACAAGAAATATGGCTTGCAAAACAAATAAAAAAAGTCATCCGTCCGGATGGCTTATTTTTTTGCTTTCGAATGATTTGGCTTCAGATGTGAAAATACCCAAGTAAAGTTTATCAATGCTAGAAAACTAGTACTGATGAAAACAGCTGAATAACTCAGGGCACTAGAGATCGATGAACCAAGCAGTGGCCCACAGACATTTCCGACAGATTGGAAGGACTGGTTGTAACCAAAGACTCTTCCGGTATACTTCGGATCAGTATATTTGGCTAGAATAGTTTGAACTTGTGGCACTAGACAGGCGTCTGAGATACCTACTAAGAAGCGCAAAGCAGCTAATTGCCAAACATTTGTAACGAATGCTTGTGGAATATAAACTAGGATGGCAAAGATTAAACCGCCTACTAGAATTTTTCCAGTACCGATACGATCGCCTAAAGCTCCAAATCTAGGGGCAGCGATAATATTAGCAATACCAGGCATAGCCGCTACGACCCCAGCGATTAAAGTAACTTGGCCTGAGCCGTGCATCAGCTGTTTAACATACAAACTGATGATAGGGTTGATTGAGTTATTGGATGTTTGAATGATCATTGTCGTGATGAACATTGCCAAAATTATATTAGGATTTTTCAACTTGTGGAAAATTTCTTTGGTTGATTCTTCCTGTCCCTTAGGAATAGGTTTGAAATCTTCCTTGATGAAAATTGTAACTAAGATAAATGCAATAAAGAGCAATGAACCAGTTATCATAAAAGGAATTCGATAACCGAGATATTGGGCAATAACACCACCGACCAGCGGACCAAGAAGTGTACCGGAGATAACACCAGTATTTAAGGTACCTAGGGCTTTTCCACTTTCGGATCTTGGTGCTGTCGAAGCAATTAAGGTGTTAGAATTACTAACGAATCCTGAGAAGACACCTTGCAAGAGCCTCAAAACGACTAATTGCCAAGGAGCAGTAACAAAGGCTTGCAAGAAGATAACAATCGCCATCCCTAAGGAAGCTCGAATCAACATCAACTTACGACCCTTGCGATCAGCTATTTTTCCCCAAATTGGAGAGATGATCGCCATGACTAGGAAAGTAGCGGAAAAGGCGATACCATTCCAAATGACAAGCTGACTTTTCGTGAAATTACCTAACTGGTTAATGTATAATGGCATAAAGGGTGTTATCATACTGAAGCCAATACCTGATACAAAAGTACTGAACCAAAGAACGATTAGATTCTTTTTCCAATAGTTATTTGGTTCGGAAGTGTCATCTGTATTAGATGTCATATACATCAAATCCTTTCTAAGTATCTTAGTATACTCTTTTTTTATTTATATCTTAAAAATTTATTTTTTTAAAATTGGGGAAGTTTATTCATGAAAATGAAGTTAAGAGAAGTTTACTCAGCATTAAAAATCCAAGGCGATAACATCGCAGACGTTGAGATTACTGGAGTTTGCTTCGATAGTCGTAAAGCTAAAAAGGGCGATTTGTTTTTCCCATTGCAGGGGCAACGAGATGGACATGAGTTTATCAATAGTGCGATTGCAAATGGCGTAAGTGCAACCGTTTGGCAAAGCAATCATGATATTCCTAATGACAAGATACCTTATGTTGTCGTTAAGAATGTTTCGAACGCGTTTGAAATATTAGCTAAGTATTATTTAAACAAAGTTAACCCACAAGTTGTTGCGGTAACTGGAAGCAACGGTAAAACTACTACTAAGGATATGATTGCCAAGGTTCTAAGTACTAGTAACAATGTTGCTAAGACACCACAAAATTTTAATAATGAAATTGGTGTGCCTTTTACAATTTTAAATATGCCCACTAATACAGAAGTATTGGTAGTTGAAATGGGAATGGATCGACCTGGTCAAATTGATCATTTGAGTGATATTGCTCATCCCGATATTTCCGTTATAACTATGATTGGTGAAGCTCATATCGAATTTTTCGGTACACGTGATAAAATTGCCGATGCCAAGATGGAAATTACTAATCATTTACAAGAAGATGGTTCATTTGTCTTTAACGGCGACGAACCATTATTATTAGAGCGTGCCCAAAAGGTTGAGCAGGATAAACTTACTTTTGGAAATCATTCTAGTAATGACTTGTATGCAACAAAGATTGAGGCGGGCAAGACAACAACTAAATTTACAACTAATTTGTGGCCTGAATTAGAGTTTGAAATTCCTATGATGGGTGAATATAACGTCAATAATGCTTTAGCTGCTTTATTGGTTGGTCAAATTTCTCACATTAAACCTGAAGCTATGCAGAAGGCTTTGCGAGAATTGTTTGTAACAGAGAATAGAACAGAATGGCTTAAGGCAAAAAATGGAGCCGATATTTTGAGTGATGTCTATAACTCAAACCCTACTGCTGCTATTGAAGTTTTAAACAGTCTTAAAGACATTAAAACTGCTGGTCGTAAATTGATCGTATTAGGAGATATGCTTGAACTTGGAGAAGCCTCTGAAAAATTGCATGAATCTTTAGCTGACCATATTGATGCTGACAGTTTTGAAAAAGTTTATCTAGTTGGTGACTATATGAAATATTTACGTGACAAACTTGGAGATAAATATGCCGCAACTGACCTTCTTTGGTATGGAAAAGATCAACTGCCAGAACTGATTACAGATTTAGAAAAAGAATTAAAACCAAATGACACTTTACTGCTAAAGGCCAGTCATGGAATACATTTAGAAAACGTTTTACATGAATTAGTTTAGTAGTTGTCATTTGAGTTTGGACATAAAACGTGGTAGAGTAGATAAATTGTTATTTTATCGTGTTTTTAAAAATGGAGGACATTTGTGAAATTTAAAGAATTAGATTTAGATCCCAGATTATTGAGTGCCGTAGACAAAGCCGGTTTTGAAGAAACTACACCTATTCAAGCTCAAACTATTCCGCTAGTTATGAGTGGCGATGACGTCATCGGACAAGCTCAAACTGGTACAGGTAAGACGGCAGCCTTTGGCTTACCATTGCTAAATGCCGTTGATACTCAATCAAGTGATATTCAAGCATTGATTATCTCACCAACTAGAGAATTAGCTATCCAAACACAAGAAGAGTTATATCGTTTGGGTGAGGAAAAGAAAGTTAAGGTTCAAAGTGTTTATGGTGGATCTGATATTAGACGTCAGATTCGTGCATTGAAGAGCCATCCGCAAATTATTGTCGGAACACCTGGTAGAATGCTTGATCATATCAACCGTCACACATTGAAATTACATAATGTGAAGACTGTTGTTCTTGATGAAGCTGATGAAATGCTTGATATGGGATTCGTTGAAGATATTGAAAGTATTCTTTCTAACGTTCCTAACAAGCATCAAACATTATTGTTCTCAGCAACAATGCCTAAGCCAATCATGAAGATTGCTGATAAATTTATGACAGACCCTAAGATTGTTAAGATCAAGTCAAAAGAATTAACTGCTGATAAGATCGAACAATACTTTGTTAAAGCTAGAGAATTTGAAAAGTTTGACTTGATGACACGTTTATTCGATGTTCAAGCTCCAGAGTTGGCTTTGATTTTTGGTCGTACAAAGCGTCGTGTTGATGAATTAACACGTGGTTTACAAGCTCGTGGCTACAATGCTGAAGGTATTCATGGTGACTTGTCACAAGATAAACGTACTAGTGTTTTACGCAAGTTTAAAGCTGGTAAGTTAGACTTCCTTGTTGCTACTGATGTGGCTGCGCGTGGTTTGGATATTTCTGGTGTATCACATGTTTATAACTATGATATTCCTCAAGATCCTGATAGTTATGTTCACCGTATTGGCCGTACTGGTCGTGCCGGACATTCTGGTGTGTCAGTAACTTTCGTTACACCAAACGAAATGGGTTACTTACGTACAATTGAGAATCTTACAAAGAAACGTATGGAACCATTAGCTCCACCAACTGATAAAGAAGTTCTTAAGGGACAACTTGAATCTGTTAAACAAGAAATCAAAGATACTTTGGAACATGATAAGCATCTTGATCGTTTCGATTCAGCTGTTGAAGAATTACTTTCAGAATATTCTGCTGAAGACATTGCTCGTATTTTCCTAAGCGATGCTATCAAAGATGCTGAAAGTGTTCCTGTTAAGATTGCTCCTGAAAGACCACTTCCTTCAAGAAAAGTTAGTCATAGCCGTTCAGGCCATGGCCGTCGTGGTGGAAGAGGCAACGGTGGCGGACATCGTGGCGGTGGTGATCACCGTAGACGTAATAGTGATCGTCGCGATGGTGGTCGTAACCATGATGATCGTAAAGGTGGCAAACGCCGCGAACATGACAACAAACGTAATGGTCGTAGCAAAAAGTCATTTAAGATTAGAACTAATCTAGAAAAATAATTAAATTAATTAAGACAGAGTAAATAATTTTACTTTGTCTTTTTTTATACAGTAAAATAGGCTTAAGAGTATGAAAAATAGTATTTTAGGTGCCATTTTAATAAGACGGACTGATAAGACTTGTAAAGTATTTTGAAAATGCTATCATTTAGGCTTGAGCTACACAAGTTAACGGTTTGTTTTATGAAAACGAATTAGGTAAATTATCTAGTATTTGCTGATTTCAAAAAAATAGATTGTGAGAAAAAGATATATGATTAAAGGAATAGGTATTGATATTGCAGAAATAGATCGTGTACGGAAAATTTATGGACGCCATCCAAGGTTTTTGGAAAAGATTCTTAATGAAGATGAAACAGCAGTATTTAATTCTCTAAATACTGAGAAAGCTAAAATGACTTATTTAACTGGACGCTTTTCAACCAAAGAAGCTTTTACAAAGGCTATGGGAACTGGATTAGTTGGTATTGGTTTCCATGACTTGAGTGTCCTGAATCATAAATCCGGTCAACCTTATATCAAGACTGATCTTTTTAAAGGGAATATTCACGTATCAATTTCTGATACAGATGAACTAGTAATAACAGAAGTTATTCTAGAGGAGGCAGAGTAAAATGTTACCATCAATCCATCGTCCAGCCTACGTGGAAGTAGACTTAACGAAATTGCAAAAGAATCTTCAAAACGAAATTAGTCGTGTACCAAAGGGTACTCAGGTCTTTGCAGTAGTTAAGGCCAATGCGTATGGTCATGGCTTGGTTAGAGTTGCTAAAGCTGAAATTGAGTACGGTGCTAGTGGATTATGCGTTGCAACATTAGATGAAGCTCTAGAAATAAGAAATAGTGGCGTAGATGCGCCTATTTTGGTTTTAGATATAGTTCCCGTCGAATATGCCAAAGTGGCCGCACAGGCTAATATTTCGCTAACTGTGGGTGATTTAGACTGGCTGAAGGTAGCCGTTCAAATTAGAACTGTTAATTTGAAGGTTCATCTTGGCGTTGATACTGGTATGGGCAGAATTGGTTTTCAAGATAGAGCTTCATTGGTTGAGGCTTGCAACTTCTTAAATGATCATAAGAATGCCTTTATACCTGAAGGTCTGTTCACTCACTTTGCGACAGCTGACAGTCCTGATGAAAATTATTTTGAAAAACAAGTTAATAATTTCAAAGAAATCACTCGTGATTTACCAACTGATTTTACTTATGTTCACTGTGCTAATTCAGCTACAGCTTTGTGGCACAAAGATTTGGCTATTAATATGGTGAGATATGGAATTGCTTTGTATGGTTTAAATCCATCACAAACTGATATTACAAAGTTGCCTTATCAATTAGAGCCAGCTTTGAGTCTGTATTCAGAGTTAGTCTTCGTCAAGAAAGTAAAGGCGGGTGACAGTATTGGCTATGGCGCTACATATACTGCTAAAGAAGATGAATGGATCGGAACAATTCCTATTGGCTACGCTGATGGCTGGTTACGTAGAATGCAAGGCAGTGACGTATTGATCAACGGTCAACGTTGTCAAAATGTGGGCCGAATCTGTATGGATCAATTTATGGTTCGTTTGCCTGAAAAATTACCGGTTGGAACTAAAGTAACAATTCTTGGTAAGGATGGCGACGAAGAGATTACAGCTACTGATGCAGCAAAATATTCAGGAACAATTAATTATGAAATTCTTTGCAGCCTTAGTGAAAGATTGCCTCGAGTTTACAAAAAGTAAATAACAAAATAAACCTAATGACTAGTAAAAAAAGTCATTAGGTTTTATTTGTTGTTTGGATTTAAGTATCGTAGTACTATTTGGCTGAAATTAGGTTCTTACTCAAATTTGGTTTAACTAAGTAGTTTAAGAATGCGTCGTCCGTGAAAGCTCTGTGGACGCTGGAACGTGGTGGGCACAGATTTAAGCCGATTGAAGTTCGTAATCGTCTTAAATACTGGCCTTGTTCTAAGTGGTTTCACCACTAAGAACAATTTCACCACTGAGCATCCACAGAGCTTTCGCTACCGACTAGTTTTTATTTTCTAACATTGCTAATCAAAATTGCAGTATCTGGAATTCTTATAATTCTATATTAATTAAAACAGACTACAAGATATTTAATACACTAGTCCGGAGCAAAAAAGAAAATGGGCTCAGTAGTGAGATTCTACTTAGCTTGCAAAGCAAGGTTAGTAGAAGACCGAGCTTGAAGACTGTTGGCAACGCCAAGAGGCTCCAAGTCGTGTCCACTACGTTCCAGCCCAGTTTTCTTTGTTGCGGAGGACGGCAAATTTATACTGTAACCGAACTTTTCTAGGGGCCTGAAATTAATCATATGAAAAGAAGTGTCCATTATGGAAG
Source organism: Companilactobacillus crustorum JCM 15951 (assembly GCF_001434585.1). Classification (GTDB taxonomy): domain Bacteria; phylum Bacillota; class Bacilli; order Lactobacillales; family Lactobacillaceae; genus Companilactobacillus; species Companilactobacillus crustorum. Next base: position 8,649 of record NZ_AZDB01000003.1, read on the forward strand.
ATCAATGGCATGAATTTATGATGAACAGCGATTATAAAAAGTATCAGACGACCATTTACCGCAATAGGCCGTATTTGGATAAATTTCAATCTGATTTAATGGAAAAGTATGAATTGCATTATTTTAGAGAACATCCAATAGATGAAGAATTGAATCGAACCATAAAAAATAAAATGAATTGGTAATTAAAATCAAAAAAAATCCTTACCAACTGACGTAGCTCAGCTAGTAAGGATTTTTGGTTTTGTTTTGGAAACGGTTCTGTTTTAGAAACAGTATTAAGAACGATTGGAGATAAAACTGTACCGAAGGATTTTTATTTTAAATTAACTTGCTGCGTAAGCTAATTTATTAATAAATAATTTCGGGTGTTAATCTTACAATGTGTTCTTATCTAGAATTTTACCAGATTTCAGGTCGTCAATTTCAGAAACAATGAAACTTTTCTTTTCTAATCGCTTAATAATTTCTTTTAAGGTAGCAATATCAGTTCCTGATGGCAATGTAAAGAGCGTTCTACGTACGACTTCATTGGATTTTGCATCCAAAGTCATACATGCGGCGACTGAAACATATTTAGCGAAAATTTTTGACATTTTTTCAAGATCGCCACGATCGCCAGATGAACTAACCGTTAAAACATAACTACTGATGTCCAAATTCCAAGAATCTGACAACATGCTCAAAAGTCTTGAGTGAGTCAAAATACCATAAAAGAGATTGTTTTCATCAAGTACAGCGATGTATGGCAAATCCTTAATGTTGAAGAATACTTTGAAGAAAGGTGAGTCGACACTGATTGTCTTAGTAGCGTTCTTCATCAAAGTGGTTACAGGAAGACTCATGTCGCCACCACGTGACTTGTGACGGTAGATGTGCATCTTATAGATGTTACCCCTAAATATCTGTCCACTCTCATCTAAAATCGGTACACAACGGTAACCGGAATCTTCAAGAACCTTCAAGGCTTCTTCGAGCGTTACAGTTTCTTTAACTGTAGTAAGCTTGTCTTTCTTAAGTACAAGTGATTTAACTAACATATATATTCACATCCAATCTAGTATAATTGAATTAATAATACAGTACTTCTAAGCAAAAAAAAAGCTGAAACAAATTATTCATTTGTTTCAAGCTTTTTTAGCATGATATTTTGGATTATTGACGACCCTTGATACCTGTAGCTTCAAAACCATCTTTAAGGATCTTTTCAAGTTCCTTAGCTGATTTTTGCATTTGTGCTGATTCTTCATCATTCAATGGAACTTCAATAATTTGTTTTAGACCCTTACGGTTAACAATAGCAGGTGAACCGATGTAGATATCTGAAACTCCATATTGACCGCTCATCATGTTTGATAATGGAAGAACAGTGTTTTCGTCGTTTAGCAAAGCCTTGCAGATTCTTGCAAGAGCAGTACCAATACCGTAGAATGTAGCACCCTTAGTATTGATAATATCGTAAGCAGCGTTAACAGTCTTCTTGTAGATCTTGTCAAGAGTATCTTTAGTGATTTCTGGGTGTTTTTCCATCCATTCGGCCATTGTAACGCCACCGATTGTTAGATGTGACCATGCAGCGAATTCTGAATCACCGTGTTCACCCATGATGTAACCATGAACTGAACGAGGGTCAAGATCTAATTCTTCACCAACGAATTTTTGTAATCTAGCAGTATCTAGTGATGTACCTGAACCAATAACACGTTCCTTAGGGAAGCCTGAAAGTTTCCAAGTAGCGTATGTCAAGATATCAACTGGGTTAGCAGCAACTACGAAGATACCATTGAATCCTGATTCAACAATAGGATCAACGATTGTCTTCAAGATGTTCAAGTTCTTGTTAACAAGGTCAAGTCTTGTTTCACCTGGTTTTTGTGGAGCGCCGGCTGTGATAACTACGATATCAGCATCCTTAGCATCTGAATATTCACCAGCGTGAATGTTCTTTGGGAATGAGAATGGAATTGCATCAGCAAGGTCCATTGCGTCACCCTTAATCTTGTCTTTAGCGATATCACAGATAACTAGTTCTTGAGCAATACCTTGAAGTGTCATTGCGTAGGCAAAAGTTGAACCTACAGCACCGTCACCAACTAGAAGTACTTTTTGATGGTTCTTTTCGTTTGTTGGAGTTGTCATTATAAAATATCATCCCTTCGAAAATAATATGTTCCGTGGTTCATTATACAAATAATTAAGGTCAATAAACAAGTTGATTGTGAAAAAAGTGAAAAATTAGTGAAATTAACATGATATAATGTAAGTTCGAAATGAGGTATTAAAATATGAAACTAATTGTTGGCTTAGGTAATCCAGGTAAAAAATATGATCGTACAAAACACAATATGGGTTTTATGACGATTGACCGTTTAATGGATGAATATGGTCAAACACAAATGAAAAAAGATTTTGAGGCTGAATATTGCAAGTTTAAAGTTGATGGGGAAACGGTTTTTCTAGTTAAACCGTTAACTTTTATGAATGAGTCAGGCCGTGCGGTTAACTTTTTGATGGGTTACTATCAAATTAAAACTGATGAATTGATGGTAATTCAAGATGATCTAGATATGCCAATTGGCAAGGTTCGTTTACGATCAAGGGGTTCTGCTGGTGGTCATAATGGTATTAAGAGTATAATTTCAGCTGTAGGAACAAAAGATTTCAGTCGTATTAAAATTGGAATTCAACATCCAGCTAAACAGAGTGTAGTTAATTGGGTTTTGACGCCTTTTTCCAAGGATCAAGAGCCAATAGCTTTGTCTGGAATCGACCAAGCAGTCGATATGGCAAAAGACTGGGTAGCGGGCGATACGATTGATCAATTAATGAACAAATATAACTAATAATAAGCAAGGGGGCAAAAATTGGATTTAATAAATTTCATTACAAATAAGCTCGACCTTGGGGAATTTATTAATCAAGTCAAGCCAGAGACTAAAAATCTTTTGACTGGTTTGACGGGATCAACGATTTCCCTTTTTGCATTAAATGTTTTAAAACAAACTAATAAAAAATTACTGATCGTTGAAAATACTAACTTTCATGCTAATAAAATATATGATGATTTAAATTTGCTCGATAGTGACTCAGTTCATATTTTTCCAGTTGAAGAGTCAATTTCGACTGAATTGGCTACCAGTTCGCCAGATGAGCTAAGTCAACGTCTGGACTCATTAAGTTTTTTGTCTAATGATCAAGCAGGAATTTTAGTTACGTCGGTGGCGGGCTTGGAATATCAACTGTCGAGTCAAGATTTGTTTAAGGCGGCTCAATTAAAAATAAAAGTTAATGAAGAATATGATTTGGAAAATTTAAATCAAGAATTTGTCCAAATGGGCTACGTCAAAGAAAAATTAGTTGCTAAACCTGGAGATTTTGCAATTCGTGGGGATATTGTTGATATTTATCCGTTGAATGTAGATAATCCGGTGCGAATTGACTTTTTTGGAAATCAAGTTGAAAAGATCAAATTTTTTGATACTGAGACGCAACGTAGCATGGAAGAATTGGGTGACATTGATGTATTGCCAGCTAATGATCGAATTATTACTGACGAACAAGTTACTTCCGGTTTAAAAAAATTACAAAAAAGTTATCAGAAACAATTAATTGCTACAGATGACAAAGATACTAAAGATAATCTAGAGATTTCATTTGGTCAAATAATTGAAGAGTTGTCTGAAGGAATGCGTCCAGAAAATATTGGGAGAATTGCTGATTATATTTTCGAACAGTCTTATAGCTTATTAGATTATTTGAAGTCGGATGACTTAGTCATATTTAATGAGTACAACCGATTGGTGGAACAGGCTAATGACAATGAAGCTGAAAATCAATCATGGCTAGCAAGTCAGCTCGAATTTGGCAAAGCTTTGCCAGAACAGAAGATTCGTCAAGATTTCATGGAATCAATTAAGGATGACGAGCACGGTCAGATCTATCTTTCAGCTTTCCAACAAGGGATGGGTCATATTCGTTTAGATCAGTTGCAGAATGTTTCAGTTAGATCAATGCAGCAGTTCTTTAGTCAAATGCCATTGTTGAAGTCTGAAGTAGAGCGCTGGCAAAAGCAAAATTACACCGTTATTCTGACGATTAATAATGAAAAAAGAATCAATGCAATCAATAATACTTTGATTGATTTTGGTATCAAGGCAACTTTGACAACTGATGACAAAGTTATAGATGGACAAACGCAAATTATGAATGCCAGCTTGAGTTCCGGATTTGAGATGCCGGATGAAAAAATGGCTATTATTACTGAAAAAGAACTCTTTAATCATCAACCTAAGAAACGACGTCATCAAACATTAGCTAATGCAGAACGTTTGAAGAGTTATAACGAATTGAAGCCAGGCGATTATGTTGTTCATGTTAATCATGGTATCGGTAAATTTATCGGTATGCAGACAATGGAAGTCGACGGCAAGCATCAAGATTATATTACGATTGAATATCGTGATGATGGACGTCTCTTCATTCCTGTAACACAGTTGGACATGGTTCAAAAATATGTTTCTGCTGAAGGTAAATCGCCTAAGATCAACAAATTAGGTGGTAATGAATGGCAAAAGACCAAACGCAAAGTTCAATCTAATATTGAAGATATTGCTGATGATTTGATTGATTTATATGCTAAGCGTGAAGCTGAGAAGGGCTTTGCTTTTCCTAAAGACAATTCTATGCAAAATGATTTTGACAATGCTTTTCCATATCCGGAAACGCCTGATCAATTACGTTCAGTTGATGAAATTAAACGTGATATGGAAAAACCTCATCCAATGGATCGATTATTAGTTGGAGATGTTGGCTTTGGTAAGACAGAGGTAGCTTTGAGAGCGGCTTTTAAAGCTGTTGAAGCTGGGAAACAAGTTGTTTTCTTGGCACCAACTACTTTGTTAGTTCAGCAACATTTTGAAACGATGAAAGAACGTTTCGAAGGTTTTCCAGTTAATATCGGTGTCTTATCACGTTTCCAAACTCGAAAGCAAAGCAAAGAAACCATTGAAAAATTAGAAGATGGCAGTTTAGACATCGTAGTTGGAACGCATCGTTTGCTTTCAAAAGATGTGAAATTTCATGATATAGGATTATTGATTATTGATGAGGAACAGCGTTTTGGCGTCAAGCATAAGGAAAAGATTAAGGAGTTAAAAGCTAATGTCGATGTTTTGACTTTAACGGCAACACCAATTCCTCGGACTTTAAATATGTCGATGCTGGGCGTGCGTGATTTGTCCTTGATTGAAACTGCGCCAAGCAATCGTTATCCGGTTCAAACTTATGTTATGGAACAAAACTATGAAGTTATCGCTGGTGCAATCAAGCGGGAGATGGCTCGTGGTGGACAGGTCTTTTATTTGCACAACCGAGTTGAAGATATGGATCAAGTTGCTGGTCAATTGCAGGCTTTAGTACCTGATGCCCGGATTGCTACAGCTCACGGACGTATGAACGAAACACAGATGGAAGGCGTTATTGCTGATTATCTGGCAGGAGAGTACGACGTTTTAGTAACAACGACCATTATTGAAACAGGTGTAGATATGCCTAATACCAATACGTTGATCGTGGAAAACGCCGATCGCTATGGCTTGTCACAACTTTACCAAATTAGAGGTCGTGTTGGTCGGTCTAATCGAGTGGCTTATGCCTACTTAATGTACCGTCCTAACAAGGTATTGACCGAAGTTGGTGAACAACGTTTGGAAGCTATCAAGAATTTTACGGAGCTAGGTTCTGGCTTTAAGATTGCCATGCGAGATTTGTCTATTCGTGGAGCCGGAAATCTATTAGGAAAACAGCAACATGGCTTTATTGATTCGGTCGGTTTCGATTTATATACACAAATGCTAAATGATGCTGTAGCTAAAAAACGTGGTCATACTAAAGCTGAAAAGACTAACTCTGAAGTTAATTTAGCGTTAGAAGCTTATTTGCCAGCGGACTATATTACTGATCAGCGTCAAAAAGTTGAGTTATATAAACGAATCAGACAAATTGACTCCTTAGAAAACTATCAAGAAGTTCGTTCAGAATTGTTGGATCGTTTTGGAAAATATCCTCAAGAAGTATCTAATTTATTAGATATTAGCTTACTGAAGAATTCATTTGATGAATCATTAGTTAAGAGCGTCATTATGAGAAATAGCAAGATTGCTATTAAATTTTCTAAGAAAGCCAGCGATTATTTGACTGGGGATCTGGTCTTTAAGTTCCTCAGCAATACAACAATGAAGGCTAAAGTTAGTGACAAGAACGGTGAATTCATAATTACTTTAGATGCTGACAGCGTAGATAAGAATGAGTGGTTTACGCAACTTCAAACTTTTGCGAAAAAGATGGCTGAAGGTTTCGACAAATTAAAGAAAGAAAAAATTAAAAACTAATATGCAAAGAGAAGTATCTAGGGCTATTAAGGGGACCTGGATTCTGACGATTGCCTCATTATTTTCTGAATTGTTGAGCGCAATTTATCGGATTCCATTGCAAAATATTGTTGGGGATCGTGGTTATTTTATTTATCAGCAGGTATACCCCATTTACGGTATTTTTTCCGTATTGGCTCTGTCGGGGTTGCCGGTAGTAATATCGAAGACTTTTGCACAGCAAGATAATATTTTTGCTAAGCATAATTTATTAAAGAAAACCTTCTTTATACTTTCCATTAGTTGCGTGGTTATCACAGCTTTATTATGGCTGTCATCTAGATATTTAGCTTTTATGATGGGAGATCCAAAGCTTTATGCTGAAGTTAGAATTGTTGCTTTGACTTTTTTGCTGGTACCATTTGAGGCTAGTTTACGTGGATATTTTCAAAGCGACTTGATAATGACGCCGAGTGCAATTTCACAAGTAGCAGAACAATTTTTACGGATCATAATAATTATTGGCAGTGCTATATTGTTTGGTGCTGGCGTGCTTAATGTTTATCAAATGGGAACGTTAGCTAATGCCGGTGCTTTTATTGGTGGTCTTTTGGCAGTGGCTATATTGATTTGGACCTTTGTTAAAAATCGTCCCCAAGAGAAAAAAGCCAACGCAGATGAGACTATTAAATTAGAACATGGCTTAGTATTAGAGGTAGTTTTGATTGTAGTTTTTACAGGAATAACTATCTTCTATCAATTTATTGATTCTTTTTCAACGGTTCGTTTGTTGCTCCATTCAGGAATGTCCTTGAACCTAGCTGAAATTCAAAAAGGAATTTTTGATCGTGGTCAGCCTTTGTTGCAACTAGGAATCGTTTTATCGTTATCTTTTGTTTCGACGATCATGCCACAATTGAAGGAAACGAATCGCTTAAAGCAAAATAAGAGTACAATTCAAAAAATGGTCCGAGTTTGTTTATGGCTGTCAGTAGCAGAAACAGCAGGTTTGATTGCTTTGATGCCACAAGTTAACACCATGTTGTTTACGAATGCTAGTGGATCAAGAACTTTGAGTATTTATATGCTATCAATTGTGATTGTTTCATTTATTAATTTGTTGATAGCGGTAACAAGTGGCGATGATGAAAAGAATTTGCATAAATTAATTTTGTTTGGGATGTCTTTAGCAATCAAAGTAGCATTCAATATCATTTTGGTTCCTAAATTTGGAATTGCAGGCAGTGCTATGTCCACTATTCTAAGTGAAGGTGTTATTCTATTTGGTATCTTGACGATTTATAATTTCGATCGCGAGTTTTTATCTTTGGACAAGAAATTTACATCTAACTTGATAAAAACCGGTTTGATTATGGCTATCGTTGTTAAGATAGTCGTGAAATTCATTGCAGCATACGTTTCCATGTCACGTTTCAATAGTGTTTGGATCAATCTTATTGCTATTCCGATAGGAGCAATAATCTATTTACGTTTGACTAAGCGTTGGCATATGCTGAGTAAAGATGAGTGGGAAATTCTGCCCATGGGAAAATATATTACTAAGTTTATGAAAATTGAGGATTAATTATGAGACTAGATAAATTTTTAAAAGTAAGTCGTATTATTAAAAGAAGAACTGTAGCTAAGGAGTTTGCTGATAACGGTCGAGCTTTGATCAATGATCGAGTTGCCAAATCGTCTACAGAAGTTTCTGTGGGTGATGTTTTAGAGCTTCATTTTGGTGAAAAAACAATGAAGATCAGAGTTCTTAACATTAAGGAAACAACTAAGAAAAATGAATCAACAGATATGTATGAAGAAGTTTAATTGAAAATTAGAAAAAGATTAAAATAAGCAATTTTATTATTCAAATAGTTGCTTAAACTTGTTATACTCAAAGTAATCATTTCTAGGGGAGTAGTGGTATGGAAATACGCAAACTAAATTCTAACGTCTCTGTATTACAGCCAAAGAAATCTCAAACACCTGATCCTAATCATAAAAATCATCGTAAGGTGGTTCATCGCAGAAGAATCGCTATGATTGGAATTATTTTTGTGATTATTTTGGTGGTATTTGGCGTTCAAATTTTTAATGCCCATCGAACTTACGCAAATACTTTGGGACAAATAGAGGTTAGCGAGCAAAAGTTAGGCAAAGAAAAATCTAGTCAACAAGATTTAAAACTTGAAGTCAGTCAACTGCATGATACGAATTATTTAGAAAAGTATATTCGTGAGAAATACATGTTCAGCAAAAAGGGTGAGCAAGTTTACAATTTGCCTGATGATGTAAAAACCACTACGATTCAAAAATAGGGAAAGGAATATTTTTTAATTAGATGACAGTTGAAGTAGGAGCTAAAACAGAAGGTAAAGTTACTGGTATTACAAATTTTGGGGCATTCGTAGACCTCGGAGAAGGACAAAGCGGAATGGTGCACATCAGTGAAGTTGCTGACGGATATGTCAAAGATATTCATGATGTACTAAGCATCGGCGATACCGTGAAAGTTTTAGTTCTTGGCGATAAAGATAATAAAATTGCACTTTCAATTAAACAAGCTTCAGATAAGCCTAAGCCCAAGTATCATTCACATCGTCAACATGATCGTAATGATAGAAAGCCTAAGCAACATAAGCCAGAAAGTTTTGATGATATGATGTCAGGCTTCATGAAGGAAAGTGAAGAACGACTCAGTACAATCAAGAAGAACACTGAAGGCAAACGTGGTGGTCGTGGTGGCCGTCGCAGTTAATGAAATCTATTAGGGGGTTGAGACTAAGTCTCAGCCTTTTTGATTTACTGGGGAGAGTTGAATGGAATTAGATAATAGAATCTTTAGTTCAGTTAAAAAAAATTTAAATCATTATCAAGCTAAACGAGTATTGGTAGCCGTATCTGGTGGCGTTGATTCTATGGTGTTATTGAATGTTATTGCTCAAATACTGCCTCTTGAAAATTTTGGCGTTGTCAACGTAGATCATAATTTGCGCCCTGAAAGTGCCCAAGAAGTTGCTTTCGTTCAAAACTATTGTTTAAAAAATAATTATCAATTCTTTACTACTAAGTGGCAAGATCAGCCTAACGACGATATTGGCATGGAAGCTGCTGCAAGAAAATTTCGTTATGAATTCTTTAGAAAAGTGATGAAAACTAGTAAGTTTGATACTTTATTGACAGCACATCATGGCAATGATCTCGCGGAAAATATTTTGATGAAATTGATTCGTTCAGGCAATGCTTATGAAGTGGTTAGTTTAAAAGAGCAGCGACCATTCGCTGAAGGACAAATTTTGCGCCCCTTGTTGGATTTTGGGAAACGTGAATTAGCTGAATATGCCGATATTCATGATATAAAATATGTTCAAGATGAGACTAATTTTGATAATATTACATTACGGAATCGACTTCGCAATAATATTTTTCCAGAGTTACAAAAAGAAAATGGCCAATTGTTGAGTCATTTTAGATTTTTTGATCAACAATTAACGGCATTGATTTCGTTGGCTAAGAAACAATTTTTAACAATCGAGCAATCGATGAATTTAAAAGAGTCTAATCAAGAAATCATTGGTGCTATTAAACCGTTGATGATTTTAGATACTGAGCAGCAGACTTTGTTTTGGGGTAATTTTTTCACTAAGCGTCAATTGGATTTAACCATTAGCAATCGGCAAATCGGTCAAATAATTAACATTATTACTAATGATGATGCTAATGCTTCGATTGATTTAGAAAATTCTTGGCAATTTATTCGAGCTTATGATCGTTTTATTTTGAAAAAAACGACCGCTAGAGATTTGACTGAAATTACAGTGCCTTTAGGCAAAAAAGTTAAGTTCAACAATAAAGAATTAATGATTTCGCAAGTAACAGATAAATACACTTTATCAACTGATGTGAAACCAAAGACGATAACCTTGAGAACCCGTCGTGACGGTGATAAGCTTCTTTTATCGAATGGTCGGCATCAAAAATTAAGCAAACGTTTTATAAACGAAAAGATACCTGAATATGAGCGAAATAATTATTTAGTTTTATTATTTGATAATCGGATAGTATGGGTTGAAAAAATCTATAATATGGGAGATTATTTAAAAAAAGGTAATCAATATTACAAAATTAACTTTAATGAGGTAAAAGTATGAATTCAGATATCGAAAAAGTTCTGGTTTCGAAAGAAGAAATCCAAAAGGCTAACGAAAGACTTGGTAAGGAGATTACTGAAGAATATCGTGACAAAAATCCATTATTTGTCTGTATTCTACGTGGGGCAGCTATGTTTATGATGGACCTCGTTAAAAATGTAGATATTAAAATGGAATATGACTTTATGGATGTTTCCAGTTATGGTGGCGAAAATACTATGACAACTGGGGATGTAAGAATTATCAAAGATCTAGATACGTCAATTCGAGATCGAGACGTTATTATTGTTGAAGATATCATTGATACAGGATATACTTTGGACCGATTAACTGAACTATTTAATGCCCGACATGCGAAATCAATTAAAATTGTATCTTTCTTAGACAAACCAGCTCGTCGAATCAAACATGTAGATGTTGATTATGTTGGAGTTCAAATTCCAGATGAGTTCGTTGTAGGTTATGGAATGGATTATGATGAGCATTATCGAAATTTACCTTATGTTGGAGTGTTAAAACCAGAGATATATAATACAAAATAATTAAGATAGAGGTACAATTATTATTGTGTTACTGTTCACCAATGTTACAATATGTAACGTCTAAGTAATTAGGAGGAAATGTATGAAAAATAATCGAAATAGGTTAATTAATAATAGCCTGTTTTACATCTTGCTCTTTGTTGTTTTGGTTCTTGCAGCAAGTTGGTTTGCTGGTGGTCAATCCTCAGACCAATCAAAAACATTAAGCCAAGACCAATTCATCACACAATTAAAGCAAGGCAAAGTGAAGAATTTCAAGCTAGAGCCTATCGGTGGAGCTTATCAAGTAACTGGTGAATATAAGAAGGCTCAAAAAGCTGAAACAACACGTTCTGTGTCGTTATTCAGCCATGGCCAATCTACGACTTCTAGCGAAGTAACTTCATTCAGTTCGACTGTTTTGCCTAACAATGACACGTTAAAGATGATTAACAATGCCGCGATGTCTAAGGGAGTCAAGACTACTGCTGCTCCTAAATCACAATCGGGACAATGGATTTCATTAATCTTAACGGTAATTGTTCCATTTGCATTATTCTTCTTTATAATCTTTGCAATGATGGGCCGTGGTGGTCAAGGTGGTGGCGCTAACCGTGTCATGAACTTTGGTAAATCCAAGGTCAAGCCAGAAGATCCTAAGAAAAATAAAGTTAGATTTTCTGATGTTGCTGGTGCTGAAGAAGAAAAACAAGAACTTGTTGAAGTTGTTGAATTTCTAAAAGATCCAAGAAAATTTGTGTCTCTGGGTGCAAGAATACCATCTGGTGTTCTACTAGAGGGACCTCCCGGGACTGGTAAAACTTTACTAGCTAAGGCTGTTGCTGGTGAAGCTAAAGTTCCTTTCTATTCAATCTCTGGTTCAGACTTCGTTGAAATGTTTGTTGGTGTTGGTGCATCACGTGTTCGTGATTTGTTCGAAAATGCCAAAAAAGACGCCCCATCAATTATCTTTATTGATGAAATTGATGCCGTTGGACGTCAACGTGGTTCTGGTACCGGTGGCGGTAATGATGAACGTGAACAAACTCTTAACCAATTATTGATTGAGATGGATGGATTTACTGGTAATGAAGGGGTTATCGTAATGGCTGCTACTAACCGTTCCGATGTCCTTGATCCTGCTTTGCTACGTCCAGGCCGTTTTGACAGAAAGATTTTGGTTGGACGTCCTGATGTTAAGGGCCGTGAAGCTATTCTAAAAGTCCATGCTAAGAACAAACCATTTACAGATGATGTTGATTTAAAAGCTATTGCTCAACAAACTCCAGGATTTGCTGGTGCTGATCTAGAAAACTTACTAAACGAAGCTGCACTTGTTGCTGCAAGACGTGGTAAGCAAAAGATCGATCCAACTGACCTAGATGAAGCCGAAGATCGTGTTATTGCAGGTCCAGCTAAGAGAAACCGTGTTGTTCCTGAACAAGAACGTCACACAGTTGCATATCACGAAGCAGGACATGCTTTGATCGGTTTGGTATTGAGTGATTCTAGAGTTGTTAGAAAGGTTACCATCGTCCCTCGTGGACGTGCTGGTGGTTATGCCATCATGCTTCCTAAGGACGATCAAAACTTAGCAACTAAGAAAGAATTAAACGAACAAATTACTGGATTACTTGGTGGACGTACAGCCGAAGAAATTATTGTTGGTCAACCTTCATCAGGTGCATCAAATGACTTTGAACAAGCAACTCAAATTGCTCGGACAATGGTTACTGAATACGGTATGACTGATCGTTTAGGTACTGTTCAACTTGAAAAGAATGGTCAACCATTCAGCGGTGGCAATTATCGTCAATTGCCTTCATATTCAGAAGATACTGCTAAAGCAATTGATCAAGAAGTTAAACGTATTATTGATGAAGATCATGAACGTGCTAGAGAAATTCTTGAAACACATCGTGAACAACATAAGATTATTGCTGAAGCTTTATTGAAGTATGAAACACTTGATGAAAAGGAAATTTTGAGTTTGTACAATACAGGTAAGATGCCTGCTAATGATGCTAATCAAGAGTTCCCAAGCGAAAGTGCTGCAACCTTTGAACAAGCTAAAAAAGCTGCTGAAGCTAAAGATGCTGAAAAGCAAAAGTCAGAAGAATCAAGTAAGAATGTTTCATCAAATTCATCAGATGATAATTTGGATGAAACAACTTATCCATCAGAAAATGATGATAAGCCAACTGAAGACAACAAGTCAGAGGATGGTAACAAATCTGATTCCGATAAAGATAATAATGATTCAAATAGTAATAATGATTAAAAAAGAAAAAGCGACTCTTATGAGTCGCTTTTTTGAACGGAGGAATTTTATATGACAGATACCTTAACTAAGGCAGTTTCAACAAATGGTAAGTTTAGAGCTTATGTCGTAAATGCTACAGAGATGATTCAAGAGGTACAAAAAAGACATGATACTTGGAGAAATTCCAGTGCAGCTTTAGGCAGAACTATGATTGGTTCAGTTTTAGTAGCTACATCAACATTAAAGGATGATGAAGTGTTGACAACTAGGCTTCAAGGCGATGGTCCCGTAGGAGCAATCATAGTTGATGCTGATGCGCAGGGTAATGCCAAGGGATACATTACTAATCCACATGTTAGTTTAAAAGCTAGAGAAGATGGACATATTGATGTCAAAGCTGCCGTTGGTAGCAATGGTACGTTAAGTATTACTAAAGACCAGCATTTAAAGACACCATTTACTGGTTCAGTGCCATTGGTCTCAGGTGAAATTGGAATGGATTTTGCTTATTATATGGCAAAGTCAGAACAAATTCCTTCAGCTATAGGTGTGTCTGTTTTCGTTAAGCCTAATGAGACAGTTGGAGCTGCGGGTGGCTTTTTGGTTCAAACAATGCCAGGTGCATCAGACGATGATATTTCTAAAATCGAAAGCAATTTGAAGGAAATTCCTAATTTATCAACCCTTTTGAATGAAGGCTTAAGTAATAAAGATGTTATGGAAAAAGTCATGAAGGGAATTGATATGAAATACCTTCAAGATATGCCAGTTCAATTTAAATGCGATTGTTCTAAAGAAAGATTTTCTAAATCGTTAGCCACTTTATCTACTAAAGAATTACAAGCTATGATTGATGAGAATCAGGGTGCTGAAACAATTTGCAAGTTCTGTGGCAATAAATATGAATTTGATGCCGATGAGCTAAAACAAATTATTGCAGAAAAAAATTAGCGATATTTGCCATGTGAATAGAAAATTTGTTATGATTGCAAGTTGTAATTGAAAAAATCAGAGGTAAAGATATGGAATGGAAAATAGGTAACGTAACGATTCCTAATCAAATTGTTGTTGCGCCTATGGCAGGGATAACTAATTCTTCTTTTCGAGTGACCGCAAGGGAATTTGGAGCAGGATTAGTTGTTTGCGAGATGATCAGTGGTCAAGGTATTAAATATCATAATCAAAAAACTTTGAACATGCTGTTCGTTGATCCTAAAGAACATCCAATCAGTATTCAAATATTTGGCGGTGACAAAGAATCTCTCGTTCAAGCTGCACGTTATGTGGCAGAAAATACTAGTGCTGATATTATTGATATCAATATGGGCTGTCCCGTAAAGAAAGTTACTAAGACAGGCGCTGGTTCAAGTTGGCTGAAAGATCCTGAGGCTTTATATGATGCTGTCAAAGCAGTGAATTTGGCTATCGATAAGCCATTAACCGTCAAGATGAGAACTGGTTGGGATAATGACCATATCTTAGCCATTGAAAATGCATTGGCTGCTCAAGAGGCAGGAGCTAGTGCGGTTGCGATGCACGGTCGTACCAAAACTCAAATGTATGCTGGACACTCCGATTGGGAAATTTTACATGAAGTGGCGCAAAATCTAACTATTCCTTTTATGGGGAATGGTGATGTCAAAACGCCGCAAGATGCTAAAACGATGATTGAAGATGTTGGAGCGGATGCCGTTATGGTTGGTCGAGCTGTTTTAGGAAATCTTTGGCGTTTAAATGAAATGAATCATTATTTGGAAACGGGCGAAATACTGCCTGAGCCAACCGTCAGAGAAAAAATTAATATAGCTAAACTTCAACTCCAACGTCTGGTAGACTTAAAAGGTGAGCATGTTGGTGTTCCAGAATTTCGTCAACAGGCAGCATATTATCTAAAGGGGATTCCCCATGCAGTCAGAACTCGTGCTAAAGTAGTAAATGAAAATTCTATGCAGGCCGTGTTCGATACGCTAGATCAATTTGTTGAAAGTTACGAAAAGCGAGAAGCTAGATCTGCAAAAACTTCGTAGACAGGGGGAAAAATTTTGAGTAACGAAAATAAAAAGAAGCAACCAACTAAAGAAGATATAAAGAAGAAGCGAGTAATGAATGACCAATTGAAGGTTAGACGTGAAAAACTTCAAGAATTGTATGATGAAGGAATTGATCCATTCGGTTCAAGATTTGAAAGAACGGCTTTGGCTCAAGAGATACATGACAAATACGGCGATGAGGACAAAGAAGTTCTTGAAGAACAAGATTTGCCATGTGTTATTGCTGGTCGTATGATGTCAAAACGTGGTAAAGGTAAAGTTGGATTTGCTGATATCCGTGATAGAAGTGGCAAAATTCAAATTTATGTTCGTAAAGATGTTGTTGGCGAAGAAAACTACCATATCTTTAAACGTGCTGATATTGGTGATTATCTAGGTATTCACGGTGAAATCATGAAAACTGATATGGGTGAATTAACTGTTAAAGTTACTCATATAACAATGTTGTCTAAATCACTCCGTCCCTTACCAGATAAGTTCCATGGTTTGACTAATGTTGAACAAATTTATCGTCAAAGATATTTGGACTTAATTGCTAATCAGGATAGTTTTGATCGTTTCAAGAAACGTACCAAAATTATTTCTGCAATTCGTGAATATTTAGACGGCGAAGGTTTTATGTCTGTTGAAACTCCAGTTTTGAATACTCAAGCTGGTGGTGCTAGTGCTAGACCATTTATTACACATCACAATGCGCTTGATATGGAAATGTATCTACGAATTGCGCTTGAATTGCCATTGAAGAGATTAATCGTTGGTGGTTTCGAACGTGTTTATGAAATTGGACGTGCTTTCCGTAACGAAGGTTTGGATACACAACATAATCCTGAATATACATCATTGGAAACATATGCAGCTTATTGGGATATGACAGATGTTATGAAAGAAGTCGAAGGACTCTTCAGACATGCTGCTCAAAAGGCTAATGGAACACAAACAGTTACTTATCAAGGCGAAGAAATTGACCTAAGTAAGCCATTTAAGCGCATCAAGATGGTTGATGCAATTAAAGAACAAACTGGTATCGACTTTAGTCAAGATATGGATCTTGAACAAGCACGTAAGTTAGCTGATGAAAAGGGTGTTCATTATGAAGAATTCTGGGGCGTTGGTCATATCATCGCTGAATTCTTCGAAGAATTTGTTGAAGATACTTTGAAAGAACCTACTTTCATTTATGAGTATCCACTTGAAGTTTCACCATTAGCTAAGAAGAGCAAGGATAATCCTAACTTTACAGATCGTTTTGAAATTTATATCCTTGGTCATGAGTTTGGTAACGCCTTTACTGAGTTGAATGATCCAATTGATCAAAGACAACGTTTCGAAGCACAAGCTGCTGAACGTGAAAAAGGTAATGACGAAGCTGAGCATATTGATAATGATTTCGTTGAAGCTATGGAATATGGTATGCCACCAACAGGTGGACTAGGTATTGGTGTTGATCGTTTGGTTATGCTATTGACAGATGCTCCATCAATTCGTGACGTTATTTTGTTCCCAACTATGAGACCAGAAGATAATACAAATAATGAAGAATAATTTTAAGAAAGTTGTCCCTAATTTTAAGGACAGCTTTTTTTTGTCTCTCCACCTAGATTTTATATTTTTTTATGTACAGTCATGATGATCATTTACATTTGCTATTTCAATAATTGTTTAATCTAAGTTGTTAGTCGAAAGATTAATCAATATTCTTAATTTGATTTCGTGCCTAACTACGTTCCAGCCAAAATTTTTTCTCACCCTAGAACTGGCAGTGAACCGCCACAAAATCATCTTTTAAAAAATTGAATTAAGTTCAAAATTTTCGTTGACAATATTTATAAGCAAAAGGTATACTAATATAGTTGTTTCGA
Source organism: Companilactobacillus crustorum JCM 15951 (assembly GCF_001434585.1). GTDB lineage: Bacteria > Bacillota > Bacilli > Lactobacillales > Lactobacillaceae > Companilactobacillus > Companilactobacillus crustorum. The sequence continues at coordinate 25,862 of NZ_AZDB01000003.1, forward strand.
ACGAGAAACACTATGGAGGATTAGCTCAGCTGGGAGAGCATCTGCCTTACAAGCAGGAGGTCACAGGTTCGATCCCTGTATCCTCCATTAAGCAAAATGCTTAGTGGATTTTCATAAAGCTTTTGCGGGTGTGGCGGAATTGGCAGACGCGCTAGATTTAGGTTCTAGTGTCCTTTGGACATGAAGGTTCAAGTCCTTTCACCCGTATTGATAATTGGTCTTGCAAAATGATTGATTATTGTGTATTATGTTAAATGTTGTTTGGCATAATGCCGACTTAGCTCAGTTGGCAGAGCACCTGTCTTGTAAACAGGGGGTCGGAGGTTCGAATCCTCTAGTCGGCATCAACATAATGCGGAAGTAGTTCAGTGGTAGAACATCACCTTGCCATGGTGGGGGTCGCGGGTTCGAATCCCGTCTTCCGCTTTCATTATAGTAACGCCGGGGTGGCGGAACTGGCAGACGCACAGGACTTAAAATCCTGCGGTAAGTAATTACCGTACCGGTTCGATTCCGGTCCTCGGCACTATAATGAATATGCACCTATAGCGCAATTGGATAGAGTGTCTGACTACGAATCAGAAGGTTGTAGGTTCGACTCCTACTAGGTGCATTTGTTTTATTTCGGGAAGTGGCTCAGCTTGGTAGAGCACCTGGTTTGGGACCAGGGGGTCGCAGGTTCGAATCCTGTCTTCCCGATAGACAATGTATGTTGTCAGTATCATAGTTTTTGGCGGTGTAGCTCAGCTGGCTAGAGCGTCCGGTTCATACCCGGGAGGTCGGGGGTTCGATCCCCTTCGCCGCTATTATTCCGGACCTTTAGCTCAGTTGGTTAGAGCAGGCGGCTCATAACCGCTCGGTCGTAGGTTCGAGTCCTACAGGGTCCATCATTTAGCATGGACCTTAACAATTATTGTTATCGCGGGATGGAGCAGTCTGGTAGCTCNCAGAGAATAATAGTTAAAAGGGTAATTAATTCTGTTAAAGGATTGATTGCCTTTTTTCGTTCTCTATAGATTTTGTTATATAATATTGTGACTGTTCCAAATTGGAAATATGATTTAAGCGTATTAATTTTGGGAATGTGTTAGGATTCTAGTTGAGAGCAATTGATATGGAAAAATAAATATTAATTGTTTCTTTAATAGACATAAGTTAAATTAATTGCTTTTTTTTAAAACATAATTATACTTTCTAAACAGACACTTAAAAAGTAGAGGTAACGTTAATGGACAAAGTATTTACCGAAAGCGCCAAGAATGCACTTGTTTTAGCACAAGAACAAGCTAAGACATTTCACCATAATGCTGTTGGGACTGAGCAAATCTTGCTAGGACTAACAATGGAAAATGATGGTATCGCCGGTATTACTTTGAGAGATCTAGCTGTAAGTGATCGAGATGTTGAAGAGGAGATTGAACATCTGACAGGTTATGGGGATGTCTCATCTAATACTGCTAAGGGAATATATCTACCTTATTCGCCTAAAGGCCAATTAATTTTAAGCGATGCGGAAGAGACTTCAAATGTCTACAAAGCTAACCGTATTGGTACAGAACATATTCTGTTAGCTATTCTTGATGACGCTGATAATTTAGCAAATCGAATTCTAGTTAATCTAGGACTCAGCTTGGCAAAGACAAAGTCATTGCTCTTAAGCAAAATGGGTATGTCTAATAAGGCGGCTCGTCGTGGTTTTGCATCTAGCCTAGCTAATAAGCAGAAGAAACAACAAGCACAAGCTAATGGTGGTACACCAACACTTGATTCTTTAGCTCGTGATCTTACTAAAATGGCTCAAGACAACCAAATTGATCCTGTAATTGGACGTCAAAAAGAGGTTGAAAGAACGATTCAGATCCTTAGTCGTAGAACTAAGAATAATCCGGTTCTAGTAGGTGAACCAGGTGTTGGTAAGACAGCAATTGCCGAGGGATTGGCTATTGCTATCATTAAAAAAGAAGTTCCTATTGATATGCAAAACAAACGAATCATGATGCTCGATATGGGTTCATTAGTTGCAGGAACTAAGTATCGTGGTGAATTTGAAGATCGTTTAAAGAAAGTTATTGAAGAAATTTATCAAGATAAACACGTAATTCTATTTATTGATGAATTGCATACCTTAATTGGTGCCGGTGGGGCTGAAGGCGCTATTGATGCTTCAAATATTTTGAAGCCTGCTTTAGCTCGTGGCGAACTCCAATTAATTGGAGCAACAACTTCTAATGAGTATCAAAAGTATATTGAAAAAGATACTGCTTTGGAACGTCGCTTTGCCAAAGTTCATGTAGAAGAACCTACAGCTGAAGACTCTGTTAAGATTCTGGAGGGTCTACGTCCAAGATATGAACAACATCACGATTTGACTATCTCAGATGAAGCGGTTGAAGCTGCAGTACGTTTTTCAACTCGTTACTTAACCAACCGTTTTCTACCTGATAAGGCAATTGATTTGATGGATGAGGCTTCTGCTAAAGTAAGAATTCATAATGTTTCTAAAAATAACAAGTTGGATGAATTGACTGATCAGGCTATGAAGCTTGTGAACGATAAGAACAATGCAATCTTAGATCAGGATTTTGAAAAAGCTGCTAAGATTCGTGAACAGGAACAAGATATTCAAGAAAAAATTAGTAAGCTAAAAGAAAAAGACACTGATAGTAATAAAAAGCCTGTTGTAACGGCTGATGATATTGCTGAAGTTATTGCTCAATGGACTGGCGTACCAGTTAAGCAAATTACTCGTAAGGAAAGTGAAAAATTACTTAACCTTGAAAAAGAATTACATAAACGAGTTATTGGACAAGATAGTGCAATTAATGCAGTGTCTCGAGCTATTCGCCGTGCTAGAAGTGGTATGAAAGATCCTAACCGTCCAATTGGTTCCTTCATGTTCCTAGGGCCTACTGGTGTAGGTAAGACTGAATTAGCTAAATCAATTGCTGAAGTAATGTTTGGCTCAGAGGACAATTTGATTCGTGTCGATATGTCTGAATATATGGAACAATATAGTACTTCTAAATTAATCGGTTCAGCTCCTGGATATGTTGGTTTTGATGATGGTGGTCAATTAACTGAAAAAGTTCGAAATGAACCATACTCAGTTGTGCTTTTAGATGAAGTAGAAAAGGCGCATCCTGATGTCTTTAACATTTTGCTTCAAGTATTGGATGATGGTATTTTAACTGATGCTAAGGGCCATAAAGTTGACTTTAGAAATACTATTATCATTATGACTTCTAACTTAGGTGCTAGATCTCTAGAAGATGATAAAGAAGTCGGCTTTGGTGCTAAGGATGTTCGAAACGACTATAAAGAGATGCAGGGTCGAATTGATTCTGAATTGAAGAAATTCTTCCGTCCAGAATTCTTAAATCGTATTGATGAAACAATTGTCTTCAAGGCACTTGATAAAGTTCAATTGAAAGAAATTGCTAAGATTATGAGCAATAATTTGAGAAAACGTTTGGCTGAAAGAGAAATCAAACTAGTTATTTCTCCAACTGCCTACAATGATCTTGTTAAAGATGGTTACAATCCAGAATATGGTGCGCGTCCAATGAGAAGAACCATTCAAAGAGAGATTGAAGATCCAGTTAGTGAGCAACTCTTGATGGGTAAGGTAAGAGCTGGCGATTCAATCAAAGTGGGTTCTAAGAAGGGTAGCTTAACTATTACAGTTGAAAAGCTTGAAGCCAAGAAACCAGTCACTAACCAAAAGTGAGTTCTTGACTATTGACAAGAAGAGTGTATGAGAGTATTATTTTTTTTGAGATTCAAAGTTCAAATCGCTAATCACGATCTATTGTCCGTGGTTATGCCAAATAAAAAACACAAAAATAGATATTTGATTCTATTTTTGGTTTTTTTTTGCCTAAAAACAGGTCTAAAAAGCGTTTTCAGGTAAATTGTAATCAAAATGTAATATTTGCTGATTGCGATTTGAACAAATTAAATGTTGAGGTGAAAAATTTGACTTATCATAACGTTAATTATGGTGCACACCGTGTTCGTCGTAGTTATGCAAAGATCAAGGAAGTACTTCCTTTGCCAAATTTGATTGACATCCAAACAAATTCTTATAACTGGTTCTTAGATGAAGGACTTAAAGATATGTTTGATGATATTATGCCAATCGATGATTTTGCAGGAAATCTTTCTTTGGAATACGTCGATTACAAGTTGCTCGAACCAAAATATACTGTTGATGAAGCAAGACAACATGATGCTAACTACTCAGCACCATTACATGTAACTTTAAAATTGACTAATCATGAAACTGGTGAAATCAAGACTCAAGATGTTTTCTTTGGTGACTTCCCACTCATGACAGATGAAGGTAATTTCATCATCAACGGTGCTGAACGTGTTATTGTTTCCCAATTAGTACGTTCTCCTGGTATTTATTACAATCAAGATACAGATAAGAATGGTCGTATCAATTATGGTACAACTGTTATCCCTAACCGTGGTGCTTGGTTGGAATATGAAACAGATGCTAAAGGTTTAGGTTATGTAAGAATCGATAGAACTAGAAAATTACCTATTTCTGAATTAGTTAGAGCTCTTGGCTTTGGCGAAGATTCTGAAATTCTTGATATTTTTGGCGATAACGATACTTTGAACCTTACTCTTGAAAAAGATGTTCATAAGGATACAAGTGACTCACGTGTTGAGGAAGCTTTAAAGGATATCTATGAAAGACTCCGTCCTGGTGAACCAAAGACTGCAGATAGTTCTCGTTCATTGCTATATGCTAGATTCTTTGACCCACGTAGATATGATTTAGCTCCCGTTGGTCGTTACAAGATCAATAAGAAGTTAAACCTTAAGACAAGACTTTTGAATAAGACTTTGGCTGAAACATTAGCTGATCCAGACACTGGTGAAGTTGTGCTTGCTAAAGATACTTTAATTGACCGTGATGCAATGAACAAACTTACTCCTTATCTTGAAAGAGATGACTTTAAGACTGTTACATTACAACCTTCTGATGAGGGTGTCTTAACAGACCCAGTCACTGTTCAAATTATTAAAGTATATTCAGAAACTGACAATGAAAAAGTTGTTAATATGATCGGTAATGGTCATATTCCAGAAACAAACCGTACAATTACACCAGCTGATATTTTGGCAGGTATCAATTACTTCTTGAACTTAAAAGAAGGCATTGGTAACACTGATGATATTGATCACTTGGGTAATCGTCGTATTCGTTCAGTTGGTGAATTGTTACAAAATCAATTCCGTATTGGTTTGTCACGTATGGAACGTGTTGTACGTGAAAGAATGTCAATTCAAGATTCATCTACTGTTACACCTCAACAATTGATTAATATCAGACCAGTTGTTGCTTCAATTAAGGAATTCTTTGGTTCATCACAATTGTCACAATTCATGGATCAAACTAATCCACTTGGAGAACTAGAACACAAGCGTCGTCTATCAGCTCTTGGACCTGGTGGTTTGACTCGTGATCGTGCCGGATATGAAGTTCGTGATGTTCACTATACTCATTATGGTCGTATGTGTCCTATTGAAACTCCCGAAGGTCCTAATATCGGACTTATTAATAACTTGGCTTCATATGCCATTATTAACAAGTATGGTTTCATTGAAACTCCATATCGTCGTGTTTCATGGGATACTCATAAAGTTACTGATAAGATCGATTATTTGACTGCTGATGAGGAAGATAACTATGTTGTTGCCCAAGCAAATACACCATTAAATGATGATGGTTCATTTACTGACGATACTATCTTGGCTCGTCACAAGGATGACAATATTGAAACAAGTCCTGAAAAAGTCGATTACATGGATGTTTCTCCTAAACAAGTAGTTTCTGTAGCTACTGCATGTATTCCTTTCTTGGAAAATGATGATTCTAACCGTGCTTTGATGGGTGCTAACATGCAACGTCAAGCTGTTCCTTTGATCAATCCACATGCTCCACTTGTTGGTACTGGTATGGAATATATTGCTGCCCATGATTCTGGTGCTGCCTTGTTGGCTAGCCATGCTGGTGTAGTTGAATATGTTGATGCTAAGAAGATCACTATCAAACGTGATGAAGATGGTACAACTGACGATTACAAAGTAACTAAGTTCCGTCGTTCAAATAATGGTAAGAGTTACAACCAAAGACCTATTGTCCACAAGGATGAAAAGGTTAAGAAGGGTGAAATTATTGCCGATGGTCCTGCTATGGAAAACGGCGAATTAGCTCTTGGTCAAAACCCACTTATCGCCTTTATGACATGGAACATGTATAACTATGAAGATGCGATTGTTCTTTCAGAGAAATTAGTTCGTGAAGATGCATATACTTCAATTCATATTGAAGAATACGAATCAGAAGCACGTGATACTAAACTTGGACCTGAGGAAATCACTCGTGAAATTCCTAATGTTGGTGAAGATTCATTGAAGGATCTTGACGAATTCGGAATTATCCGTGTTGGTGCTGAAGTGCGCGATGGCGATATCTTAGTTGGTAAAGTTACACCTAAGGGTGTTACTGAATTATCAGCCGAAGAAAGATTGCTACATGCTATCTTTGGTGAAAAAGCTCGTGAAGTTCGTGATACTTCACTTCGTGTACCACATGGTGGTGGCGGAATTATCCAAGACGTTAAAGTCTTTACTCGTGAAGCCGGAGACGAACTTGATCCTGGTGTTAACATGTTAGTTCGTGTTTACATTGCTCAAAAGCGTAAGATTCAAGTTGGTGACAAGATGTCAGGTCGTCATGGTAACAAAGGTACTGTTTCAATTGTTGTACCTGAAGAAGATATGCCATATATGCCAGATGGTACTCCAGTAGACATTCTATTGAACCCAATGGGTGTTCCATCACGTATGAATATTGGACAAGTTCTTGATCTTCACTTAGGTATGGCTGCTAGAAAACTTGGTATCCATGTTTCAACACCTGTTTTTGATGGTGTAAGCAATGACGAACTTTGGGACATTGTTAAGGAAGCTGATATGGATTCAGATGGTAAGTCAATTCTTTATGATGGACGTACTGGTGAACCATTCAAGAATCGTGTTGCTGTTGGTGTCATGTACTACTTGAAACTAGCTCACATGGTTGATGATAAACTTCATGCTCGTTCAATCGGACCATACTCACTAGTTACTCAACAACCACTTGGTGGTAAAGCACAATTTGGTGGTCAGAGATTTGGTGAAATGGAAGTTTGGGCTCTTGAAGCTTATGGTGCCGCATATACACTACAAGAAATCTTGACATACAAGTCTGATGATATCGTTGGACGTGTTAAGACTTATGAGGCTATCGTCAAGGGTGAAAGTATTCCTAAACCTGGTGTTCCTGAATCATTCCGTGTTCTTGTTAAAGAATTACAAGCTCTAGGACTAGACATGAAGGTCTTAGATTCACATAAGAAAGAAATTGAACTTAGAGATATGGACGATGATGAAGATACTGTAAGTATTGACGCTCTATCTAAGTTTGCTAAACAACAAGAACAAAAACGTGCTGAAGAAGAAGCTAAAAAGCTCGAAGCATCTAAAGATTCAGCCGAATCAACTAGTACAAAATCAGAAAACTAGTCAAAACTTTAGGGAGGTTACCTTTTGATAGACGTTAATAAATTCGAAAGTATGCAAATTGGTTTAGCATCTCCGGACAAGATTCGTAGTTGGTCTTATGGAGAAGTTAAGAAACCAGAAACTATCAACTACCGTACTTTGAAACCAGAAAAAGATGGTCTATTCGATGAAAGAATTTTCGGACCAACTAAAGACTGGGAATGTGCCTGTGGTAAATACAAACGTATCCGTTATAAGGGTATTGTCTGTGACCGCTGTGGTGTTGAAGTTACTCGTTCAAAAGTTCGTCGTGAACGTATGGCTCATATCGAACTAGCAGCCCCTGTATCACATATCTGGTACTTTAAGGGTATCCCATCACGTATGGGACTTGTTTTGGACATGAGTCCAAGAAACTTGGAAGAAGTAATCTACTTTGCATCATATGTAGTTATTGACCCAGGTGACACAGATCTAGAAAAGAAACAATTATTAACTGAAACTGAATATCGTAAGAAACGTGAAGAATTTGGTGACAAGTTCGTTGCTAAGATGGGTGCTGAAGGTGTCCGTGATTTACTTAGCCAAGTTGATATGGATACTGAAGTTAAAGAGTTACGTGAAACATTGAAGACTGCTCAAGGTCAAAAACGTACACGTGCTATCAGACGTTTGGACATTTTAAGTGCTTTCCAAAAGTCAGGCAACAAACCTGAATGGATGGTAATGGAAGCAATTCCCGTTATCCCACCTGATCTTCGTCCAATGGTTCAACTTGAAGGTGGCCGTTTCGCCACTTCCGATTTGAACGATTTATATCGTCGTGTTATTAACCGTAATAACCGTTTGAAGAGATTGTTGGATCTACATGCTCCTAGCATCATTGTTCAAAATGAAAAGAGAATGTTGCAAGAAGCTGTTGATGCTTTGATTGATAATGGTCGTCGTGGCCGTCCTGTTACAGGACCTGGTAATCGTCCATTGAAGTCACTTTCACATATGCTTAAAGGTAAGCAAGGACGTTTCCGTCAAAACTTACTTGGTAAACGTGTTGATTATTCAGGACGTTCAGTTATCGATGTTGGTCCTACTTTGAAGTTCTACCAATGTGGATTACCTCGTGAAATGGCTTTGGAATTATTCAAACCATTCGTTATGCATGAACTTGTTAAGAGAGAAATTGCTTCTAACGTCAAGAATGCTAGAAGAAAGATCGATCGCCAAGATGATGACATTTGGGATGTACTAGAAGACGTTATTAAAGAACGTCCAGTATTACTTAACCGTGCCCCTACACTTCATAGACTTGGTATTCAAGCCTTTGAACCTGTATTGGTTGATGGTAAATCAATGCGTTTGCATCCACTTGCTTGTGAAGCTTACAATGCCGATTTTGATGGGGATCAGATGGCTATCCACGTTCCTTTATCAGATGAAGCCCAAGCTGAAGCTCGTATGTTGATGCTTGCTGCTCACCATATTCTTGCTCCTAAAGATGGTAAGCCTATCGTTACTCCTTCACAGGATGTTGTTTTAGGTAACTACTATCTAACAATTGAAACAAGACATATGACTGGTGAAGGTAAGATCTTCAAGGATGCTAATGAAGTTCAAATTGCATTACTAAATGGTGATATTCACTATCATACAAGAATTGGTATTGCTGTTGATTCAATGCCTAACAAGCCTTTCAAGGATGAACAACGTGATAAGATCATGATTACCTCTGTTGGTAAAGTAATCTTTAACGAAATTCTTCCTGAAGACTTCCCATATTTAAACGAACCAACTGATGATAATTTGACACACGGTGTTCCTGATAAGTACTTCCTTGGTAAAGGGGAAGACATTCACCAACGTCTTGATGAAATGGACCTAATCGATCCATTGAAGAGTGGATATCTTTCAGATATCATTGCTCAAGTATTCAAGATCTACCGTGTTCAAAGAACATCATCATTACTTGATGATATGAAGACATTAGGTTACACAATTTGTACATTGTCTGGTTTAACAGTTGGTGTTACAGATGTTCCTAACCTAACTCAAAAGCCTGAAATCATTGAAAAAGCCCACAAACAAGTTGCTTCAATTTCTAAGCAATTCCGTCGTGGTTTAATCACTGACTCAGAACGACATGATCGTGTTATCAGTGTTTGGAATGATACAAAGGATGAAATTCAACAATTGTTGATCGATTCATTTGATCCTACAAACCCTATTTCAATGATGTCTGATTCTGGTGCCCGTGGTAACATCTCAAACTTTACACAGCTAGCCGGTATGCGTGGATTAATGGCCGCTCCTAATGGTGGTATGATGGAAATTCCTGTTATTTCTAACTTCCGTGAAGGACTAACAGTTATGGAAATGTTCATGTCAACCCATGGTGCCCGTAAAGGTATGACCGATACAGCCTTGAAGACAGCCAACTCTGGTTACTTGACTCGTCGTTTGGTTGATGTTGCTCAAGATGTTATTGTTCGTGAAGAAGATTGTGGTACTGACCGTGGACTTGTTGTAAGTTCCATTATGGAAGGTACAGATATGATTGAACCATTGTATGACAGACTTGTTGGTCGTTATACACAAAAGACAGTTAAAGATCCTAAGACAGGCGACGTTATCGTACCTCGTGGTGTCATGATGGATGAAACTCTTGCTCAAAAAGTTGTTGACGCTGGTGTTACACACGTTACAATTCGTTCAGCATTCACATGTGATACAAAACATGGTGTATGTAAGAAATGTTACGGTCGTAACCTTGCTACTGGTGAAGAGGTTGAAATTGGTGAGGCAGTTGGTACAGTTGCCGCTCAATCAATCGGTGAACCAGGTACACAATTAACTATGAGAAACTTCCATACCGGTGGTGTTGCTGGTGGCGATGATATTACTCAAGGACTTCCTCGTGTTCAAGAAATTGTTGAAGCTAGAAATCCTAAAGGTCTTGCTGTTATTTCTGAAGTTGATGGTACTGTTACAGCAATTGATGAAAATCCAGCAGAACACACTAAGGAAATTACTGTCGATGGTGACATCGATTCTAGAACTTATAGTGTTCCTTATACATCAAGTGTTGCGGTTGCCGAAGGCGATCACGTTAAACGTGGTGGTAAGTTAACACAAGGTTCAATCGATCCTAAGGAATTAATTAAGGTTACAAACGTCCTACATACAGAAAACTACTTACTTGCTGAAGTTCAAAAAGTTTACCGTATGCAAGGTGTTGATATTTCTGATAAGCATTTCGAAGTTATGATTAGACAAATGATCAGAAAGATCCGTATTCTTGATCCTGGTGATACAGATGTATTACCTGGTCAATTGATGGATATTTCTCAATTTACTGACCATAACCGTGAGACATTGTTCAATGGCGGTATTCCTGCTACTGGACGTCCTGTTCTTCTTGGTATTACTAAAGCATCTCTTGAAACAAACAGTTTCTTGTCAGCTGCTTCCTTCCAGGAAACAACAAGAGTTCTTACAGATGCATCAATCAGAGGTAAGAATGATCCACTTCTTGGTCTTAAGGAAAATGTTATTATTGGTAAACTTATCCCTGCCGGTACTGGTATGGCTAAGTACAACCATATGGAACCTAAGAAAGTCGGCCCTATGGCAGATAATTCTTTAAATGGTGCCTATACAATTTCTGATATCGAAGCTCAAATGAAAGCTGACGATGCAGCTAAAGAAGAAAAACATTAATTAGGTAAAAATAAAGAAGCTAGTCTTTTTAGATAAAGGCTAGCTTTTTTTGTATAATGAAATAGAAAAATAATTTGGAGGTTAAGGATTTGCAAAAACAAAAATTAGCTTACAAAGACGTTAAATTTAATTTAGATACTTATTGGCTAGATCCAATTTCTGATTATGATGAACCAGTAGATCATCCTTTAGCAATAATTTGTCCGGGTGGAGCTTTTAAGTTTTTGACTGATCGGGAAGCCCAACCGATAGCCTTTAAATTCAATGCGGCAGGAATGCATGCTTTAGTTTTAGATTATCAATTAATTGATGATAATCATGCAGTTTATCCTTTGGCCTTACAGGAATTAGCTACAACTTTGAATTGGCTCAAAACTCAAACAGACCATCATATCGATTTGGAAAAAATAGTTTTGATGGGATTTTCAGCAGGTAGTCATGTAGTTGCCAATTTTAATTCGATTATGTTAGATCCAGAGCAGCGCTCTCAGATTTTTGCGGAAGATTTAACAGTTGAACCAAGCGCTAATATTTTAAGCTATCCTGTGATTGATATGACCATTGGCTGGCCTAAAGATGAAGATTGGGCAATGAAAATAGCCCCAGATATTTATTATTGGCAAGCTCAAGAGCATTTGACCAAACATGGTAAACCGACATTCATTTGGCAAACAGTGACTGACAATACTGTGCCAGTGATGAATTCTATACTCTATGCCCAAAAGATGGATATGTTAGGCATTCCATATGAAATGCATCTCTTTGGGTCAGGGGATCACGGATTATCATTAGGAACATATGTTACTCAGGCTCCGGGTAACGCGGCTAATTTAAATGCGTATGATGTTAAATGGTGGGAGCTATGCCTTAATTGGCTGAAACTACGACAAATTTTGCCAAGGCTTTAATTGAAAGATCAGATAGATTATTCCTGTTGCTACGGTTAGGTAGGGAATGAATCTAAATGATCTTTTTTTATTGACCGCAAAGGCTAAAAGACAGAAAAAACAAGCTAATAAGACAATTGAAAGGATGGTTTGCAGATTAAACAGCAAGCTTAGAACAGCGATAATTTCGACATCCCCTAAACCTAAAGGATGATTTTGGGCTAGGAGCCACAAAACTATGTAGACACTTAGTCCGGTTATGATATGCAAGTTAGGCAGCAGCCAAATTAATGAAGGCAAGCTAATTAAATAAAAAATAGGATAGATATACCCGAAGAAGCCGTCGGTAAAGCTAAGAAGCACTAACATTACGAAGATCGGTAGATAATACCAAGCACCGGAGTGAACAATGATCAGCCAGATAACTCCACCAATAAATTCCCAGAAGGGATTTTGAAAATCAATTTGATTTTTGCACTGAGAGCACTTACCATGAACTATGAAATAACCTATTATAGGTATAATTTCGAACCATCGTAAAATCCTACCGCAATAGTCACAGTGAGAGCGCCTAGTAAAGCTTATCTGTGGGTAATCATATGCAATTACTTTTAGAAAGGAGATAATGCAAGCTCCTAGTATAAAAATCAAAGAATATAAGAAGTATTTCATTTTTATCACCTCAAAAAAAATTACGAAGAAATTGTGGAGAACTTTTTAATAGTTGCATTGACATGGCTTTTTTTAGATGGTATTCTAGTAGACGTGCTTTTATTGGCAGCAATATTAGTTTGTTTATTAAATATAAAGCTCGAAACGTACGCCACCTCTAGTGGTTTATTATTTTACAAAATTATGAACCACCTGGATGTGTGTACTTAAATTTTTAGGAGGAACTTTGAATGCCTACAATTAATCAATTAGTTCGCAAAGGCCGTAAGTCAACAGTATCTAAATCAGATGCTCCTGCATTGAACTTTGGCTACAATAGTATGAAGAAAGTTGCTACAAAGAACCCAGCTCCACAAAAACGTGGTGTTGCAACTCGTGTCGGAACAATGACACCTAAGAAACCTAACTCTGCCCTACGTAAGTATGCCCGTGTTAGATTATCAAACCTTATTGAAGTAACAGCATATATCCCTGGTATTGGTCATAACCTACAAGAGCATAGTGTTGTCCTTGTCCGTGGTGGACGTGTAAAGGATCTACCTGGTGTTCGTTATCACGTTGTTCGTGGTGCCTTAGATACAGCCGGTGTTGATGGACGTATGCAAAGTCGTTCAAAATATGGTGCTAAGAAGCCTAAGAAATAACAATTAATCATTTTAATGAAATAATGTAATAACGGAGGAATTTTTTATGCGTAAAGGTAGAGCTCCAAAACGTGATGTTTTGCCAGATCCAATGTACAACTCAAAGCTAGTAACTCGTTTGATTAACCATTTGATGTATGATGGTAAGAGAGGTACAGCTTCATCAATCCTATATCGTGCATTCGATATTATTAAAGATAAGACAGGTAACGAACCATTGGACGTGTTTGAAGAAGCAATGAACAATGTTATGCCTGTACTTGAAGTTAAGGCTCGCCGTATCGGTGGTTCTAACTATCAAATTCCTATCGAAGTTCGCCCAGATCGTCGTACAACATTGGGTCTTCGTTGGATCACAAGTTATGCTCGTCTACGTGGTGAACATACAATGGACGAACGTCTAGCTAACGAAATTATGGATGCAGCCAACAATACTGGTGCAGCTGTTAAAAAGCGTGAAGATACACATAAGATGGCCGATGCTAACCGTGCATTCGCTCACTATCGCTGGTAGGATCTAGTTATTAAACTAGTTAATTTGAGAGGAGAAACAATTTTTAATGGCTAATAAACGTGAATTTCCACTAGAAGATACCCGTAATATTGGTATCATGGCCCACATTGATGCCGGTAAAACTACAACTACTGAACGTATCTTGTACTATACTGGTAAAATCCATAAAATTGGTGAAACACATGATGGTGCTTCACAAATGGACTGGATGGCTCAAGAACAAGAACGTGGTATTACTATTACATCAGCTGCTACAACAGCTGAATGGAAAGGTAACCGTATTAACATTATCGATACACCAGGACACGTTGATTTCACAATCGAAGTTGAACGTTCACTACGTGTGCTAGATGGTGCTATTACAGTTCTTGATGCTCAATCTGGTGTTGAACCACAAACTGAAAATGTTTGGCGTCAAGCTTCAACATACGGTGTTCCAAGAATCGTCTTTGTTAACAAGATGGATAAAATCGGTGCTAACTTTGACTACTCAGTTGAAACGCTTCATGAAAGACTAGACGCAAATGCCCACGCTGTCCAAATGCCTATTGGTGCTGAAGATAAATTCGAGGGTGTTATCGACTTGATCGAAATGAAAGCCGATCTTTATGATGAAGATGAGCTAGGTACAAAGTGGGATACAGTTGATGTTCCTGAAGAATACCGTGCTGAAGCTGAAAAGAAACGTGCCGAATTGGTTGAATCTGTTGCTGATGTTGACGATGATATCATGGACAAGTATCTTGAAGGCGAAGAAATCTCAAATGATGAACTTCGTACAGCTATTCGTAAGGCTACAATCAATTTGAAATATTTCCCAGTTCTTGCTGGTTCTGCTTTCAAGAACAAGGGTGTTCAAATGTTGATGGATGCGGTTGTTGATTACCTACCATCACCACTTGATGTACGTCCTTATAAAGCTACAGATCCAAAGGATGAATCAGAAGTTGAACTTATGGCTGACGACAGCAAACCATTTGCTGGTTTAGCATTTAAGATTGCAACTGACCCATTCGTTGGTCGTCTAACTTACATTCGTGTATATAGAGGTTCTCTAGAATCTGGTTCTTATGTCTTGAACTCAACAAAAGACAAACGTGAACGTGTTGGTCGTTTGCTACAAATGCATTCTAACCACCGTAAGGAAATCCCAGAAGTGTTCTCAGGTGATATCGCTGCTGTTATCGGTTTGAAGAATACTACTACTGGTGATTCTTTAACTGATACTGATCATCCATTGATCCTTGAATCATTGGATATTCCAGATCCAGTTATTCAAGTTTCTATCGAACCTAATTCTAAGGAAGATAGAGATAAGATGGATATTGCTATCCAAAAACTATCTGAAGAAGATCCTACATTCCAAGCTGAAACAAATCCTGAAACTGGTGAAACTCTTATTGCCGGAATGGGTGAATTGCACTTGGATATCATGGTTGACCGTATGAAACGTGAATTTAACGTTGCATGTAAGGTTGGTGAACCTCAAGTTGCTTATCGTGAAACATTTACACAACAAACAAGTGCTCAAGGTAAGTTCGTTCGTCAATCTGGTGGTAAAGGTCAATATGGTGATGTTTGGGTTGAATTTACACCTAATGAAGAAGGTAAAGGCTTCGAATTCGAAGATGCTATCGTCGGTGGTGTTGTTCCTCGTGAATACATCCCTTCAGTAGAACAAGGTTTGAAGGAAGCTATGGAAAATGGTGTTCTTGCTGGATATCCATTGATCGATGTTAAGGCTAAGTTGTATGATGGTTCATACCACGAAGTCGATTCATCAGAAGCTGCCTTTAAGATTGCTGCTTCAATGTCACTACGTAACGCTTCTAAGACTGCTGGTGCTGTAATTCTTGAACCTATTATGAAGGTTGAAATTGTTACACCAGAAGATTACTTAGGTGATGTTATGGGACAAGTTACTGCTCGTCGTGGACGTGTTGAAGGTATGGAAGCACGTGGTAATGCACAACTTATCAATGCTTTTGTTCCACTTGCAGAAATGTTTGGTTACGCTACAACACTTCGTTCAGCAACACAAGGTCGTGGTACATTTACTATGACAATGGATCACTACGAGAAGGTTCCTAAGTCAATTCAAGCTGAAATCATCAAGAAAAATGGTGGTAAAGCTGAAGAAGACTAATTCTTACAGTTGAAACTAATCAAAAAGAGAAGATCATCCGATCTTCTCTTTTTTTGTGCTTATTAAATTTAATTAATAGAAGCTAAATGATCTGTTTCTTCTATTATAGATAGAAATAAGTAAAGCAACAGCTACAGCAACAAATAATAATGTTTCAATAATAGTAAAGATATTATCAGCTATAGTTACCTTGCCGGACATCATCTCACCAGAAGCACTGAAAACTAAAGTGTCTAATAAAATATGAAAAATAACTGGCAAATAAAATAAGTCAGTGTATAAATAAATTCCACACATCAAAAGTCCCATACCAAAAGCAAAGATAGCTTGATTAAGTGTATTGGCCAAGCTTTGACCAGCAGTAATATTTCCTAAGTGCATTATACCGAAGCAGATACTACTGATAATAGCAGCGTAAAATATTCGATAGTTATCATTTTTGAAAGCTGCTAAGAGGATAGTTAAGAAAGCATACCTAAATAGTAACTCTTCGGCAATACCAGCCTCAAAACCACTGAGAATATACTGGGGCTTAAATGAAATACCAGAAAAGTTAAATGTAAAAAGTGAAGTTAAAAGATTATTGCCGCCACCGAAGGCATTCCACATTATGAACCACAAACCAATGATTCCTAAAATAATTAATACTTTGAAATTAGCATTGCGAGATAGGCGCATCTTTGGCAATCCATAACCCCAACAGTACATTAGTATTAAAATCAAAATCAGGAAATTGATGGCACCTAGAAAAGCTGAATTATTTAGTAAACCGATAAAAGGATTAAAATATAAAATTGTGCCATATGTTACTAAACTCAATCCACCCATAGAAATAAATTCAAAAGCGTATAGTGAAATCAATAATTGTAAAAATTTATTTCTTACAGAACCAAAGAAGACAATTACGTATGGAATATACATAACTAACATTGAAACTAGTAATAAACCGATTGAACTAGGTAAGTTCCAATTATATAAATGCATAGTGACATTGATTAAATAGTAATAAGATTTTGCCATGATAAAAACTTGAAAAAACATTTGAAAAATAAAATTAATGCGATCAAATATCTTTTGAGGACCAGGATGAATATATAGTGCTAGCAAATTTAAAAAAATTGGACCGAAAAGATAAAGGTTTTTTGTGACAGCACTATAGCTAAAAATAACGAGGGCGTTAAAGATTACTTGGATTTTAAAGATCTTAAGTAAAATTGGGTCTTTATTATTTGTTTGAAACCTGTTATGATATCTAAATTCGAGATTATTATTCAAATTACACCTCCACTATTTATTAGAGTATAGTTGAAAAATGTTTTTTAAGAAAGCGTCTTTCATTTAAAAAATACTTGATTAAACCTTGAAATTGTGGGGTTCATCGTGTAATATTATAAGAGTGCTTATTTCGTATAGAAGTATGTACCAAATAGATATCAAATGATATCGACGGCTTAGAAGTGAGAGGTTGCGACACACCCGGCCGCTTTGCCACGGCAGGGCTGGCGGATATTTTCACGGAGCCGGTCATCTTGAAAGAGACAAAAAGGAGGTAACCCCATGGCAAGTCAAAAAATTCGCATTCGTTTGAAGGCTTATGAACATCGTATTCTAGATCAATCAGCTGACAAAATTGTGGAAACAGCAAAGAGAACTGGAGCTCAAATTTCAGGTCCAATTCCATTGCCTACAGAACGCTCACTATATACAGTGCTAGCTTCACCACATAAGCATAAGGATTCTAGAGAACAATTCGAAATGCGTACACATAAAAGACTTATCGACGTTGTTAACCCAACAAAGAAGACGGTTGATTCACTTATGAAGTTGGATCTACCATCAGGCGTTGACATTGAAATTAAATTATAATTATTAAAAAATAAATTATTGGAGGTGCAAACATGGCCAGAAAAGGAATTCTTGGTAAAAAAGTCGGAATGACTCAAATTTTCACTGACAACGGTGAACTTGTTCCCGTAACAGTTGTTGAAGCAACACCAAACGTTGTTATGCAACTTAAAACAGTTGAAAATGATGGTTATGAGGCCGTTCAACTAGGTTTTGAAGACAGACGTGAAGTTCTATCTAATAAACCAGCCAAAGGTCATGCAGAAAAGGCAAATACAACTCCTAAACATTACATTCGCGAATTCCGCGATGTTGAAATGGGAGACTACGAATTAGGTGCACAAGTAACAGTAGATACATTTAATTCTGGTGATGTTGTCGACGTTACAGGAACAACAAAGGGACACGGAATGCAAGGTAACATCAAGCGTTTTGGTCAAGCTAGAGGTCCAGAAACTCACGGTTCAAGATATCACCGTGTTGCTGGTTCAATGGGTGCGATCATTAACCGTGTATTCAAAGGAAAGATGCTTCCAGGTGTTATGGGTAACAACCGTGTTACTACACAAAACCTTGAAATCGTCAAAGTTGATACTGAACGTAATGCAATTATGATCAAGGGAAATGTTCCCGGTGCTAACAAATCATTAGTTAAAATTCAAACAGCTATTAAAGCTAATCAAAAATAGGAAGGAGGAAATGAGTTATGACAAAAATCACAGCTTACAAAGATAACGGTGCTGAGAACGGTGCTGTTGAAGTAAAAGATGCAATCTTTGGTATCGAACCAAACGATAACGTCGTTACAGATGCAGTCATCATGCAACGTGCATCAATGAGACAAGGTACTCATGATGTTAAGAACCGTTCCGAAGTACGTGGTGGTGGTAGAAAACCATGGCGTCAAAAGGGTACAGGACGTGCTCGTCAAGGTTCAATTAGATCACCTCAATGGGTAGGTGGTGGTGTCGTATTCGGCCCTACACCAAGATCTTATGCTTATCACCTTCCTAAGAAGGTTAGCCGTTTGGCATTGAAGTCTGTACTTTCACAAAAGGCTGCTGACAGTAACCTAATCGTTATTGACTCAATTTCATACGACAAACCAAGTACAAAGGCTTTTGCACAATTACTAAATACAGTAGGTGCTGACAACAAAGCTCTTGTAGTTGTTGAAGATGGTAACGACAACGTTGCTCTATCAGCAAGAAACATTGATAAAGTTAAAGTTGTTGCACCAGAAGGTGTTAACGTTCTTGACGTTATTAACGCTAACAAGTTAGTTGTTACACAAGCAGCACTTTCTAAAATTGAGGAGGTGCTTGGATAATGAGCGCAAGAGACGTAATTATTCGCCCCGTTGTTACTGAAAGCTCAATGGATGCCATGAGCGACAAGAAATATACTTTCGATGTTGCTTTGGATGCTAACAAGGTTCTTGTTAGACAAGCCGTTGAAGAAGTTTTCGGTGTTAAAGTTAAACAAGTAAATATCATGAATGTTTCTGGTAAGAAGAAGCGCCAAGGTCGTTATGTTGGTTTTACAGCAAAACGTCGTAAGGCAATTGTTACACTTACAGCAGATTCAGATGAAATTAAGATTTTTGACGAAGAATAAATAAGGAGGTCAAATAATGGCGATTATCAAGTATAAACCAACCACAAACGGTCGTCGTAATATGACAGGTTCTGACTTTTCTGAGATTACTAAAACTACTCCTGAAAAGACACTTTTAGAATCACAAAGCCATACTGCTGGTCGTAACTCATACGGTCATATTACAGTTCGTCACCGTGGTGGTGGACATAAACAAAAATACCGTGTTATTGATTTCAAACGTAATAGTAAAGACGGTATTAAAGCTACAGTTAAGTCAATTGAATATGATCCTAACCGTACATCTAATATTGCATTAATTCATTATTCAGATGGTGTTAAAGCATACATCTTAGCTCCAAAGGGTCTTGAAGTAGGACAAGTTGTTGAAACTGGTAAAGATGCAGATATCAAACCAGGTAACGCACTTGCACTTTCAGATATTCCTGTTGGTACAACAATTCATAACGTTGAATTGAAACCCGGCAAAGGTGGTCAAATTGGCCGTTCAGCTGGTACATCAATCCAATTACTTGGTAGAGATGGTAAGTACTCAATCTTACGTTTACCTTCTGGTGAAGTTCGCTTGGTTCTTTCAACTTGCCGTGCAAGTATCGGTGCTATTGGTAATGAACAACATGAACTTATTAAGATTGGTAAAGCTGGTCGTAAACGCTGGTTAGGTATGAGACCTACAGTTCGTGGATCAGTTATGAACCCTAACGATCACCCACACGGTGGTGGTGAAGGTAAAGCTCCTATCGGTCATCCATCTCCAATGTCACCATGGGGTAAGAAGACTCTTGGTAAGAAAACTCGTTCAACTCATGCCAAATCTGAAAAGCTTATCGTTCGTCATAGAAAAGGTAAGTAAACTATTCATTAGAATAATATAAGGAGGACATAAGATGAGTCGTAGTTTAAAAAAAGGACCATTCGCTGATGCACATCTTCTAAAGAAGATTGAAGCACAAGCAGATTCTGACAAAAAGTCAGTTATCAAGACATGGTCAAGACGTTCAACAATTTTTCCTAGTTTCGTAGGATACACAATCGCAGTTCATGATGGTCGTAAGCATGTTCCAGTTTATATCCAAGAAGATATGGTTGGACATAAGTTAGGCGAATTCGTACCTACACGTACTTTCCATGGTCATGCAACTGATGACAAGAAGACAGCAAAAGCATAAGAAGGGAGACTTAAATGATGGCAGAACAAGAAATTACATCTGCAACAGCTAAGGTTACTAATGTGCGTATTGCACCTCGTAAGGCTCGCCTTGTTATTGATCTAATCAGAGGCAAGCAAGCTGCTGAGGCACTTGCAATTTTGCAATTCACACCAAGAGCAGGCTCTCCAATTATTGCTAAAGCTCTTAAGTCAGCAATTGCAAACGCAGAACATAACTTTGATTTAGATGCACAAAACCTATACGTCAGTGAAGCTTTCGTTGACGAAGGACCAACTCTAAAACGTTTCCGTCCTAGAGCTAAGGGTTCAGCATCACCAATTAACAAGAGAACAAGTCACATTACAGTAGTTGTAAGTGAAAAAGAATAGTATAGGAGGTAAATTTAGTGGGTCAAAAGATTAATCCAGTCGGATTCCGTGTCGGTGTTATCCGTGACTGGGATGCCAAATGGTATGCAAACAATAAAGACTTTTCAACATTTTTACACGAAGACCTTAAGATCCGTAAGTATATTGAAGACAAACTTTCAAATGCTTCCGTATCAAGAATCGAAATCGAACGTACTGCAAAGAACGTTACAGTTTCAATTCACACTGCTAAACCAGGTATGGTTATCGGTAAAGGTGGTTCTGAAGTTGAAAAATTACGTAATGAATTAAATAATTTAACTAACAGAAACATTCACATCAACATCATCGAAATCAAGAAACCTGATCTAGATGCAAAATTGGTTGGTGAAAGTATCGCTCGTCAACTTGAAGCTCGTATTGCTTTCAGACGTGCACAACGTCAAGCAGTTCAACGTTCAAGACGTGCCGGTGCTAAAGGTATCAAGGTACAAATTTCAGGTCGTTTAAACGGTGCCGATATGGCTCGTCGTGAATGGCATACAGAAGGAACTGTTCCTTTGCACACATTGCGTGCTGATATCGATTATGCTTGGGTTGAAGCAAAGACAACTTATGGTAATTTAGGTGTTAAAACTTGGATTTACCGTGGTGAAATTCTTCCTGCTAAGCCACAACATAACAATGAACCAAAAAATGAAGGGAAAGGAGAATAATCTATGCTAGTACCAAAACGTGTAAAACACCGTCGTGAATTCCGTGGAAAGATGCGCGGAGAAGCTAAAGGTGGTAAAACTGTTACATTTGGTGAATATGGTTTGAAGTCACTTGACTCAAGTTGGATCACTAATAGACAAATTGAAGCAGCCCGTGTTGCTATGACTCGTTACATGAAGCGTGGTGGTAAGGTTTGGATTAAAATCTTCCCTCATAAATCATACACTGCTAAGGGTGTAGGTGTTCGTATGGGTAATGGTAAAGGTGCTCCAGCTGGTTGGGTAGCTCCAGTTAAACGCGAAAAGGTTTTGTTTGAAATCGGTGGCGTTTCTGAAGATACTGCTCGTGAAGCTTTGAGACTTGCATCACACAAACTACCTGTAAGAACTAAGTTTGTAAAACGTGAGGAAGTAGGTGGCGCTGATGAAGGCTAGTGAGATCAAAGAGCTAACTGCTGCTCAATTGCAAGACAAAGTTAAAGAATACAAAGAAGAACTATTCAACTTGCGTTTCCAACAAGCCACAGGCCAATTGGAAAACACAGCTCGTTTAAAGGCTGTAAGAAAGAACATTGCAAGATTAAGAACAGCTCAAAACCAAAAGAATAACGAAAAATAATAAACAGGAAGGGGACATCAAGTTGAGCGAAACACAAGAAACTCGTAACCGTCGTAAGGTATATCAAGGACGCGTAACTTCAGATAAGATGGATAAGACAATCGTCGTTGTTGTTGAAACAACAAAACAACATCCAGTTTATGGAAAACGTGTTAGATATTCTAAGAAATATTACGTTCAAGACGAAAACAACGAAGCAAAAGTTGGCGATATTGTACGTATCATGGAAACTCGACCTTTGTCAAAGACAAAGCGCTTCCGTTTATTAGAAATCGTCGAAAAAGCAGTCACAATCTAGACTATAACTGATGAGAGGAGGGCCAAAACGTGATTCAACAAGAAAGTCGTCTAAAAGTTGCAGATAATTCTGGAGCCCGTGAAATTCTAACAATTAAAGTTCTTGGTGGTTCAAACCGTAAAACAGCTAATATCGGTGATATCATCGTTGCTACTGTCAAACAAGCAACACCAGGTGGCGTTGTTAAAAAGGGTGACGTAGTTAAAGCTGTTATCGTAAGAACTGTATCAGGTGCTCATCGTACAGATGGTTCTTACATCAGATTTGATGAAAATGCCGCAGTTATTATTAATGCTGATAAAACACCAAGAGGAACACGTATCTTCGGACCCGTTGCTCGTGAACTACGTGATAACGATTTTATGAAGATCGTTTCTCTAGCACCAGAAGTGCTATAAAAAGAACAATTAAATTCAGGAGGTGCTGAATAGTGTTTGTAAAAACTGGAGACAATGTCAAAGTTATTGCCGGTGATGCTAAAGGCAAGACAGGTGTAGTTAAAAAAGCTATTCCTTCTGCTAACAAAGTTATCGTCGAAGGCGTTAACGTTGTAAAGAAACACTCTAAGCCAAGCAATTCCCAACCACAAGGCGGAATTACTGACGTTGAAAGACCTATTAGCGCAACTAACGTTAAAGTTGTAAGTAAAACAACTGATAAAGAAGATAAATAAGAAAGGAGAAAACTAAATGGTTAACGCATTAAAAGAAAAGTACGTTGGCGAAATCACACCATCAATGATGAAGAAGTTTAACTATTCATCAATCATGGAAACACCTAAGATCGAAAAGATCGTTTTGAACATGGGTGTTGGTGATGCAATTTCTAACTCAAAGAATCTTGACGAAGCCGTTGAAGAATTAGGTTTGATTGCTGGTCAAAAACCTTTGATCACAAAAGCTAAGAAATCAATCGCTGGTTTCAGACTTCGTGAAGGTATGTCAATCGGTGCTAAGGTTACACTACGTGGTGACCGTATGTATGACTTCCTTGACAAACTAATCAACATTGCTTTACCACGTGTTCGTGACTTCCGTGGTGTAAGTACTCGTTCATTCGATGGCCGTGGTAACTACACACTTGGTGTTAAAGAACAATTGGTTTTCCCAGAAATTGACTACGATAAGGTTAACAAAATTCGTGGATTGGACATCGTTATTGTTACTACTGCTAACACAGATGAAGAATCACGTGAATTGTTATCACAAATCGGTATGCCATTCACAAAATAAATAGGAGGTAAATTCATTGGCTAAGAAATCTCAAATCGTACGTAATCATAGACCCGCAAAGTTCTCTTCACAAGCTTATACACGTTGCGAACGCTGTGGTCGTCCACATTCTGTATATCGTAAGTTCAAGCTTTGCCGACTTTGCCTTCGTCAATTGGCTCATGAAGGTCAAATCCCTGGTATGAAAAAAGCTAGCTGGTAAGATTTTTAATATAAAAAGGAGGCAAATTAAATGGTCATGACAGATCCTATTGCAGATTACTTAACACGTATTCGTAATGCAAATATGGTTAAACATGAATCTCTAGACATTCCTGCTTCAAACATCAAGAAGAGCATGACAGAGATTCTTAAGAATGAAGGATTTATCAAGGATTACGAAGTTATCGAAGATAACAAGCAAAACGTACTTCGTATTTTCTTAAAATATGGAAAAGATCAACAACGCGTAATCTCAGGCTTGAAACGTATTTCAAGACCAGGTTTACGTAGTTATGTTGATTCAGATAACGTACCAAAGGTTCTTAATGGATTAGGTATCGCTATTCTTTCAACTTCAAAAGGTGTTATTACTGACAAAGAAGCCCGTGCACAACACGTTGGTGGAGAAGTAATCGCTTATATCTGGTAATATTCTTAAAAAGTAAGGAGGTGCACTAATTTGAGTCGTATCGGTTATAAAGTAATTGAAATACCAGCAGGTGTTACAGTTACTCAAAAAGGTGAAGATATTACTGTTAAAGGCCCTAAGGGTGAATTAACAAGACATTTTGATTCAAAAATCAAGCTAACACTTGATGATAAAGAAGCTAAGTTCACACGTGAAGATGATAATGACAAAGCTCTTCATGGAACAATGCGTTCAAACCTAAATAACATGATTATTGGTGTTACAGAAGGTTACGAAAAGAAACTTGAACTACGAGGTGTTGGTTACCGTGCACAAGTTAAAGGTAACACACTAACACTTTCCGTTGGTTACTCACATCCAGTTGTTATGGATGCACCAGAAGGTATCAAAGTTGATTCACCTTCAAATACAGAAATCAACGTTACAGGTATCTCAAAGCAAAAAGTTGGTCAATTTGCTGCTGAGATCCGCGATGTACGTTCTCCAGAACCTTATAAAGGTAAAGGTATTCGTTATGTTGGCGAATATGTACGTCGTAAGGAAGGTAAGACTGGTAAATAGTACTAAATAAATCTATGAGGTGAAAATTGTGATTACAAAACCAGATAAGAACAAAGCACGTCAAAAACGTCAAAAGCGTATCCGTGCCAAAATCTCTGGTACTGCTGAGCGCCCACGCTTAAACATATTCCGTTCGAATAAAAACATTTACGCTCAATTAATTGATGACGTAAAGGGTGTAACGCTAGCAAGTGCCTCAACTCTTGATAAAGAAATTAAAGACGGTTCAAAAGTTGAACAAGCTGAAGCTGTTGGTGCATTAGTTGCACAAAGAGCACAAGAAGCAAAAATTAGCGATGTAGTCTTTGATCGTGGTGGATATTTATATCACGGCCGTGTTCAAAGTCTTGCTGAAGCAGCTCGTGAAAATGGGCTAAAATTCTAGAAGGAGGAAACCAAATTTATGACATATATCGATCCATCTCAATTAGAATTAGAAGATCGCGTTGTCTCAATCAACCGTGTTACTAAGGTTGTTAAAGGTGGACGCCGTCTACGTTTTGCTGCTATCGTAATCGTTGGTGACAAGAATGGTCACGTAGGTTTCGGTACTGGTAAAGCTCAAGAAGTTCCTGAAGCTATTCGTAAAGCTGTTGAAGATGCTAAGAAGAACCTTATTAGTGTTCCTATGGTTGGTTCAACAATTCCTCATGAAGTTATCGGTACATTTGGTGCTGGTAAGATCATGTTGAAGCCTGCTGAAGAAGGTTCTGGTATTGCTGCTGGTGGTGCCGTTCGTGCCGTTATCGAATTATCAGGTGTTGGTGATGTTACAAGTAAATCACTTGGAAGAAATACTCCAATTAATGTAATTCGTGCAACAATCGAAGGATTAAAACAACTCAAGACTGCCGAAAGCGTTTCTGAAATGCGCGGAATCTCAGCCCAAGAATTGCTTAACTAGAAGAAAGGTGTGTAATTATGGCTAAACTTAGAATTACCCTAACTAGAAGTGCAGCTCACCGCCTTCCTGCTCAACGTAAGATCGTAAAAGAACTTGGTCTTGGAAGAGTTTCAAGTTCAGTTGTTAAGCCGGATGATCCTGCTATTCGTGGTGCTGTATTGAAAATCGCTCATTTAGTTAGCGTTGAAGAAGTTAAAGATTAATAAATTTATAAAAGATTAGGAGGTGCAATAATGGAACTAAACGAACTTAAGCCAAGTGCAGGCTCAAGACACTCAAGAAAGCGTCTAGGTCGTGGTACTTCAAGTGGTACAGGTAAAACTGCTGGTCGTGGTCAAAAAGGTCAATTGGCTAGATCTGGTGGTAAGACACGTATCGGTTTTGAAGGTGGACAAATGCCTTTGTTCCGTCGTATGCCAAAACGTGGATTCAACAACATCAACCGTAAGGAATATGCTGTTGTTAACCTAAGTGATTTAAGTAAGTTTAACGATGGTGCTGAAGTTAATGTTGAAACATTAAAAGCAGCCGGTATCGTTAAGAAAGAATATAACGGTGTTAAGTTGCTTGCTAACGGTGAGGTTAGTGCTAAGTTAACTGTTAAAGTTGCTAAGAGTTCAGCCGCAGCTACTAAAGCAATCGAAGCCGCAGGTGGCACTGTAGAGGTGATCTAATGCTTGGAACTATCAGAGATGCTCTAAAGGTAAAAGAAATTCGTAAGAAGATTCTTTTTACCTTGATGTTACTTGTTATATATCGTTTGGGATCACAAATAACCGTACCGGGCGTTAATGCTGCGGCAATGGATAAAGTTGGTTCTACAGGATTAGTTCCACTATTGGATACTGTAACCGGTGGTGGTCTTTCAAACTACTCTATTTTCTCAATGGGTGTTTCACCATTCATCACGGCCCAAATTGTTGTTCAACTGTTACAAATGGACATCGTTCCAAAGTTTGTAGAGTGGAGCAAGCAAGGTGAAGTTGGTCGTAGAAAGTTAAATCAAGTAACGAGATATTTGACGATTGTTTTAGGTTTTGTTCAGTCAATCGGTATTACTGCCGGTTTTAACCAATTAAGTGGTTTAGGATTAGTTAAATTTCCTAATATGAGAGCTTTCATTACGATTGGTATTATCTTAACGGGTGGTACAATGCTTCTTACTTGGATTGGTGAGCAGATTACCGATAAAGGTTTAGGTAATGGAGTTTCCGTAATCATTTTTGCTGGTATTGTTGCTAGATTCCCTAACGGATTACAACAAATTTATCGTGATTATATTACAAATGCTAGTTCTGCAGATCTTGCTAAAAATATCGGATTCTTAGTTGGTCTTGTGATCGTTATTTTGATTGTTGTTCAATTTGTTACATTTGTTCAACAGGCAAATAGAAGAATCCCTATTCAATATACAAGACGTGCAGCAGGTAGCGGTAGTGAAAGTTTTCTACCATTGAAGGTTAACGTTGCTGGTGTTATTCCTGTTATCTTCGCTAGTTCATTTATTGTTACACCTCAAACAATTTTGATGGCGTTCCAAGCAAATCATAGTGGAGATCAATGGTATCAAGTATTAACAGAAATATTCAGTATGCAGACTACAACAGGTTCTATTATTTATACATTGTTGATTGTATTATTTACATTCTTCTATGCATTTGTTCAAGTAAATCCTGAGAAGCTTGCAGAAAACCTACAAAAACAAGGGGCATATATCCCTGGTGTTTGGCCTGGTAATGAAACAATCAAGTTCATGTCAGGTGTATTAATGAGACTATCAACCGTCGGAGCTGCGTTCCTAGGTTTGGTTTCATTGCTTCCATTATTAGCAGCTAACTTGTTCAATTTACCTCAATCCATCGGATTAGGTGGTACGAGTTTATTGATTATTGTTGGTGTAGCTTTGGAAATGGATCGTCAATTACGTGGTCTTTTGATGAAGCGTGAATACGTTGGATTTATTAGATAATTGGAGATGTGACAGACAATGAATATTGTATTGATGGGATTACCTGGTGCTGGTAAAGGTACTCAAGCTGAAAAGATTGTTGAAGATTTTAAAGTTGTTCATATTTCAACTGGTGACATGTTTAGAGCAGCCATGGCTAATAAGACAGAAATTGGTTTAAAGGCTAAAGGGTTCATCGACAAGGGTGAACTTGTTCCAGATGATGTTACCGAAGGTATCGTTCAAGAACGTTTATCTGAAGATGATGTTCAAAAAGACGGATATATGTTAGATGGATTTCCGAGAACTCTTGAACAGGCTAACGCTTTACAGACAATTGCAAAGAATGTAAACAAACCAATAGATGCTGTCATCTATATTGATGTGAAGCCTGAAACATTAGTTGATCGTTTATCTGGAAGATATATCTGTTCTAATTGTGGAGCAACTTATCATAAAATTTACAATCCTACTAAGGTTGAAGGAACATGTGACGTCTGTGGCGGACATGAATTCTATCAACGTGAGGACGATAAACCAGAAACTGTTAAGAATAGACTAAAAGTTAATATTGAAATGAATACACCATTAATTGATTTTTACGACAAGTTGAACTTGTTGCATAAGGTCAATGGTGAACAAGAAATAGATGAAGTTTATAACGAAGTAAAAAAAGTTTTACAAAGCTTGTAAGACTTTTTGCTTTGATGTTTACATATATGGAAAATTATTGTATAATTCGCCAGTATATGCAGAATAATTTCATCCCGTATGGAGGTTAATATCTTTGGCAAAAGAAGATGTCATTGAAGTAGAAGGCACAATTTCAGAAACATTGCCTAATGCAATGTTTAAGGTAAAGCTTGAAAATGGTGCTACAATTCTAGCCCATGTGTCAGGTAAAATCCGT
Source organism: Companilactobacillus crustorum JCM 15951 (assembly GCF_001434585.1). Lineage (GTDB taxonomy): Bacteria > Bacillota > Bacilli > Lactobacillales > Lactobacillaceae > Companilactobacillus > Companilactobacillus crustorum. The sequence continues at coordinate 54,802 of NZ_AZDB01000003.1, forward strand.
ATGCACTATATCAGAATTTTACCCGGTGACAAGGTTACCGTGGAATTATCCCCTTATGATTTAACCAAGGGAAGAATTACATATAGATATAGATAATAAGTTTTTTAATGGAATGGAGGTTCCACAATATGAAAGTAAGACCATCCGTTAAACCTATGTGCGAACACTGTAAAGTAATTAAGAGACGCGGTCGCGTCATGGTTATTTGCTCTGCAGATCCAAAGCACAAACAAAGACAAGGATAATAAAAATAGGAGGTGCAGTGATTAATGGCTCGTATAGCAGGTGTAGATTTACCTCGTGATAAGAGAATCGTTATCGCCCTAACATACATTTTTGGTATTGGCGAAACAACAGCTCAAAAAGTGCTTAAAAACGCTGGCGTATCAGAAGACGTTCGTACAAGAGACCTAACTCCTGATCAAGAAGATAAAATTCGTGCAGAAGTTGATAAGGTTCGTGTCGAAGGTGACTTACGTCGTGAAGTAAGCATGAACATCAAGAGACTACAAGAAATTGGCTCATACCGTGGTATGAGACATCGTCGTGGATTGCCCGTTCGTGGACAAAACACAAAGAACAATGCAAGAACTCGTAAAGGTAAGAAAATTAGTATTGCGGGTAAAAAGAAGTAATTATAAGATAGGAGGTTAATCATGGCACAAAGTAAAGGTCGTAAGCGCCGTACTAAGAAGCATATTGAATCTGGTGTTGCACATATCCACTCCACATTCAACAACACACTTGTTATGATTACTGATGTTAACGGTAATGCCGTTTCATGGTCATCAGCTGGTGCACTAGGATTCAAGGGTAGTCGTAAATCAACACCATTTGCCGCACAAATGGCTGGAGAAGCAGCTGCTAAAGAATCAATGGAACATGGTATGAAAACAGTTGAAGTAGCTGTTAAAGGTCCTGGTTCAGGTCGTGAAGCTGCAATTCGTTCATTACAAGCTACCGGTTTGGAAATCACAGCTATTCGTGATGTTACACCAGTTCCTCACAATGGTTCTCGTCCTCCAAAGCGTCGTCGTGTATAGAATGGTTGTATACCCATATGAACTAAGCTACACACATTTCGTTTTGAAAGGGGAACTAACCGAATGATCGAATTTGAAAAGCCAACTATTACTTCCGTTGAAGAAAGTAGTAGCTATGGTAAGTATATTATCGAACCGCTTGAAAGAGGTTATGGTACAACTTTAGGTAATTCATTACGTAGAGTTTTATTAGCATCATTACCTGGTACAGCGGTATCTGATATTCAAATAGACGGTGTATTGCATGAATTCTCAGCCATCGATGGCGTAATTGAAGATGTTACACAAATTGTGCTTAACGTCAAAAAATTAAAACTTAAGTCATATGCTGAAGACAGTTTAAAAGCAGAAATCGACGTTGTTGGTCCTGCTACTGTTACAGCTAATGATATTAAGGCTGACGATGATTTGGAAATCCTCGATCCAGAACAATTTATTTGTACTGTTGCTGAGGGTGGACACTTCCACATGCAAATGACAATTAAAAATGGTCGTGGATATACTCCTGCAGAACAAAATAAGACGGACGAAACACCAATTGGTGTTCTTCCAGTTGACTCAATTTTTACACCTGTAGAAAAAGTTAACTATCAAGTTGAAAACACTCGTGTGGGTAAGAGAAACGACTTTGACAAATTAACAATCGATATCTGGACAAATGGTTCAATTGGACCACGCGAAGCTATTAGTTTGTCAGCTAAGATTCTTACAGAGCATTTAACTAGTTTTGTAAATCTTACTGAAGAAGCTAAGAGTGCTGACATGATGATCGAAAAAGAGGAAACTCAAAAAGAAAAGAAACTTGAAATGACTATTGAAGAACTTGACTTGTCAGTTCGTTCATATAATTGTTTGAAGCGTGCCGGTATTAATACTGTGCAAGAGCTTACTGAAAAAACTGAAGCAGATATGATGCGTGTTCGTAACCTCGGACGTAAGTCACTTGTTGAAGTTAAAGAAAAGCTTGCTAATCTTGGATTGTCATTGAAGCAAGAAGACTAATAATATCAAATTCAAACAGGAGGTATAGACATGGGCTACCGCAAATTAGGACGTAACAGTTCACAAAGAAAAGCAATGTTACGCGATTTAACTACTGATTTAATCATTAATGAACATATTGTTACAACTGAAACTCGTGCTAAAGAAATCAGTCGTACAACAGAAAAAATGATAACCTTAGGTAAACGCGGAGATTTACATGCTCGTCGCCAAGCTGCTGCTTATGTTAGAAACGAAGTTGCTAACATTACAGAAGACGATGATGCAGTTATCGTTCAATCAGCTCTTCAAAAGTTATTCAGTGATATCGCACCACGTTACAAAGAACGTAATGGTGGATACACACGTATCTTGAAGACAACTCCACGCCGTGGAGACGCCGCACCAATGGTTATTATTGAATTAGTTTAATAATAATTGTTCGTTAATTTTTAAAAAATCAGTCATTCTGATGAATTAGTGAGTGTTAAGATGATGGTTATTTTTAGCCAAGTCTATCTCTGAGATCCTTTTAAAAGGGGACACTAATTTATCGAATGATTTTTTTTTGCCCAAATTTGTTATTATATAGATAACATAATTTTGAGGGAGATAACTCTTGGAAAAAATCATTTCGATCAAAGATTTAAATTATACATATCCAGATTCCCAAAATGCTGCAATTGATCACTTGACGCTCGATATTTATAAAAATGAGTGGTTATCAATTGTTGGTAAGAATGGTAGTGGTAAATCTACTCTGACCAAATTAATTGATGGTTTGATCGAGGCCGATTCGGGAACCATAGCAGTTGATGGTCAAGTTATCAATGAAAAAAATATTTGGAATGCTCGTACCAAAATTGGAATAATTTTTCAAAATCCCGATCATCAATTCGTTGGAGCAACAGTAGAAGACGATGTGGCTTTTGGATTAGAAAATCAAGGAATGCCACGAGAACAAATGCTTAAAGAAGTGGATCATGCTTTAAAGTTAGTTAAAATGGCTGATTTTAAAAAACGAGATCCCCAATCATTGTCTGGTGGACAAAAACAACGTGTTGCGATTGCAGGTGTTTTGGCAACAAGACCACAAATCGTTATTATGGATGAGTCTACGAGTATGTTAGATCCTGACGGCCGTAAGACAGTTTTGGATTTGATTCAACAATTACGTAAAGAGCAAGATCTGACAATTATATCGATTACCCACGATATTGAAGAAACTGAATTGTCACAGCGAATTGTGGTTTTAAATTCTGGTAAGATTGTAAAAGACGGCAAACCAGATGTGATCTACAATTTAGGGGCAGATTTGCAAGAATATGGCCTTGACGAGCCTTTTACTAGCAAACTAATGTCAGTATTAGGGAAGCAGTTAAAATTGCCTGACGGTTATCTGAGTGAAGGAGAGCTGAAGAATCAATTATGGAAATTACATTCGAACATGTAACACATTCTTATGACGTAAATAGCCCTACAGCTAATTTGGGTTTGGATGATGTTTCATTCACAATTAAAGATAAATTATTTACAGCTATCGTTGGTCAGACTGGTAGTGGTAAGTCTACTCTGGTAAGACACATCAATGCTCTTCTCAAACCAACTTCTGGCAGTATTAAAGTCGGTGATCGTTTACTTACTCCTGAGACTAATAACAAAAATCTCAAGCCGCTGCGTAAAAAGATTGGTATGGTTTTCCAGTTTCCAGAAAGTCAGTTGTTTGAAGAAACTGTGGAAAAAGATATTATGTTTGGACCGATGAATTTTGGAGCTACTGAAGAGGAAGCTCGAACTTCGGCACATAAAATGATTCAACTGGTTGGTTTGGATGAATCTTACTTAAAGAAATCGCCTTTTGATCTCTCCGGTGGTCAGATGCGACGGGTAGCGATAGCTGGCGTTTTAGCTAGTGATCCGGAGACGATTATTTTAGATGAGCCTACTGCAGGATTGGACCCAGTTGGTCGTAAGGAAATTATGGATCTATTTAAGCAGTTGCAAGCTGAGGGTAAAACGATAATTTTGATTACGCATAATATGGACGATGTGGCTAATTATGCTGATGAAATGGCAGTTATCCACCGTGGAAAACTCGTGGCGCACGGACTTCCTCAAGAAGTTTTCAACAATCAAGAGTTGCTTAAAGATAATCTTTTGACATTGCCTCAGAGTGCTGAGTTTGCTCAAGATTTAGCCCAAAAGGACTTCAAATTTGATCAGTTGCCAATTACGATTGCTGAATTAGGAGCTAAAATTAAACAACAGCTAAGTGGTGAAACCAATGGATAAGATAATTTTAGGAAGATATTTACCGGGTGACTCGTTGATTTATCGTTTAGATCCACGAGGAAAATTTTTATTAACATTTTACTTTGTAGGAATTGTTTTCTTGGCTAATAATATAGCTTCTTACGCATTTTTATTGGCCTTCGTATTATTTGCTGTTTATCTGTCTAAAATTAATCTTGGCTTCTTTATTAAGGGATTAAAGCCAGTCTTTTGGTTAATTCTCTTCACGGTCGCGTTGCAGCTTTTATTTACGCCTAGCAATCATCCTATTTGGCATTGGGGTATTTTTACTTTATCCAATGAGGGGCTAGTAATTGCTGGCTATATTTTTATGCGATTTATTTTGATTATTTTTATTTCTACCTTGTTGACATTAACTACGACGCCAATTGAGATCTCCGATTCGATCGAGAGCATTTTGAAGCCATTGAAGAAAGTTAAATTTCCAGTGACTCAGGTTGCTTTGATGCTGTCGATTGCTTTAAGATTTGTGCCGTTGCTTGTTGATGAGACAACCAAAATTATGGACGCTCAACGTGCACGAGGAGTTGATTTTGGAGAAGGCGGATTGATTAAAAGAATTAAGTCATTCGTGCCAATTTTGATTCCGCTATTTGTCAGCAGTTTTTCAATTGCCTATGATTTAGCAATTGCTATGGAATCACGTGGCTACAAGGATGGAGAAGGACGTAGCAAATATCGGGTCCTTAACTGGAGCAAGCGTGATAATTTGACTATATTGTTTATGGCTATTGTGACAGTGATTTTATTATTTTTACGGAGTTATTAATTTATGACAAGATATAAGTTAACCATCGCTTATGATGGCACTAAGTTTCATGGATTTCAGCGTCAAAATGAATTACGAACGGTTCAAGGAGTAGTTGAAAAAGCTTTAACTAAGATGACTAAGGGGCAACATATCGATGTAGTTGGATCAGGACGAACTGATGCAGGAGTACATGCCTTAGGTCAAGTGATTCATTTTGATTATCCTGGACAAATACCAGCTGATAATATGCAGAGAGCGGTCAATTCTTTGATGCCACTAGATATTTTGGTAAAAGATGCAACTATTGTAGATGAGAATTTTCATGCGCGCTTTGGAGTAAAGAAAAAAACTTACCAATATCGAGTTGCTTGTGGACATTATACAGATCCTTTTAAAAGGTTTTACACAGGCCACTATCCCTATGCGCTATCTGTGGATAAAATTCAAATAGCCTTGAAGGATTTAGTTGGGGAACATGATTTTTCTAGTTTTGCAGCTTCTGGTGGCGTGATTGAAAATAAAGTTAGGACTATCTATTCTGCGACAGCCGTGTATAATAAGAACAACGACGAAATAGTTTTCGAATTTACAGGCAATGGCTTCCTATATAATATGGTCAGAATTTTAGTTGCTACTCTATTAGAGATCGGTAATGGACGCAGAGATGTACATGATTTCTTGAGATTGTTTGAAGTAAAGGATCGCCAAGAAGCTCGTGGTACGGCTCCTGCAAGCGGGTTATATTTAAAAGAAGTTTTTTATTAATAATCTGTGGATAAATATTGACTTAATGGTCGAATCACAGTATTATTGTAACTGGTATTGTTTGCCCCACGATAAGCCCCGGAAACTTATTAGGTTGTCAAACAGACGTAGAAACTGGAGGAAATTAAAGTGCGTACAACACCATTAGCAAAAGCAAGTGAAGTTGAACGTAAATGGTATGTAATCGATGGTGAAGATGTTGTCTTAGGTAGACTTTCATCTGTTGTTGCTTCTATTCTTAGAGGTAAAAACAAACCAACTTACACACCTAACGTTGATACAGGTGACAATGTTATTGTCATCAATGCAGATAAAGTTAGATTAACAGGTAAAAAAGCAAAGAATAAGATTTACTATTCTCATTCAGATCACCCAGGTGGGTTGAAGAGTATTAGTGCCGGCGAAAAACAAGCTACAAAGCCTGAAAGATTCGTTGAAGATTCTATTCGCGGTATGTTACCTAAGAACACTCTTGGTCGTCAAGAAATCAAGAAGTTGCATGTTTATGCAGGTTCTGATCATCAACACCAAGCACAAAATCCAGAAATGTTGGATATCAACAAACTAATTTAAGGAGGAAAAGAATTTGGCACAAGTATCATATGCCGGAACGGGTCGTCGCAAGGATTCAGTTGCTCGTGTACGCTTGGTTCCCGGAAACGGAAAAATTACTATCAACAAACGTGATGTCAAAGATTACATTCCTTTTGACAATTTGATTGCTGATATGAAACAACCTCTAGATGTTACTGAAACAGCAGACAGTTATGACGTTATTGCTAACGTTAACGGTGGTGGCTTCTCAGGACAAGCTGGAGCAATTAGACATGGTATCGCTAGAGCCCTACTTGATGTAGATCCTGATTTCAGACCTTCACTCAAGTCAGCTGGCTTTTTAACACGTGACCCTCGTATGAAGGAACGTAAGAAACCAGGTCTTAAGAAAGCCCGTAAGGCTTCACAATTCTCAAAACGTTAATATTTATATTTTCAGTTTTGGATCAAAAAAACATCTCTCAGTGTGAGGGATGTTTTTTTGTTATGATTATCTAAAAGAAGGTTGAAAAAATGATAAATATTAAAAAGTTATCCACAAGTTATCAAACAAGAAGATTAACTTCAAAAGATGTTGATAAGGCTTTTGCATTAGTTCAGAGTAATCCAACTTATTTTGCCTATTGTCCTCCACAACCCACACGTCACAGCATGTTAGAGGATATGCAAGTTGTTCCTGCCAATAAAACGAATGAAGATAAATTTTATCTAGGCTTCTTTGAAGGTACGCAATTAATTGCCATTCTAGATTTAATTAATCAGTATCCTGATGCGGAAACTGGTTGGATCGGCTTCTTTATGGTCGATGCTAAGTATCAGAAAAAGGGGATTGGCAGTGCAATTATAAAGGAAGTATTTTTAGAACTAAAGGCAGCGGGATTAAAAGTGATTGAGCTAGCTTATCCGAAAGGTGATGCCCAAAGTGAGCATTTTTTACTGAAGAATAATTTTCAAAAAACAGGACGAGAAATTTCTGTTCCAGGATATACTGTCGTTATAATGAATTATAAGTTAGAGACGTTGTCGTAGCTGTTAGTTTGCAGAATGGTTATAATGTGGTTACTAAAGTTTTAGGGGATGAGAATATTGAAGAATAAAAAATTAGTCATTATTCTCTCACTGTTTATAATTTGGTTGCCGACAATTATAATTTTCTTTTTTTGGAAAAAGTTACCTGATAATATTGCAACTCATTATAATGCTCAAATGGTAGCTGATGGATGGAGTTCCAAAATAGTAGCGGTATTATTAATACCGTTGATTATCACGGTAATTCAACTTTTGCTTGTATATGCTATTTTACGTAATCCTAAAGCAGTAAAAACAGAGGAAATAATTTTCTTCTTTTTACCAATAATCTCAATTTTTGGTAATGGAACAATATTTTTGTCGGCTTTGGGAATGAATTTACAGAATTATCGGGAATTGATTTTGAACATTTTGTTTGGAATTCTTTTTATAATGCTCGGATTGCTTATGAGAGACGTTAAACCTAATCGAATCATTGGGGTTAGATTGCCTTGGACTTTCCAGAGCAAAAAAAATTGGAAACTGACTAATCGTTTAGCTGCTAGATTATTCTTAGTAGGGGGTATCTTGTTAATACTCTGTGGATTACTGCCAGCTTCCGGATTGACTTGGTTTATCATAGCTCTCGTAATAGTTGTACCAATTATTTACTCATATGTATTGCATCGTCAAGGTGTTTAAAAAAACTCTGATAACCGTTTAAATAGGCTATTAGAGTTTTTTTTAGTTGGAGCTGTCAACAGCTGTCCAAGTTATCGTAGTGGAGTAGGTCCCTTTAGGTTCAAAACTAGTCTGTTTTAAAAGAATACCATTGTTTTGAGACCAACTAGAGGCAATATTGAAATCTTGTTTGCCATTGCTAGTTTTAGTTCCTTGGGCAATATTAACGACTTGATTGACCAAAGAATTAGAGTTGCCCTTGGAATCAATGAAGACTAGTCCACCATTATCCCAAGTGGAGTCTCCTTTAGTTAAAGGAGTTGCCGTTGCATTTAATTTCCAAGTAGAATTTATTGCTCGCTGGTCACTGACGCTTATTGCCGAATCATCAGCTCGATGAATAGTTCTAGTAATTGGGAAGGATTGAACAGTTTCAAAGTGACTAGTAGGTGCTGCAGTGATTGTTAAATCACCAATCACGTTGATATTGTAAGTAATTGTATTTGATTTATTGTAATCTTGATCTTCAGCATAGAAGGAAACAGTATTGGCGCCTTCTTTGAGATCATCAGCTGAAACAAGGTAGTTAAAAATATCAGCAGAACTACCAGTATCTAGAGTTGCTAAGGTTGCTGCTTTATCACTTTCAGGAGTTTCTTTGCCATTAATCAATCTGTGGATAACAATTTTACTTGTATCAATTGTATCAGTTGGAGAGTAAGCAACTTGTCCACTTAAAGTAGTCTGACCCGTTGTTTTAACAGTTTGATTGTCGGAACTCTGAGCAGTTAAAGTCAGTTTTTTAGGTTGAATAATCTTAAAGGCAGGGGAGTTAACATCCTTTTGCAAATTAGAACCCTTGAAACTAGCATGTTCAGCAGCCACCTCAGTAGTTACTGAATTATCAGCTGTAGCTGTACCATTGATAGTGATTGTAGCAGATTTGTTAGTGCTGCTTAGATCTTTTTCTAGAGTTTGAGTGACATCAGTAGCAGAGCCATCAACACTAAAGGCTTGACTGCTACCGTCAATGTATTTAATTGTTCCATTTGTATAAGTGATATGAGATGGCAAATTGATATCGGCTATAATATTTTTCCAATCTTGTGAGCCATTATCGTAAGATAAGTTATATTTGAGGGATAGATCATCGCCATTGTTAACAGATTCGTTTTCATTCACTTTACGAGGTGTACCATCTGAGGAAGTTTGAGTATTGTCCTCTAATTCACTGTCTACAGATGCTTCGACAATAGCTGGAACTGAATCGAAGATAACTAGGTTGGTTTCAGTATTCTCACCAGTAGATCCAGTAAACCCCCAATACAATTTGTTATTTCCATTTAGATTAAATTTGGTAATATCCACTGGAAAAGATTTTGTTACACCAGGAGTTACAGGTTTTCCGTTTAAATCTTCATCGTCAAACTTATATGTAAGAGTTGGATCAGATGATTTGGTATCGGCAGGTTTCCATTCAATGGTCATATGATGCCATGCTTTATCAGTTAGAAAATTAGTGTTGTTATTGACTTGATAGACCGGATCTTTATGAACCATCTCAACGTAGTTTTTTGAGCCAAAAAGGGCATAGGTATTTGGATCACCTGGGTAGTTCCAAGCAATATGACTACCTGAGGTTTGGGAAACTAGTTGATGATCATATGAACTATCTGAAGCGTTCTCATCTTCAATACTATCCCCATTAAAGTAAGTATCGAATTCAATAGCTAGACTATTTTGAATTGCGGTCTTTGCTATGAGTTCTTTAGAAGTATCAGTCATTGGAACACCCCAAACCCCCATAGTTTGTCCCCCCTCTCCTTTTTCAAGTAAATCTTTATTGAAGGCATTAGGACCAGCATTCTGCAAAACGAAAGCCATTCCATCTCCATAATTGACATTTCCTCTGCCACCGCCGAACATCAGCCACATGGAGACAGTTTGATTCTTATTAATATCAATATAATTATTTTTACTATTGCCTGAGGATGATTGATTAGACCAGACTGCACCATAGGAACTTCCATACCCACTATCTGTTAAGCCAATAACATCTTTTGTGGTTTTGTTCATTGCTGCCGGGGAAGAAGTTGATGTATAAGCAGGATAGATTTTAGTTGTATTATTTCTACTGGGAATAGAGGCGATGTGGAACCAATCGGTTATATTAGCGATACCATCAGGAACGTAGTCATCACTTTGCAATAAAGCACTTGTTTGTGGATTATTTTTGACACTTGATGGATATGGAATTACTGTTGAAGCACTTGTATTTGTTTTAAAAAATATCAACAAAACAAATACTATAAAAATAGCATTTGTTAAAAACAATATTTTTTTCATGAAAATTTCCCCCTAGAAATTCAGTTAACGGTCAATAAATTAATTTTAGTACATTATATAAATGATTTGATTTTCTATTACATAAATTGTTTTTATCCAATTTGAATAATATAATTTTTGCTGAAAAAAACAGAAAATAATCTTTGAAAATATGATTTTAACCATTTTTAGAAGGGAGATGCCATGTCTAATAATAAAAAAATAATCTCACTATTTTAATTATCTAAGATAGTGAGATTATTTTTTATTTCTATTTATAAAATTAATGAGCGACAATATCAGTGTAAATTGTGATAGCGACCATAAAAAGGGTCAGTAGTAAAATTAAACCGATAAAAATTAGATGGCGCTTTTTATTAATTAGGAACACTGCCACAAACTCTCGAATCAATGCATTCGGCAAAAAGTAAAATCTGGTTGGTGCACCGACGCCATTTGCAGCCAATCCGGCCATTTTAGCGTATAGACCAGCACGAAAGATATGGTAATTATTGCTGAAGAAATTAGTATACGAAGCATTTCCTCCGGCGTCTTTTTGAATAATGGCTTTAGAAAATTGCATATTTTGTAAGGTATTGCGTGATTTATCTTCTAAGATAACTAAGTCCTGATCCCATCCGTGTTCAATAGCATAATCTGCCATAGCTTGGGCCTCAGATAATTTTTCGTCAGGGCCTTGTCCGCCAGAAAAGATTATTTTGGGAGCTGGACGTCCTTTACGGATTTGTTTGTTGGCAAATTTCATAGCTGCATCAATGCGATTTCCTAAGAGTTTAGAGACAGTATCTCCATTGATGAGACCTGCACCAAGGACAATAAGATAATTTGCTTTATAGCGTCTTGGTAAGAACTGATAGAGGAAAACGTTGACTAAGAAATTATAGGAGCACAACATCAGATACGCGCCAATAAATGGCAATCCAGAAATCAAGGTATTGAACCAGTTAGGCAAAAATCTGGCACGACTGGCCATCATGGCATTGATTATCCATAAAGCAATCAGAAAAATTGCTAAAAATAATGTCAGCATATTTGAAAGGTTATGACTTTCCCTTTTCCAAACGACAATCGCATTCCACAAGAGTAGCGCCCACATGAATAACATAGTTACAGAAATAATTCCTAAGATAAATAGGAACAATATTCCCATGATAGTAATGAACGGTAAGTTATTAGTACTAAAGATAAGTACTGCTAATTCCGTTAAGAAGCTAATAAAAAAGATAGTGAATGTAATACCGTTAATCAAACGACGTGGTTCTCTTAGCCACAAAAGAAGGAAAAATCCTAAAAGAACGACTGTTGCAATACCCCCGTAAATAGAAAACTTTTGTAAAGCATTCATATATGGGGTTAATTCATTCATAAAATCACCTCATAATCATTCCAATAATTATATTAATTTTAGCATAGCCCAGTAATAGATGATAAAAGAAGAACTGACGAAGGATGGTAAAATATAGAAGAAGAGGTGAGTCAAAATGGATATTAAATTGATTTTAAGCGATATTGATGGAACAATTTTGAATGATCAAAATTTAATTGATAGTGGTTTAAAGCAAGCTGTAGTTCAATTACGACAGAAAAATATACCTTTTGTTTTAGCATCAGCTCGATTGCCTGAAGGGATGTTGCCAATCGCTAAAGCATTGGATATTTTAGATAATCCGATTGCTTGTTATAACGGTGCTCTTATAATTAAAGATTTGCAGAAGAAAAATTATTCGACAATATTAAGCCATGAATTAGATATTGCTGAAATTAAGCAAATAATATCTACCATTCATCAGAAATTTCCTAAAGTGTCGATTAGCCTTTATTCGGGTGCAAAATGGTATGTTGAAAAACTAAATAAATGGGTCAAGATTGAAGCTGAAATTACTCGTTTAGAACCAATTGTGACTAATATCAGCGAGTTAATAGAAAACAGACAAACTCCTATTCACAAAATATTGCTAATTAGTGATTCTAATGAAATTAAGCAGGTATTGGAACATCTTCAAAAAGCTAACTTTTCTAATAGTTCATTTTACTTATCTAAACCTAATTATTTGGAAATTACTAATAGTAATGTTTCCAAAGAGAAAGCACTGCGAGAGTTATCCAAAGTGTCAAATTTAGAATTATCAGAAACAATGACAATTGGCGATAACTTCAATGATATTCTAATGTTGAAATTAGCTGGATTAGGAGTTGCAATGCAAAATGCTCCAGCTGAAGTAAAGAAATGTGCTAATGTAGTGACGGAAAGCAATAATCATGATGGTGTTTCGCAAGCCATTGAAAAATATGTTTTGTAATGAAGGAAGTGTTCATTATGGAAAAAATTACTATTATTCAGGGCGATATTTCTTATTTACCTTTTCATGTCGATGCAATTGTTAATGCTGCCAATAGTGCCTTAGTTCCTGGGGGTGGAGTAGATGGTGCTTTGAATAGAAAAGCTGGGCCAAAGTTAAGTCGAGATATGTTAGCTTTTGGTGGAACTCATACTGGGACAGCAGTTTATACTAAAGCCTATAATTTAAATGCTGACTATGTAATTCATGCAGTCGGACCTAAATATATTGATGGTGATCACGGTGAGAAAGATTTACTGACAGATGCTTATCGGGCAACAATGAATTTGGCCCAAAAGTTAGCTGTAAATTCGTTAGCAATTCCATTTTTAAGTACAGGGATTTATTGTTATCCACTTGATGAAGCAATTGCTGTAGCGATAGATACCGTTAAGGGCTTTAACGTGGATGCCAAAATATATTTTGTGGCCTTTAATTCCACAGTTGAGGAGTTGGCAAATAAACATTTAGTGCAGACTAATTAGAATATTGATTTTATGGGTACTAAAAAGTACCTATAAGACTTAAAAGTACATACTGTTCAAAAAAGATAAATCGTTTTATATTAATAGTACAAATATTTGAAAGAGGTATAGCTATGGATCTTCATTTAACAAATAAAGTAGCCCTGATTACTGGCTCAACTAAAGGTATCGGTAAAGCAATCGCAATTGAAATGGCTCGTGAAGGTACTGATGTGGTTATTAATGGTAGAAAACAACCCGAAGTCGATACTATCGTAAATGAGATCAAACAACAATTTCCAAAGACTAATCCTCAAGGAATTGCTGCTGATTTGGCCGTTAAAGCTGATCGGGAGAAATTATTTACGGAAGTTTCCAAAGTCGATATTTTGGTTAATAACATGGGGATTTTTCAACCGATGGAATATTTTGACATTGATGACGCTACTTGGGAAAAGTTCTTTCAAGTGAATGTTTTAGCTGGAAATGCGTTGGCAAAATTTTATTTGCCACAAATGTTGAAGCAGGATTTTGGTCGAATAATTTTTATTGCTAGTGAAGAAGCCATCATGCCTTCTGGAGAAATGCCTCAATACAGCATGACTAAATCAATGAATTTATCTCTAGCAAAGAGTTTATCCAAATTAACAGTTGATACGCATGTAACAATTAATACTATTATGCCAGGGTCAACTTTGACCGAAGGTGTTCAAAAAATGTTGAAAGAGATGTATCAAAATAGTGATGTTCCTGAAGAAAAGTGGGAAAAAGACTTTATGAAACATCACCGTTCTCGTTCACAAATTCAAAGATTGATTCGTCCTGAAGAAATCGGTCGTTTTACAGCTTTTGTTGCTAGTCCAGATTCATCATCATTCTCTGGGGAAGCTTTACGAGTTGATGGCGGCTTAGTACCAACAATTTTTTAGTGAGAATAAAAAATCAAAGTGGGATAAAACATGATTGGCTTTTGAACATTAAAGTGAAAATGACGGCAACTCAAAATCGAGTTGCCGTCATTTTCATATTAATCGGAGTGAAGTTATGTTTTGCTCCGCGTTTTTGCTGCAAAATTAGCAAATATAAGAATTATGTCTCAGACACGTTATATTCTATAAGCTTGGCAAATTCTCGAAAGCTTCCATCCTTATTCGCTCTCTAATTTACCATCTGTTCATTAACGTATTGTGCATATAGTTCATGTTCTTTCATCAATTCTTTATGAGTTCCATGTCCGGTTACGGAACCTTTTTCGATGAAGTAAATTTGGTCTGCATCAACGATTGTGGAAAGTCGATGTGCGATGACTAGGGTTGTACGTCCTACCATTAGTTGATCTAACGCACGTTGAACTTTTTCTTCAGATTCTGAATCGAGACTGGCTGTGGCTTCATCTAACATTAAAATTTTAGGATCACGGAGAAAGGCACGGGCAATAGCGATTCTTTGCTTTTGTCCACCGGATAATTTTACGCCACGTTCCCCAATTTGAGTGTTAAGTTGATCTGGGAAATTCTTAACGAACTCATCAGCATAGGCTAATTTTAGACCATGCCAGAGTTCTTCATCAGTTAAATTCCGATTTAAGCCATATTGGAGATTATCACGAATACTGCCAGCAAAAACGGCACTATCTTGTGAAACAAAACCGATTTGAGAACGCCAGCTATTGAGATCGATATTCTTGATATCATCTTTACCGATTAGGATTGAACCGCTGTTAGGTTGATAGAATCTTTCCAAAAGTGAAAAAATAGTTGATTTACCGCCACCTGATGGCCCAGCAAAAGCAATAACAGTATTAGGCTTTGCTGTAAATGAAACATCATGAAGAATTTGATTATCAGAGTTATAACTGAAATTCAAATGATTAGCTGTAATGACTTTACCTTCAACATCGACAGTTTTGCCATTAGTAGTGATTTCTGGCTTGGTCTTTAAAATTTCTTGGATTCTTTCAGTTGAACCCATAGCTTTTTGAACTTGAGAGAAGAAAGTTGCAAAGCTAGCGACAGGTGTGATGATGTTGAATAGATAGAGTAGAAAAGCAACTAGTGAGCCACTTGATAAAGTCCCTTGTTGGATTCTAACGGCACCATATCCTAAGATACCAACGAAGATACCGAGCATGGCTGTTGTCATAATAGGTTGAAGAACGGCTTCAATTTTGGCATCTTTGATACCAACTTTAAAGATTCTATCAATGAAGTTGCCACCAGTAGTCTTTTCAAATGTTTCACCATTGCTGGCTTTGATCAAACGGACTTCAGAAAGTTTTTCGCTGGCGTCCGCATTGAAGTCAGCAGTGGCGGCTTGTAGCTTCCGTCCCAGTTTTGACATGATTCGTCCAATTGGCAATAAAATCAACACTATTATTGGTACCACGCCAAACATTAATGAAGCCATTTTCCAATCCATAAAGAATAGGATGATCATTGAACCAACTAATTGAATTGCTCCCGTAATGAAATTGGGAAATTGAGAAGTAATTAGGTCTTTGATAACACTAGTGTCATTAACTAATCGTGAACTGCTTTCACCAGATTTGTGATTGTCAAAATAATCAACTGGTAATTTAAGCAGGTGAGCCCAGAGTTTTTCCCGTAATGTTTTAACAGAACTCTCGCCGACGTACCTTAAGATATAGCCCCCAATAGTTCCAAAACCTAATTGAATTAAAAAGGCCAGAATCAAAACGATTAGCATTTTACTATCAATTTTAGAAAGTCCACTTGTATCGACTAAACCTTTGGTTAATTGTGGAACGATCAAACTGGCACCACTGGTAACTAAACTTAACAGCATTCCTAAAAGAAACAGGCCTTTTTTAGGGTTAACGCCGTTAATTAAATGTAAAAAATCTTTAAACTTGAACTGCCCAGTTCGTTTGGGTAATTCACGTCTCATAACTGCTTCATTGCGCATTAACTTATCCTCTTATATTAAAAATTTAGTATTTATCGTTTCGCCAAAAGTCATTGCGAAAGTCAGGTCTTTGACCATTTCCATGTTCAGGTCTGGAGAAATGATTGTGTCTTCTGTCGAATCTAGGCATGCAACGACCGTCAAAAGGAGCCTGACGCATGTGTTCTTGCATTTCACGTCGCATTTGATTAATTTCTTCAGGCGACATGTCATTTCTCATATTCATCATTTGATCGCGCATGTTTAACATTGCTTTATAACGGTCGGTTGGATCAATAAATTTTTCAGAATTTTTTTTAAAATCATCATCCCAGCCATCAGAAATTTTTTGAAGATATTTACTAAAACTAGTTTTTTCTTCATCTGATAAACCAGCTAAAAAGGTTTCACTGTAGCTTTCGTTTTTAAGTGCTGCATTTTCTTCAGCTTTTTTACGACCAGCTTCAGTTAAATAAATTAGTTTGCTCCGTTTATCGTTTTCGTCTTCTTGACGAGTAATGTCTCCGTTATTTTCCATCTTTTTCATTAATTCGGCGATAGAGCTAGGGCGGAGATCCAAAACTTCAGCCAAGTAGTTTTGAGTCAAGCCGTCTTCTAATTTTAAAATGGCTAGGACCCGCTGCTGTCCCGTAAGTTTTTGTTTCTTTTGTCCCATGTAGAAATTAGCTGCCTCGCTAACGAAGCGTAATTGTTTCATTAAATCATCTGTAAGTTTGCTCATATTTAAATTCCTCATTTCAGTGTTATTAATTTATTTCGGTACCGAACTTTATTGCAAGATGAATTATAGTTCGGTGCCGAAGTAAAAGTCAACCGTTTAAATTAAAATTTATCAATCAATTCTTGAAAAGCCTGCAATATTAGTATTTGAGTGGTTGATATTTTTTTATAAACTAATTGATTGACAGACAAAGTAAAAGAAAGTAAAGTCTAAATAGTAAAAATTACTATTATTAGCGAATGTAAAAATAATCTATATTAAAGGAGATACTATGGCAAAAAAATCAAAAATTGCTAGAAATAAAAAACAGCTTGAATTAGTAGCTAGATATGCCGAAGTCCGTAAGGAATTAAAGGCTAAGGGAGATTATATTGCTCTATCTAAGCTACCTCGAGATTCAAGTCCTGTTAGAATTAAAAATCGTGATTCACTAGATGGACGCCCTCATGCTTACATGCGTAAGTTTGGGATGTCTCGTTTGAATTTTAGACAATTAGCTCATGCCGGTCAGATTCCGGGTGTAAAAAAAGCTAGTTGGTAAGGAGAAATTATGGAAAAGATGAATACAGCAACAGCTTACAGAATGCTTAAGAGTCCTAATATTAAAACTCGTAAACGTGCATTGCGAGCCATTAAAGATAGCAAACGTAAATAATTAATATTTAAATGGAATCGGTTTCACTCTCTTGGTATAATCAAATTGTGAAGAACTTAATTTATACTGAAAGAGGGAACTGATCATGACTACGGCAACGAAGAAAAAACATAGTTTTCCGTCCGCTTATACGGTTATTGTCATTGTTCTAATTTTAGTTCAGGCATTAACCTTTTTTATTCCATCAGGTAAGTACAGTACTCTGGAATATAATGCGGGATTGGATAAATTTGTTATTACTGACGCTTCTGGTAAAACGGTCAAAAAAAGTGCCACCCAAGCGACACTTAATAAATATAAGATAAAAATCAAAGTTTCTAAATTTAAAGATGGTACGATTTACCGTCCAGCGGCAATTCCTAATACCTATCATCAAATTAAGAAGCCTAAACGTGGTCTCTTTGGAACAATTAATCAATTTTTAACCGCGCAAGTTCAAGGTATTGTTGATAGTGTCGATATTATCGTGTTCATCTTGATCTTAGGTGGCGTTATTGGAATTGTTAATGCTACTGGTGCCATGGATTCAGGGATGATGCGCTTATCAGAAAAACTTAAAGGTAAACAGAAATGGCTGATTGTTATTGTGACTTCCTTGATAGCTTTAGGGGGTACAACTTTTGGTTTAGCTGAAGAAACAATCGCTTTTTATCCCATTTTGATTCCAATCTTTTTGCTGGCAGGATATGATACTTTGACCGCAGTCGCGGCAGTTTATTTGGGAACGGCTATTGGATCAATGAGTTCAACAATCAATCCATTTTCAACTGTGATTGCTTCGAATGCTGCCGGAATTAATTTTACTGATGGCTTACCAATGCGAGTTTTGATGTGGTTTGCAGCTGTTGGTATTTCAATCGTTTATACGATTCATTATGCTGAAAAAGTTAGAAAAAATCCTAGCAAGTCTTTAGTCGCTGATCAAGCAGCTGAAGATAAGGAGAAGTTTTTAGGCGATATGGATCTAACGACTCAAAGCGATTTTACAATGCGCCAAAAATTATCCCTAATTGTCTTTGCTCTAGGCTTCGTAGTAATGATTTATGGCGTTCAACAGTTAGGTTGGTATTTCACAGAAATAGCAGTTGTCTTTTTAGCGGTAATCTACGTTTTGATCTTTACAGCAGGTTTGAAAGAAAGCAAATTCGTTTCTAGCTTTGTTTCAGGAGCGGGCGATTTACTAGGTGTTGCTTTGACAGTAGGATTAGCTAGATCAGTTGGAATTGTAATGGAAAAGAGTTTTGTCAGCGACACGATCATGCATTATTTCAGCAATCAGATCAGTGGTATGAATAATGTATTGTTCATCTGCGTACTCTTCTTTGTTTATATTATTCTTGGTTTCTTTATTCAGTCATCTTCTGGTTTGGCAGTATTATCAATGCCAATCATGGCTCCGTTAGCAGATGTTGTGGGGATTGATCGTTCTTTGATCATCAATGCTTATAACTGGGGCCAAGGGTTGATTGGATTAGTAGCGCCAACGGGGTTGATTTTAGTTTCATTAGCAATGGTAAATGTCGGTTTTGATAAATGGATTAAGTTTGTTACCAAATTGTTAATCATGATCGTTATTCTGATTTTAGTATTTCTAAGTGTCGGAGTATTGATTAAATAAGCTTGTAATGGATGTCTAATTGTTGGTTAAAAAATTGACCAATGATTGGACATTTTTTGTTTGGGCGAAACTTTCAACTTCGCTATAATTGAAATAACAACTTTGTTTTGGAGGGAAAAATGTCAGATTATAGAATTGAAGAAGATACTTTAGGTAAAGTAAAAATTCCGGTTGAGGCTATGTGGGGTGCACAAACTGAACGTAGTCGTCATAATTTTTCGACTGGCGCTAAGATGCCTTTGACAATTATCAGGGCCTTATTGCAAATTAAAAAGGCTGCTGCGCTTGCAAACAAGGAAGCTCAAGCTCTTTCTGCTGCTAAGTCAGATTTGATAGTAGAGGCAATTGATCAGTTATTGAAATTGAATGATGCTGAATTGAGAAAAGATTTTCCTTTAGTGGTTTATCAAACTGGTTCAGGAACACAAACTAATATGAACGTAAACGAAGTTGTGGCACATGTGGCTGCACAGCTCAATTCAAAAATTGAGATTTTACCAAATGACGATGTCAATCATGGTCAGAGTTCGAATGACATTTTTCCAACAGCAATGAATATTACAGCGGCCATGGCCATTGATGAGTTAGTGGATTCGACAAAACATTTGGTTGCTGAATTGAAAGCGAAACAAACACAATATTGGAAAGTAGTTAAAATTGGACGTACTCATTTGCAAGATGCTACTCCTTTAACTTTCGGTCAAGAAATAAGTGGCTGGGTTAGTATGCTGGAACATGATTTAAGTTATTTACAAGAACTTAATCAAACATTGGGTGAATTGGCAATAGGTGGGACTGCTGTAGGGACAGGACTAAATGCTGCACCAGGTTTTGCTGAAAAAATTGCTGTACAGATGAGTCAAACTTATCAACATGAATTTACGGCTGATAATAATAAGTTCTATGGTTTAGCAGCTCACTCAGGGTTAAACGTTGTTCATGGAGCGATGAAAACTTTAGCTAGTGATTTGTTGAAGATTGCTAATGACGTGCGTTTTTTGGCTAGTGGTCCGCGTTCTGGATATGGAGAATTGAATATCCCTGCAAATGAGCCAGGGTCATCTATCATGCCTGGAAAAGTTAATCCAACTCAAGCTGAAGCGATAACTATGGCTGCAGTTAGAGTGATGGGGAATGATGTCACCGTAAATGTGGCAGCTAGTCAGGGAAACTTTGAAATGAACGTTTATAAACCTGTGCTAATTTATACATTTTTAGAGTCAGCTGAGTTGCTGACGGGAACGATAACTGGTTTTGCTGACAAAATGATTGCTGGTATGACAGTTAATGAAGCTCGTATGGAAGAACTAGTTGACCAATCATTAATGACAGTAACGGCTTTGTCGCCACATATTGGATATCATCAGAGTGCAGAGATTGCTCAACAAGCCCAAAAAGCTGGCACAACCTTGCGAGAAGCAGCCATAAAATCAGGCTCAGTAACGGCAGAGCAATTTGACAAATGGGTAGTACCGATTGATATGACTGGAATTGAGGAGAAATAAAATGGCTGAAAAATTTAGTTTTGAACCGACTGATTTAAAGCAATTAAAAGACAATTACGATGTCATAATTATTGGTTCTGGAGGTGCTGGTTTAACTAGTGCAATTCAGGCCTATGAATTGGGGTTATCACCGGTAATTTTAGAAAAAATGGATAAGCTTGGTGGTAATACAACGCGAGCTTCTTCAGGGATGAATGCCGCCGAAACTTTTGTTCAGTTGAACCATAAAATTGTTGATAGTTTTGCTGATTTCTATAACGAAACATTCGTTGGTGGCGGTAAAATGAATAATCCGGAACTGTTGAAATTCTTTACTGAACATGGCGCTTTGGCTATTGATTGGTTAGATCAACATGATATCAAGCTAGATGATTTAACTATTACTGGCGGTATGAAAACGATGAGAACTCATCGACCTAGTTCTTTGGCGCCGATTGGGGGATATTTAGTAACTGAGTTATTGAAATACATTGCTAAATATCAGATTCCTTTGTTCGATAATATAAAGGTTACAGATTTGTTGACAGATAATGATCAAATTGTTGGGGTTAAGGCTTTTTCTAATCGTGAAATAAAAATTCAAGCTAAAGCAGTAGTTTTAGCCACAGGCGGTTTTGGCGCTGGCAAAGATCTTTTAGCACAATATCGTTCCGATTTATTGAATTTACGGACCACTAATCAACCCGGCGCTACCGGGGATGGCTTGAAATTAGCTCAAAAAGTAGGAGCTAAACTGGTGGATATGGATCAGGTTCAAGTTCATCCTACCGTTCAGCAGGATACGCCACATGCATTTTTAATAGGCGAGGCTGTCCGTGGTGAGGGAGCCATTTTAGTTAATAATTCAGGACAACGTTTTGTTAATGAATTGGATACCAGAAAGAATGTTACGCAGGCAATTGATGATTTGGGTGGAACTGGAGCTTATTTGATTTTTGATCAAAGTATTAGAAATCGAGTTAAGGCGATTGAATTTTATGACCATATTGGTTTAGTTGAGACAGGCCAAACACTTTCTGCATTAGCAGAGACAATTAAGGTTGATATTAATTCACTTCAAAGTACAGTTAATAATTGGAATCAAGCGGTCAAGATTAAAAATGATCAAGACTTTGGAAGAAAAACAGGGATGGAGCGAGATATTTCAGAAGCACCATTCTTTGCAATCCATATTGCTCCAGCAGTGCATTATACTATGGGTGGAGTAGCAATTAATCATCAGACCCAAGTCCTTGATGAAGCTAATCAACCAATAGCAGGGTTATTTGCGGCCGGAGAAGTAGCTGGTGGCTTACACGGCAATAATCGTATTGGCGGAAATTCTATTGCTGAAACGGTAGTCTTTGGTCGCCAAGCTGGACAACAAGTGTATAAGTATTTAAAAGGGTAGTTGTTAATAAAAAAAGCCTGATGACTTAAAAAAATTAGTCATTAGGCTTTTTTTTATTTAAGGGATTAAATTAGTTTAACTAAATCAGTTGGCTTTTCTAGGAGATAGTCGACTTTAGAAAATTCAGGATTATCTTTTGCACCCCAGCTAGCTAGGGCAAACTCAACATTGGCGCCCCGAGCACATTGGAAATCATAGATTGAATCGCCGATATAGAGGGTATTGATTGGATCAATTTTTAAGGATTCAATTGCTTTTAAAATAGGCTCAGGATTAGGCTTATGAAGTTTTGTTTGAGAAGCGGTTATGCAGATATCAAAGTATTGTTGGATTGGAAAATTATCAAAAACCATTTTTAATTCCTGATCGGTTCTTGAAGTAACGATTCCCAACTGAACATTTTTATTAGTTAATTGTCGCAACATTATTTCAATTCCAGAAAATAAATTCGAATAGTGGAACATTGAATGGTCATTCTTTTCCCACAGATTCATTAATTCTTGACTGAGTTTGGGGTCATTAGAATATTTTTCGATTGCTTTGGTACCAGGAATACCTAAAATATAAAATAAATCTTCAGCCTTTGGTTCGACATTCAATATGTCCTTTAAAGTTTTTTGCCATGATTTAATAATAGTTTTCTCGGTATCAATTAAAGTTCCATCGACGTCAAATAAAATTGTTTTACTCATAATAATCTCCTTAAAGGTAAATCATTTGTGTTTTGGATTTTAATAGTTTGTTTTCCAAATTTTGAGGTAATTTGTCATTGGTGATGATGTAATCAATTTGATTTAAATTTAGAACCCGAAAATTATGTTTAACATTAATCTTGCTGCTATCTAGTAGTAAGACTATTTTTTTTGATTGTTTACGAATTTTAGTTTTGTAATCAATATCATCTTCATAAGCATAGTAGACACCATCTTCATCGATACCAACACAGCTTAAAAAGGCATAATCAAAACTATAATTCTCTAAATCTAAACAGGGTCTAGTACCGACTATACAACGTTTTTCTGCATCCAGATTGCCACCCAAAATTCGAGCTTTACATTTCGAATGTCTAACCAGTTGATCTGCAATATCTAAAGAATTGGTAACGGCAAAAAGACTTGGATTAGTTAAGTATTGAGGCATGAATTCAATTGTTGTTGAAACATCCAAATAAATTTGTGTGGCCTGTTTAGCAAAAATAGCAGCCTTTTTAGCTAATTCCTGTTTAGCATTAACGAAATCATCGCTTCTTTGTAAATAGTTATCTAGTTTCTTAAAGGTATTTGGAAGACTAATTCCTCCATAATTACGATCAACCAAATTGTTCTCTGAAAGTTTGACGATATCACGCCTAGCAGTGTCACGAGAGGATTTAGTTAGGGCAATTATTTCCTTTAAAGTTAGGGTTTGTTTTTCTTGGAGTGTTTTTAAAATCAAGTCAAGTCGTTCTTTTTGCATAAGTATCCCTCTTTAAGCTACTTTAAGTATATCAATTATAATAACTTATTTTTACTTAAAGAACAATATAAATAATATAGGCTTTTTCTGGTTTTAGACTGGGAAATCTTTAATTATTTAAATTAAAATAAAGCCCCAATGACCGAAAGCTAGTCATTGGGGCTTTATTATATATTGATTGAAATTTTAATTAAGCTTCCTGATCACTGGCGATCATTTTGTCATTGTAACCGAATAGATAAGTTAAGACAAAAGCGATTATGAAGGCCACTAAATGAGAAATTATATAGGCGGTAAAATTGGAATCAATTCCTCCTTTAGGATTGATGAAAGAAGGGAATCCAATCAGGCTGCCTGTAAATCCATAAATCACTAAGTGCATTCCTCCGGCGATTGCTCCTCCGATAGCGTTGCCAATCATGGTCATATAGAAAGCTTTTTTATATTTTAAAAGAATTCCATAAAGAGAAGGTTCTGCAATTCCACATAAGTCAGAAACTCCGGCCGAATATCCTAGAGCTTCAAATTTTTGTTTTTTAGTTTTGATAGCAACGGCAAAGACTGAGCCAGCAATTCCTAAAGCAGTAATTGAAGTTAGAGCACATATTACACTTTGACCATTGACAGCTAAATCATTAATAACGATAGGAATCAATGGCCAATGCAATCCGAAGACAACCAAGATAGGATAGAAAGCTCCATAGATGGCACCACCAACGATACCATTGAAGGCCAATAAACTAGAAATACCGTCTGCAAGTCCTTTACTTAAAACAGTGATAATTGGAGCAACCACTAATAATAAAGCGAAGGAAAGAATAATAATTTCAATGATAGGAACGAAGATACCTTGAATCATATCTGGTATAACTTTTTTTAGATATTTTTCGACATATTTGCCTAGCCAGGCTGCAACAATAATAGGAAAAACTGAACCAGAGTAATTCATTATTTTAACGGCAAAGTCACCCCAAAGACCTATTTCTGGTACTTTATTGGCAGAAATCCCAATAATATTTGGATGTATCAGAAAGGCCCCAATTACAGCAATAGCGATTGGATCAGAACCTAATTTTCTGGCAGCTGTGAATCCTAAAATAACGGGTAAGAAATAAAAGATTGTGTCAGCCATAGTATTGATGAGCAAATAGATTCCGGCCTTATCGCTTAAAATTCCGGCACTTACTAGTCCAGCAAGAATACCCTTAGTGATTCCAGAGCCTGCTAGGACGCCAATGATAGGCATCATAGAGGCTGTAAGAACACCGATAAATTCATCGTAGCCATGTTTGAATTTAGCACCAAATTTTGAATTTTCTTTTGAATCAGAACTGTTAATTTCTTTTTCAACGTTTTCATCAGTAGCTAAACGGGGCAAAATTCCTAAAATAGCATTAAAAACGTCAGTTACTTTATTACCAATTACAATTTGATATTGACCTTGAGCCTCCATGATTTTAATAACAACGTCAATATTTTCGATAGCTTTAGTGTCCGCTTTAGATTCATCCTTTAAAGTAAAGCGAAGTCGAGTCATACAGTGAATCAATGTATCAATATTGTCATTTCCTCCAACAGAGTTAATGATTTGTTGGGCATCGGCTGTATAATCCATATTTTTTCTCCTTAACAGAGCCTTTCTTCAGGCATGTATTCGATAGGTAGCCACTCTAAGATATTTTCTAAAAATTTGTCCCAGGAATACCAGTCGTGTTTACCATTAGTGAATTCAGCATCAATATTGATGCCTAATTGTTCTAGATTAGAAATGAGATTCAAGTTATCTTGATAAAGAAAATCTTGTTGACCACACCAAGCGTATAGATTGGGAACAGGTTCGTGTAGAGAAAGTTTCTGTTCAGCTAAATGTAAAAGATTTTCTGGGGAGACTTTAAAATCATCTCTTTTATTAATAACGCCGTTCCAATAATCGTTTGAACGAAAACTGGTGAGGATTTTATTTGAGCCACTAGGATCAAAGGCACCGGATAACGCTGCGGCATAGCCAAAATTATTAGTAGATAAGGCTATTTTATAAGCTCCGTAACCTCCCATTGAACTACCCATGATAAAATTTTTGTCCCTTTTGGTAGATATTTGAGGAAATAAGTCATGTACTACTTGTGGCAATTTGATTGCAATCTCGTCATAATAATTCATGTCGTAAGTTGTGTTTGCATACCAACTTAAATCAGCATTAGGTAAAACAACTGCCAGTGGAGTATTTTTAATAAGGCGTTCTAAGCGAGTATTTCTAAGCCATGAAGTGTTGTCGTCACTCATACCATGTAGTAAATAAAGTACTGGCAAATCAGTTAAAAGATCTTGATTCCAATTAGGAGAGTCAGCTGTTTTTTGTGGCAATAGGACATCCATCTGGCAGTCTTTTAACAGTGCATTTGAGAAGTAATTTATTTTTAAATGTGCCATTTTTTGCTCCTTAAATATTTTTTTTAAAAAAGCTTTTTTTATATCCTTTGACATTAGACATTGTATACGCTTACAATATCTAAGATAAGTTTATATTTGCTAACATAACTACCTTTTTTTGTCCTATAGGAGGATTTAGAAATGTCCACATCTATGGAGTTACTTGAATTTGAGTACGCTAATCCAGTGAAATGTATTTATCATCGTCCTGTTGGTGAAAAATATGTAGTTCCTCATTGGCATGAGGCTATTGAAATTACTTTTGTTGAAAAAGGCAATCCTGGGAAAATGTATCTTGAAGGTCAAGAATATTCTTTGAGTCAAGATGATGTCTATGTAACGAATTCTCGCTTGATTCATAGTTTCGATACGGTTATAACGCCTGATCAGCGAATCATAACTTTGTTGATTAATTATGATTGGTTGCGTAACTGTTTGCCAAAGACGATTCGCAACAAAAAAATTGAATTGATCAAAGCACCAAAAAAAGACAGCCAGAGAGCTGCCTTTGCAAAGTTAATTGAATTGATTAAGCAAGTTAAGGATATTCAAGTTCAAAATGTTGATGAATATGAACATTTGCATCAATTATCTCTAACGGTAGAACTAGTTAGTATTCTGATTAAAAATTTTGTTGTAGATAAGAAAGTAGAACAAAAGATTCCTGAAGTTATAAGTATGGCAATTGAAGATTTTCATAATCAATATTCGAGTGATCTGCGACTAACGGACATGGCTAAGAAATACAATTATAGTTATGCATACTTTTCAAAGTTGTTTAAAAGATACTTAGGGATGTCTCCTAAAAAATATTTAACATTATTACGTATTCAAAATGCAGCTGAGTTGATTGAAAAAACTGATGATAAGTTAACTACAATTGTCGTAAAAACTGGTTTTCCTGATGAAAAAAGCTTTTATGCTGCATTTAAAGGTAAATATGGAAAAACACCTTCGGAATATCGAAAACAATTGCAGGTAACAACCGAATAAAAAATCTAGGATTGGAGATATAACATTTATAGTTGTAGCAAAAATTTGGAAGAAAACATAACTTCACACCGCTTAATATGAAAGGGGCGGCAACTCAAAATCGAGTTGTCGTCCCTTTAACTTTATTTAGCATTATTTTGATTTGTGTAGGTTGTTGAATGTTCAAGGAAGTCTTGGTCGTCTGGATCAGCACCGACTCGTTTGTCGCTATCCAATTTAGAAATTTGTGACATTTCTTCTGGACTTAAGTCGAAATGAAAATCAAAGAGATCAATATTTTCCTTGATTCGACTCTCATGAGTAGACTTAGGAATAATAATCTCTCCACGTTGAATATGCCAACGGAGAATTACTTGAGCGGGTGTTTTTTGGTGATCGCTAGCAATTTGTTTGATAACAGGATCATCGACGACTTTATTGATACCACCGCCAAGAGGACTCCAGGATTCGTGAGCAATGTTCTTTTCTTGTAGGTATTCGTGCAAATCATTTTCTTGCAAGTAAGGGTGAGTTTCAATTTGATCAACCATTGGAGTAATAGTTGCAGTTTTCATTAATTGTTCAATATGATGGGCTTTGAAGTTTGAAACACCAATGGCACGGATTTTTCCGGCCTTGTAAAGATCTTCCATGGCACGCCAATTTTCTTCAAAACCTGGAGCAGGCCAATGAATTAAGTAAAGATCCAAGTAGTCTAAACCAAGTTTTTGAAGTGAACTATTGAACTGAGCAACTGTCTCATCGTATCCACGAACGTTATTCCATACTTTAGTGGTGATGAAGAGATATTTACGATCAATTCCAGTTTCTTTAATAGCCTTGCCGACAGCTTCTTCATTATCGTAAAAACTAGCTGTATCGATGTGTCTGTAGCCACTTTCGACTGCCCATTTAACACTATTGAGAACTTCATCGTCGTTCATTCTAAAAACTCCGAGTCCAACTTGG
The DNA here is from genome assembly GCF_001434585.1 of Companilactobacillus crustorum JCM 15951. Lineage (GTDB taxonomy): Bacteria > Bacillota > Bacilli > Lactobacillales > Lactobacillaceae > Companilactobacillus > Companilactobacillus crustorum. Next base: position 82,688 of record NZ_AZDB01000003.1, read on the forward strand.
GGAATCATAACACCGTTTGCTAATTCGATATAAGGAATATTTGTAGCCATAAACTTACCTCCTGTGTAATTTCACTTACATTATAGCCCAGTTGTTTGTATATATTTTGTATAAATAATGTAAACCTTATAAATGATTATTTTACAGAAAATTTATTATTAATTTACAAAGCTTTGTTAATCTAAAGTTGTTCAAAAAATAGAGAGAAAGTTGGGAGTTATTTATGAAAAAAGGGCGATTATTAACCGCTTTTCTAGGGGTATTTTTATTACTTACAGGTGTTCTAGCAGGCTGCTCATCAAAGAGTTCAGCTTCTGAGAAAACGGGTGGAAATAATAGTAAAGAAATTACAATGGTTTTCTATCCAAATGAATCAGCTAAGAACTTTACAGCATCACGTAAAGCTTTGCAGGATGAATTGCACAAGGCAACAGGCAAAAAAGTTAATATTCAAACAACAACTGATTATAACGTAGCTATTGAGGCCATTGCTTCAGGTAAGGCACAACTTGCATTCATGGGTGCCGATGGATACATTCAAGCTCATGCTCAAAATGCTAAGGTAGAACCTTTACTTTTACAATCTGGTCCAGAAGGTACTACTAAAGGTGCTAGTTACCGTTCATATCTAATGGTTCCAAAGGAAAAAGCCGATGAATATAAGAAAGACGGCAAATATAACATTGACAAGATTAAAGGTGAAAAAGCTTCATTCGTTTCAACAAGTTCAACATCTGGATTTGCGGTACCAACAGATGAGATCCAAAAGCACTTCAAACTAAAAGATAAAGATGAACTGTCAGAAGGTGGCAAATTCTTTAGCAAGGTTCTTTATGGAAGTACTCATCCAGGTTCAGCTATTAATTTATTGAAGGGCGATGTTGATGTTGCTGCCTTTGATGATATTGATTTAACAGTATTCTTGAAAGTTACTGAAGGAAGCTACGACAAACCAGGTTCAGTCTTTACTATTAAAGATGACGCTGATGCTCCATTTGCAGAATTTAAGGGCAAACAATTAGTTAATATCTCAGTTCTACCAGTTCAAAATGGACCATTCGTTGTGAATACAAAAGCATTAAGCAAAACTGATGTAGATGCTATTACAAAACGTTTCACTTCTAAAGATTTTACAAACAATAAGAATTTGTTCTCTGATGGTAAGAGTAAAACACCAACATTATGGCAAAAGAAGAGTGATAAGACAGTTCTTTTGAAGGTTGATGACGCATGGTACAAACCTACTCATGAACTTGTTGGTAAATAAAAGGGGCAGAGTATGTTAGAGGTTAAAGATTTACAAAAGAGCTATGAGAAAGATAAACCAGCTTTAAAAGATATTTCATTCAACATTAAACCTGGTACTTTCGTTGCCATAATTGGGCCATCTGGAGCCGGAAAAACTACTATTTTGAGAAGCTTAAATCAATTGATTAAAGATGATAATGGACAAATATTGTTAGATGGTAATGATATAAGAACTGCTAACAAGACTCAATTACGTAAGTATCGTCGTCAAATTGGAATGGTTTTTCAAAATTATAATTTGGTAGAGAGATTGACAGTAATCGAGAATGTTTTACATGGTCGATTAGGATATAAGTCAACCCTAGCTGGTGTCTTTGGCAGATATACCCAAGAAGAAAAAGAAGAAGCAATGTCACTACTTAAAAAGGTAGGTTTAGAAAACTTTGCTTTACAGAGATGTTCTGAATTGAGTGGTGGTCAAAAGCAACGTGTTGGAATTGCTCGTTCTTTGATCCAACATCCTAAGGTAATCCTTTGCGATGAGCCGATCACATCTCTAGATCCAGCTTCAGCTCAGAATGTAATGGAATTATTGAAAAATCTTACTGAAGAATATAATTTGATCTGTATTGCTAATCTTCATCAGATTAACATGGCAAAAATGTATGCTGATCAAATTATTGGAATTCGTAAAGGACGTTTAGTTTTTGATGAAGCGGCAACTTACTATCAGAGGATACTTTGAGGACACTTTATGATCAAGATATTACAAAGAAGCTTGAATAATGCAATCTCCTATAAAATATTTATCACACAAAGGATGGCATCAGACAGCAATAATCGCAATTATTGGCGGTATTTATATATTAGGTAGTCAAATATTAAATTTCGATAATTTAAATGGATTACTTGCTGTGCCGAAGGCTTTTGCTTGGTTAGGTGTTAATTTCAAACCGACCGCTCATTCAATGCAGTACTTTCCACGAATTTGGCAAAAACTAATTCAAACAGTGCTGTTAGCTATTTCTTCAACGATGGTTGCTGCAATAATTGCAATTTTTGTAGCTCTTTTAGGATCGAAGGTTACTGGTATCAATGGTTTTGTTCAAACTATTGTACGTGCAATCGCCTCTTTCTTTAGAAATATTCCGTTAGTTGCATGGTCCATGATCTTACTTTTTTCATTCAAACAGAGCGATTTTACTGGTTTCTTGGCTCTATTATTAATGTCTGTTGGATACTTAATTCGAGCATTTATGGAAATAATTGAAGATGAAGCAAGTGAAACTATGTTGGCTTTAAAGGCAACTGGAGCAAGCTACTTTCAGGTTATTTTTCAGGCAGTGTTACCGCAGATTTTACCAAGTATTCTCAGTTGGATTCTTTATATGATTGAAAATAATGTTCGTGATGCAACATTGGTTGGAATTTTGACAGGAACGGGAATTGGTTTCATTTTTGATATTTATTATAAAAGTTTTAGATTTGATGCAGCAGGGATGACAGTTTTGGCAATTATCTTTGTCGTTATTGCCTTAGAAACAATTTCAAATCAAATTAGGAAGGTAATCTTATGACAGATAGTCAAGATAGTATTATTCAAAAGTCGAAACTGCCTAATTCCCCAGAGATTAAGTTGCATGAAAGAAGTTTGTCTAGAACGATGATTTTAGTTGTCTTTGTTAGCTTGCTGCTTATTACTGGCTATACATTGACACATTTGGATACGGCCGGGGTACAGATTAATCAAGCTTTAAAGGAATTAATGACTACTTTGAATCAAATGTTTCTGCAACCTAATGCCGGTACGGATGGTTTGCCATTATTAATGGAAGCTTTAGGCAACAGTGTGCTTCTTTCAATTTTGACGACGATTATTGGAGCAGTTTTTGGATTCTTATTTGCAGTTTTAGCTTCCAAGAATTTGACTAATGCTTATCTAGGAGCAGGAATAAGAGTTATTATGGCTGTCATTAGAGCTATACCAACAATTATTTGGGCTTTAATATTCTCTATAGTATGCGGATTGGGTACTACTGCCGCTATTTTGGGACTTAGTTTTCATAGTATTGCATATTTAACTAAGGCGTACTCTGAAAGTATTGAAGGAATCGACAATGCAAAGATCGAATCGTTAAAGGTTACTGGTGCTAAATTCTGGGTTATTGTTTTTCAAGCAATCTGGCCAACCATCGTGGCATCGTTTGTTTCTTGGACATTTATTAGATTAGAAATTAATTTTGCTAATGCTATTGCTGTGGGTGCAGCTGCTGGAGCCGGAGGAATTGGGTATCAGTTATTTGTAGCTAGTGGAATGAGTTTTGATTTCCATGAGACTGGATTAATTGTTTATTTAGTTATATTAGTAACATTTGTACTTGAGTTTATTGCGGTGAAGATTAGACAGTATTATTTAAACCGCTAATTTAGGGAGAGAACTTTTATGATTGAGGCAGTAATTTTTGATTGGGCCGGAACCACTGTTGATTACGGTAGTTTGGCACCAGTTATTGCATTTAAAAAGGCATTTAAGAATGCCGGTATCGAATTAAGCGACGATGATATTCGCCAAGATATGGGAATGGCCAAATGGGACCATATTGGTAGAATATTGGAACTTAATGATGTTAAACGACAATGGAAAGAAAAATATTCTGAATTACCTAATAATGATGATCGAAAAAGGATCTATAAAGATTTTCAACAAGAACTAATTCATTATTTAAAAGAGTATACAGAGTTAAAGTCAGGCGTATTAAAGACTTTTAACTATTTAAAGGAATATGGTATAAAAGTTGCCACAACAACCGGTTATACTGCTGAAATGATGAAAGTTGTTCAAGATAAGGCTGCTGAATTAGGCTATACTCCTGAATTGGTAGTGACTTCAGAGGATGTCAAGGGTTTAGGTCGTCCTTCTCCAGCAATGATTAAATACATTATGAAGGAATTCAATATCGATGATCCTAATAAGGTTATTAAGGTAGGAGATACTTTAGTAGATATTGAAGAAGGTCTTAATGCAGGTGTAAAAACTGTTGGAATTGCTGAAGGAAGCAGTTTGATGGGATTGTCACAAGTTGAATTTGATGAGTTAAGTAATGAAGAACAAATTTTAAGAAGAAATGAAGTAAAGAGAAAATTTGAATCAGCTAATGCTGATTTTGTCGTCAACAGTATATTTGATTTAGTTCAAATTATTGAATATTTAAACGAAGCGATGGATAAAAAATGGTAGAAAAATACTTACTTTTAACCCCAGGACCATTAACCACAAGTGAAAAAGTTAAACAAGCAATGGATTTTGATTATTGTACTTGGGATGACGACTATAAAAAGATCACTCAATCTTTTAGACATTCTTTATTAGAAGTGGCTCAAGTTAATGAAGATGAGTATACTGCAGTTCCCATTCAAGGAAGCGGTACTTATGGGGTTGAATCGGTCATTAGTTCTACAATTTCAAATAAAGATAAATTGTTAATTGGAATCAATGGTGCATATGGAAAACGTATCAGTGAAATGGCGGATATTTATGGCCTTGATCACGTGGACCTAGTTGTTGATGAGAGGGAACCAATTACTTTGGAGTTGGTGACTGAGTATCTTAACAAATATCTAGATATCACACATTTTGCAATGATTCATTGTGAAACTACCACAGGAATTTTGAATCCAATTGAGGATATTATTCCTTATGTTAGTGATAAAGGTATTGTAACAATTGTCGATGCAATGAGTAGTTTTGGCGGCGTGCCAATCAATGTAAAAGAAGAAAAAATTGATTATTTAATCAGTAGCTCAAACAAATGTATCCAGGGTGTACCAGGTTTTTCATTTGTAATTGCCAGAAAGAAACTTTTAGAGTCGACTGAAGGAATTTCTAGAACATTGTCTTTGGATTTATATGGACAATATGCTGAGATGGAACGAAATAATGGTAAATGGAGATTTACTTCACCAACTCACGTTGTCCATGCCTTTTACGAGGCTTTAGAAGAGCTAAAGGCGGAAGGTGGAGTTACTGCTCGTCATCAGCGTTACAGCAGTAATCAAAAACATTTGGCTTCTGGGATGGAAGAACTTGGTTTTAAAGTTTTAATTGATGAGAAGAATCAATCGCCAATTATTACTTCCTTTATTTATCCAAGCGATGATTTTGATTTTAATGAGTTCTATCAACAATTAAAATCAGATGGTTTTGTAATTTATCCTGGTAAGATTTCACAAGTGCCAACTTTTAGAATTGGTAATATTGGTGAAGTTTATGATGAGGATATTACTAAGTTATTAGTAGCAATCGACGAGATTATTAATTAAGATATTTCTAGTCATAGAAAAAGACTTTGTTAACCGAATTTATGGTTAGCAAAGTCTTTTTTAATAATTATTCAATTTTAAAAGTTTGACAAGAGAATCATAGTATCTGAAATATAATAATTTACTACACTGCCACCAAGCACCGGCAAGAAGTGCGCTACCGATTACATCACTTGGAAAATGTCCTCGAAGATAAACCCGAGAAATAGCTACAATAATTACCCAGATAATTAGGATTCCGTTGATAATCCATCTAGTTGATTGCTTCTTGAGAGATGGCAAAATTAAAAAGATTATTGTCATAATAACTAGCATTGTTCCAAAAACATGTCCGCTAGGAAAACTAAAACCGGAAGCAGGAATGATTTTGTCTAAAGGGCGTTGACGTTTGACTGTTATTTTAATTAGATAAGAAATGATATTTCCACCGATTAAAATATATCCAGTCCATAAACTAGCATCTCTTTGCTTGAATTTGAAGAACAGAATCATCATTAAAACTAAGTAAAACGTATCCATTACGGGACTTCCCAAAAAGGTTATTATAGAGAATATCTTAGTATTAAATGGTGAGACGGCGGTTCCGAGAATATTTTGAATCGAATGATCGATACTAAAAATTACAGAATTGTTTGTAATGATTAGTATTTCAAGTAGGAAAAACGCTACTAAATAAAATATGGCAAGGCCTTTCCTATGGTTGTTTTCTTTAAATAGCAAGATTAAACTCCTTTAAAAATGACAATAATTCTTTGTCATTTCGTTTAAGCTTTGATTGTAATATTATTTTCATAATATTTACAGCCATTTACATAAATTTTTAAAAGATATTTAATTATACTAAATAATATACCTTGATCATTTATTAATGATATAATCTATTTTACAAAAAAGGAGGCTTGAAATGCTTACATTAATGGCAGCCAGCTCTAGCAGCTCGGCTCCACTCTTAATTGCTATTGGAGTAGCAATTCTTGTAATTATTTGGCTTTTTATTAAAACAGGAATTGCCTTGCTGCATCATCCGATAATTGGAATCATTTTAATTTTATTGGGAGTTCTAGGCCTTTGGAATTATCTGATTATTGGAATTGGGGTAATTGTCGGTGGAATAGTTTTCTTGGTTATATCACAATTTTTCAATAATTAATGAAAATAAAACAAGGAGCAATCCTTGTTTTTTTTAATGCAATTAGCTAATAAGATGAATTATTTGATTTTTCTTTATAAATATCCGATGATAACGTTTGCAAGCAGTTAACGTAATTGCTAATTTTTTCAGAGAGAAAGTGTAATTATGACAAAAATGATAGCTGGACAAGCTTTGATAAAAGTTCTAGAAGATTGGGATGTTGATCATGTCTATGGTGTTCCTGGTGGGTCTATTAATCATACGGTCGAAGGACTTTATTTAGAAAAGGACAAGGTTAAATATATTCAAGTTCGTCATGAAGAAGTGGGAGCTATTGCTGCTTCAGCTGATGCTAAGTTTACTGGAAAAATTGGGGTTGCTTTTGGATCAGCTGGTCCTGGTGCTACACATTTATTTAATGGATTGTATGATGCCAAGATGGATCATGTTCCGGTGTTAGCCTAAGTGGGACAAGTACCTCAAGAGAATATGAATACTAACTATTTCCAAGAAATGGATGAAGGTCCCATGTTTGAAGATGTAGCAGTTTATAATCGAACTGTTACAACAGCTGAACAAATTCCTTATGTTATTAATCAGGCTATTCGTGAAGCATATAGACAAAACGGTGTGGCCGTAGTTATTTTGCCAGAAAATTTGACTTCAACTGAAATAGATTACGTTCCTACTAAAACACCTAAAGTAGTAAAGAACAATTATTCGCAAAACATTAATCCTGACGATATTGAAAATAGTTTGGAAATGTTAAAGAATGCTAAGCATCCTTTGGTCTATGCTGGCCGTGGTTTGTTAGGCGCTAAGGACGTTTTGACTAAATTCTCTGAGCAATTCAATATTCCAGTTATGACTACAGTGCCTGCAACTGGGGTTATTAGTACGGATCATCCTAATTTTATTGGTACTTTTGGACGTTTAGGTACTAAGTCTGGCTTTGAAGCTCTGCAACATACTGATTTAATTTTGTTTATTGGTTCAGAATTTCCTTTCGCTAGATTTTGGCCTGAAGGTGTCAAAATTATTGATGTGAATAATAATCCTTATGATATTGGTAAAACAATTGATGTTGATTATGCTGTGATTGCTGATGCTAAGAGTTACCTACAAGCTTTGGTTGATACAGACGAGACCTTGCCAAATGAAACTTGGCTCAAGGCTAATCAAGAGAACAAAGCTAATTGGGATAAATGGTTGGATAAACTTTCCAAGGACGATAGTAATGGTTTGAATCCAGAAACAATAACAAGCAAAATCGCAGAAATGGCTGGTCCGAACGACACTTATGGAGTTGATACTGGAAATGTTTCTGAATTTGGTGTTCGTGGATTGCCAATGAATCATAATCAACGTTTTGCTATATCAGGATTGTTTGCCACAATGGGATTTGGTTTACCTGCAGGTTTAGCTGGTGCTTTGAGTGTTCCTGATGCTCAAGCATGGACTTTGTCTGGCGATGGTGGATTTTCAATGGTAGCACCTGATTTAATTACTGAAGCTAGATATGGTTTACCTGTAATTAATGTAGTACTTTCTAATGAGAGATTAGGATTCATTTATTATGAGCAGGTTGCTTCTAAACAACACTTGTACGGAGTTGATTTGACAGGTGCCGATTGGGCTAAAGTTGCTGAAGGATTAGGTGGAATTGGTTTTACAGTTAAATCAATTAAAGATGCTGATGAAGTATTTAGTAAGATTAAAGAATTGCAGGCTTCGGGCAATAAAAAACCAATTGTAGTTAATGCGGTAATTAAGCAAGATGATCCAGTAGCAACGGCCTTCATGCCATTGGATGCTAAGTTATATGGACAAGATGCTGTTGACGAATATTCCAAGAAGTATCATATTGATGTAAAAGAACAACCTTCACTTGGCGAAATTTTAAGAGCGCAAGGAGATAATAATTAATGTTGAAAATTAATTACTTAGATGGTAATGTCGAAAAATCTAAGGAATATAAGAATGGTGATGAGTTTGTAGCAATTCAACAATTGGAAGTTCCTGATTTTGAAGATTACATTAAAGTAACTCAGGTAACTGAAGATGGAAAGAAGTTACCATTAAAAGATTCAACTATGTATGGTCTGTATAATTATTTGATAAACAAGTAAAATAAAAGACGAGATAAAATGATCTCGTCTTTTTATTTGTCCAAAAATGAGGGAAATAGATGATAGTTGATAATTTAGAAGGTTTGCAAAAAGCTACTGATACTAAAGCTAAAAATATCAAGGTTATTAAGACGGCTTTTGATTTCTGCGATAAAATTCATCAAGCGCAGATTTCCGGTAGCGGAGTTGACTGGTCAATTGCTGCAACTGGTGGTTGGTTAGCATTAGTGACGGGATTTAATCATAAGATTCATCGCCTTTTTATGAATCAAGAAAAAAAATCTGCGGAAGATTTACAACACATTATTTCTAAAGATTATATTATTAAAAAGACTGATAAGTCAGATGAATATGAATTGATTTTAAGATAAAAAAACTCCAAAATCCTTTAATTGGATTTGGAGTTTTTTTATTAACCAAAATTTCCGGAGACGTAATCTTCAGTAGCCTGCATTTGAGGATTGGTAAAGATGTTGACTGTTGAATTGTATTCAATGATATGACCTAAATGTAGAAAGGCTGTGTAGTCGCTAATACGGGAGGCCTGTTGTAAATTATGAGTCACGATAATAATTGAATAATCTTTGCTAAGAACTTTTAAAGTCTCTTCAATTTTGGAAGTAGAGATAGGATCCAGAGCACTAGCAGGCTCATCAAGTAAGAGAATATCAGGACGCATGGCGATAGATCTGGCAATACATAATCGCTGTTGCTGTCCTCCTGAAAGTGCAAGAGCGCTTTTGTTTAGATTGTCCTTTACTTCATCCCACAGAGCGGCTCCTTTAAGACTTTGTTCTAAGCGTTCTTCCAAATCACTTTTTTTAGTGATACCGGCATTTTTTAACGCAAAAGTAATGTTTTCACGGATGGATTTAGCAAAGGGATTAGGTCGTTGAAAAACCATTCCGATCTGTTTTCTGACTTCATAAATATTTATTTTCGGAGAATTAATATTTACGTCGCGATAAGAAATTTCTCCTTCAACACGAGCAACTTTATCATTCATCCGGTTGAGACAGCGTAGCAGGGTAGATTTACCTGAACCAGAGGCACCAATTAAGGCTGTGATTTTGTAGCGGGGAAAATTTAAATTGGCATCAAAGATAGCATGCTCACTACCGTAGTAAACTTGCAGATCTTTAGTTGATAAAGCTTTTTTTTCAGGTATATCTGTTATGTATGTTTCTTCTAAGTTATATTTTTTCATAGTAGGAACCTCATTTTGATGCAGTAATTTTTTTGTATAATTTATTGCCCAAGAAACGAGTTCCAAGATTGAAAATCAAAATGACAATAATCAATACTGCCGAAGAGGCACTTGAGATCAAATTGGCATCAGGAGTGACGCTTTCGGTATTAACTTTCCAGATATGAACAGCTAAAGTTTCAGCGGGACGCATTGGATTGAGAAAACTAGTAGCTGAAAAGATATTCCAATTAGTGTAATCAACTGTTGGAGCACTTTGACCAGCAGTATAAATTAGTGCTGCGGCTTCACCAAAAATTCTACCGGCACTAAGGATTAAGCCAGTAAGAATGCCCGGCAAGGCAGCTGGTAAAATTATTTTCGTGGTTGTTTTCCAATTGGATAATCCTAAAGACATGCCAGCTTCTCTTTGTAAATTAGGTACACTACGAAGGGATTCTTCAATATTTCTAGTCAATAGAGGAAGATTAAAAAAAGTTAAGGCAATCGCACCTGAAAGAATTGAAAAACCTAGGTTTAGTTTGATAACAAATAGTAAATAGCCAAACAAACCAACAACTACTGAGGGAAGCGAACTTAAAACTTCGACACTGGTACGGATTAAATCAGTAAACCAATTATCAGCAGCATATTCTGACAGATAAATTCCAGCTCCTAAGCCAATTGGCAGAGAAACAATAATAGTTAAGATTAGTAGGTAAAGCGAATTGAATAATTGATCTCTGATACCACCACCGGCACTGAACGACTGGGCAGCTGATGTCAAAAAATGCCAAGAAATATCAGGGACACCATTAAAAAGAATATATCCTAAAATCGCAATTAAGATAATGATAACAGCGGCTACTAGAGCATAAATAATTCCGGTAGCTAAGCGGTCTATTTTTTTTGCATTCATTTAAAAACGACCTCGCTTTCCAATAAATTTAACAAGCATATTTAAAACTAAGGACATTAATAAAAGAATTAATGCTAAGGACCAAAGCGCATTGTTTGGCAACGTACCCATAACAGTATTACCAATGTCAGTGGTCAATTTACTTGTTAAGGTTGAAGCTGGAGAGATAAGATTCTTCGGCATTAATGCAGCATTTCCGATAACCATTTGAACAGCCAAGGCTTCACCAAAAGCCCGAGCCATCCCAAAGATAATGGCTGTTAAAATTCCAGGGATAGCCGCACGCAAAATAACTTTGTAAATTGTTTGCCATCTAGTTGCCCCTAGGGCTAAAGAAGCTTGTCGATAATACATGGGAACTGATTTTAAACTATCGACCGATAGTGAAGTTATGGTAGGCAAAATCATGACGAAAAGGACTAAAGTACCTGATAAAATACCAAAGCCGGTTCCACCAAAAATTCTTCTGATGAAGGGGACAATTACTGACAGTCCAATAAAACCATAGACTACCGAAGGGATACCTACTAGCAATTCAATAACCGGTTGAAGAATTTTACTACCATTTTTGCTAGAAAATTAAGCCATGAAGATAGCTATGCCTAAAGCAAATGGTGTGGCAAGGATGGCAGCTAATAGCGTGACACTAAATGAAGTTACTATCATAGGTAGCGCACCTACGTCGGGATGACCTTTAGCATCAGTAGCACCAGGATTCCAATTAGTTTTAGTTAGAAAATCCCACACACGCACATGGTCAGTTGTAAATGTAGCTAATCCTTTTGAGGCAATGAAATAAAGAATACATGTTACTAATAAAATAATTAGACCAATGCATAAATAACAAATTCCCTTACCGAAATAATCTTGAAAAGTGGCTTTGGATTTCGTTTGTAGTCTTTTTTTTATGTCATCCATAGGGAATCACTCCTGTATATAGAAAAAGAACCTCGACCAAGATTGGGCAAGGTTGAAGTTCTTTTCAGTTGTTTATTTTGAACTAACAGTTCCTTTAGAATCTTTTTGAACTTTCATATTATGAATACTAATGTAGCCCATGTCTTTAACTAATGAGTCTTGGACATCTTTAGAATTCATGTAGTCTAGGAACTTAGCTGTAGCACCGTCGGCTTTACCATTAGTGTACATATGTTCATATGACCAGATCTTCCATTTATTTGATTCAACATTTTCATCAGTTGGTTTAATGTTGTCGATTGAAATGGCCTGAACCTTGTCAGTGATATATGAGAATGCTAAGTAACTTACTGCACCTGGTGTGCTTTCAACGATCTTTTGAACAGTACCATTTGAGTCTTGTTCTTGTGATTTGACAGCATCTTCGCCTTTAAGAACGGCAGCTTCAAATGTTGCACGAGTACCACTACCTTTAGCACGGTTAACGACAGTGATCTTTTCGTCTTTTCCACCAAGATCTTTCCAATTAGTAACTTTACCAGTAAAGATATCTTTAACTTGAGCCATAGTTAAATTCTTAACGTTGGCGTCTTTATTGACAACAGGAGCCATACCAACAACGGCCACCTTATGGTCAACTAATTTCTTAGAATCAATACCTTGTTTTTCTTCGGCGAAGATATCTGAATTACCAATTGTAACTGATTTATCCTGAACTTGACTTAAGCCGGTACCTGAACCTCCACCTTGAACGGTGATATTAACCTTGCTGTTGTCCTTTTGGAAATTAGAAGCAGCCTTTTCAACAAGTGGTTGTAGGGCAGTAGAACCGACAGCAGTGATCTTTCCTGACGTTTCGCCGCTAGAGCTCTTTGATGAAGTCGAGCTAGATTTGCTGTTTCCGCAACCTGTTAAAACTAGCATCAAAGCTGCAAATCCTAGCAGTAAAGGAATAATAGTTTTCTTTTTCATTTCTAAAACCTCTATTCAAATTCAGATTTTATCTAACAGTTATAAAGATATATCGTTCGTGTATAAATATTGTTTATTTATTGTAAAAGTTATGTAAAGTTGCTCAAAAAATATACATTTAGTTTGTAAACTTAAGAATGTAAGCAAGAGTAAAGGTAGAGCAATATTACAACATTTGTATTTGTATATATTGAAATACAATGAATGAATTAGGCAATGTGAATGACCCGGTATATCTACATTGTTATAATCAAAATATGATATGCAGCCGTGATGACTATTAAATGATTGTTTGTAAAAATTTGGATAATCTTTAATGCTTGGACCCTTGCGATGTTAAATTTACTGGAAGGAAGTAGGGGAAATGCAACCTTTAGTATTATTAAGTAACAAACTACCACTCTTTATTGAAATTAATAGTTATTTTAATAGTCAGGGTTGGTTTATTAGGAATGTGACTGATCCTAAAGATGTGGAGAAGTTAGTTGAAAAAGAAGATATAGCTGGTTTGCTTTGGGACTTTTCTATCACTGATATGAGTCAATCTTTAAAAATTTTGAAATCCATTCGCAGTAAAATTTCAGGTCCAATAATTATTTTGGCACCAGCTAGAGAAAAAAAGCGCCGGTCACTTTTTTATAATATTAATATAGATAGTTTTATTACAAAACCATTTGATTACACTGAACTGGTAGCAAAAGTTAAGCAGCTTTTTTGGGTTTATGATAAGTTTTCAATTAATAAAGAAGTTCCTAAGGGTTCACGTGCGACCCTAAAGAACGAAACTATTAAATATAATGATATTGTGATTGATTTCAAGCATTATCGCGTAACTCATAATGGCTATGATCTTCGCTTAACGCCAAAGGAATTTAGTTTGTTTTGGTATTTAGTTCAGCATCGAGGCAAAGTCATGAGTCGTGATCAATTACTAGAAGGTGTTTGGGGCTATGATGCAGCTGGTTCTACTAGAACTGTAGATATTCACATCAGCCATTTACGTGATAAATTGGCCGAAAGTTCTAAGTCAGAAGATTTTATTAAAACGGTTCGTGGATTTGGTTATGTCTTGGATAACGATTATCCCTTAGTCTCTGAAAAATAAAAAATTATAACTTAATCATATTTCAAATTTTTTGATTCTAAATAAAAAACACCCAATGACTAAAGAATTTAAAGTCATTGGGTGTTTTTATGTGGAAAAATAATAGTCTATAGGCAAAATTAAAATGCTTTAAGACAATCCACTAAGTATAAGTTGTTTTTATTACGCTTTTCTTAGACAAATTAGTTTATCAATCTCAGTAATTACTAGGACAATTGCACCAGCCCCAATGGCTAATAGCCATTCGTGCAAACCAATTGCTCCAGTTGAGAAGATTTCTTGCATAAATGGTACATAGGTTAGGATCAACTGTAAAATAATCATCAATCCTACAAACAAGAAGGCTTTAGGGTTAGAAAAGAGTTCTTTTGATAGAGCTGGTTTGGGAGTTCGAATGTTAAATAGGTAGAAAATTTTTCCGATAATTAATGTATTAACCATCGTGGTACTTGAGATAACCTCGCCTACACCTTGATTATTCAAGTAAATATCAATTATCAAACTGACTGCAGCAATCAAGATAGCTACATAAGTCATTTGGAAAATATCATGTCGATTCATTAACTTACTACCAGTTTTACGAGGAGGACGATTCATAATACCATCTTCAGCTGGCTCAAAGATTAAAGCAAATTGGATCGTAATGGCAGAAACCATGTTGATCCAAAGCAATTGGGTCGGCTGCAGTGGAATTTCTTGTTTCGTTAAAATCGCATAGGCAACGATTAGTCCTTCTGAAAAGGAAATTGGCAGTAAGTAGAGGATACTCTTTTTGATGTTATCGAAGATACGACGACCTTCTCTGATAGCAGAGGACATAGTTGCAAAGTTGTCATCAGTTAGGATCATATCAGCTGAGTCTTTAACAACATCAGTTCCCTTAATACCCATGGCTACACCGATATCAGCTCGTTTTAGAGCAGGGGCATCATTGACGCCGTCACCAGTCATGGCAGTAACTTTATTATTATTTTGCAGTGCTTCGATAATTTCTAGTTTATTACTTGGAGTAGTTCGAGCAAAAACTTGATTGTCGTTAGCAGCAACTATTTTTTCAGAATCAGACAATTGATCCCATTGAGTTCCCGTTATAGCTTGAATTTGATCAGCCAAGCCTAATTTTTCGCCAATTGCTTTAGCAGTGATGGCATTATCACCGGTGATCATCTTTACTTGAACTCCGGCTTTGCGCATAACCTTGAGAGATTCAATCACTTCTTCGCGAGGTGGGTCAATGATGGCA
Source organism: Companilactobacillus crustorum JCM 15951 (assembly GCF_001434585.1). Taxonomy (GTDB): domain Bacteria; phylum Bacillota; class Bacilli; order Lactobacillales; family Lactobacillaceae; genus Companilactobacillus; species Companilactobacillus crustorum. The sequence continues at coordinate 97,860 of NZ_AZDB01000003.1, forward strand.
ACTAACCCTAGGAAGTTTAGACCATCAAGGATCATCTCATGAGTTACTTCGTCAGCAGTTGCGGGTGCTTGTTCATAACCTAAAGCGATAACTCGTTTTCCTTCGGCTGAATACTGTTCAACTTTTTGAAGCCAATACTCATAGTTGAAAGTGGGATCTTGTTTTTGAGCCATTTCGAGCAATTTATCCGGTGAGCCCTTAACGAACAGTAAACGATTATTATCTTCATCTTGAACAATTTTACCGATATAACGATAGTCGGAATCAAATGGTAAAATATCGACTTCAGTATAGTTATTCTCTTGATTATAGGGGAACACCTTGTGATACAGCGTAAGAAAGGCTCCATCAGTTGGCTCGCCGTTGATATTCCAGCGACCATCTTCTTTGATCAAGGTTGTATCGTTAGCTTGATAACCGGCTTCTAATAAAAGTTTTAGCTTGGCTGTGATAGAGACTGGTTGACCATTTTGAACGATTTTACCAACTGGTTCATATCCCGTTCCAGTAACCTGTAATTCTTGGTCATCGATCAAAATGTCAGTAACAGTCATTTCATTTTTAGTTAAAGTACCAGTTTTATCGGTTGCAACGACGTCAACTGATCCTAGTGTTTCAACAGCAGGTAAAGTTTTGACAATAGTGTGTTGACGTTTCGCCATATCGCTGACACCCTTAGCTAAGATAACAGAGGTTGTAGCGGGCATACCTTCAGGAATAGCACCAACCATCATCGCTACTACGGCTAGTGAAAGTACTGGCAGCGAGTAAGTGTCGAAGATTAAACCAATGATGAAAATGACTACGGAGGCAGCCACAATAAAGTAGGAAACGTTGGTACCTAAACTATCGATGATTTGCATCAATGGAGTTTTACGTTGTTTAACGGAACTGACTTCATTAGAGATTTTACCGATTTCAGTGTCTTGAGCGGTTGCAACAACAATTCCGCTACCACTACCATTAGTAACAGCTGTAGAGGCAAAAGCCATATTTTTTTGTTCTGCTAAAGGTAAATCGTTTTCTAAAGCTTCAGCAATCTTTGCTACAGAATTAGATTCTCCAGTTAGAGCAGACTCTTGAATTCTTAAATTATCAGAATCAATAATTCTTAAGTCGGCAGGAACATTGTCCCCAGCTTCTAAAAAGACGGTATCGCCGACAACCAAATCTTCAGCGGGTACATCCTTTCTTTGTCCATCGCGATAAACTGTAGCCTCAATCGATAGCATCTGTTTAATTTTATCTAAGGCATCTGATGCATTGGATTCCTGATAATACCCGATAATAGCATTGATGATTACTACCAAGAAAATAATGATCGAGTCAGAATAGTGACGCATTAATAAAGTTATCAAAGTAGCCGCAATTAAGACGTAGATAACCATATTATTGAATTGACGGAAAAAAATCTTCCACTTGGATGTTTTGACCGTTTCTAATTTGTTGGGACCATTTTTCAGCAAACGTTTTTGAGCTTCATTGCTAGAAAGTCCAGTTTTGAATTCATTTGTATCATATGTTTCTTTTAAATTTTTAAGTCCTATTTGATAGGGTTTAGTTTTCAAATTACATCTCCTCATTCGTTTTCAAAGTATAAAAAAAGCGCATTGCTAAAAAGTAATGTGCCAAACTCAGCTCCGAATTCGATGCAAGAAATATATAAGATTCGTCTTCAGTTAAAGTTCACTCCCTAAATTATTTGTAATATAAAGATATCAGATTATTTATATTATGTCAATATTAGAAAAACCATTAGTTTTTTATAATGTTAGCAGTTACATGGAATATACCAATTTTAAATAAGTCTAGTCCAATTAATACTGAAAACGTTTAACTTGCTTACAAAGAGCGAAAAATTAATAAAATAGTTGCGATAGTGTATGTAGACCAGTATTATTTAATTCGTTAATGTTTTTCTTAATTAAGGGAGGAAAATGGGAAAATGAAAACCTATCTTCAACGAATGGGTCGATCTCTTCAATTGCCAGTTGCGGTTTTGCCAGCAGCAGCACTTCTTGAAGGAATTGGACACTGGCTACCTAAAAATTGGGGTTTATCGCAATTTTTACAAGTCGGTGGTAGTGCCATTCTTAGCCAATTAGCTTTATTATTTGCAATTGGTTTATCAATTGGAATGTCAAAAACAAAAGACGGCGCTTCAGCTATGGCTGGGGTTGTAGCCTATATAGTGCCAACTTATGTTTTGGCCCCTAAACAAGTTTCTTTATTATTAGGTATTAAAGTAGGACAAGTTAATCCAGCTTTTAATGCGATTGCTGGGAATGTTTTTATTGGTATTATTGCAGGCTTAATTGCCGCAGCTTTGTTTGATCGCTTTCATGAGACCAAATTGCCAATGGCATTATCATTCTTTAGTGGTAAACGCTTAGTGCCAATTTTATCAACATTAGTTATGCTATTGATTTCAGTAGTTTTACTATTCGTCTGGCCGGTTCTCTATGATGCTTTGATTAGTTTTGGTAAGTTTATTGTTAACCTGGGATGGATTGGAGCTGGTTTATTCGGATTCTTCAATCGTCTTTTGATTCCAACAGGTTTGCATCAGGCATTGAATCAAGTCTTTGAATTTAATATTGCTGGTATCAATGATATTGGTAATTTCTGGGCCAATAAGGGTACTAAGGGTGTGACTGGAATGTATCTTGCTGGTTATTTCCCTGTAATGATGTTTGGTTTACCCGCTGGAGCTTTGGCAATTTATAAAAATGCTTTGCCAGAAAGAAAGAAGGTTACTGCTGGATTGATGATGGCTGGTGCCTTTGCTTCATTCTTTACTGGTGTAACGGAACCACTAGAATTTTCATTTATGTTTGTAGCTTGGCCACTTTATGTGATCCATGCAATTTTTACAGGTTTATCAATGGCTTTTGCAGCCTTTATGCACTGGACAGCAGGTTTTACCTTTAGTGCTGGTTTAGTTGATTATATTTTAAGTTTCCATATGCCAATTGCTAATAAGCCATATATGTTATTAGTTCAAGGTTTAGTTATGGCAGTTATTTATTACTTTGGCTTTGATTTTGCCATCAAAAAATTTAATTTGATGACACCAGGTCGTGAACCGGTAGAGGCTAATGATGATGCTCCTGTAGAAGAAGTGGCAACATCTGATACTGATGATAAATACATGGTAATGGCTAAAAAAGTTTATGCAGGTATTGGTGGACACGATAATATCAATGTAGTCGATAATTGTACAACACGTTTACGTCTACAATTAAAAGATACTGACAAAATTAATAAGTCTCAAATCATGAGTTCTGGAGTTGCCGGAGTAAATGTTTTGGATAAAGTTAATATTCATGTTGTTGTTGGAACCGAAGTTCAATTCGTGGCTGATGCTTTGAAGAAACTTTATGACGAAAATGCAGTGGTCAATACTGTCGCTGCCGATGAAAAAACAACTGTTAAAACAACAGAACCTATCAGCGATGTTAAGTCTGGTGAAACAGATGTCTTCTACAGTGTTGCTAATGGATATTTAGAAGATATTGAAGAAGTTTCTGATTCTACTTTTGCTCAAAAGATGCTGGGTGACGGTTTTGCAGTCGTACCAACTGATGGAAAAATTGTGGCACCAGTTGATGGAACGATTACAACTATCTTCCCAACTAAGCATGCTCTTGGTATTAAAACTAACAATGGATTAGAGGTTCTAGTTCATATGGGAATTGATACTGTTCAGCTTAAAGGCGAACCCTTTACAATTAAAGTTGTTGAAGGTCAAGAGGTTAAGCATGGCGATCAATTAGCTCAAGTTGATCTAGACAAGATCAAAACGGCTGGCAAGAAGACTGACATGATGGTAATTGTTACAAATATGCCAAGTGTTAGTTATATGAAATTTAATTTGTTAGATAAAGATGTACAAATTAATAAAGAAGTTCTAAAAGTAACAACTAAGTAGTGATAACACCCTTCATAATTCACATAATAATTTCTGATTATTAAAATAACTATCAAAAAGGCCAATATTCAAATAATGAATATTGGCCTTTTTTCGTACTTTTTATCCTAAAAATTCAAAGACATCTTTTCGATTATATAAGTGAAGCATTTTTTCAAGCAAGAGCTGTAGGACAATTGCAACAATAACAGGAACAATAATCCAACTGATAAATAGTAAAGCAACATTTAATCCTGCTTCTAATGATGCTAGTGGGCCAACTAAACCGACTAGTCCAAAACCGGCTGAAGCAGGGGTTCCAGAGATATTGAATAATGCGACTGGAATTGCTGAGATTGCGGCTGTAACTAAACATGGAATTAGAATAATCGGCTTACGGAAGAGGTTAGGCATCATCATCTTCATAGCACCTAAAGCAATTGCGATGGTTACGCCCGGTTTATTAATCTTCCAAGAGTTAACTACTAAAACAATGGTTGTAGCAGCGACCCCCATGGCAGCAGCACCAGCAGAAATACCATTCAACTGGATAGCCATACCAATGGCGACTGTCGAAATTGGAGAAATAATTAAAGTTGCAAAGGCACAGCTGATTAAAATACACATAATGATTGGTTGTAAATTAGTGAAAGAATTTATTCCATCACCAATGGCTTTGGTAATGTCAGTAACATAAGGGTAAAGGTAAAATCCGATTAGACCAGCACCAACTCCAACAACAATTGGAGTTAAGACAATTGCTACTGAACCGAATTTATCACCAATTAAAAGAATTAATAAAACGGCAATTGAGGCAGTCAACATAGTATTGATAATATCGCCTGTACCCGCACCAATATAAGCTTGGGCTTTTTCATTGAACTTGATGACACCGGAACCAACAAAAGCAGCCCCACCAACTACCATCATTGGCATTGGTTTGAAATCAAATTGAAGGGCAATCAAGGCCCCGATTAATAAGGGAGTACCTAATTGGAAGATAACTGCCATTTGTCCAATTGCAAGGGCAAAGTGATTATCTCCAAAGAGTTTGAGGATAGCAGCTAGAACAGCGTTGGGAATCAATCCGATAATAATACCAGTGGCGGTTCCGGATAAAACTTTATTGAGAAAGGTTTTGGCCGTTAGTTTGTTATTCATAATAAGTCTCCTGTAATTTAACTATTTAGCTCCAAGAATATCTTCTTTACAGTGAATCAATTGTGTTAATAGGTCACAGTATGGCGTAGCAATATTGTATTTTTTACCTTTGCGGGAAACGGCACCGTTAATGTAGTCGATTTCTGTTAGACGGTGATTGTTGATTAGATCTTGATACATTGAAGGATAATGCTTACCAATTGTTTCAGGATCAAAGCATGACTCAACATGTTCAACGACTTCTGCAGTGTCAAGGTTTACGCCTTCATGTTTGGCAACTGCCGCAAATTCATTTACCACGGTTACTACAATATCATGGGCGGATTTAGTAGCGCCAAATTCAGCCATATTGACATCAAGAATTGAACAGAGACAATTCATGGTTCCATTTACACAAGCTTTACGGTAGATAGAGTAGTGAATATTATCAGAATATTTTGCATTAAGTCCTGACTCAGATAGAGCTGCGGCTAAATCTTTTGCAGCATTTTCTTGATCTTTTCCTAGATTTTGAAGTTCAACTGAACCATTGCCGAATAATTTAACTTGTCCAGGACCAACTAGACCAGCAGTCCACATAGTATTGCCGATAAATATATTTTTCATAGGGATGTATTTTTCAATAGTATCTTCGTGACCAATACCATTTAAAAGACAGAGGATCTTAGTCTGATCTGAGATGAGTGGCTTAATATCTTGCAACATTTTATCTAATTGCATAGATTTAGTGAATAAAATAATTAAATCAGCCTTTTCAGAGCTTTTGATTTGGGATTGAAGCATGACAGGAACTTTGACAGTGATATCTTCACCATTGAAGTTAGCTTTTAAACCGTGTTCCTTAATAGCGTTGACATGATCAGCCCAACCATCGACTAGAGTAACATCATTGCCTCCTCGATGAAGCATAATACCAAAGCGACTGCCCATAGCACCCGCACCTGCAATAATAACTTTCATTGTTTTTCTCCTTAATATATCTGTACCTGCATTATACTTTAATTCTTGTGAAAAAAGCTACAAGTAACTTTGAAAGTCTTGACTAAAACGTTTTCAACTGTTAGATTATGTTTGAAATAAACATTAGTAAACATGGGGGAAAAGCATGAGTTCATTAGAAGAATTTCAAAAATTAAATCCAGAATATAAGATCCTCTCAATTGATGATCCAGATTTTAAAAAGTACGGAAAAGTATATACAAACTATGATATTAATGAAGTAACAGATTATATGGATAAGAACGTTAAAATTTCTAGTCCAGCCAACTTTTATACACCTTCAAATAAGGGATTGGAAGCTATTCCCGTAATTCAAGAAATGGGACGCGATATTTATGCCAACATGCCAATTGAAGCTGGTGAATGTACAGGCCAATCGACTAATTTTTCTGCCATTGAATATCATCAAGGCAGTGAAACTAATATTATGCTGACAGATGTCATTATGGTTTTGGGTCAACGTTCAACGCTTGATACCAAAGGTTCATATAGCCCTAGAGATGATGGTCAAACTTTCTTTGTCCCAGCTGGAACTGTGGTTGAATTTTACAGCTCAACCTTGCATTATGCACCAATTAAAGTGCATGATTCAGGATTCTCGATTATTGTTATGTTGATCAAAGGTAGCAATGAAGAATTGCCAGCCGGATTCAAGAGTACTAATAAGCGAATTGTTAAACAAAACAAGTTCCAATTAGTTGATCCTAGTCGTAAAGATAAGATTGCTATTGGCGTTCAAGTAGGTTTAACTGGCAAGATGATTGAAATGAAACCTTTAGCTGAATAAAAATGAGGCTATTAAATAAATTCTAGATAGTAAAAACAAGAAAAGCATCTATTAAAAGATTCAGGTACACTTGTATGTACTTTGAATATTTAATAGATGCTTTTTTACGATTAATGTAGCCAATACTTGGAATAGTATTTAATAGATTTAATTAGAAATAACAACTTTTCCAACCATATGATTAGTCTCGACTAATTGATGAGCCATTTTTAAGTTATCCACATTAATAGGGGATGACTTTTTATTGATAGTACTTTTAATAGTTCCTTCATCTAAAAGATGTGAAATATGATTTAAAATTTGATGTTGGGTAATCATATCAGAGGTCTGATAGTAGGATTTTGAATACATCCATTCCCAAGCAAAGGTAGCTCGTTTAGTGGTGAGCTTACGCAAATTGATCGGACGATGATTTTCGGTGATTGAAGCAATATGCCCACTAGGCTTGATCAATTCGGCCATTTCATTCCAATGTCCATCAAGATCATTTAATTCTAGGATGTAATCAACATACTTGTAACCAAGCTGACGAACTTCTGTGACTAGGTCTTTACGATGGTTGACCGTTTTGTCAGCTCCATGTGCAGTTGTCCAGGAAATAGTTTCGGGTCTGGAAGCACTGGCAATGACATTTAGACCTGCCCAGTGGGCTAACTGTGTTGCGACTGAACCAACGCCACCAGAGCCATTAATAATGAGGATATTTTTATTGTGATTATTTGTTTTATCTTTAGGATCAATTTCTAGTTGTTCAAAAAGCGCCTCCCATGCAGTCAAAGATGTTAATGGCATTGCAGCGGCTTGAGCATCTGATAATTTTTTTGGAGCGATGCCAACGATTCGTTCATCAACTAACTGATATTCACTGTTACTTCCTGAACGAATGAATGAACCGGCGTAGAAGACTCGATCGTCTTTTTTAAAGAGAGTAACTTTTTGACCAACTTCGGTCACTGTTCCAACAGCGTCCCATCCGATAATTTTGGGCTTTTTGAGAGTTGCGTGACCATTTTTTCGTACGCCAATATCGACAGGATTGACTGAAATAGCGTTAACTTTGACCAACAAGTCATGCCCTTTAGGAGTAGGCTTTACGAGTTCAAATTCAAATAAACTTTTTGGATCTGTAATGGGCAAATGTTGTTGAAATCCGATTGCTTTCATATTATTACTTCCTTTCGAAAGATATGATAGTCTAATGTACAAAAGGAACAATCGTGAAATTTTTGTTACTAGTAGGAGGAGCCCAGTATGCAAAGACGAGCCTATGATTGTCAGGCCGGATGTCCGGTAGAGAGCACATTGCAATTTATTTCGGGTAAATGGAAGAGTGTGATTTTGTACCATCTTTTGGAAGAGAAAGTTTGTCACTTTGGACAGTTGAAACGCGACATGAAGGACTGCTCAACTAGAATGTTGGCTTTGCAATTAGTTGAACTGGAGAAAGATAATCTTATTCAAAAGAATATTTATTCAAAGGAACCTTTACGAACCGATTATACGTTGACTGAACTTGGACTGACTTTAGAACCAGTTATTAGAGCAATGTCCGATTGGGGAGATAAATATAATCAATTAAATAACGATTAAATTTAAGACGACTTTTAAAAATATGCTGTCTTAATAAAAATTTAAGAAAAATATTTTACTAAAAATGGCCTATACAATTGGTACCTACCACTTTCAGTAAGCCACTAACTTCAAATCAGTATTTTTCACAATAAAAAGGATATAGAAACATAAGTAACAAACTGTTACATATATGTAACATGTTAAATTAATTTTATCAAAATAATCAATCTTTTTTAAGTAAATTGAAAATGCTGATATAAAGGGGATTAATAGCTGAAGTAATTGAAAATCGTGAAAAAAAGACAACACTTTCAAACATCACAAATAGGCAATTAATAAGTTAATAATGGTTCAAATTGTTTTGATCAGATAATACCTATTTTTTTAAAATATTGTCATGATAAGAGAAAACGAGGAACCATAAATGTGAAAAACGAATTAAATAAATTATATTAAAAGTTTAATTTTGTTTTTATTTGGTTCTTTTTGTTAAAACGGCTGTTTTTTTTCTGAAAAAATGATATTATGTAAGGGTTCACATGAAGGGTGAGCTCTATTAAAGCGATTTATTTAGAAATTATTCTATTTTTATTGTCAATTCGATCATAAATGGGTGGTCAAAGTAAGCGCTTTAATGACATAAAAATAAAGGAGGATTAAACATGGTTGGAATTGTTATTGCAAGCCATGGTGACTTTGCCAAAGGCATCAAGATGTCTGGATCAATGATTTTCGGTGAACAAAAAGATGTTCAAGCCGTTACATTGCAACCAGATATGGGTCCTGATGATCTAAAGGCAAAACTGGAAGAAGCTGTTTCTTCTCTAGAAGACCAAGAACAAGTTTTGTTCCTAGTCGATTTGTGGGGTGGAACACCGTTCAACCAAGTAAATGGTTTGTTCGAAGCACATAAAGATAAGTGGGCTATCGTTGCTGGTCTAAACTTACCTATGTTGATTGAGGCATATGCTTCACGCCTATCAATGAACTCAGCACAAGAAATTGCTGCTCATATTATTGAAACAGCAAAAGACGGTGTTAAGGTTCGTCCAGAATCATTGCAACCTAAGGAAGCTCCTAAGGCTGCAACTAAACAAGCACCTACAGGTGGTCAACCTGGTTCACTAGAATATGTTTTGGCACGTGTTGATACACGTCTATTGCATGGTCAAGTTGCTACTGCATGGACTAAGACAACAAATCCTACACGTATCATCGTCGTTTCAGATAATGTTGCTAAGGATGACTTGCGTAAGCAAATGATTATGCAAGCTGCACCAGCAGGTGTTAAGGCTCATGTTATTCCTATCAATCAAATGATCAAGATTGCCAAAGATGACAAACATTTTGGTGGTCAACGTGCATTGTTGCTTTTCGAAACACCACAAGATGTTAAGAAAGCTATCGACGGAGGAGTTCCATTGAAGACGGTTAATGTTGGTTCAATGGCTCACTCAGTTGGTAAAGTTCAACCTAATAAGGTTCTAGCTTTTGATCAAAATGATATCGATACTTATAAGGCTATGGAAAAAGAAGGCATCAAGTTTGATGTTCGTAAAGTTCCTACAGACTCAAAAGATGATCTTGATAGCATCATGAAGAAAGCTCAAGACGAACTTAATAAAGCAAAATAATATATACATATATGTTTAAGAAATAAACGGAGGATTAATAATCATGCAATTAAATGCTATTCAGATTATTCTAGTCGTTTTAGTATCTTTCTTAGCTGGTATGGAAGGTATCTTGGATGAATTCCACTTTCACCAACCAGTTATAGCTTGTACTTTAATCGGCTTAGTTACAGGTCAATTATTACCATGTCTTATCCTTGGTGGATCACTACAAATGATCGCCTTAGGTTGGGCTAATATCGGTGCTGCTGTAGCACCTGATGCTGCTTTGGCAGCTGTCGCTTCAGCTATTATTCTTGTTCTTGGTGGTAAAGGTAAGGCTGGTGTTGGTTCAGCTATTGCCATCGCTGTTCCTTTGGCTGTTGCCGGACTACTATTAACAATTCTATGTCGTACATTGGCAACTGGTATTGTTCATATTATGGATAGAGCTGCTGAACAAGGCAGTTTTAAGAAAATTGAAATGTGGCAATATATTGCTATTTGTATGCAAGGTGTTCGTATCGCCATTCCTGCTGCATTGATCCTAGCTATCGGTGCTGGCCCCGTTAAGGAATTATTAAATGCTATGCCTGCTTGGTTGTCAGATGGTTTGTCAATCGGTGGTGGTATGGTTGTTGCCGTTGGTTATGCAATGGTTATCAACATGATGGCTACTAGAGAAGTATGGCCATTCTTCGCAATTGGTTTTGTGTTAGCTACAGTTACACAATTAACACTTATTGGTCTTGGTGCTATCGGTATTTCAATCGCTCTTGTCTACTTGAAATTGGAAAAATCAGGTGGTAACGGTGGAAACGGTGGTGGAGGAAACTCTAACACTGGTGATCCAGTCGGCGACATTATAGATAACTACTAAGAGGGGAGAACACAAAAAAATGGCAGATCAAGTAAAGATTTCTAAAAAAGATAGAATTTCCGTTTGGTGGCGTTCAACCTTCCTACAAGGTTCATGGAACTACGAACGTATGCAAAATGGTGGTTGGGCTTACTCATTAATCCCAGTCCTAAAAAAATTATATAAAACAAAAGAAGACCGTGCTTCCGCTTTGAAGCGTCACATGGAATTCTTCAATACTCACCCATATTTAGCTTCACCTATCTTAGGTGTTACTATGGCTTTGGAAGAAGAACGTGCCAATGGTGCACCTATCGATGATGTTACTATCCAAGGTGTTAAAGTTGGTATGATGGGTCCTTTGGCTGGTATTGGTGATCCTGTGTTCTGGTTCACTGTTAAGCCTATTATTGGTGCTTTGGCTGCTTCATTGGCTATGACTGGTAATATTCTTGGACCAATCATTTACTTCGTAGCATGGAATGCTATTCGTATGGCCTTCATGTGGTACACACAAGAACTTGGCTACAAAGCCGGTTCAAAGATTACAGATGACCTTTCTGGTGGTATCTTACAAGATATTACTAAGGGTGCTTCAATTCTAGGTATGTTTATCTTAGGTTCATTGGTTAACCGTTGGGTTGCTGTTAAGTTCACACCAACAGTTTCAACTGTTAAACTAGATAAGGGTGCTTACATTGATTGGGCACATCTTCCATCAGGCGCACAAGGCGTTAAGGAAGCTTTGATTCAACAAAAAGCTGGTCTATCATTGACAGCTCACAAAGTAACAACTTTGCAAGATAACTTGGATCTATTGATCCCAGGATTAGCAGCTTTGCTACTAACATTGTTCTGTATGTGGTTACTAAAGAAGAAAGTTTCTCCAATCGTTATTATTCTTGGCCTATTCGTACTTGGTGTTGTATTACACGTACTTCACATTATGTAATAATTTGAAACTTTCAAATATGGGGTGGACTCAGTTAATGAGTTCCGCCTCTTTTTTGATAATAAATATTTTCAGACGTATAATACTTTTTAAATAGATAAAGGGGTTAGGTTAAATGGTTCAATCAATAAATACGAAGTCGGATTTGGTCATGAATGCAACTTCTCACTTAGGAATGGCAGATTACGGTAAGATCATGGTCGGAGATAAGGGCTTCGAATTTTATGATGATCGTGATGCTAATAACTATATCCAAATTCCATGGACTGAAGTTAATTCGGTAATAGTTTCAGTTATGTTTGGGGGACATTGGATTCCCAGATTTGCTATTGAAACAAAAAGCAATGGAACATTTTCATTTTCCTCAAGAGACCCTAAAAAAGTTTTGCGGGCGATCCGGGTTTATATTAAACCTGATCGAATTGTTCGTTCATTGAGTTTCTTTCAAGTTATCGGACGTGCTTTTAAGAGAAATCCAAATAAAAAGAAAACAAAATAATAACTTAAAAATCTCTGTTGACCTGAATAAGGCTAGCAGAGTTTTTTCTATGCCAAAAAAGACATTTAGGATATTTTCGAGACACAATTTTGGCAAAAAATATTGAGAAGGTCTATTTTTATAACAGTTACAAAACAATTAAGGTGATTGATATGGAAAATGGATTGAGTTTCGAGAGAAAAATCAGTTTTGAGCCATTGTTAATCAGTATTATTTTGGGATTGGTAATAGGAATTATTATTTGGTCTATTTTTCCTAAGTATCTTTTATTAGGAATCATTTTAGGAATTGTAAGTTTTATTTTGGAAAGTTTGTTAATTTATCCTAAGTATTTATCGGAACTTTATGATTATTGGTATGTTGATACTCAAGGGGTTCACTATTATGATTACAGTACTTGGGGAAAAAGAGTACAGGCAATTTTTCTTCCATTATGGAAAAAGGAATGTCATTTATCTTTTTCAAAAATTCGCTCAGTTTCGGTTTTGGATGGGAAAAGTATTATGAATACGCAGTATCCATTAGGAGGAACTTTTAAAGCTCCTTTGACACGTAAAATACATTACTTGTTGCTTCAAACTGACCAGCAACAAATACGTTTAAGATTTGCTTGGAGAAGTTCAGGAATACCAACTACCGATAATGATATTAAGGAAATTAAAAAATATATTGATAAAAAATTGTATCTAAAAAAGAATCTAGTTAGATTTTGAGGGGTCTTAACTAGATTCTTTGAGAGCGTAAAATATCTTGTGTAAATG
>NZ_AZDB01000030.1 GCF_001434585.1 Companilactobacillus crustorum JCM 15951
GTGGAGGACGGGAATTTAAACATACTCACACTTATAACTAAACTAGAGTAAGAACCAAATAAAATTCCTCTGTTATCAGCTTTTTTATTTTAATAAAGTAATTAAAAGACGATCTTCCAAACTTTTTAGTGTAAATGTAGTATGTTAATACTAGTTTAAAAATTTAACCATTTGGAGGGAACCATTATGGGGACTGTCAATGAAAGCGAGATTGTCACTCTTTGTGGTCAAGTGGGTACGATTCTCTTAGAAAACGGCGCGGAAACGGCCCGTGTCGAAAATACAGTTGAATACGTTGGAAGAGCTGCAGATTTACCGGTTGTTTGTCATGCGACGATGACTGGTATTTTTGTTAGCTCTGAAAAAAGTGCAGCGACCAGAATCTTTAAGGTTCGAGTCGGAGATTTTAATTTACAAAAAGTAGATGAGATCAATACTTTATCCAGACAATTTTCTAGGCATGAAATTACATATAATAAATTAAAAAAAGAAGTTCAAAGAGTCGATCAAGAAACATTGGATTTTTCATGGCTAACAAAATGTATTGGAGCTGGACTGGTTTCCATGCCACCAATGCTATTGTTCAAAGCTACTTGGGGCGATTTATTTTTGGCTTTTTTTGTAGGAATTATTGGTTACGTAGTTTCACAAGTGGTATCCCATCATACAAAAACTCCGTATATTCCAGTGGCAATCGGGAGTTTAGCAATTAGCGTCTTAGCCAATATTCTTGGCGTGGTAAATATTGCTCATGATGCAAATTATATTATTATCAGTGCTTTGATGCCTTTAGTTCCAGGAGTGCCGATGACGAACTCGTTGCGAGAAATTATTGAAAAGAATACCATTTCTGGCCTGGTACGGGCGACTGATGCCATTATTTCAGGTATTTCTATTGGTAGTGGCGTGATTATTGGACAAATTTTTATTAAGGCAATATTAGGAGACTAAAGATGATGCAAATAGTTTACGGATTTATTTTTGGCTTTTTATCTAGTGTTGGCTTTGGAATTATTACTAATAATCCCCGTCGGACATTGATTCCAGCTGGATTAGTTGGAGCGATTGCCTGGATTGTTTATATTGTCGTGGGTTGGTTCAACCATGGTCTAATTATGCCTAACTTGATGGGAGCTGTAGTGATTGGCTTATTAGGAAATCTGTGTGCAATTCTTGTTAAGGCACCTGTAAATATTTTCTATGTACCTTGTTTAGTTTCTTTGGTTCCTGGAGCTATTTTATATGATAGTATGAAAAATTTTACGTTAGGCAAAGATAGTCTGGCTGCGTATGGTTTTGTCAAAGCTTTGACAGTGGGAATGTCCTTAGCGATTGGTTTTATTATTGCAGAGACGATTGCTAATAAAATTTATGCCAAACTCAAACAAAGAATAAATCAAAAGGAAAATTTAAAGTAGGTTATGAGATAAGGTGGATTGAAGAATGCCATCTTCCACTGCGCTAGGAGTGGTCTGGAACGTAGTGGGCGGACTTGGAGTCTCTTGGCAATACCAACAATCTTCAAGCTCCACCTTTATCTAAAAATTTGCGGTAATGATAAAATTTAAATCTAAAAAAAGAGCTAATGACTTTTTATATTATAGTCATTAGCTCTTTTCGCGTTTAAATACTTATATATCAATAGAGTCTATTCTTCGTCTTCTTTTTGATCATTTTTATTGTTTTTATTTTTCCATTCAGATGCGGTCATTAAATCATCAATATTTAGGACGATCTTATTAACGTCTTTACCAGTCATTTCTTTGACTGAGCGAGCAATACTAGCAGTTACTTTTTCAAAAATTTGTGGAGCTGACTTGCCGTATTCTAAAATAGCCTTTAATTCAAAAGAAATCTTGTCATCGTCAGTATTCACATCAACGCCCTTAGTAGGATCGTTCATGAAACGATCAGTCAGATCACTAATAGTACCGCCTGTTAATGATAAAACGCCATCAATTGATTGTGCTGTATGATTAGCAATTTTTTCTAATACTTTATCTGAGAAATTTAATTCTTTCTGGATTGAATTTTCCTTAGGATTTGGTTGTTGTGGATTTGGCATAATATTACTCCTTTTTAATTATTCAGTTTTTTTCCAATCTTTTTTAGTCATAACGTCGCTGATATAAACATTTGTTTCAACGACTTGTAATCCAGTCATACTTTCAACAGCATGACTGACAGCTCTTAAAATTTGTTCAAAAACTAAGTGAGCATTTTTACCGTATTCTAAAACGATTTCCAAGTCTAAAGCGGCCTGCTTTTCACCGACATCAACTTCGATACCCTTGGTTAAATCTTCTTTTGTCCGTATCTTATCAGCAATGTTATCAAAAACATTTCCATTCATTGATAATACGCCGTCGATATCTCTGATAGCCATGCCAGCAATTTTAGCAATAACGTCCTCATTGAAGGTAAGTTTACTATTGCTCATTAAATTAACATTCGATTGTTCTGCCATCATGGTCTTACTCCTTTACCTGTAATATCTTAGTCAGCTTAGTTCTCAATTCATTTTTTTCTTTTTTAGAGCCAGTTAGAGCAGCTACTAAGTATCCAATGAAACCAGCTAATATTACTAACAATAAATTTCCAAAGCCTAAAATAATCCAAAGGATTACAATGAGACTCCCTGTAATAGCACCTATCATTCGTCTTTTCATAATATCATCCTCATATTACTCGCATATTTTGGTTGCTTTCGAAAGGCGACAATTTAACAATCGTATTTTTGATAGGAACGTTTAAATTGTTTTTTAATTGTTCATTAGCAATGTGTTTGATTTCCTCACCTTGTTGTTTCAAGTTGGTATCTTGACTGCTCATTGCTGAAATAAACATTTTGGCCTTACGATTTCTACCAAGTATTTTAATTTTGACGTCGATATCGTGAAGCGTAGGATTCTCTTTGATTCGGTTAGTAATAATTTTTTCGAGCGCTGATTTGGAAATTTTGAGATTTCCATCATTGGATTTGAAGGTAATGTCGTTATATTTAGTTGGAACGAAAAGAACATATAACAACATTATTATTAAAGCGATTCCGGAAACGGCGGCTAAAAAAATTGCCAAGTAGCCAATTACATCTGGGGGAAGCTTCAAATAATTTTTCAAAGTAATCTTAGGTTCAAATGGATATGTCAGATAAACAAACCATAAGACTTGTAAGATTCCTAAGAGGGAAAGAATAGCTAAGATCCATTTAGGAAATTTTTTCATAGCTAGGTCCTACCGTGTTTTTCTTAAATTACTGAGAGCCCAAGTGGTTAATAGTACAACAACTATAGCTCCGATTATGGCAGGGACTAAGGCCATGCCGGCAACGCTTGGCCCCCAGGCACCCAAGACACTTTCACCTAGCCAGGCTCCTACTAGTCCACCTAAAATATTTCCTACCCACCCCCAGGGCATGTCTCTATTAATGATCATACTAGCGACGGCACCAATAACAGCACCTATGATGATTACCCATAAAGCATGTAACATATTAACCAATCCTTTCTACAAGAAAAATAATTATTTTCTTTTATTTATGATTTCATCATAACTAGTTGCGAAATTTTGTTCAATAAATAACTAATACAAAGTATTAAAAAATATTAATAGATGTGTGGAAATCATTCAGTAAAACTTGATTAGAATCAAGTTCTGTTTCCTTTATTCCCGTTAGAATATGTCTTGAAAGTTAAGAGAGGTAAATGGGATGACAAAATTAAATATTTGGATTGCAAAACATCAAAATAAAATGACCATTTTAATAGCAATACTAATTGGTCTTAGTTTAGTTTTTAACTATTTGATGCATTTTGAAGCAGCTGCTACGATTTTTATGATTTTGGCAAGTATTGTTGGAGCAATTCCTGTAGCATTGCATGCTTTTACGGCCCTGCAAAATAAAGTTATCAGTATTGAATTGTTGGTAACAATTGCAGTAGTAGGAGCTTTTATCATTGGAGAATATGAAGAATCAGCTGTGGTTACTTTCTTGTTTCTCTTTGGTAATTATTTGGAACAGAAAACTTTAGAAAAAACGCGTTCATCGGTAAAAAGTTTGACGAAGATGGCGCCAACAATGGCTGAATTAGTTGTTGAAAATGGTCAAACTGAGATGGTTGATGTCGATGATCTGGATGAAGGAGATCGTGTATTAGTTAAAACTGGTGGTCAAATTCCGGTTGACGGCAAGATTGTTCAAGGTACTGGCTATATGAATGAGGCTTCTATTACCGGGGAATCAACGCCAATAAAAAAGGGGATAGGCGATAAAGTTTTTGCGGGTTCTTTAACGGATAATGGAACAATTACAGTTGAAACGACTTCAGTAGGCGAAGATACAACCTTCGGTAAAATTATTGAGTTGGTTGAAGAGGCTCAAGACAGTCAATCGCCCGCAGCCCGTTTTATTGATAAATTTGCTACATATTACACACCAGCAGTTTTGATTATTGGAATTTTAGTTTGGATTTTTACAAAAGATTTTCCTTTAGCAATAACTGTTTTGGTTTTGGGATGCCCAGGTGCTTTAGTTATTGGTGCTCCAGTTTCCAATGTCGCTGGAATTGGTAATGGAGCTAAAAATGGCATTCTGATGAAAGGTGGCAATGCCGTTAATACTTTTGCACAAGTGGATACTTTAGTACTCGATAAAACCGGGACTTTAACCACTGGAAAAATGAGCGTAACGATTGTTGATAACTTTGACGGTGATAAAGAAAAATTATTAGGTTTGTTGACGGCGGTGGAAAAGACTTCCAATCATCCGTTAGGACAGGCAATTATAAATTATGCTGAAGATCAAAACATCAAACCTGCTTCAGGTCTGCCAACATTAGATACGGTTAAAGGTCAAGGCTTGGTTGGTCAAACTGATGATTTTAAAATTTTAGTTGGTAATGAAAAATTAATGAAAGCTAATCAGGTTAATATTAATGATTTACAGAAGAAGATTATTGAGCAACGTATGCAAGCGGGCGATTCAGTTGTCTCAATGGCAATTAATCAAGAATTACGTTTGGTGGTCGGAGTTAATGATCAATTACGATTTGACGCTCGAGAAGGTTTGCAAGCGTTGAAAGATGCAGGTTTAAAAAAGATTGTGATGTTAACTGGCGACAACAAGTTGGCTGCTCAACGAATAGCTGCCAAGTTACCAATTGATGAAGTTCATGCTGAGTTATTACCAGAAGATAAAGTTGAATTTGTGAAGCAGTTTCAGGCACAAGGCAGTACAGTAGCCTTTGTTGGCGATGGTATTAATGACAGTCCATCGTTAGCTACAGCTGATATCGGAATCGGTATGGGAACTGGAACTGATGTAGCAATTGAAACATCTGACATTATCTTAGTTAAATCAAGTTTTGATGCACTGGCGCATGCTTATATCTTGGCAAAGAAGACTGTCGCTAATACGAAAGAAAATATTGTCATTGCCGTTGGTACAGTAGCTTTATTGCTATTAGGACTAATCGTTGGAGTTATTCACATGGGAAGTGGCATGTTCGTTCATGAGTTGAGTATTCTAGTGGTAATTTTCAATGCAATGCGCTTAATTAGAAATAAATCGTCAAAACTTGATACAGATCAAGTTCTTAAAACAGCTAACTAAGTAAGATGGTACTTGTAAGTTAGATAATCAAAGTTTTTAGATATACGGAGGAATTAATTATGGCAAAAGTAATTTTACAATTAGGTGAATTAACCTGCCCATCATGTATGACAAAAATTCAAAAAGCTGTTCAGAATCAAGACGGTGTTTCAAATGTAAAAGTTCTATTCAACGCCGGAAAAGTTCGAGCTGATATTGATGAGAGCAAAACTTCCGCTGAAAAATTATCAAAAGTAATTACAGATTTAGGATATGAAGTATTAAAGACAAAAGTTAAGGAGCTAGCTTAATGACAGAATTAACAATTGATGAAAAATTTGCGGCCGAACAAAAACAAGCTGACGCAGATCATCACAAACCAACTGCTGGAGCAATGACAGGACACATTGTTTCTAATCACTTTTTATTGAATATCAAGTTGCATCAATTAAAATGGTTTATCAAAGGTGCCAATGCTGAAAATTACAAGACGGTCTTGAATCAAACCATTGCTGAAAATAATGTTTGGTATGAAAAAATAGCTGAAGAATTATTAGATGAGGGTGAATTGCCACCTTCAACAATGAAAGAATATTCCGAATACGCTATGATTGAAGAAGCTGGTCAAAACAAGTACATGAAGCCAGGAGATATGTTACAAACTATTGTTGATGATTTTAATACGGACAATATGTTTGTTACTAGAGCTATTAAATTGGCTGAAAAAGAAGATCGTCCTTTCATGGCCCAAGTCTTAATTCAATTATTAGGATTTAATAATCATCAAATTAGAATTTATCAAGCATTGCTTGGTAAAAATGCTCGTGAAGGATTTGAAGAGGAAGACGACGAAGACTTCGATTAAGGAGAGATAATTAATGGCAAAATTAGCGCATGATCACACTGCTGAGGACTGTGTAGAGTTAGTTCCAATTTTTAAAAACTTATCTAAAGTTGATAAACAAACTATTGCTACTCTAGTAACTCATCATCATTATAGGAGCGGAGAGTATCTGTTTTCTGCCGGTGATAGCGCTGATGCCTTAATTATTGTGGCTCATGGACAAGCTAAGGTTTTTCAGATGTCGGCTAACGGAAAAGAGCAAATGCTGAGGATTCTACAAACAGGAGAGTTTGATGGCGAAGCGGCCTTGTTCTCAAATTCAGATCATAATAGCTATGCAGAAGCATTGATGGATACTGCAGTTTGTCAGATCAAACGACAAGATTTTCAGAAATTAATGCAAGCAACACCAGAATTAGCCGTTAATATGGTTAATGCATTAGGTCGTCGAGTGGGTCAACTTGAACAGCAAACAACTGAAGTAACCACTGCTAGTGTAGAAAGTCGTTTAGCAAATTATCTTTTAGAAACTAGTGCAGGATTGAATCAGGCAGTTTTCACTTTACCTTTGAAGAAAAAAGATATTGCGACATATTTAGGGACTACGCCAGAGACTATTAGTCGTAAGTTAGCGGCTTTAACCAAAAAGGGCTTAATTGAAAAAATTAGTAATAATAAGTTTAAAATTTTAGATGCTGATCAATTAATGCTGATTGATTAAAAAAACGTCGTTGTATACCGCTACAACGACGTTTTTACGTTATGTAAATAAACTAAAACAGGAGTCAAGATTGTGAGTTTTTACAATTTTGACTCCTGTTTTAAATTTAGGAAAAAAATATTGTTAAAAGTCGCTTTCTGAAAATACGTTTGACTTTTGAAAACTATTTATGTAAATTGTATTTACGAACTAAAAATATATAAAATACATCTAAAGTTCGTTTTATTTTTAAATTTATATAATAAAATAAATTAAAATTGCATTATAATTCTATAAATTACGAACTTTAACTATTTTTATATTTTTAGTATAAATACTCGGAGGGTAAATAATGAGTTTAAATGTTTTATTGGTCTGTGGTTCAGGAGCATCATCAGGATTTATGGCCGCAAATATGCGAAAAGCCGCTAAGAAGCGTGGTTTAGATTATAAAATTCAGGCTCGAAGCGAAGCAGAATTGGAAAATTATGCTGATGGAATTAATGTCTTGATGATTGGGCCACATTTGGCTTATTTGGAAGACGAAGCTAAAGAAATTGTAGATACGAATAAGGTCAAAGTGATTTTAATGAAATCTGAATATTATTCAATTTTGAATGGAGATATGGCGTTAGATCATTTACAAGAAAATGTAATTGATAACGACTAAAAAATTAGCGGGGAATTATTTGTGAATGCTTTTATCAATATATTAAATACTAATCTAGCTCCTAGAATGAATAAAATTAATCGAAATATCTGGGTCAGCGTACTGAAGGATTCTGTGTTACAAATCTTACCATTTATTTTAGTAAGCTCATTTATTACTTTGCTAAATCTCTTTTCTAATATTTGGAAGTGGTGGCCGGATCTTTCTGGAATTAGCAATTTTACTTTTGGTATAGTTTCAATTTATGTAGCTTTCCTAATTCCTTTTAATATGATGGAAAAGAAAAAATTGCCGAAACAGCGACTTATTTCTGGTTTAACAGCTATTGGACTGTTTTTACTGTTAACTAATCCAGTAATGACTAAAGGCGGTACAGCTACTTTTCAGTTCAGTTTCTTTGGCGCTGGTGGCATGTTTGTGGCGATTTTATGTGGTGTTGTGACAGCTTTAATTATGGAAATGTTTGGTAAATTTAGTTTCTTTAATGAAGATACCGTGATTCCTGATTTTGTAACGGCATGGTTTGATTCGATGCTACCAATTGGTTTAGTGATCACAATGGGGTGGCTATTGGTTGATGTCCTAAAGATTGATGTTTACAAAGTGATTATTCAATTTTTTTCACCATTGAGCGGAATAGTAGAAACTTTGCCGGGATTTGTATTGATTATGTTTATTTACTGCTTTATCTATTCTATGGGAATTTCAACTTGGGTTTTAACGCCAATAACGACACCAGTTTTTCTGGCAGCTATTCAGTCCAATCAATTGAGTGACACTCATAAAATTGTTACGAGTGAAACAATTTTTTCTACTTATTTATGGATTGGCGGGGTAGGTTGTACTCTGCCATTGGTTTTAATGATGCTGTTTTTGGCTAAATCGCAACGATTAAAAGCCCTAGGAAAAGCTTTCATAGTCCCAAGTATTTTTAATATTAATGAACCTACTGTATTTGGATCGATAGTTTGGAATCCGTATTTGATGATTCCAATGTGGCTACAAGGTATTATCTTGCCAATTATTGTTTGGTTAGGTTTAAAAACAGGCCTAGGACAAGTACCATCAGCAGTTTTTCAAATGTGGTACGTGCCCTTTCCAATCAATACGTGGATAAATGGACATACATTAGGTTCAATTCTACTAGTTTTAATTATTTTTATAGCATCATCTTTGATCTGGTTTCCATTCTTTAAATTGTACGATCGCAATCTGATAGAAAATGAACAACAAAATAAATAATAGGTGAAATCTATGATAAATGAAGATGAAAATACAGCTGTTACCAGAAATACGATGAACATTATTATTTATGCCGGTGATGCTAGAACTCTGATTATGCAAGCTATGGATCTCTTAGGTGATTTTAATTATGAGGAAGCTGAAAGCTTAATTAAGCAGGCTCATGAAAAGTTAGTAGCAGCTCATCAATTGCAAACGGATCGAATTCAAGAAGAGGCCGAAGGCAAAACCGTACAATATACAATTTTATTTTCCCATGTTCAAGATACTTTGATGACAATCAATACAGAATATAACTTGGTTAGTCACCTGATTAAAGTTTTTAAAAAACGTGATGTGGAGTATGGAAATGGTCAAAAATAAATACAATTATTTTCCGGCAGATTTTCTTTGGGGAGGGGCTCAAGCGGCTAGTCAAGCTGATGGTGCTTATGATGTGGACAATAAAGGTCTTAATTCTTCTGACGTTCAACCATTTCTCAAAAATTTATCTAATACTGAAAGACAAAAATTGCAACGAGATGGAATGACTGTGGATGAGGTAAAACGCAATGTGAAAGACACACAAAATTATTATCCTAAGCGATTTGGAATTGATTTTTATCATACATATAAAAAAGATTTGAAGTTATTGGCTGAGCTTGGATTTAAAACTTTTCGTACTTCTATAGATTGGTCACGTATTTATCCTAATGGCGATGACTTTGAACCTAATCAAGCGGCCTTAGAACATTATTCAGACATGATCGATTATATGCAAAAGCTGGAGATTGAACCCATTATTACTATGAACCACTATGGAAACTCCGATTAACATTACTTTGAAGTATGGTGGTTGGCCTAATAAAAAGGTTATTCCTATGTTTGAAAAATTTGGACAGACATTATTGGATTGGTTCGGTGATCGAGTAAAATATTGGATTGTTGTCAATCAAATTAATATGGTTCAAGTTGAACCTTTTTTATCGGTAGGAGTATGTGCGGACCAGTATGAAAATACTGAAGCGGCTTTATATCAAGCAGTACATAATCAAATGGTAGCCGCTGCTTGGGTCAAAGAATATGTTAAGTCGAAGAATAATCCCAATTTACATATCGGTACGATGGTAGCAGATGGAACAGTTTATCCAGCTAGCAGTAAACCGGATGATGTTATTTTAGCAATGTGTCAAAACCGTATGCAGTATTTATTTACCGATGTACAATTTCGAGGTTCGTATCCTAAGTATGCTCAAAATTATTTTGCTGAAAATAATGTGAAATTAGATATTACTGATGAAGAAATGGTATCAATCAAAGCCAATCCGATGGATTTCCTGGGTATTTCTTATTATTATTCGCAAATGGTTGATTCTACTAAGAATACATATCGTCCAGCAGACGTTACACCTAATCCGAATCTAAAAACTAATCCATGGGGATGGGCGATTGATCCGCAGGGACTGTATAATACTTTGTCTCAGTATGCCGATCGTTATCAAAAGCCACTGATTATTGCTGAAAATGGTTTTGGTATGTACGACAAATTAGAGTCCGACAAAAAGGTTCATGATGCTTATCGAAGCGATTATCTCAGTCAACATATAGAACAAATTGGACGCGCTATTCATGATGGAGCAAAAGTAATTGCTTATTGTGCTTGGAGTCCGATTGATATAGTGAGTTGTTCATCGCAACAACGGTCCAAACGCTATGGTTTTGTCTATGTCGATTTGGATGATGAAGGTAATGGCAGCGGCAAACGATATAAAAAGGACAGTTATTATTGGTATCAAAACGTTATTAAAACAAACGGAGCAGAAATTTAATTTGTAGGAGATTAATTTATGTTTACGCCAGAGGAAATTTTAGAAAAGAGTATTGTCGCCGGAACTAATAAGCTAAACAAAACATTATTAGCCAAAATGATTTTAGGATTTATTGGAGGGGCAATGATCTCGATGGGTTTTCTGGCCTATGTGCGGGTAAGTGCCTCAATCCCTAATAATTTGGCCAGTGTTAAGGCTTTAGTTGGGGGAGCGGTATTTCCAATTGGTCTGATTGTGATTTTACTAGCTGGTGGAGAATTAGCGACAGGCAATATGATGGCAGTTGGAACAGCCTTTTTTGCTCGCAAAGTTAGTTTTATCGATTATCTGAAAAACTTAATAGTGATTACTTTGTTTAATTTTTTAGGGGCAGTCTTTGTAGCTTACTTTTTTGGACATATTGTCCAGTTAACTCATTTGGCACCATATAAACAAGCAGTTGTGACAATTGCAACGGGGAAAACGGGTGCTAGTTTCTTGCCAGCTTTTGTCTCAGGTATTGGTTGTAACTGGTTAGTGGGGCTGGCAGTTTGGTTATCATTTGGAGCTAAAGATGCGGCTGGTAAAATTCTAGGAATCTGGTTTCCTATTATGATCTTTGTGGCTGTAGGTTTTCAGCATAGTATTGCCAATTGTTTTATTATTCCGGCTGCTATTTTTGAAGGCGGAAGTACTTGGAATTTGTTCTTCCAAAATTTTGTGCCAGTTTATTTAGGAAATATAATTGGTGGAGTGATTTTTGTGGCTGGCTTTTATTACTTTAGTTATGCCAATAAAAAATAACGATAATAATATTTAATACTTCAATGATGGAATATTTATTGAAGTATTTTTTTTGCTTAAACAGCTCTTCTTTGAACTCGCTAAAAAATAATGGTAACATTATATAACTTCAATTTAAGAGGCTAGTATGATGACAGACAAACCTAAAGTTACTGAATTAGATGAAAAACAAATTGAGCAAGCACATTTGGATGATGTGGTTGATAAAATTAAGAAGTCTGAAAATCGACTTCAAGAACACATGGATGTGGCTGAAGAGGACTTGAAGGTTATTAATAATGCCTTCGATGATATCCACTTAGGTATGGATGGCGATTCTATTTCTATGGATGCAGCTTTATCGATTCATCAGCAGCAACAAATGCTTGATGAGAGAAATAACAGTTGGCAACAGTCACGACAACGTTTGAGTATTTTAAAAAAGCTGGAAAAGACACCTTTCTTTGCTAGACTAGATTTTCAAGAAAAAGGTGAACCTAAAAAGGAAAGCGTCTATATTGGTCTAAGTTCTTTCACAGATACTAATGATCACTTTTTAGTTTATGATTGGCGAGCTCCAATTTCCTCAATATACTATGATGGAAAATTAGGAGAAGTTACTTATCAAACACCGGATGGTGAACAATCAGTCGATCTCTTCTTGAAACGTCAGTTTTTAGTTGAAGATGGCAAAATCAAAGCCTACTTTGATACTCAGGAAACAATTGGCGATCAAATGTTACTGGAAGTTTTGGATGGTAAATCTTCGACCCATATGAAGGGGATCGTTAAGACAATTCAAAGTGAACAAAACAAAATTATTCGGGATACAAAGTCTAAATTACTCTTTGTACAAGGAGCCGCTGGTTCTGGTAAAACTTCGGCTATTTTGCAACGAATTGCCTTTTTGCTATATAGATATCGTGGAACTTTGACATCTAGCCAAGTCGTTATGTTCTCGCCCAATTCTTTGTTTAATGATTATATTAAAGAAGTTTTGCCTGAAATGGGTGAGCAAAATATGGTTCAAATGACGTATAAGCAATTCTTAGCACGTCGTTTGCCAAACTTGAAAGTTGAAAGTCTTTCAGAACAATTTGAAACTGTAGTTGATACCGAAAATAAAGCTATCAGTAAGTTTGTTTCTGATATTGAATTCTTTAAGATTTTGACCAATTACAGTAAGTTATTAGGTCAAAGCGGCATGGCCTTTAAGGATATTAAATTTCAAGGGAAGGTTTTCATTCCTAAGGAAAAGATTCAAGAATTCTACTATAGTTATGGACCTCAATATAATTTGGGCAATCGTTTAGATGCAACAGTAGATCGCTTAGTCAAAATGCTTCATCGTAAAATTGGAGCTGAAATGCGCTCTAATTGGGTATCAGAACAGATTGAGAACTTGAGTAAAGAACAATTGCAGGCTCTTTATAATACGGCCGATCAAGAGTTCAAAAACGGGGATGAAGAGAAGAAATTCTTAGCTAGAAAGATTGTCACAGCTATGCTGCAAGGTGTTTATAAGAATATTAAGCATTTGAGATTCTTGAATGTGGCGGCTAATTATCTTAACTTTTTGAAGGCTGTTCCAAAAATTGTTGATTTAAGCGAATATAATATTACTGTTGAACAATGGAATCAGTATGTAGAAAGTTTTACAAAAGACTTTAATAATAAACAGATATCAATGAATAATTTGAGCCCTTATTTATATTTGTATGATTTGGTAACGGGCAAGCATGGCGAATTAGATATGAAATTTGTCTTTATTGATGAAATTCAAGACTATACGCCGTTCCAATTAGCATATATGAAATACAAGTTTCCAAGAGCACGTTATACCATGTTAGGTGACTTGAATCAGTCCATTTTTACGAAGAAAAACAGTCAAACATTGTTATCCGAAGCTCAGAGTTTGTTCAATGCGGATGAAACACGAGTGGTTCAATTAGTTCACTCATATCGTTCTACAAAACAAATTACAGACTTTACTAAAGCGATTTTGACTAATGGTCAAAAAATTGAACCATTTAATCGAAATGGAGATTTACCAAATCTATTGATGGCTCAAGATGAAGCGGAATCAGTTCAACAAGTTATTAGTCAATTGAAGGAAAATGATCAACGGAAGTTTACGACTGCAATTATTGCTAAAACTTTGGACGATGCTACGCATTTGCACGAACAATTGAAAAATACAGGGGTTAAGACAACTTTGATTCGTTCTGAAAATCAACGCTTAGCTACTGGCACAATTGTATTGCCATCATTCTTAGCTAAAGGGCTAGAGTTTGATGCAGTGATTATGTGGGACGCTTCAAAAGATAAGTTTGATGAAGATGAACAACAATTAGTCTACACAATTGCCTCTCGAGCAATGCATAAATTGACAATTACCTCAATTGGCAAATTATCACAATTATTGCAGCGAGTTCCTGAAAAGTATTATGAGAATGAAAAAAGCATTTCTAAATAGTTAATATGAATTAATTTCAAAAGAGAGTGTGATAGAACTCGGTAGTTTCCGAGTATTAACATAAAAAGCGCAATATTCGTATTATGAATATTGCGCTTTTTGCTGTTAAACGGAAGAAACTGAGTTCTGTTGCACGTTTATGCTGCAAATTTCTATTAATAAAAAAGTTATGTCACAGCCCCTTTTGTTCTGTCTTTAAATTATATTGCGCTATCATTTTTATTTCGTATTGATGAAATTTATAACCCATGTATAATGAAAGATATGTTGCTACGGATTTGGGGAAAAATTAATGAATCACAGAAAAATAATTAAAATTACAATAATTTCATTACTAGTATTTTTTTCTTTGAGTTATGGAGCCTTTCAATTAATTAGCAGTAAGACGAAGGATGTTAAAGTTGAGGCTAAAGATAAAGCAGAGTCTAAAAAAAATATTAGTAAACCAGCGAAAATCAAAGATGATAAAGATATGACGAACTTGAGGAATTTTACTTATCATGATTCTTCAGAAAAGAAAGCATATCCGGATCTAAACAGTTATCCTAAGGCGTGGATTGACGTTGATATTGCTACTCAGAGAATGTATGTCAAAGATGGTGAAAAAACGTTGTATGAGATGTACGCTTCTACTGGTAAAAAAGATGCCACACCTAGAGGTACTTATTATGTTCAAGGTGAGCGGGGAGAATTTTTTTATACAGCACCATTGAAATTAGGCGCTTATTATTGGGTATCATTTTTGAATCATGGTGAGTATTTGTTCCATACAACGCCAACCGATGAACAGGGAAACTATGTCGAATCAATTGCTAAAACTCTAGGAAGAGAACCTTCATCGCACGGATGCATTCATTTATCATCACCAGATTGTAAGTGGATATATGAAAATATACCTTATAATACAAAAGTTGTGATTCATGGGGAATATAAAGGATAAAGTGGTTTAGATATTTAGAAATAAAAACACCTAATGACTTTAAAATTTTTAGTCATTAGGTGTTTTTGTATGGAATTTTAAAATTAAATAATTGCCTTTAGTTTGACCGCCAATAACCATTTTCTTGATCAACGGCCACTTGAGCAACCAGATTCAAATAGTTGAAAGGTTCATCAAAATTTGGTGAAAATAACATATCCAAAAAGGCCAATTCATCAATAGTGTTACCATTTTGAATCACGACTGACAAAGTATTGGCTGATTGAGCTACTTCGTGATCAGACATTAATTGAGCGCCTAAAACTTTTCGGCTATTTTTATCATAGATTAATTCAATTGTAATTTTCGCTGTCGTAGGCATGAAGTCAGGGCGATAATTACCTTGATAGAAAGCACTTTTAGCTTCGAAGTGGGCTTTTTTAGCTTTGGCTAAAGTTAATCCGGTAGAAGCAACAGTAGTTCCAAATAGTAACATGCCGGTTGTTGCCTGTGTACCGATAGTTTTTAGTCGACGATCTAAGACATTGATGCCAGCTAAAGTACCCTGACGGACAGCATGTGATGCTAAAGGAACGTAAGTACTTTTGAGCGTAGGATTGAAGTTGACTTCAGTAGCATCTCCTGCAGCAAAGATATCGGGATCAGATGTACCCATGTAGGGATCGGTGATAATAGCACCATTTTCAGCTAGTTTAACTTGCCCATTCAATAGATCTGATTGAGGAATTACTCCAGGACAAATTGCCACCATATCAACATTAAAATCACCTTTATTAGTTGTGATTTGAAGTTCTTCATTGGGAAGATCATTAAAACGTGTTACTTCGATATTAGTTTGAACGTCAACACCGTTTTGAATTAATAAATCCTGAACTTTTTGAGCCATGTTTGGGCCCATATATTCATCTAGTAGCTGGTTGCCACGTTGAAAAAGGGTGACTTGATGTCCAGATTTAACAAAGCCTTCAGCCAATTCAACACCAGCATAGCCACCGCCAATAATAGCAATGTGTTGAGTATTTTGAGCGGCTGCATAAAGTTTATAGGCTTGGTCGCATGTTTTACATAGCATAACCTTAGGATTTTCAACACCCGTAATGGCCGGAATAGCGGTAATTGAGCCTGTAGCCATAATCAATTTATCGTAAGTATCATTAACCATTTTTTTAGTGTTTAGATCTTGAGCTAAGATAGTGTGTTTGGCAGCATCAATACGAATGACGTCATATTGCATGCACATTTTGACACCTTGCTTAATGAGATCTTCAGGATCGGCGTAAAGAACGTCATCTAAGTTCTTTACAGTACCACCTAAATGTAGATATGTCCCACAAGCCAAGTAGGAAATTTCTGAGTGACGTTCGTAGACAGTGATCTCAGCTTGGGGGTAATATTTTAGAATTTGTTTAATGGCTGCAAAACCTGCATTTGTACAACCAATTATGGATATTTTCATCTAAAGGGCACAGCTTTCAAAAGAGTAATTAAATTATTTGTTTTACGATATTATTATCGTTTAACTTTGAAGTATACTACGAGTATACAGTGATGGGAATAAATGTAAACTTATAATTAAGTATGTTATGGAGGCAACGGAAGTATGAAACCGGTTTATCGGTATTTTGTCCAACCACAATTAGATATTCGAACCCAAACGATTTTTGGGTATGAACTATTAATCAAACAATTAACGCCTGAGGGGTGGCGTTTGCCAGAATCTTTCAGCGCCATTGATTCAAGTACAATGTCAAAGTTGTTAGTTGCGACAACTAAAATTTTAGGGTTAAAAGTACAATATTGTTCTGTCAATGTCAGTCGGGAACAATTAGTTGATACTACAGTAGCTCAAGCTATTATTCAAAGTCAAACACAGCTTTATCCGGCTAAACTAGTGGTGGAGCTAACTGAGGAAAACAGTCCTTCTAAATATTCGGATACGAATTTGATACCACATTTACGTAGCTTTATTGAGCATGGGATGCAAGTATCTTTGGATGATGTGGGTACTGGAATCAATGATTTCAAGAGCATTCAAGAGTTCTTGCCACTTGCTTCTGAAATTAAATTTGCTTTGCAAAACTTTCGAACAGGTATCAAGGATCCCAAAATTCAACAAAAACTGCATTTTTGGCATGCAATTAGTCGAGAGTACGGTTTGCGTTTGATTTTGGAAGGAATTGAAGATCAAGATGATGCTGAGTTGAGTAGCAGCTTTGATATCAATTTGCGTCAAGGATATTATTATGGAAAACCACAGTTGTTAAGATTGCCCGGAGATCCAGTTAACATGGGGGCTTAAAATGCCTCTAAAAAATTTTTTTATATGCCATTTTCCACTGCGCTAGGAAAGGTCTGGAACGCCATGGACGTCGTTTGAAACCAATTGAAGTTCAAATTGTTTCCAAAGCGAGTCTTATTCTAAGTCGGCAAAAATCACCGACTAAGAATAATTTCATGGCTGAGACCATTCTAGCTCCGTTCCAGATTAGTATATTGGCTGGCATTATTGGATTTAAAATTTTCTGTAATCAAATTAAAATCTATATAAAAATAGCTGATGACTATAATATAAAAAGTCATTAGCTATTTTCGTATTTAAATATTTAAAATGGAATACTATCTAACAGATACACTAGCCCGGAACAAAAATTGAAATTGGCTCAGCCGTGAAATCATTCTTAGCCATTTATTGCTTAGAATGAGGCCGAGCTTGAAAATTATGCGAAGCATAAGTTCCAAGTCGTGCCCACGGCGTTCCAGCCAAATTTCAATTTTTGTGGAAGGCGGCATCCTTAACCAAAACTAAGAACCCTTTGATAGGTGTTTAACTTAATAAAGTTAGTGTTACACGATTCAAACGTTTAGATAGCTCAAACAATTTTTCGTAAGTAGGATCGCTTTGATACAAATCCATCTTATCCTTTAATTGCTTTTGCTCAAACTGCGAGAAGTAGAATTTTAAATCATGGTTGCCGTAGAGTGTGGCTAATAAAGCAAAAGCTTCAGGTGAAATCTGATCGGCAGTTAAAATTTCTTTGCGCAAGTCAGCTACTAGCTCACGTTTAACGCTACGGTTAGGGAAGTAATTATTAGTTTTAAAAACTAGACCAGTTACGGCCTTGGTAACGTCAACTTTATCAACTAAAGAATCGCCAATTTCATTATAAATAATACGGGTAATCTTTTCGTTAGTAGCCATAGCACGCAAAACGTGAGTCACGCTTTTACCCTGATTTTTGTTGATAATTTGAAAAAATTCATTTAAATATGTTTTGTCGTCCGGTAAAACCTTATTAATAATGACACTGTTATCGGTTAGATCGATGATATCGTTTAGCGCAAGATCAAAGAATGAACTTTCAGCCAAGTAGGCGCGGCGTCTAGTATTCTTAAAAATACGAATACTGCCTTTTTCATTACACGATAAAATAAAATATTTTTGAGGAATATTTAAATCCATAAAGTGCTCCTTCAATTCGACACTAACTTAGTATCTTGGGCTAGTGTTGCTTTAATTTCTGGTATCAATTCGCTCTCCAAGAGATTGTAACCTTGCTTGGTAAAGTGTAATCCATCGGACTGTAGCAATTCTTTAAGATTAGCACAGTTAGCCATTTTGTGTAGTAAATCGATATACGAAACGTCTAGTTGCTTACTGAGATGCTCTGTTACCAATTCGAATTGTAATTGTCGAGTCCATGGTCTCGTTGGATCTTTGATCCAATCAATATAAGGTGGCGATAGCAAAATAATCTTTCGATTGCCAAGGCTAGTTATAATGTTGGTCAAATTGGCCGCAAACTTACCCGGTTTGATTTCATCTTCAATGGAAATATCATTGGCTCCGAATCCTAAAATCACAATCTTAGGATCTAATCTTTTAACTCGATCAACACGTGTCATAGCATTATTGGTTTTGTAGTCGGAAATCGACATGTTAATG
Organism: Companilactobacillus crustorum JCM 15951; assembly: GCF_001434585.1. GTDB lineage: Bacteria > Bacillota > Bacilli > Lactobacillales > Lactobacillaceae > Companilactobacillus > Companilactobacillus crustorum. Next base: position 18,976 of record NZ_AZDB01000030.1, read on the forward strand.
ACTTCGAAACCAGGAAAATCTTTACGGATACGTTTGGCTAAAGTATCGCTAGCTTTCCCAGCACGAAGTCCCATCATGGTTAAGTCCCCAAATAATACTATTCTCTTCATATATTGTTTCCTTTTTTGAAAAAGTTCTATACTATACTAGAATACCAGAAAATCAATAAAAGTTAATTACTATATTAAGCAGGTTTAATAATATGCAAAGTTTAGCTAACTATTATGAATTTACTCGAAAGCAATGGGAAAATTTCCACGGTGAATATACCAAGCAGGCAATTACTGATGGCGAGTTAAGAAAGATCAAATCTTTGGATGATGAGATATCGATTGATGACGTTCGCTCAATTTATGCACCAATCCGACATTTACTGCACATATATTTGAAGAATTATCGTAAATTGACGAAGTTAAAAAATGAATTCGTGGGTGAATCAACCCGTAAAATTCCTTTTATTATTGGTGTTTCCGGATCAGTAGCCGTAGGTAAGAGTACGACGGCACGTTTATTAAAGATTATGTTAGAACGAGCTTATCCGCAGTATAAAGTTTCGCAGATGACGACGGATGGCTTTTTGTATCCTAGTAAAGTTTTGAAAGAACGTAATTTAATGAATAAAAAAGGTTTTCCAGAAACTTATGATATGGAAAAACTTTTGAAATTCTTAGGCGAGGTCAAAACTAAAGGTGGCCGGATCAAATATCCACTTTATTCGCACAATATCTATGACATTATTCCAGACAAGTATGAGGAGACGGATAATCCGGATATTTTGATTGTTGAAGGTATCAATGTTTTACAATTGCCACATAATGAACAAATCTATGTCAGTGATTTCTTTGATTTTTCGATTTATATTGATGCTGAGATGAAAGATATCGAGGAATGGTTCCTCAAACGCTTTGATACCCTGTTAGATTTGTCTAGGAACGATCCTAACAGTTATTACTACCAATTCACCCAGATTCCGGAAAAGGACGCTATGGCGATGGCACGAAACGTTTGGGATACCATAAATTATCCTAATTTACGTGATTACATTAAGCCAACAATGAACCGAGCCGACTTGATTTTACATAAGTCTGAGGATCATCAGATCAATAAAATTTATCTAAGAAAATATTAAACGTTTACAATATATGACATGGAACAGAATTTCGTATACAATAGAATAAATAAAAAAATGGGGGAAATTGATTTGAGCAAGCAATGGCCTGATGCTGATAGCATCATCGTTCTAGACTACGGTAGTCAATATAACCAATTGATTACTCGCCGAATCAGAGATATCGGAATTTACTCTGAATTACTACCAAATACTATTACTGCTGCAGAAGTTAAAGAAATCAATCCTAAAGGTATTATCCTTTCTGGTGGACCAATGAGTGTCTACGACAAGGATGCCTTTACAATCGACCAAGATATTTACAAGTTAGGAATTCCTATCTTAGGTATTTGTTACGGTATGCAATTGATGTCTTACAACCTTGGCGGTGACGTTGAATCAGCTGATAACCGTGAATACGGACGTGCTGATATTAAAGTTACAGATAAAGATGCCGTTCTTTTCAAAGATTTACCTGAAAAAGAATACGTTTGGATGAGTCATGGTGATCTTGTTAAAAAAGCACCTACTGGTTTTAAAGTAGTGGCTACAAGTAAGAATGCACCTATTTCATCAATCGCTGATGACGAACGTAAAATGTACGGTGTTCAATTCCATACCGAAGTAAGAAATACAGAATTCGGTTCAGAAATTTTGAAACACTTTGCCTTTGACGTCTGTGAAGCAGAAGCTAACTGGTCAATGAATGATTTCATCGATCAACAAATTCAAAAGATTCGTGACACTGTTGGTGACAAGAAGGTTCTTCTTGGTTTATCAGGTGGTGTTGATTCTTCTGTTGTTGGCGTTTTGCTACACAAAGCTATCGGTACACAATTGACAAGTATCTTCGTTGATCATGGTCTTCTTCGTAAGAATGAAGCCGATCAAGTTATGGACAGTTTGAAGGGTAAGTTTGGTTTGAACATCATTAAAGTAGATGCTCAAAAACGTTTCATGGACAAACTTGCTGGCGTAACTGATCCCGAAAAGAAACGTAAGATTATCGGTAATGAGTTTATCCAAGTGTTTAACGATGAAGCTCAAAAGCTTGATGGAATTGATTTCTTAGCACAAGGAACACTTTATACTGATGTTATCGAAAGTGGTACAAGTACTGCTCAAACAATCAAGTCTCACCATAACGTTGGTGGACTTCCAGAAGACATGCACTTCAAGTTGATTGAACCATTGCGCACATTGTTCAAGGATGAAACCCGTGAACTAGGTGAAAAATTAGGCATGCCACATGAATTAGTATGGCGTCAACCATTCCCAGGCCCAGGTCTTGGAATTCGTGTTATTGGTGAAGTTACCGAAGACAAACTAGAAATCGTTCGTGATAGTGATTGGATTCTTCGTGATGAAATTGCTAAGAACGGACTAGACGAAAAAATTTGGCAATACTTTACCGTCTTGCCAGGTATTCGTTCAGTTGGTGTCATGGGTGATGGTCGTACATACGATTACACCGTTGGTATCCGAGCTGTTACATCAATCGATGGAATGACCGCTGACTTTGCTCAGATTCCATGGGATGTACTTCAAAAGATCTCAGTTAGAATCGTAAACGAAGTAGACCACGTCAACCGTGTAGTTTATGATATTACTTCTAAGCCGCCCGCAACTATTGAATGGGAATAATAATTTCGTAGGAAATACAAGAGCATCTCTGACTTAAGTCAGGGATGCTCTTTTTGATATTTATTTTGCAAATAGGGGGATTATACGTTCCTCTTTTTTGTAGGAGTTAGTATAGTACAATTTAATGGATAGATTTCAAATCTTATTGATAAAAATTATCCAGAGGAAAAAATATTGGCAGATAATAATGGTGGAGCGGTAGCAATAAAAGGATTTAATTTTCAAACAATGGCTGTTATTTTTTTCATAGTAAATAATATTGATGATGATAAATTTAGTGCTTATGTTGAATCTGAGGAAGACTTTACTTTAGATAAGAATGGGTATAAATCTTATGTCCAAGTGAAAGCAAGAAAGTTATCACTTAAATTACTGTTAAAGACGGCTCTTAAAGACAGTGGAGATATAGAACCTTCCATTTTAGAAAAAAATTTAAGCTCGGCGGATGATGGTGAATTTCTCATTTATACTAAGGAATTAGCAGCCAAGGATTTAAAGTCAATGATCAAAAAAAGCGATATCTTTGTAAATGAAGAAGATGTTTATGTGTTTTCTGAAGAACAGAAGAAAAGCATAGTAGACGCATTTAAAAAAGATGGTTTTGGAGAATCATTAATTAAAAATTTAAATAATAGTAGACTATTTGTTTCTAAATTTGGCGATAGTTTGAAAGATAGTCAAAGATATTTAATAGGATTGATGAGCGAAAAGAAAATTGATATTACTGGTGATCGTGCCAAGATGGCTTTAAATGAACTGTTTTTTTTAGTACATAAAAAAGCCGAATATCTGGTACAGAAAGGATATGAAAAAGACGACTATGAAAAAAAGAAATTAACTAGTGATGAATTAAAGTCTATTTTCAAAAAGGCGGAGAGCAGAAGCTTTTTTTATAAATTTGTAGAGGACACAAATTACAGTACTCTTTTTAAGGATAAAGTAACTAAAATAAGAAATGAAATATTTAATGAATACTATGTGGAAAGAAAAATGTTGAATACTATATTTGATTCTCAAAAATTAGATTTTGATTGTCCCAATCAAGATCTAATTAATAAAATGAAATTAGAATTGGATTCTGACAAAGATAAATTTGATAATTGTGATAAATATGTGAAAGTTTCTCTTATCATTGATTATATTTCAGAGAGGGCTGTACAATCATGAGAAAATTGATTATAAGGGAATTGAAAATACTAGATTATAAAAATGAAGTTGCACAAACGTTTGATTTTAGTGATGAAATAAACATCATTGTTAGCAAAATTTCCTCTACGGGAAAATCTAGCTTAATTAAATCCATATTTTATGCCTTAGGATTCGATATAAAACAGTTTCCAAATAAATGGAATACTGAGAATATGATATTTAAAGAGTATGTAACTATTGATGGTGTAGAGCATTCTATTCTTAGAAAAGGCAATCTTTTTAATGTAGATAATAATACTGAGACATATAGTTATTCTCAATATTCCAAGTGGCTTGCATCTCAAATGAATATAGATGTAAAGTTACAAATTCAAAATACTGGGAAATTTACTGATCCTTATCCTACTGAAATGTTACTTTTTAATTATATTGATCAAGATAAATCATGGGACGGTTTTTTATATAAAAATGTGTCTGATTCTTTAAAACAGTACGGTGGTAGTAATGCTGTAAGAGGAATTTTAGAATATGAACTAGGAATATCAGATAACGATGTATCGGAATCCAAAGAGAAAAAAGCAAACATAAAGAATAGTCAAAGGGAAATCTCTAATGAACTAAAGATAATTAATGTGATGATTAAGAATCTTTCTACTGAAGATAATATTCATTTAACACCTGTAGATTTAAATGAAATTCAAAGAAGTTTAAAAACTTGGACAGAACAAATTCAAATTGTAAATGATAATATTGACAGGATATACAATAAAATACATAGGTGCAATTTTAAATTAAACGTAATCAATCAAGATATTTCAGAGCTAAAGAAGCTAAAAAGTCAAAATAATAATAAAAAAAGTAAAATTTTTAATAAAAATGGAGAATGTAGTTATTGCCACTCTAAGTTAACCATTGAACAATCTTTATCTAGATTTGAATTAGAAAATAATGTTTTTGATATTCAAAATTCAATTATAGAGAAAACTAAAGATGCAGAGAAAATATCTTTAGAACTGCAAAGTAATAAGAAATTATTGGATGAAAAGATTGAGTATTATAATTCTATTGAAAATAATTCTAAGATTGAATCTCAAAAGATAAACCTTGATACATATTTGAATCAGCAGGTTAATAACGGAATACGAAAACAATATAATGATAAGTATACTGATGTGTTAGTAAAAAATAAAAAAAATGAAGAATTATTAAAAGAAATAGATTCAAAAATTCGAAAAATAAATAGTGAATTAGGAAAAAGAAAAAAGGAAATAAAACAATACTTTGGTGAAAGTATTGCTAAAATTTCAGTGAAATTAAATTCAGAAATAATAAACGATATACAATTTGATAAGTTTAGGGGAATATCTGGTAGTGGAACTGAAAATAACCGTGCTGTACTAGGCGGTTATTTAGCTTATTTTAAAACATTAGATAAATTTAGTGTTTATAAGTTCCCATATGGACTGGATTCTATTATAAAAACTGAAATTGATGGATTATCTTTAAGTCAAATGTATCAAACCATTGAGGAAGAATTTTTATCTTTGAATGGTAGATTGCAAATTTAATCCGAATT
>NZ_AZDB01000031.1 GCF_001434585.1 Companilactobacillus crustorum JCM 15951
TTATGTCTAACAATTTTAGGGCACTTCAGATCGCTATATTGGTCTTTTAATTACTGTCTTTATCTCGACTTTGAATAACAGCTACAATTCCACTTTGAAAGCTGAAGTCAACTGTATCTTTAACAAATTCATTACTGGCCCAACTCACAGGATGACCAGCACTAAAGTCTTTTAATTTATATTTTGCATCATAAATATTTAAATGCGTCACTGGACCTAAATTAACAAAAGCAACATACTTCATACCATTCTCATGATAAATTGTATAGCGACCTGGACGACAAAATCTAATCGTATTACTAGCTGATTTATAATATAACTTATCATAAAAATCGGCAAACCGAGGATCGAACGGCAAAAACAAGTTCACTAGAAAATGATCGATTCTACCACCAGTCGCTCCATAGACGTAGTATTCCTGAGCATCATAAGTCTCATGAGCCGCTAATAAACACAACTCTGAGTCAGTATCGTCTTTTTCGGGAGGGTACTTTTCAAAAACCGGTACATTATCATGCAACAGTTTTTGCTCTTTTTTATTGATCGAATCAAAATCGCCAATAGCAATATCCGGAATAATTCCATTTGCCATTAAGTGCAAACTGCCTCGATCCGCTCCCACCCAGGGACCAGGAATAGCCTTAATACTTTTGCTTAATTCGTCCGGATACTCGCTTTCTGGACCGCCTAACAAAATGTTTACACGTTTCATTGTTTGGCTTCCACTGCCGTTGAACGTAACCCGTCAATACGATCCTTCAATCCGTCTTGTCCATTGTACAAATATGAACCAGCAACAAAAATATCCGCTCCAGCTCTGGCACATTGAGCGATTGTTTCAGCATTGATTCCACCGTCAACTTCGATATCAAAATTATCATCAGCTGCAGTCTGACGTAGTTGATCCAAACGTTGGATCTTTTTAGTCATACCTGGGATAAACTTTTGTCCACCAAAACCAGGATTTACTGTCATAACCAAAATACGATCAATCACTGGAAACAATTCTTTTACTGTCTCTAAAGGTGTCCCTGGATTAATTACCACGCCGGCTTTTGCACCTAAACTCTTAACTAGTTCAATTGAACGATAAATATGTTGAGTACTTTCAGCATGGATCAAAACTGTACTTGCTCCAGCATCAATTACTGGTTTGACATAGGCATCTGGATTTTCCATCATCATGTGAATATCAAGTGGCTTATCCGTTACGCGATGCATCCCTTCAACTACGTTAGGACTAAACGACATATTAGGTACGAAATTTCCATCCATCATATCAATATGAAAAACATCAGCGCCAGCTTGATCTGCCGCTTTAACATCTCGTTCCAAATTCATAATATCTGCAGACAAAATTGATGGTGCAATCTTTACTGTCATATATAATCAGCTCCTCAATATCTTTTTTTATACGAATTAATTTCGTTTAAAAAGTATAAATAATTATCATAACGACTTTGCATTATGTTTCCCTCAGCTAACTCTTCCTTAACTTTGCAGTTAGGTTCATTAACATGGCGACAACCTCTAAATTGGCATTGACCACTGTATCTTAAAAACTCTGGGAATAAAGTTGGCAACTCTTCTGGTGTAATATCCATTAAATCAATTGAAGAAAATCCTGGCGTATCGGCAACTAAACCATCGGAAATATCAAACAGCGATACTTGTCTAGTAGTATGTTTACCACGATTTAAAGTTTGAGAAATAGCTGCAGTTGCTAATCCAAGCTCCTTATCAATATGATTCAAAAGGGTTGATTTTCCAGCTCCAGATTGACCAGTAAATACAGTTACCTTATCAGTAAAAGTCTTTTCCAAATCAGCTACCTGTTGTTCATTATAACTGTCACGGTCCAAAAATACTTGATAGCCGACCTCATGATATCCATTAAGCGTAACTTTTAAAGTCGCATATTGTTCATCATTTAATAGATCCGCCTTAGTCAGGTAAATTAAAGGTTCAATATCATTATGCTCAATATTAACCAAAATCTTATCCAATAAATTACTGGAAAAATTAGGCTCCGCCGATGAAGTAACTACAATTGCTTGGTCAATATTTGCAATCGGAGGACGCACTAAACTATTCTCCCGAGGCAAAATTTCCAAAATATAGCCCAGATCACCAGTAGAATCAAATTTCACTTTATCTCCTACCAATGGCTTGATCTTTCGTTTACGAAAATTTCCTCTGGCTCTGGTTCTGACCAATTCTTCAGTTTCATCATCTAAAACATCATAAAAACCACTAATTGATTTTATGATTCTTCCTGTTTGTTCCATAAATCACCCATTTACTGAACCACCAAGTACAGTCTTATTATTACGCTCAACTATATATGATCCAGTTTGTCCATCTTTCAAATTAAAACTCAATGTTACTGGTGTATCAGCCGTAATAGTCATTGTTCGATATGGCGAGTTGATACTGTGTGTCGCATCAGAAATATAAATTGTGACATTATTGCTGCCACTTGAGTCATAAGGAATAGTAATGTCTTTAGTTACAGTATTCGTTCCTGATGAACTGCTGTTGCTGCTATTATTGTCATCATTATCTTTACTATTCGACGTTGATTTATCAGGATCAGCTCCCTTAGAAATAATAACGGACAAAGTCCCGCCTACGCTAATTGCACTATTAGCAGTAGGTGTTTGACTAACTAAAAGGCCCTCCTCGATACTGTCTGAATACTGATATGATGTGCTCAACGTCAAGCCGGCTTCTGAAGCGTAATCTTGAATGCTCTTCAAATTGTAGCCAGTTAAATCACGTACCTTAACAACCTTGGGCTTAACTGTTTTAGCTTTTGCCAAAGTTAAAGTTAACGATTTATTTTTGGTTACTACTTTTTTACCCTTTGGAATACTTTGCTTGATGATTGAACCAGCCTCATATTCATTGGTAGCCTTGTACTTCAAATTGACTTTAAAGCCACGTTTCTTCAAATTATCGGAGATATCATCATATTGCTTATCTATTAGATTAGGCATCTTATAATAAGTTGCGCCTAAACTAACTACCAAATTAACTTTGGCACCATTTTTTAATTTCAAACCCTTTGTCGGAATTGATTTAATCACATGACCCGCGTTGACGTCATCATCATTTTCTCTAGAAACGTCACCAACGGTTAAATTGGAACTCTTAAGCATTACATTAGCCTGTTTAACCGTTAAATTATATAGATCAGGAACCGTTGTCTCTTGATTGCTTTTAATAATCATTGCAATTAAAAAGAGCAACAAAACCAGCGGTACCATCGAGGCTATCAAAATAATTTTACGTTTCCGACTCATTTTGGCTGGTTTCTTCTCAAGGGACTGTGCTTTATCATTTGATTCATCCAATGGCTCCATAACACGTGTTTCTTCTAAGTCGTTAATTGGCGTCGGAATGAACTTAGGTTCATTAGCACGTTCAGGCATTAAACAAGTATTTAAATCATCCCGCATTTCTTTAACCGATTGATAGCGTTGATCAGGATCTTTCGCAGTTGCTTTTAAAACAGCATTCTCCAATGGTTGAGGAATATTAGGATCAATCTTTTTAAGATCAGGTATTTCCTCTTTGGAATGCTTCAAGGCTACTGTAACGGCAGTATCTCCTGTAAATGGTACATGCTTAGTCAGCAATTCAAAGAGAATTATTCCCAAAGCATAGATATCTGACAAAACTGTTGCTGAACGACCCTTGATCTGTTCTGGGGACATGTAGTGAACTGATCCCAAAAGCGAATTAGTCCGTGTAATTGATCTTTCACTCAACGCTAAAGCAATTCCAAAGTCGGAAACTTTAACTTGAATAGGATCTTTCTTTTCATCAACTAAAATATTTTCAGGCTTTAAATCTCGATGAATAATCCCATGTTCATGGGCATCAGATACAGCCATGCAAATTTGTTTCATAATATCGACAACTTCATGATAAGAAAGTGGATAATGCGTCCGGATATATTTCTTTAAATTAGGACCATCAACATATTCAATAACGATATATTGAACGCCATTATCATTTCCAACATCAAGAACATTAACAATATTGGGATTAGAGAGACCACTAGTTGCCTTGGCTTCACGCCCAAATCTCCTTTTAACAGATTCATCATCTTGAAGATCGTACCGTAAAGCTTTAACCGCTACTTTACGATTTAAGAGCGTGTCATTAGCCAAATAAACATTGGCCATTCCGCCCTCACCAAGTGTACCTAGGATCTCATAACGACCACCTACTAGGTAACCCTTTTCCATCTAATGGTTACCTCCATTGTTCTTTGTGGCAAAGAGTAAGGCGGTAATATTATCTCTTCCACCAGCAGCATTAGCCTTGTCGATCAAAACATGACATTTTGCTTCCAGACTTATTTTTTGTGCCAAAATATCTTTAATCTCATTTTCAGACACCATGTTCGTCAAACCGTCAGTACACAACAAAATAATCGCATTATTAATTAAATCAAAATTTTTCACACGTGGTTGAACCGTTTGAGAAACACCTAATGTTTGGGTAATAATATTCTTCTGAGGATGATTTTCAGCCTCTTCAGGACTAATTTGACCTGTTTCCAACAGTTCGTGAACTAATGAATGATCAACGCTCAATTGTTTTAGTTCACCATCAGAATAAATATAGCATCTAGAATCGCCTACATTGACGACCATCATCTTTTCACCAACGAAAAAGACCCCAACCATAGTTGTTCCCATACCATTTAAATCATCAAATTGATTAGAAACGGAAACTATTCGATCATTTTCCTTACTTAATTCGCGGATGATCCATTCTCGAAGTTCATCAATATTATCAACTTCTGATTCTTCAAAATTATGTCCAAGATGGGAAACTGCCATATCTGAAGCAACGTCTCCACCACGGTGTCCACCCATACCATCAGCAACGATACCAAACACAATATTTTTTTTATTCTTGAAAACATTCACATAATCTTGATTGTTTTCTCTGAGTTTTCCAACATCAGTTAATAACGCATATTCCATCAGTTTAGACCTTACCTCTTTAATTTTTTCTAACAAAAGTAGCTATAAAGAATCCATCTGTAAAGTAGTCACTTGGTAGAACTTTTAGCATACCATCTTTGATTGAACCCTCCAGAGCCTTTTCATGTTTCACTGGCTCTAACTCAAAATTCTTATGAGCGGCTAAAAATTTCTTTACTACCATTTCGTTTTCTTCATCATCAAAAGTACAAGTACTGAAAACTAATTTTCCATTTACTTCTAACAAATCAACCATACTATTAAGAATTTCAAGTTGTACTCTTTGGAGATTCATCAAATCTTCCTCTTGACGGAAATATCTTAACTCTGGTTTTCGTCTAAGCAATCCTAGACCAGAACAAGGAGCATCTACCAAAATACGGTCAAAGGTCGTATTCAAAATATCTTTGGCTTTACGAGCATCAATTGCTCCCGTACCAATGATATCATCATATCCCATTCTCTGACTGTTCTCACGAATCAGCTTAGTCTTGTGCTTATGAATATCTAATGCTGTAACGGAACCATTTTTAATATAACTAGCAATATGAGTTGTCTTGCCGCCAGGAGCAGCACAGGCATCGAGTACTCGACTATCAGGCTGAACATCTAATGCAGGTGCTACCAACATAGAACTTTCATCTTGAATTGTATAGAGTCCATCTCTAAATTCTTGAGTATTAACTAAGTTTCCACTCTCACAGATTAAGCCAACTGAAGAAATTTTGCTGGGTTTTACATCAAATCCTTGCTGATTTAACAACTCTTGTAAATCTTTAACTGTCGTCTTATTTGTATTCACACGAATTGAAACATGTGAGGGATGATTGATTGACTTCAAAATTTCTTTTGTCTTAGCCAATCCTTGTTGATCCACAAATAATTGCACTAACCAGCGAGGGATACTGTACAAACGACTCATGTCATAAACAGAACTGCTACCTGGCATTTCACGTGTTCCATGACGTTGAAAGTTTCTCAAAACGGCATTAACTAAATTACCGGCACCACGGTTAGCCTTTTGTTTGGCTATCTCCGTTGATTCATTTAAAACTGCATGAGCAGGGATTTTATCTAGGTAGCATAATTGATAAATGGCTGTTTGTAGCAAAAGATCCAACCAAAGATCTAATTTTTTATCTTTCAAATATGGCTCAAGTTGATATTCTAAAACATATTTATTTTGAATTACACCATAGACAATATTCGTCATCAAACGCTTATCAGCATCTGACATTTCTGATTTTTTCAGAATATTATTAATTTCAATATTCGAGTAAGCTTTATTTTGGAAAACTCTAGTTAGAGCCTCAACGGCTAATTCACGTGGATTATTTTTCATTAATTACTTGTTGTCCTTTTTCTAAATTCTTGCCCATTCCGTTCATGTAATTGGCAATATCCATAATTTTTTTACCAGCTGGTTGAATCTTCTTAATTGATACTCCTTGACCATCGCCAGCAACGATAACCAATTTCTTTTTACCTACTTCATAAACTGTTCCAACTGGTTGATCAGAATTAATTTCAATAACATCAGTCTTATAAAGTTTAGTTCTTTGACCATCTAACATTGTCCAAGCGCCAGGATCAGGGCTTAAAGCTCTAATTTGGTTATACACTTGTTTTGCTGTTTGATTAAAATCAATATGCTCTTGTTCCTTACTGATATTAGGTGAGAAAACCACTTTATCTGGATCTTGCTTGATTGGTGTAATCTCATTATTCAATATCTTAGGAATCGTATCTAACAACAACTCACGTCCTACCACGGCCATCTTTTCAAATAGACTGCCATTGTCATCATCTTTAGTAATAGGTAACTTCTCTTGGCTAATAATATCACCAGCATCCATCGCCTTAACCATATACATGATTGTTATTCCGGTCTCCTTGTCTCCATTTAGCAAGGACCATTGAATCGGAGCACCACCACGATACTTAGGCAATAAAGAACCATGAACATTAATAGCAGCCACTTTAGCTGAATTCAAAAAACTGGTTGGTAAAAATTGTCCATAAGCTGCCGTTACGATCAAATCAGCATTCATGGCTTTTAGTTCCTCTACTTCTGGACTTCCTGGCAATTTGGCAGGTTGATAGAGCTTGATATTTTCATCTTCAGCTACTATTTTAACAGGACTCTTTTGAAGTTTTTGTTTTCGACCAACCGGTTTATCTGGTTGAGTAACTGCTGCAATAACATCATATCCTTCTTTTAAAAGTCCCTTTAAAACTGTAGCAGAAAATTCTGGTGTTCCTAAAAATATAATTTTTGTCATTAACTTACCCTCTAATCGATATGTTGTGGTTCATTATCAATCGCAATCGTAAAACCCTTTTTAGTATCAGCTTGAGTTCCATTTAAAATTTCTAGTAATCTCTGATGTAATTTTGGTTCATGCTTATATTTTACAATAATTTGGTAATAATATTTATTTTGTTTCCGAGAAATCATTGTTGGACTTGGTCCTAATAAGATAGCGTCATTAGATAAAGCTGTCTGCAATTGTTTTTTCAACCAATAGCTTTGTTTCAAAGTCTGACCTTCATCTTTATTAGCAACACTAATTAGTGTCGTAAAATAATAAGGAGTGTAATTGGATTGATGACGTAAATACATCTCTTGTTTGAAAAACGTTTCATAGTCCTGCTTTGATGCATCCTTAATAGCATAGTGGTCAGGATTATAAGTCTGAATAATCACATGACCTATTTTTTCAGCCCGACCAGCTCGACCACTAACTTGCGTTAATAATTGGAAAGTCCGTTCACTAGCCCGGAAATCTGCCAAACTCAAAGTCGTATCAGCATTAATTACTCCAACTAAAGTAACATTTGGAAAATCAAGTCCCTTGGCGATCATTTGTGTCCCCAATAAAATATCAGCTTTATGTTGGCCGAATTGTTGCAGTATCTTAGCATGAGCGCCTTTACGTCTGGTTGTATCAACATCCATTCGTAAAACTCTAGCTTCTGGAAATAGTTCATTCAATTGTTGCTCAATATTTTGTGTACCGGTTCCATAAAAACCAATTTTTTTACTTTTACAATTAGGACAAAATTGTGGTACAGGCTCTTCATGTCCACAATAATGACACTTCATCTTACGAAGATCCTTATGATAAGTTAAGGAAACGTCACAATTAGGACATTTCAAAACAAAACCACACTCTCGACACATCATAAACGACGAATAGCCACGACGATTCAATAAGACGATAGCTTGCTCATGTTTAGCCAATGTTTCCTGCAAACCAGCTTTTAAGGCCGGGGAAAAATCTCCCTTAACGGCTGAATTTTCAGCATCCCGCATATCAACAATATGAACTTGTGGCAAAGTTTGATTGTTGATCCTCTTTTTCATTCGAATTAATTGATAAACACCTTTTTCAGCTCGAGCACGCGATTCTAATGATGGAGTGGCACTTCCTAATACAACCGGACACTTGTTGACCTTAGCGCGCCACTGGGCCACATCTCTAGCATGATAGCGTGGATTGTCATCTTGCTTATAGCTAGCCTCATGTTCCTCGTCAATAATAATCAAGCCAATTTTATCCAAAGGTGCAAATACCGCACTTCTAGCACCAACTACAACTTTAACATCATGATTTTCAATTCGGGTCCACTCATCATACCGTTCACCATTAGACAAGCCACTATGTAAAACTGCTACTTGATCACCAAAACGACCGACCACACGGTTGACCATTTGTGGCGTTAAAGAAATTTCAGGCACTAACATTAATGCCGTTTTTTCCTGTTTCAAAGCTTTTTCGATGGTTTGCAGATAAACTTCAGTCTTACCGCTGCCAGTTACCCCTTCAATTAAAAAAGTTTTAGGAGTTTCAGAAACAATAGCAGCATCAATTTGATCAACAGCCGCTTTTTGCTCATCCGTTAATGCTAAATTAGTAGTTTTTTCAGGTGTAATACCAACAGGTTTTCGTAATTTGGTTACTTCAACTACTTTAACCAAACCATTTTTTTCAGCTGTTTTAATGGCTGCTCGAGATATGCCATAATCCTTTTCTAATACGTTAAACTCTATTGGCAATTCTTGTAAATGTGCAGCTAAAAATTCCAATAATTTAATTTGAGCTTTAGCATTAGCTCGTAATTGACTTTTTTGCTCATGTAGCTGAATTATATTCAAATCAGTTGTTACTGCTTGTCGTTTTACTTGCACGGCTTTATTTTCAACGACATATTGAATATCGATTTTTTTATTCTGACGCAATTTATTAATCAATCTTATTGTTTCGTCGTCGACTTGATTAGTAATTTCAAAACTAGCTTGGCCTTGCAGCAACTCATCAATTTCAGGATCGTCCACCAAGGGAACGACATACTGTTTATATTTAGCCCGCATGACACTTGGCAACATCGTCTGTAAACAAGATATCTGAAAAGAATAGGTCCGATCAGCTAACCATGCCGATAGATCTAACATTTCTTGCGACAGCACGGGCTTCAAATCAATTACTCGAGTAATCGGTTTTAGTTTGCCTTGAAACTCGCTGCTCTCTTTTATCTTCATTACAAATCCTTGAATTTTTCGCTTACCACGCCCAAAAGGTACTTCTACTCGCATTCCTGGCTCTACAACATCCGTCAAAGCATCAGGTATCGAATATTCAAATGGTCTATTAGTCTGCATGGTAGGTACATCAACAATTATTTCTGCGACTGACATAAAAACCACCTACTCTTTAAGAATAAAAAAGCCCCCACTAATTCGAAAATCAGTGAAGGAATAATTTTATTAGTTTTCTTCTTTTTTCTCTTCTTCAACCTTTTCGGCTTCTTTTTCAAGAAGAATTGAATTAGGATCGATTTCGATTTTATCGTCAGCAATTTCTTCCAAAGCACGGCCAACTGTTCTTGGTGATTCATAATGGTTCAATAATTCAATATCACCATTTTCTAGTTGGTGAGCTCGTTTAGCAGCCAATACGGCTAGTGAATAACGAGAATCAACTCGATCTAAAAGTTTATCAATTGATGGATAAATAATCATAAATTATCAATCTCCTATTATTTTTTTGTACTTATCAATTATACGCGGTACTCTTAAATGTTCGCTCTTAATTATACCTTCAATTTTTTCAACTGCATTAGGTATTTTATCATTAACAACAGCATAGTCATAGCTTGTCATCATTTGAATTTCTTTTTTGGCCTTTTCCATACGCTTATCGATCGTCTTTTCGTCATCAGTTCCTCGATGAGTAATACGCTCTCTTAAGCTAGTTAAATCTGGTGGCGTTAAGAAAATAAACACCCCATCAGGCATCTTTTCGCGAACTTGCATTGCACCGTTTACTTCAATCTCTAATAAAACATCTATGCCGGCATCAAGTTTTTGATTAACATATTTTAATGGTGTTCCGTAATAATGATCGACATATTTAGCATATTCCAACATGCCGTCATTTCTAATTTCACTCTCAAATTCCTCATTTGTTCGGAAATAATAATCGACTCCATCGACCTCACCAGGGCGCATTTGG
The DNA here is from genome assembly GCF_001434585.1 of Companilactobacillus crustorum JCM 15951. GTDB lineage: Bacteria > Bacillota > Bacilli > Lactobacillales > Lactobacillaceae > Companilactobacillus > Companilactobacillus crustorum. Next base: position 10,520 of record NZ_AZDB01000031.1, read on the forward strand.
CGTGTAGTCATTGAAACAGAATAATCAAATTTAATTGATGAGTTCTTCAACATAGCTTTTCTAACAGTTCCTTTACCTACTCCAGATGGGCCTGATAAAACGATTAACATTCCCCTTGTTGACATAATTAAGTTATCCCTACTATCTATTATAATATTGATATCTATAATGCAATAAAATCGTACGATTTTCAAGGCTTTGAACTGAGTCAAGATAAAAATTTCTTAAGAAACCAAAAAATAGAGTTGCTCTTTCGAACACAGGTTCGTATAATGTAGATACAAACAAGTGTTCGGGGGCTTAAAAATGCAAGCAAGACAATTACACAATCGCTTCACTACAAATCTTATCCACAATACAACTAATTTTATTAATAATAACTTTGATTTTGGTCTTAAAAATGAATCCAAAACTCAAATTAAACAAATGCCTTTAATGCAATTAAAGATTTTCGCAGAACAAAGTTTCCAAAAAAAGTATTCTGTCGTTATTACAATGTTAAACGACAAACAACTTCATGGCAAATTTATTTCACAAGTAAATAAAAATAAATTTGTTTTCAAGGTCAATTCTAACTTCTTTGAAATCGTAATGCTAGATAAAATCAAATCAATTAACCTAGTCTAGACGCTTTTGTTCTCCTTGAGCTAACTCCAATAATTCTTGGGCATGTTTTCTAGTTAAATCAGTCACCTTGGTACCGGCCAGCATCAATGAAATAGCTTCTATTCTCTGTAGATCGTTAAGTGATGAAACTTTTGTTTCAGTTTTGTCCTTGACGGTCTCTTTTTTTATCTCAAATTGTAAATCACTCATTGCTGCTACTTGAGGCAAATGAGTAATGCAGAGAACTTGTAAAAATTGTGAAACTTTATATATCTTATCTCCAATTGCTTGAGCCACTCGACCACTGACACCAGTGTCAATTTCATCAAAAACAATTGTTTCTACATTCATTTTTTCAGCAATAATCGCTTCAAAGGCTAAAATAACTCGAGATAATTCACCACCGGAAGCAACTCTTACCAAAGGCTTAAAGTCCTCACCTAAGTTAGTTTTTAAGTCAAATTTAATCTGATCAATTCCTTTAATTGATAAATTATCATCATCCAAAGAGGTAAAAGAAACTCCAAATTTAGCATTAGGCATGTATAAATCTTTTAATTGATGATTGATTGATTTTTCCAAAGAGGTAGCCGTCTTATGACGCTGTTTAGATAAAGATTTACCTAATTCAATTAATTTATTTTGTAATTCAGCAATGGCTTTTTCTAATTCAGATTCAGTATTATCATCAATATTTATCTCAGATAATTCCTGATGAGCGTTTTTACCAAATTCAATTACTTCATCCAATGTAGGACCATACTTTTTTTTCAAATTATCTAAAGTAATCAAGCGCTTTTGAATAGTATCTAAACGATTTTCATCAAAGTCTAAATTTTCTAACTGGTCAGCAATGCTAGCCGCATTATCTTGCAATTGGTAATAAGCACCATTCACAGAATCGTACAACTCTTTATATGACTTGTCATAATCCATAATATCTTCCAACTGATCACGTACATTTCCCAACGTATCGACCACTCCGACATTATTTTCTGACAAGCCTTTATAACTTTCTTGCAAAGCTGAACTAATCTTCTCAAAATTAGATAATTGGTTTTTTTCGTCCTCTAATTTGTCGTCTTCACCAGTTTGAACTTGGGCGCTATCAATATCCTCAATCTGAAATTTCAACATATCAATTCTTTGAACCAAATTTTGAGAATTTTTTTGAATCGTTCGTAAACGACTCCTCTTGTCTTGATAATCATTAAACAACCTTTGATAGCTGCCCAAATCTTGTTGAAACTTTTCATCTGCGAAACGATCCAGAATATTAATATGATTATCTTCATCTAATAATTCTTGTTGCTGATTTTGACCATGAATCTCTACTAAAAAGCGACCAACTTGTCGTAAAACATTGGTTTTCACCAATTCATTGTTGATGCGACAAACATTACGCCCTTTACGATTAATCTCTCTTTTTATGATCAATTGATTATCTTCATGAGCAATTCCATACTCGTCCAAAATAGCAAAAAGAGGACTACTTGATTTCACTTCAAATAGTCCTTGTACATTTAAATGTTCCTGTCCAGTTCTAATAAAATCAATTGACGATCTACTGCCGACTAATAATCCTAGAGCATCGATAATAATTGATTTACCAGCACCAGTTTCACCGGTTAAGGCTGTCATTCCATCATGAAAATCAATTTGCAATTTACTAATAATTGCGAAATTATTGATGATTAGTTTTTTTAGCATTATTTCACCTATTTATTAAGATTTGCGTAGGCTGCTTCCATTGTTTTTTCAATCGAAACAGTTTCTAAAATCTCACCATCTTGGGGTGTTTTAGGTTTTTGAATGTGCATTAGAAATTCAATATTACCTTCTCCACCCTTAATTGGTGAAAAATCTAATCCTGAAACAATAAACCCTGCACTTTTAGCAAAATTAGTAATCTTTTCAAGAACCATTTGGTGAACCTTATGATCTCTCACAATCCCATGTTTTCCAACATTTTCAGGACCAGCCTCAAATTGTGGTTTAATCAAACAAACAGCATCTGAACCTGGCAAAATAATATTAAACATTGGTGGCAAAATCAACTCTAATGAAATGAATGAAACATCGGTCATCGCAAATTGTGGTAGTCCTTCATGGAAGTCCTCCGGTTTACTGTAACGGAAGTTTACACGTTCCATCACAATTACTCGTTCATCTTTTCGCAGCTTCCACGCTAATTGATTGTAGCCAACATCCAAGGCATAAACTTTTTGAGCACCATTTTGTAAAGCCACATCAGTAAAACCACCAGTTGAAGAACCAATATCTAGACAAATTCGATCTTGCAAATCAATCCCAAAGGACTTCAAAGCTTTTTCTAATTTATAGCCACCACGACTGACATATTTACTGTGAGCGTTTTTAGCCAAATGAAATACCGTCTCAGGATCGACTTTTTCACCAGGCTTGTCAAAACGCAAATTATCCTGATTATAAACTTCTCCAGCCATAACAGAACGCTTAGCCTGTTCTCTAGATTCAAATAAATTTTGTTCAACTAATAAAACGTCAATTCTTTTTTTTGCCAATATACGTCCACCTATTCTCTAAAATAATCCAAAAAACTTACCAATAAATTCTTATCGAACTTTTCCTCTTTTAAGACTGCATTTAAAGCTTCCTTAACTAAATCATTAAGTTTAACTTCTGTAGCCTCTTTGCCAATCAAATTAGGAAAAGTATTCTTGTTATCATCTTCATCATTATCGGAGTCATTTAAATCATCTTTTAATTGAAAAGCTAAACCGATACTATTGGCATATTTTACCAAATTTTTTGACGAATCATGATTAGCACAAAAAGCACCCATCGTCACTGCCGCTGTGATTAAATCAGCCGTCTTTTGTTTGTGAAGTTTTGTTAAATCTTCTTCACTTAATTTCTTATTTTCCATAGTAATATCGGTCATCTGACCGGCTACCATTCCCATAGGTCCAGCATTATGGGCTAAAATTCTGACAGAAGCCATTCGTTTATCAGTCACTAGGCTAGATTTAGCAATCCAATAAAAAGCCTGTGTCAAAAGACCATCGCCCGCTAAAACAGCTGGCCCTACGCCGAATTTTTTATGATTAGCTAATTTACCACGACGATAATCACTATCGTCCATTTCTGGTAAATCGTCATGAATTAATGAGTACGTATGTATCAATTCAATAGCACCAGCGATATCAAAGTACTTAGGTAAGTCTTCTAATTTTACGCCACATGAATAAGCAACTGCCAAAAATAGCATTGGACGAACACGTTTGCCACCAGCATTAAGTGAATAAAGCATGGCATCGCGCAGAGTTTCCTGTTTGATTTCAGAATTTAATTTATCATTGAGAAATTTGTTGAAGTCAGGGAGGACCTGCTCACAAAACTCTGGAAATTTTTTAATTTGCATAATTATTCATTTCCTTCATCCTGATTATTCTTCATATTAATCTCTTGACCATCTTTGGTCATGATTTTTGTTACAGTCTCCTCTGCATCACCGAGCGTCTTCTCAAGTTCTTTACTTAAAGTTACGCCCTTTTTGAATTTTTCCATGGCTTCTTCCAATGGAACATTTCCTGATTCGAGGTTTGTTACAATCGCCTCTAGATCAGCCAAATTTTCTTCAAATGTCTTCTTTTTTTCAGCCATTATTGTCCTCGCTTATTTCTTTGGTTATTAATTTGACGCTACCATTTTTAACTTTTAAATCAACTGATTTACCAACATGATACGCAGATACGTCGCCTAAAACTTTTCCTGACGTATCAGTCGGAATTGCATAGCCGCGGCTCAATGTCTTCAACGGACTTAAAGAGTCCAATGAAGCTACCCGACTATTAAATACATTACGGTTTTTATTAATGATTTTATTAACATTATTGATCAGAATCTGATAATAACGATTTACTTGATTATTGTAACTGTAAATTTGATCTCGTGGAGAAACTCTGACTAAACGATTAGCGTATTGAACTAAATCGCTTTTAGATTTATTTAGAGTGTTTTTCAAACTTTGTTGCAATTTATCTTGCAAGTAATCTACCTTTTGAAGATATACCTCATAGATACGCTCAGGATGTTGCAAAAATACGTTCTGAGACAAAGATTTAACTCTATCCTTGTAGTTAGCAATGATATTATTTTGAGCGCTATAAAGTCTTGTATGTAGATCTTGCAAATGTTCCAGCACGTCACTTAATACTGGCGTAGCTAATTCTGCTGCTGCAGTTGGAGTCGCTGCCCTTAAATCAGCTACTAAATCAGCAATTGTTGTATCGGTCTCATGACCTACTGAGCTGATTACTGGAATCTTACTTTGTACGATAGCTTGAGCCACAATTTCTTCATTGAAAGGCCATAGGTCCTCAATCGAACCTCCACCACGACCAATGATAATTGTGTCAAAGTTACCTGCTTCATTGATTCGCTTTAGCTGCTGAACAATAGTTGCAGCTGCTTCATCGCCTTGTACCTGAGCCGGATACAAAACTAGCTGTACAATTGGATAACGTCTGGCAACAGTTGTCATAATATCATGAATAACCGCACCTGATTGACTAGTAACAACTGCAATTCTTTTAGGAAATTGAGGGATACTCTTCTTAGGTAAATCAAAAACACCCTGTTGAGCAAGTTTTTTCTTCAACTGCTCATAAGCTGCATACAAAGCACCTAAACCAGCTGGCTCCATTGAATCAATATAGATTTGGTAAGAACCTGAAGGTTCATAAATAGAGATCCGTCCTTGAACGAGAACCTGCATCCCTTCTTCAGGTTGAAATTTAATTTTTTCAAAATTGCCACGGAACATTATTGCTGAAATTTTAGCTTTGTCATCTTTTAAAGAAAAATACTGATGGGCATGTGGTCGTACACGAAAGTTGGAAATTTCCCCCATCAAATAGACGTGGCCCAAATAAGGGTCCACGTCAAATTTTCTTTTCAAATACTGACTTAAAGCGGTAACCGTTAAATATTGCTTGCTATCCATTTGCCCTGCCTTCGGCTAATTCAATCACTTGATCTACTAATGCAGTGATTGTCATTGGACCAACTCCACCAGGTACTGGCGTCATCATTGAAGCTTTTTCTTTTACATCATCAAAATCAACATCGCCACAAAGTTTGCCATTTTCATCTCGGTCCATGCCGACATCAATTACGATTGCTTGATCTTTTACATAATCTTGAGTAATGAATTTAGCTTTTCCAATGGCTACAACTAGCACATCAGCCTTACTTGTTATTTCTTTTAAGTTTTTAGTATGAGAATGCGTGATCGTTACAGTGGCATTACGATCCAGCATTAAAGCGGCAGTTGGCTTGCCAACAATATTGCTGCGGCCAACAATAACCACATTTTTACCATCAAGGTCGACCCCATAATGGTCTAGCATCATTAAAATACCAGAAGCTGTCGCTGGTTTGGTTAGTGGTGTTCCAATCCAGAGATTGCCGACACTGATTGGTGTAAAACCATCAACATCCTTATGAGGATCAATTGCTTCAATAACTTTATCTTCATCAATATGGTCTGGTACTGGTAATTGAACGATAAAACCATCAATAGCTTCATCATGATTTAATTCATCGATTTTATTCAATAACTCTGCTTCAGAAACTGTGGCCTCGAAATGAATCAATTGAAAATCAATTCCTAATTTTTCAGCTCTTCGTTTCTTGTTGCGGACATAAACGGCACTGGCACTGTTGTCACCGACTAAAATAACGGCTAAGCCAGGAGTAATGCCCTTCTTCTTTAAATCCTCGACACGCTTGGTCATTGTTTCATCTAATGCTGTGGCTACTTTTTTACCTTCTAATAATTTCATACTAATTACCATAAAAAGGCTGGTAAATTTACCAGCCTTTACCCTTCTACAAAATTAGATAAAATACCATTAACGAAGGACTTAGAGTCCTTGTTACCAAAATCGCCAGCAATTTCAATAGCTTCATCAATTGCTACCTTCTTTGGCACTTCTAAACTGTTTTCCATTTCAAATAAACCAATACGCAAAATTGCACGGTCAATTCTTGACAGACGTTGAACTGTCCACTTGTTCTTTAAATGAGCAGCAATTTCTTTATCAAGTTCAGCTTGATGTTCTACTGCACCAGAAACTAAAAATGTTAAATAATCAGGAACCATTTCATCAGCTAAATCGCATAATTGCATGGTAGATGCGATAGCAGCTTCTGGGGTATCCTGAGTCGAGTCGATGGAAAATAGTGATTGAACTGCGAGTTCTCTGATCTTATGTCTACTTATCACTAGTTTTATTCCTTTTTATCTGTTGTTACACGTTCGATTTCGCCAGTTTCTTTCTTAGCAATCAATCCGACAACATGCACGTTAATCTCACTCAAGTCTAAATCGGTCATGAATTCAAGTTGTTCAATAGCTGATTTTTGGATCTCCAAGGATACTTTTGGAATCGATACGCCATATTCCAAATATACATAAACATCAGCAGATATTTGATTATCATTAAATGACACATCAACACCCTTACCATGATTGATACGTCCAAAAAGTGAATCCATTCGACTAGAAATAGTTCCACGCATTTCATAAACGCCTTCAACTTGGTTTGTAGCAATCCCTAGAAGGATCTCAATAACTTGATGTGATATTTCAACATTACCGTTTATTTTTCCACTATCTTGTTGTAGAGAAACATATTTTTGTTCAGCCATAAACTTATCTCCATAATCAGTTATTAATTAAGCACGTGAAATGTAAGTACCATCTTGAGTGTTAATTGTTAGCATATCACCTTCGTTAACGAAGAATGGTACTTGGACAACTAAGCCTGTTTCCATTGTAGCTGGTTTAGAACCACCTGATTGTGTATCACCCTTAATTGATGCTTCAGTTTCTGTAACTTTAAGATCAACTGTATTAGGAATATCAACCCCAATGGTTTCACCGTTGTACATCATAACGCTGACTTCCATATTTTCTTTCAAGTACTTCAATTGTTCCTTGATTTCATCTGCAGGAATAGTCAATTGTTCATAAGTTGCTGTATCCATGAAGACGTGGTTTTCGCCATCGGCATATAGATATTGCATCTTTTTACTTTCAATGTTAGCTTTTTCAACTTTAGCAGTTGATCTGAAAGTCATTTCTTGAACAGCACCTGTTCTCAAGTTCTTTAACTTTGAACGAACGAAAGCACTACCCTTACCTGGCTTAACATGCTGAAATTCTACAACACGCCAGATACCATCTTTAACCTCAATTGTGAGTCCATTTTTAAAATCATTTACTGAAATTGACATTTTATTCTCCCTTGGTTCATAAGATTTTGCCGATAAAACACTATACATTATCTTACCAATATTTATAGGCTAATGGCAATAACTCATACTTATTATATAAAAAAAAGAGGAACATTGTCCTCTTTTTTAACAGTATATTAATATACTGAAACTTTTCTTTTGTCTTTGCCAAGTCTTTCAAACTTAACAACGCCATCTGTAAGTGCGAACAATGTATCATCGCCACCGCGACCAACATTAGCACCTGGATGAATCTTTGTACCACGTTGTCTGTAAATAATTGCACCAGCAGTGATAGCTTGGCCATCAGCACGCTTTGCACCTAGTCTACGACCAGCAGAGTTACGGCCGTTACTTGTTGATCCACCACCTTTATGGTGAGAGAAAAATTGTAAATTCATCTTAAGCATGAAGTTTACCTCCTAATCAAGATCTATCTTATTTTTTTGTACTTGAACTTCAATGTTTTTGGAATAACTGCTTTCAATATCCTTTAAGATCCAAAAGAGATTATCCAATAACAAGGCAGTATCGTGTGATATCGCTTTGTCAAATTGGCAGCCTAGATGACCACCATTTACTTCATCCATGACGACCTGAGGATGTGCCCCAGTAAGTTTTTCCAGATTGTTGATGGTTCCAATTGTTACTGCTGAAACAGCAGCACAAACTAAATCTTGACCGTAAGGTCCCGAATCAGCATGTCCCTTAATTAAAAAGGCATCAATTTTTTTATCTGAATCTTGGTGAAAACTTGCTCTAATCATGACTAAGCCTTGATACTATCAATAAGTACCTTTGTATATGGTTGACGGTGACCTGTCTTCTTGTGTGAATGCTTCTTAGGTTTGTACTTGTAAGTAACAACTTTCTTTTCCTTACCTTGTTTTTCAACCTTACCAGAAACACTAGCGCCTTCAACTACAGGGCTACCAACTTTAACAGACTTGCCGTCAGAAACTAGGATTACATCATCAAATGTAACTGCGTCCCCTTCTTTGACATCAAGCTTTTCAACATAAATTGAAGTGTTTTCTTCAACTTTATATTGCTTACCACCAGTTTTAATAATTGCGTACATAAGCGTACACTCCCTTCTAAGACTCGCCAATCAGGTGCACTAAGCTTAAACCTGATTTTGAGCGGTTGTAGATGCAATAGTGATTGCAACTTATAAAATATAGCAAATTTCACTTGATTTTTCAACCATTCTCAGAAAGTTTTTTCCATTTGAAAGTCTTTCGATCAAGCGAGCAATACCCTAAAGCAATTAAACTGACTAAACTAAACAGCAATGAAATTATAGCGATCCAATTATACTGAACGTGAATTTCAATAATATTTTTACCAGGATTAGTATGTAACTGAATAGTATTGCGCTTTGAAGCCTTAATTTTCACCGGTTCATTATTTAATTGAACTTTATTTCCAGAATACAATTGTACCGGCAAATCTAGCTCAACTGATTGTGGATTATAATATTGAATCCAATAATCATTAGCATGCGTATAGAAGGAAACTTGTGCTGATCGATTATTAGCTAAAAATTTATTTTGACCCTTGGTTGCTTGATCATGATAGTTCCAGACAAACTTAGAATAATCAACATTAGAACTATTCACTAACGTTTGCGTAGCCTGAATTTGATTTGTTTTAACATAAATAACGCTGCTTAGACCCACAATTGAAAGTATTATTACTACTAATTTCCAAATACTTGGTACTTCCTGAAAAACTAATATAACGATTCGACTTAAAATTATTGCAATAAATAAATCCAAAATGCTCTGGAAGGCAGGAACAACCCGACTGATATCAAAGTATTGTATTTGCAATGGTGCTATCACAAGGCAAACTAATGGAATAATTTCTAACATTATTACCTTATAACTGAAGGAACTTTTCAAAAAAACCATGGCCAGCAATAACAAACCCAAACCGCTAATTCCTAATAACAAATACTTTTGCATCATTGTAAAACCTATTCCATTAAACCAATTAACATAATTAAAATGTCTAATTGGGTTCTGAAGCATTTTAGTTGGCAATTGTTCAAATAATAAGGGACCAATGAAACCAGCCATTGCCGCCAAACTAAAAGCAGCTACTTTTAAAGTATTTAATAATAACTGTCCCCAATATTTCCACTGATGTGATTTTCTCAAAAAAATCATCATTATAAAGACGGGTATTAGCGTAGCGACAACTGCTAAGGCCATATAGGGCGCTGTCCAACCTATTAATACCAAACCCCAAGTTAAATTTTGCCAACCTTTATTCTGATAGAATTGAAAAGCACCGTAATAAACCATAGGTAGAAACATCAATACTAAGTAATTCTCCAAACGTTGATTTTGAAAAACTAGCATGAAACGATTGAATGAAAATGTGTAAATAACTGAAAACAATATCGATTCCAAGGTATCTTTAGAAAATTTATTCATAAAATAATATGAACTGACAAAAGTTAAAAAAGTAATTAAGAGAAGATAAAAAACATAACCATACAAAACATTAATTTTAACGAAGATCCACCCAGGTAAAATCGTTAACCACGGACTGAAAACATTAATCAAGCTCCCGGTGTGGCTCCAATAGTCAAAATTTATCGGCGATGAAAAGATATTAGCAAGACTTTTTAAATGTACGATGTTGAAAATAGTCACGTCATTGAAGTTGACTCGTTGAAAAAATAAAATTGTATAAAAAAGACTTAAAGCTAAAAAGATAATTCCTAAAATAACTTTTTTCCACGAACGACTAGACATCGGTAACTCCTCACAAATACTTTTTACATAATTATACTAAAAAAAAAGATTGCGCAACCAGTTTCAGCACAATCCAACAATAATATTCAAATTTATTAAGCTAAGGTTGTCATAACTAAACGACCTAGTACTACTAGGAAAAAGACTGCCACAAAAACTAACTTGCCTTGTTTTAAGTTCAACTTTGTCAACACTCTAGTTATTAATGCTAAGGCAATGATTAGACCAACTCCAATTAATATCCCCATCAGATTGCTAATTATTGCTTGTTGCGTTAAAAATGCCGCCAAAACATCTATCAAAATGAAGGCAATCGTAATAACAAACGCAAACTTTCTTTTCAAAATTCGTCCACCTCTAAAATTCCAGACATCGCAAATAGTGCCTAAAGTTTAAGCATAACGGTGCTATTGTAAAATTAATTTATATCGTTTGCAAGATAATTTTTTAGTTGTTACCTATAAACACTAATATATCAGTAAAAAATTATTTATAGCTTATACGATTGCCAAGGTAAATTTTCAGGATAACGACGATTAATTACTGAAACACTTTTTAAATCATCAGGATCTAATTCCATAACCAAACGATCACTATCAAATAAAGGCCACTCATACTTAATTTTTTCGACATAAGGCTTACCGGTTTCAATAAAGTCTAATAGTAAGTTCAAAACATATTGTTGATTCTTACGATAATCTATATTCAGCTGTTCTACCGGCATATTGAGATAACGAATAATCCCTCCATGTTGACTCTTAAAGACTTGAGAATAATTGCAGTACACTTCTGCATCACTATTTTCAGTCAATAAACCAGCTAATCTCCTAGCAGGTAATTCATACATAGCTGTACCAAGCATCTTCACAAAATCATTCTTAGAATAACTAGTATTCAATAATTTTTTCTGTAAAATTGCTGCGTTTTTACCAAATAAATCTGAAAAGACTTCTGTTTCTAAACGATTCATACTCATATTTTTATAATTTTCCAACTCATTGCTGCCAGCGGAAATTATTGTCTTAAAATGAGTTCTCTGTACTCGTTGAAGCAGTTTATCTTGCCAATTACTAGAAATTAAATCATCGTCAATTACAGGGCCAAACCAATTAGTAGCTACATGACCCTTTATAGCTTGCTCTTGAACCAGCTGCAAACCATCATCAGTTAAATTAAATAAATCCTTAGTTGACTTAATATTATTTTCCTGACAGATAAATTCAGCAACTTTTTGAGCAGTTTCTAAATCTCTTATTGTTTGTACGCCGCCTGAAAACAAAATAATTTTTTGAATTTGATCCAAAATAGTAGAATTGGAAGCCATCAAAGCTGAAATCGACTTAGCCCCAGCAGATAAACCCGCCAACGTTATATTTTTGACATCCCCACCGAAACTTCTAGCATTATCCAAGACCCATTGAATAGCCATCAATTGATCTGACAAACCGACATTGGTGTCTCCACCTTCAACTACTCCCCAACCAAATAAGCCGAGACGATAATTAGGTACAACATGAACAACTGACTGATGATCCAGCCATGACATTTGTTTATCATGATTTCCACCATGTAAAAAACCGCCACCATAAAACTCAATAACAATGGGATACTTTCCATCTACATCGGGGGTGCATATATCTAAATTCAAACAGTTTTCACCAAAAGAAAGCTTATTTTTTTGGTCCAAAGCCTGCTGTTGAATTGGTTGTGTACCTTCATGAACTGCATAATGCACTTTGTTGACCTCATTTGGTCCAAATTTTGCCATAGAAAATTCTTCTGCACGTTTAAATCTCCGACCATAGCCAAATGGTATGCCCAAAAAATCAATGTGCTTCCGTTCAATGACACCGTGATAGGTACCCGTAGTCGTTTTCATTATCTTCTTCATTTAAAAATAAACCCCCAATGAACAAAATATCAATTTAATTAACATTCTAAACTAATAATATTAATGTACAAGAATTTCATGTAACCATTTTTACAACAAACTTATATAAAATTATTCATAGTTTTCCTTGTCTACTTAAATAACCTTGTATATAATTTCAAAGACATGTTTTTAAGGGAGAGAAATATATGGTATTAACTGATGCACAAAAACGTGCCAATGAAAAATGGCATAAGAATCACCGAGAACGCGCTAATTACATAGCAATGCGTTCTTCTGCAAGAAGCTTCATTAGAAAGAAATCGACTTTAGATGATCTTGAAGAATTGCAAAAGATCATTGAAAATCGTCGTAAAGAACTCGTTGAACCCTGATTAATTAAATTTACTGCTGTTGATTTTACATTTTAAATAAATCTAGAAATAATAATTTTATAAAGAAACATATCTTTATTACAAATGTAATTTTTCTGATATAATTCAAGCGTAGATAAGGAGTTGGAAGTCCTTGTCCACCAATACTTCAGTCCAAATGCTGACGACCTAAAAAGCTGCGATTATTTCGGAGATGACATTTATGAAATTGATTAAATTAATCAAATCATTGTTAAAAACCGGAAAAACTGAAACTTCCATACATGAACGAGAGATTTTGGCCGAACTCGAAGGAGAAAATAAGGCCCTACTCTTTAACAAATAATCACAACAAAGTAAATTATTATCAGAGGTGGTTCACTTTTTATAAGTGAACCTTTTATTTTGCCCCAAAATAATAGTTTTTTTATTTATATCAATTTTTACATTGACATAAACTAATAAGTTTAACTATAATAATACAAGTGATGTCACAGTGGCTCAGTTGGATAG
>NZ_AZDB01000032.1 GCF_001434585.1 Companilactobacillus crustorum JCM 15951
CAACTCTATTTATCGTACAGCCTAAAAAAGGCAGACCTCTATGATTAGAGATCTGCCTTTTTTGATATATTTATTGAACAGCATCTTCTGACACAAACTTAGTATCAGGATTTGAACCTGTATATTGATAGATGCTTTCAAATCCTTCATAATCAGTTGTCCATTCAGCGCTTAAGGAAGTTGAATTATCAGACATTCCAAGTGCAGCTGGCGAACCAGTATAAATTAAAGCTGCTCGGTGGCCGAAATGACCAACCTGACCTGCGGAATACATAGCATTGCCGTTATCATCATACCAACCCTTTAAAAGATAATAAGCAACTTCTTTATCAGAAGTCATTTTTTCATATTGACCATATTTTAAAATATAATCATAACCCAATCCATAAAGATTTTCTTCAGTATCTCTTGGTCGAGTAGAATGATCCATTGTATTGCCAACTTGTTGATAAGCACGATGATTAGCATATTCAAACATATCAGCTGTCGTAGTAACTGTCGGTGTACCATTAGCAACATGTAAAGCGTTCAAATATTTAATGAAATAATCATTAATTTTTTGAATATTAGGAGTGTAATTTAATGATGTATTAGTATTATCGAATAATTTAGTAGTATCATTCGATTTTAAATATTCATTTGTAGCAACCTGGTAAAATGTTTCTCCATTATGCGTGAAAATTCTACCTACTAACCAATTACTATTAGGTCCTAAGGCACGATTAGTGATTTTGCTTCCATCTAGTTTGTATAATGTAGCAACACTATCATTAACACTAGTAACTTTAGCAGCGTCAACATTCTTTTGTGAAATGAACATTGCTCCTACAATTGTCATTGTTAATGAAGCTATCAGTACAGCCATTTTCTTTATTTTCATTGATTAAATCCCCCAAGATTTTGTCAAATACAAATTGGAACTATCGAATATTATCCATATCATTCGAATTTAGTCGATGATTGTATAAACTTTGATCAGTTTTATCTGTGTCTGTGTTGAGTGCTTCGTCAATTGCTTGTTTGACATCCAAGATATCCTGTTTATTGAAGAATGGTACAAACAAATTATATGGATTTCCACCGTGTTCAATTGTTAAATAAGTTAGGATTCCATTCATAAAAACGAATGCTCCTAGGACAACAAGAATAAGTCCTACCAAAAATTGACTCTTAAACATTACTAAACCTATTATTACTAAAATAATTCCCATTAAAAATCTTGAAAGTTTATAAGATGTTGATATTTCTGTATCAGACACGTTTTTTAATGGAATATTTTTTCTCTGTTGACCTGCTGGGAAAACTCCTAAAATTGTATTTGGTTCAACAATATGGATTCCACGATAATCAACGGAGATTCTACCCTTAATCCAAAATAACAAAGCACTAGCTGAAAATTGTTTGTTAATCCAGTCTCCATTACGTGTTTTATTTACTTCAGCAATTCTTTCGCCGTTATGACTAACTTCTGGCATAATATAAAATTCCCCTATACTTTACTTTTTATTAATTCTATTGAATATCGCTTGAAGCGACCCATTCATCTGTTGCAACACGATACATCTTTTGTCCATTAATAGTTGCTGACTGATCAGTGTACCATGGAGTATTAGCAGCTAGACCGCGATTTGTTATTGCTTTACCTGTTGAAGTATAAAGACCAGCTTGTCTACTTGTATCTACAACTGTCTTATTTGAAAATACTTCAATACCATCTGATTTCTTAACCCATTCGTTAGTTCCTACACGATAATATGTCAAACCATTGATATCCATTTGTCTATCAACACTCCAAGCTGTGGCTTTAGACAATACTGCAGATGTGGCATTTCCATTATCATCGTATGTTGTTGCATCTTCTGATGGAGAAAACACTGTTACCCAATTTGTGCCAGGGATAGTCGTAGATTGATTATCACTTGGAGCTTCACTATTGGATGAATTATCCTTTGTATAAATAATATCTCTATCTAGAGTAGTAAATCCTAACACTTCACCATCTAGAGTAACTTTTAAGGCCATTAGTTCAGTTGGATGATTAATTGTATAACCATCAAAGGTTTGCAACTTTGCATAAACATATCTCATATTTGAATAATTATCTGGTGACATTGTGACATCATCAAATGAAACTGAAATTTGTTTACCATCTTTAGTCGCTGGAACCATACCACTAACTGTATAAGTTCCATCAGCATTCTTAATAAAATCATTTACAGCATATCCTGGTTCACTCGCTGCTTTAACAACAGTTTCTGTACCAGCATTAATAACTGGCATTGCAATTGGTGAAACCGCCAACAAAGCAGCGGTTGTAATCCCCATATACTTAATCATTTTTTTCAAAATCTTATCCTCCAATAACTCAATTTGTTTACTCTTAAATCGTACCAATTACCCATGTCACAATATGTCCATTTGACACCAAGCAATATATTTTTTCAAAATATTACTCAACTTCTAATATCCAGTGTGTCCCCCAGCAAAATAGGTATCTTTAACCCATTCGTTCGTAGCAACTCTAAAATATCTGGCTCCATCATATGTTTTGATCTGATCAGAATACCACTCTGTACCATTAGCTAAGGCACGATTATTAAGATTAAATATCTTACCTGTATCAGTTGAGAAACCTACTAACGGACAGTAGTTGCCTGTATTATTTTCAACAGTCAATACTTCATAAAAAGTTTTCAGCGTAGCGGTCTTTGACGCATCATTCGGATTACTCTTTACATATGTAGGAACTTGCAAGATTCTATAGCCAGTAGCCGTTCTCTCAATAGAAATAGTACTTTGCGTAGCCACATACCCATCTAAAATTGGTGCTGGTTGTGTATCAATATCACCAACATTATTTGCGACAACTACATTTGTTGATACTTTTTGTTCTTGACCACCGGCATCAACGTAAAAACTTAAACTTACCAATCCACCATCGGGACAGTTATAATCAATATAATTATTTTGATTATCCTCAGCCTTAACAGTTACTTCTCCGGTCACTGTATCAAAAATTGGCGTAGCTATAGGTGCAGTTGCTAAAAGCATTGCAGCAGTAATCCCTAAATATTTAATTGCTTTGTTCAATCCTTATTTCCCCCTTTGTTGCTCATTTTGTTTACTCTTAAATCCTACCAATTACCCATGTCACAATATGTCAAATAACATTTTTTAGCGCAAAAAAATAAACCTTATCTAAATTGATAAGATTTATTATTAATAATTATTATTTAGTAGCCTCTGCACCAACGCTAGCCTTATGTCCTTTATGTTCATATCTGTAATAAAGCGTAAATCCAACAAGTCCAAAGACAACTGGTCCTAAAATAGTCCAAAGAGCGTCTGTATAGGCCCCTTCCATAATTGGTTGAAGCAATGTAAAGATAATAGCAAAAGCTAGAACTAAAAAGACAATTACTGTAACTGTCCACATAAATTTCTTATTTTTATAGAATAAATATGGTTTTTCAATATCCTTATTCATATTAAAGAATGGATATGCACCAACTAAGAACAAATATGGAACAGTCGTAGAAACATTAGCCATTAATGTCAAAATATTATAAAGTGCTTTAGCATTTTTACCACCCATATCAACAATTAAGATAAGAACGATAACAACAATAGCTTGAATCCACATAGCATATGCAGGCATACCATGTTTATTTAATTTAGTAACCTTTGCAGGCCACAAATCTTTAGGTGTACCCATGATGAATGATTTCAATGGTGAATAAATCAAAACAAAGAAAGCACCCATATAAAGAACGAACATATCAAAGCCTGTAAAACGAGCTAACCATTCACCTAAAGCAATGGCAGCTGCACTACCTAAGCCAATATGTGAACCAAATTGATAACCTAAGTTGCTCATCATAACGTAAGTAATATTACCCAAATTAACATTGCCCTTGGAAATAACTGCGTTCCAATTAGTACTCATTGCCCAACAAAAAATTGTCAACGAGTAAACTAAAGCCATGATAACAGCAGCAATCAATACACCACGTGGAAAATCTTTCTTAGGATTCTTCATACTATCAGTAACACCACCAACAGATTCCATACCACCATATGCAAAGATTGCATAAACGATAAAGGAAACCATTCCTAGTGGTGAAGCAAATGCTGGATTAGCAGAATGAATAAATGTATCTAATCCATGAATTGGTTCAGCTGTATGGAAACCTGACATAAATAACACTGCCAAACTCAAAACAAAGAAGATAACTTGCAAGGCAATGGTCATAATTCCACCAAAGTTAGAAATTTTAGAAATCTTATCGATTCCTTGTGAAGCTGTATATGTAACAAAAGCAATCCAGAGTACAGCTAGAATCCCAATCACTTGTGTAGCACTAAGTCCAAAGAAACCCCATGTTTGCGTAGCATCATGTCCAGCAAACATTGTAGATAAAGGAATCCAAACCTTTGAGGAAGTTGAAACTAACCAAACTTCCCATGAAGCCAGCCACATAAAAGTACCAATGAAAGCCCATTTAGCACCAACAGCCCCTTCAATCCAAGAGTAAATTCCACCCTTAGCTTCATTAAAAGCAGCACCATATTCCGCTACCATAAATCCTACAGGTAGAAAGAAGAAAAGAGCCGCGAAAACATACCAAACAATACTTGCTAATCCCATTTGCTCGTAAGCAACAGTTGTATTAGCGAATCCAAAGATCGCCGTGAAAATCATCATTATTAAACCAAATAATGTGATTGTTTTTGTCGGCGAATTACCATCATCCATTTTATAAAACCCCTCATTTAATTTTCAAAGTACAAATTTTTATAAATTCATATCTGTCTTGAAGTTTAGAGGTGAAAAATCAGTCGAGTCCGTAATTAACTGAGCTATTAGCTCTTTATAGCCATCAAGTGAAACTTTTGCCATTTCAAATGAGGCTTTCGTCAAATAATTAGGTAATTTATCATCATCTTTGCTCAAGGCTTGCTTGTCAAAATCACTTAACATTTTACGAAGAGTGATATTGATATCCTTTTGCTTGGCTTGGAAATCTTTTCCAAGTTCTTTATAGTGACCATCCAATAAAACTCCGGCCAACTTGTAAGTCCAATAAGCTGACTTGCTGTCGTATGGCAATTCACCAAGTTTGTATTCTTCTGGAGTATCAGTTATGCCCATATAAAATGGTACATAGATACTTTGTGAAGCTACTCCCATGGCCAACCATTGTACACAAGCAATCTCAGGAGCCATATTAGGTCTTATCTGTAAGACATGTGACTCCTGCGTTTTGGCCAAACTAATTGGACGATAACGTTTATTATTAGCAGACTCATTCAAAGGATCAAATTCTGTCTTTTGATAATGAGAGGCTAAATAATCCTGTGCATCATCAACACTTAACAAACGATTTGCCTTTTTAATAAAAACTAAATCTTCACTTTCTGGACTCTCATCAGTTGGTCCAGAAAATGTTTGTTGTCCCCACCAAACACGGGGAGTGTTGTAAATTTCATCGGATAAATCATGCGTTCCAAAAATTTCTCTAAAATTAAATCCATTGGGTCTTGTATTCAAATGATTCTCTTTAACAAATTGTTCAATATCTTGATGATACAAAAAATTATCTGAATCATTAAAGTTAATCTCTTGGATAGCAAGTTGATTGGCTACAACTGCGTAACTATCGTCGGGGATTCGTTGCGCAACCCAATAGTGACCTGATCCACTTTCGAAGTACCAAACTTCATCTTTATCAGAGAACAAAACTCCGTTAGTTTCACAAGTTCCGTAATCTTCAATAATCTTACCTAAACGTAACACACCGTCCCGAGCGGTTTTTACGTATGGTAAAACTACTGTGATCATGGCTTCTTCACCAATACCATTTTCAACAAGAGGATCAACGCCTAATACACGCTGATTTGAATAAGCACTTTCAGTAGCACTCATGCCAACGCCATATTCGTTGAAACCATCCTCTTCAAATAATCCTTCTTTGAAGGTCCATTCAGGAGTGGCAGAATATTTATTGCGAATTTTAGGTAGGTCCATTTGAAAATCATTGGCTTTAGAAACAAATTTTTGTTCATTTGAAAATTCTTTATGCCCATGGATTACAAAGTGCTTTGGCCATGAAGCCTTCGCATCTTCGTTCCTTCCAATAATAGTAGAACCATCAACGGTTGCTTTTTTACCAATTAAAATACTGGTACAAGCTGATAAAGAACTCTTGTTATATTCTAATGCCATCTAATCACCTTACTTAAATTTTACTGCGGTACCATATGCTGCAACTGTTTCCATGTCAGTACTAATTGAATCTGAATCAAAGCGCATCATTACAACAGCATCTGCACCCATATCCAAAGCATTTTGACGCAAACGGTCAATCGCAATATCACGAGCTTCTGTTAATAATTCTGTATATGCTTTGATCTCGCCACCAACAATATTTTTGAAACCAGCACCAATGTTTCTGACTACATTTTTCGATTGCGTCGTTAAACCAAAGACTTCACCAATAATTTCGTAGTCGCGACCTGGTATATGTTCAGTTGTAGTAACTAATATCTCGCTCTTCTCCATTAATTCACCTCACAAAAATAATTATTTCACTCCATTAAATAATGTAACACATTCACAGCTTAATATGATTATAAATATATAAATAAAAATGCTACCACATCACTGTGATAGCAAGAATTTAATGTATCTATTGTGACAAATTATTTGTCATCTTTTTTATTGATCTTGTGGGCAACCTTGTCGACAACTTCATCAGCTTTATCTTTAACTTTACCCATAGCTTCTTGAGCTTTACCTTTTAATTCTTGTTTATCATCGCCTGAAGCCTTACCAACTGCTTGATTTGTTTTACCTTTGACCATATCTTTTTTACTTTCAACACTCATAATAAAACTCCTCTCTAGTTTTTGATTATAACTAAATGTTAGCAGGTTGCTTGTGGATCAGGCAACATTTTAGAACTACAGATTAATTGTCGTAACAATTTGGCAAATAAAATAAATTACAGAGATAACAATAAATACTTTTATAAAACCTACATTACGGTCAACTCTTTCAGTTTTCTTTTTTTGCTGTAATCTATCGATTCTCGTCATTTGTTAAACCCGCCTTTCCTAATTATTATGTATACCTCTATTTTATATTATTTCTGAGAAATGAGCACTTTCTAAAGAATACTTAAACAATAAAAAAGGATCAGTCCATTTGAACTAATCCCTCTTAACCATATCCTTAAAAAATTCTACAGTAATATCAAAAATTGGTTTCATAATTGCCATAATCATCAAAGCCAGATCCACGAATAATAACTTAATCATCCAATTTACTGATAATGTAGTTGTAAAGTGAAAGTACAGGGCAAACAATCCTAAGAAGAGCGCCACAAAAGCAAATATATAAATAAATACTAAACCAATCAAATTTTCTGTTTCCGTCTCTTTATGTTCCATAATGTTTACCTCCACCCCATTTTGTTAACGCTTACATTATAACATTAAAAACGCCTCTCTTTTATTTGATTATTATTTTTTCTCTTAGTATTCCAAAATTTTTTAATCAAAAATATTCTAAAATAAATCTCTTTGATATACTTAAATCAGTAAATATATATTTATGGGGGAAATTATGAAAGAATATTTTAAACACTATTGGAGATGGTTGTGCATATCATTGTTATTTCCTTTGATTCTTACTGTTTTAACATTTTTTATGAATAACAAGCCTTTAGGCAACTTAGTAGTGTATATTTTAACATTCTTTGTCTTTGCTATTCCGATATTTGCAATATGGTTAATCGTCGGATTGTTTCGCAAATCAATTAAGGTTCCGATCACCTTAATTCTTACCTCACTTTTAAGTGTGGTTCTTATCTACGGATATATGCGTGTACTTGGACCAAGATATTATACTAACAGTGAAACCGGAATAACAATTAATGGATTTCAACGTCAAAAAATGAATACCGGTGTAAAGAGAGTAAAACAAATTAATCATGCGATTGGTAGTAATGATCATTCTGAAACTGAAAAAGCCAAGTCAAATGTCAAGTATTTAAATGATTATGTTTCAAAACATAGTAACGACAACTTCTTAAGAAGTCTATCCACCCACTCCTACCATGTTTTAAAACATGATTTAGGAAATTCTGATGCTTTTACTGACGACACATCTGACTCCAATGCTTTGAGAAATCTTACAATTAATTATGGATATACGGTTTTGGAACAACATAATACAAATAAAGAAATGCAAAGTGATTCAGGACATTCATTAAGAGAATTTATTAACAACACTGGCATATAACACAAAAATAAGGAGGTATACATTTTGAATGAATATACAAGTGTTTCAAGTTTAGAACAATTATTATCAAAAATAATTGGTAAAATAATTATAATAATTATAGTTTTATTAATCCTTGCATTTATTAGGCCTCTTATTAATTATTATTTAGGGAAATTAAGGAACGAAAGATTCAATCCAGATAAATTTAACAAAAAATTCTATAAGAAGACTAAATATCAAATGTATGGTAATGGTTCTGGAGCTCATCAAGAATTTACTTTTATTAGATCAGAAACAAATAAAATTCAATTCTATCAAGATAAGTACAAGCCGTTCTTAGACAATTCACAATCCAAAAGAAATCATATAGAGCTTAGTGGTGGTGCTATGTATACTCCCAATTTTTATAAAGAAATTCCCAGTAATTTCTTTAGCAAAGTCGGACATTATCTATTTAATTGGGACCATGTTACATACAAACTTGATTTGAGAGCTTAATTAAAAAAAGCCACACAATTAAGCGTGACTGAAAGGATTCTATTATGAACGATGATAATAATTTAAGAAAAGATGTGGAGATACGTTCCATGTTTGGTGCTAAAGGAAAACTTCCAAAAGGAATACAAGAAAAGTTAGATCAAAGAAAATCCAATAACAACGAAGAATCTAAGAAAGATTAAAAATTTTTACTTGTCTATCAGAATCTATTAGCATTTGAGAACTCTGTTTACGAGCTAACCTTTTAACTTCTAAGTAGGACTTTTCCTCTTCTGATTTTTCAAAGGGAATTAAAACCTGACTTAATTCGTCAAAATCCGAACCAGCGCTATAGTAAAAATATCCACAATCAATTAATTTATTATCAAAGTCATAGATGTAAACTCTCTGTGGTTCATTACTATTGAAAAAGAATTCTTGTGCAGATTTAACATCGAAGTCAGGTAGTCCACTTCTATTTCTTGCTCTTAAAATTAACCAATTAATAAACTTTTTAAACAATGGAAAACAGTAAAGTCTAAAACAACGCTTATTAGTAATACTAAAAGCATGGTAATAGCTATTGCTAAGTAACTGCCTTGCTGAGCATGTGGTATAAAACTTGCTATCACTAAATATAAAAGATAGTTTATACCACCTAGCATAATAACAAAGTATCTTTTATCGTCCTTGTTATCTTTATAGAAGTCTACTATGTCTAATTTTGTTAATATATTGTAATTTAAATATCCTAAACTACCAGAAACTATAAGTGATGATACTAATGACGTTAAGTTCATATAGCCCTCCCGACGTATTCTATATAATATTATATCACGTATAACATAGTAACTGTGTAAATTCAATATCAAATTTTAAGGAGGTGATACCTGATTTAATCTCTTAAAACTTGCTCCCACGCAAACGATTAGGAGAATAAAAATGTCTGAAATAAAGAAATATACTAAAAAGAACGGCGAGACAGCATACAAGTTTAGAACCTTATTGGG
Organism: Companilactobacillus crustorum JCM 15951; assembly: GCF_001434585.1. Taxonomy (GTDB): domain Bacteria; phylum Bacillota; class Bacilli; order Lactobacillales; family Lactobacillaceae; genus Companilactobacillus; species Companilactobacillus crustorum. The sequence goes on from NZ_AZDB01000032.1 coordinate 9,775, forward strand.
ATATGATGAGGTTACGGGAAAACAAGTTAAACCATCGAAAAGTGGATTTAAAACAAAAAAAGAAGCCCAACGATCATTAGCCAAACTTCAATTAGAATTTGACAATCGTAGCTTCTCTGAATATAAAAATCTAACATTTAAAGATATATATCTTAAATGGTTTGATCAATACAAAATGACAGTTAAGGAATCCACGTATACCAAGACTGTCGAACACTTCGCGCTTCATATTCTACCAGAAATTGGTAAAACTAAAATATCTAAATTAACAACAGTTCAAATTCAATTAGCAGTAAATAAATGGTTTAAGCAAAATTTAAGTAGATACAAAAGATTTTATAATTATATTAATCGGGTTTTAACATGGGGTTTTAACATGGGCTTATAAGGTGCAAATAATCGAGAAAAATCCTGCTGACAGAATAATATTACCGGTCAATACATCCCATATTAAAACAATAAGTGAAAACTATTATGATTTACCAGAACTTAAACATTTCTTCAAATGTCTTCACGATATGGATAATGATACAGCTGAAATTTATTTTAGAGTATTAGCTTTTACTGGTATGCTTAAAGGCGAATCGCTTGCCCTCTTATGGACTGATATTAATTTTGAAACTAACCAGATTAGTATCAACAAAACTCAGTCACAGGGCGAACATGGACATCTGTTAGTTAATACTCCTAAAACACCTACAAGTATTAGAACGGTTGACTTTGACCCTAAAACTATGGATATTTATACCGAAGTAACTTCAAAGCAAAAAAAAGAAACTGCTCAGAAATACGCAAATTACGTAAATTTCTAGTTGTGACACATTTTGTGACACACTTAGCAGTTTCAAGCGTTGAAACCCTTGATATAATAAGGATTTATTGATGTATTTATTGGGCATATTGGGTTCGAACCAATAAATTGCGGATTCAGAGTCCGCTGCCTTACCATTTGGCGAATGCCCATTAACAATAAAATGTTATAAAAAAAGAGCCTCAATGTCAATAGGAATAACGAATTGAATTAATTAATTATCTAAAAAAGGACGATTTTAGTTAAATTTAGCTAAAAATCGTTCTTTTTTCATAAAAATTACTTACCTTCTATTTTTAGAGTAGAAATTTTTCTAGATCTATTAGCTTTGTTGTTCAAAATATCAATTGACTTCTCTATTGACTCAAATATCTCTGTGTTCAGCAATTCCATTATCGGACTAAGGCGTTTCATTTCATGCGATAATAATGCTTTATTAGGCTGTTCCCCATCCAACCTCCTTAGTTTCAAATTATAATCCATTAAGGCGTTAATACGAATTTTGGAATTATCCAATTCACACAAAATGTCATCTATATCATCGGCATCATAATCTTTTAATTGACTGCTCACTTTTTCTACCATTACAATATACCCCTTTTAAATTCATATACTAGAATATTATTTTTCACTTCCTCATTTTTGGTCTATACCTATATTTTAATAACTATCCTTCAGAAAGATAGTCTATTATCCATTTCGTACATTGTAAGATTGTATATTTTGATAATAAAATTTTAATTAATTCCATTTTTATATATTTAGATAGTAGTTCAATATATTAATTATATTTTCAGAAATTATATCGGTGTGTTACAATTATTTAGTTTTGCTACAGAATTTGTAATTTAGAGGAGATATATTACCACATGCTTTTATCCACAACAGAAAAGAAAAATTACTTAATTGGCTTTTTGTTTATCCTTTTTATGGTTACTTGTGCTACGTTACTCAACGATATGGAAATTATCTTACCAGAAATTGGTGCCTTAACTGCTGGAACTTGGATCTATCAAAATAAAACGTGGATCAATCAACCTGCAAAAATATTTTTAGCACCTTCAGGGACTGCTATTATTGGCTTCCTAATTAATAAACTGTCGATTGTTTATGCCGAAAAAGTTTTACTAGGACTTATTTTGATGCTCCTTTTTTTGCGTGTTTTGAAGTCTAACTTAGCCCCATCATTTGCTACAGGGCTATTGCCTATCATAATCAATGCTACTCATTGGTCATTTATCCTAGCAATCATTTTATTTACGGCTACTTTAATGTGCGGTGTTTTTCTACAGGGAACCTATAAAGAATCAGCTCCTAATAAGACCATTCAAAAAAATCATATGCTCATTTTCAGTCTTATGACATTAGTTTGGGTCAGTGTAGTTTGGTTTTTGGGATTTTCGCAGATGGCAGCTATTCCACCTGTAATGGTTGTTTTTTTCGAAGTACTTCAAAAAGATAGATATAGCTGGCGCATAGCAAGCAAACATTTTATTGCACTAGTTGGTGCAGCCAGTATTGGTGTGGCTGTTCACCTACTCTTTAATTCATGGTTAATTTCGACCGTTATCGCATTACCATTAGTCTTTATCTTATTACAATTATTAAAAATAAAATTACCAGCAGCTTTTGCCTTTCCTTTATTAGCCTTGGTCTTGCCTAAAAGTATGTTCCATATGTTACCGATCACAGCTATTTTTGCATCATCCTTTTTCTTAGGTGCAATGGTTATTTTAAAAAGAATTACAAATTCTTACGATGTAACACCCAATGTTGAAGATAAAAAAATTCAGTGTGACAACCATCCATGATGATTACTACACTGAATTTTTTTATCTCGGAATTTAACGATATTCTATTTTACAATTCCTAAATCAATCATTGACTGAGCCGTAGCAATAATAGCTGTTTTAGCAGAACGAAGATGCCAATTTAAAAGTGTTTTAGCTTTTTCATTACTAGTTTCCGCATAAGTACCAACTATTGAGGCTACCATTCGTAATTTAGGATTAGTAAGTGCTACGATCTTAACAACTGCATTCGGAATTGTTTTAGTAGGCAAAGTAGAGGCATAATCAGGAAAAGCTGTTCTTAAAATATCTGCAACATCCATCATCGACAAGGTTTCTCCTGTCGTAGCCAAAAATCTTTCTCCATTGGCCTGAGGTAAGGTCATAGCCAGAATATGTAAGCTAGCAACATCACGAACATCAACATACCCTGAGTTAACGTTTGGCAAAATTTTAACTTTTCCTTCCAGCATTTCTTGAATTTGAATATTCGAATGTGAATACTTGGCTGATAAAACAGGTCCCATGACTCCTACAGGATTTACTGTTGAAAATTCTAGGCCTTGGCCTTCTTTTTTTATAAAATCCCAAGCAGCTATTTCTGACATTGTTTTGGACTTTTGGTATGGATGAATATGCTTTTCAGAAAGATTAGACCAATCTTTTTCAGTATATGGAGTTTTACGATTTTTATGACCTGCAAAGATTGCTCCATATGCTGAGGTCATAACTACTCTTTTAACTTGATTATCACGTGCTGCCTTTAACACACGAATAACACCATTAATCGCAGGACGAATCATTTCGGATTCATTTTTAAAATTAAGTTTTGGTGTTGGTGAAGCTACATGAATTACATAAGTTACTCCTCTCATTGTTTCTTCCCAATTATCATCGGATGACAAATCTGCTAATGAAAATGACAAATCAGAAAAATCTGTAATGCCGCCATTAGTTAACATTTCTTGAACAATCGCTTTTTTGGCTTCTGATCTGATGGTCGTTCTAACAGCATATCCTTGTTTTAAAAGTTGCAAAATAATGTGAATTGCAATAAAGCCACTGCCACCTGTTACGACTACTAATTCTTTTTTCATATTTTAATATCTCCTCAAAATTTTATATTTAAGCTAACGTTTCACTTGTAACGTCAATAGGCGTATCATACAAGGTATTCTCTTGATTCTCAAGTAAATCAAGAGCATCTGTGACAAAAAGGAGAAAATGTAATGGCAGCTACTGAACATTCACAACAAATAAAGCGTGATTCCAAAGATTATCTCATTACAGCTTTACTGCAAATATTAAAAACCAAAGATCTCAATGAAATCACTATAACTCAAGTTGTTAAAAAGGCTGGTGTTAGTCGTATGGCCTTTTATCGAAATTTTGAAACCTTGGACGATGTTTTAATTTTTTACTTTAAACCGAAAATCGATGCCGAATTTAATCTAATTATTAATCACGTACCACAAAAACAAAAGTTAACTACTTTAGGAGATTTCTTCACTGAAATGGCTGAAGAAATGCGCTTGGCTGCTCAAAGAAATTATGAATTCATTATTCAAAATATCTTCAACGATAATATGAACCGTTTCTATGAACAAGTTTTAGATTGGCAGAATTTTTCGAAAATACAAAAAAAATATTGGATTCAATTCATGAGTGCCGGAGTTTACGCTATATGGAGAGAATGGCTAACTAGTGGTCAAACTGAAACCTTAAATGATATTCATACCTTATTAACTGATTTTCAAACAGCAACCTTGACTGCTCTGATCAACGAAACAAAAAAACAATAAATAATCCCCGTCTGGCAACCATTTCAGTGGTTACTAGACGGGGATTTTTATTTAAAGATAGAACGATGGTCTGTCCTCTTTAGTGAATTTTTGCTTGTAATTTATCTCCTGCTTTATCGATACCTTTAGCTGTTAAAATTGTTCCTCCAACTAAAACTCCACCGACAATCAGAGTACTTACTGCCATAAATTTAAAAACTGATTTAACTGTATCCATATAATCAACTCCTATGACATTTTTCTAACAACGAATGAAACTATCGCTACTAGGATAACGGCTCCAATAAGGGATGGAAATATTGCCATACCCGCTAATTGTGGACCCCAGGAACCAAGTATTCCCTCACCAATACTTGAACCTATGATACCGGCGATGATATTACTGATCCACCCCATAGATTTCCCATTATTTGTAATTGCTCCGGCAATCGCACCGATGATTGCACCAACAATCAAAACCCATAACCAATGCATATTTATTTCCTCCTTTATTTTTCTATATTTTAATATTAATAAATTCCGGAAGAATTAGCACTAAATATGCTGTGACTATTTAATCAAAGGGATTACCATACTTATTACAGTATTCATAAAAGCCTAATTTATAGAGATCAGTTATCTTATCTACTGATAAATCAGAGTCGAATGAAATTAGTTTTAAAACCTCATTAGTAAAATCTACTGCTGCTGTTCCATTAGCTGTTACTAAATTTTGATCTCGTACTACTTGTTGTGACACAAAATCATCTTGATTTTTATAATTTGTATAATTCTTCCAAAGATATTGGGCATTACCAGTATGCTTATAGCCTTCTAAAAAGCCATTTTCTGCCAAATAATCGACCGCACCACAAATTGCCCCTAATGGTTTTTGGCGTATTATCTGTCTTCTAATAATGTGTCTTAAATCTTCATTTTCCACAGTCCATGAATTGCCACCAATCAAAACTAATAGATTAATATCATCAGGAATATTAACTAATGAATAATCAACTATCGTTTTCATTCCACCTATCGATGTGATTTTTGATGTAATTGAAGCAGTTTTAACGGTCCATTCTGTACTCTTATTCAATTGACTAGATAAATAGGCCCCTTCCCAGTCTGCATAATCATCTAACATCAAAAAAATTGCTTGTTTCATTGAATTGTTCTCCCTACTATCCATTTTCAGACTAGCTTAATCTAAAAAGTTTTTTTTAACTACATATTACGGCAAAAAAATACTCAGTGATTTTTGATTATAAAAAACTAAAATCACTGAGTATAACAACTATTCTCCTGGATCAATTTGATTAATCACTCTTCGAGCATCATCGGTTGTTTTAGTTTGCATCAAATCATTTCTAATCGCTGAAGCACCCTTCATACCTCTTACATAAATCTTGAAGAAACGTTGCAAGGGAGCAAAATGTCCTGGAATACCCTTAGCAACAAATTCATCATATAAATCCAATTGATAACGTAAAAGATTTAACAATTCATGTGTCGAATGTTCTTGTGGAACTTTTTCAAAAGCATAGGGATTCATAAAGATTCCTCGACCGATCATAATACCATCAACGCCAGGGTGAGCCTGAGCTAATTCAATTCCAGCTTGATAATCAGCTATATCTCCATTAATTTGAAGCAAAGTATCTGGAGCATAAGCATCACGCATTTGGACCAATTGATCAATCAATTCATAATGGGCTGGTACTTTACTCATTTCTTCGCGAGTTCTGACATGAACCGTTAGAACTGGGACTTGTTGTTTCAATAAAAATGGTATCCACGTCTCAAATTCTTCAACGTCGCTATAACCCAAACGGGTTTTTACACTCACGAGCAAATCAGCTTGACGAGCTCCCTCAATGACTGCTTTGGCAGTATCAAAATGGCGAATCAAATCACTCCCGCTGTGATTTTTAATTACCGCAATATCAGGGCATCCCATATTGATATCAATTGCTTCATAACCTTGTTTTTCTACTTCTTTAGCAGCTTTAGCAAAGTCAATCTCTGAATTCCCCCATAATTGCACAATTGGCTTAGGATTTTCATTAGGGTCAATATACAATCTTCCTTTAGTTGTTTCCTTAGCCAATGGGTGTGTAATACTTAACGCATTCGTAAACTCTGTATAAAAGTTATCTGGTGCGGCCGCACGCATTACTACACGACGAAAAACCGATCCGGTCACGGCTTCCATCGGTGCCAAGCTAAAAAAAGGACGTTTCTCCGCTTTAGCTTTATCTGCAATACGATTCCAGTATGTTGACTGGGTCACACTCTCATCTCCAATCGAAAATTAATTACATAGCACTACTTACTATAATGATTATTAGAGGTGGAACGCAAGTATTTAATTTTTACTATTTAATTACATCCCGATTTTTATCCAGGAGATTAATAATAAAAGCAATTATAAACACTACAACTGTTGCTAAAAAGACCGCATGCATCCCGTTTAAAATAATTTCTTCCATACTATAAACAATTGATCCACTGAACTTTACAGCCTCATTAGTACTAATGAATTGATTGACTTGATTAAAGCTGACCGTATTATGACCTCCTAAAGAACTATTAACCGCAATATTAAAAATCAGACCAAAGACCCCTGTCGTAATAGTTTGACCTAAAGTTCGTCCTAGGGTCTGCATTGAAGAAACAGTTCCAACTTCAGATTTATCAACAATTTCTTGCGATACCAGGATATTAGTGGTTACGACAATTCCTAAACCAGCCCCAGTAATTCCGGCTATTATATAGAAAATAAACATTGGAAAACTAATTTGAGCAAATAATAAAGGAATATAGAAAAGAATTTGTATTAATACAATCGGCAAAGTAATTCTTCGTGGCGAAAATCTCTTTGTCAAAGCACCCACAAAAATAGAACTAATCAACCACATAACTGGACTAGGCGTAACTGCCAATCCGGCTACCGAGGCTGGCACCTTATATATTGATTGTAACCAAATCGGAAAATAAATTTGAAAACCAATTTGAATTCCGTTTAATAGTGATAACGTTAAAATTTGAATCGTAAATAACCTTTGCTCAAAAAGCTTTAAAGGAATAATGGGATCGATTGCTTTTCTTTCTGACTGATAGAACAATACTATAAAGATCAGAAAAACAATTCCACTAATTAAAACTGATATAATCGAGAGATTCTGACTTCCAACAGATTGAAAAAAAATTAATAAAGCTATTAATGTAATCGACAAACTAATAATGCCTCGAAAATCAATTGGTTGTTTTTGATGTTCTCGCTTTTGTTCTTTTAATCCAAAGATTACCAGCAACAAAATTATGGCGCCTAGGGGCAAATTAATAAAAAAGATCCAATGCCAATTCAATCGATCCACAATAAAGCCACCCAACAAGGGTCCTAAAAGAGCTGAGATACCCCAAGCAGTATTATTCATCGCTAACATATTGGAACGTCTTGAGTATGGAAATAAATCAGCGATAATAGTATAAGTTATAGGCATAATTGCTCCAGCACCGATACCTTGCAAAGCTCTAAACAAAATCAAGAAATAAATATTACCTGCAATACCACAGAGAAATGAACCTGTACAAAAAACAATCAGCCCAATAATAAAAATTGGCTTACGTCCAATTCGATCAGACATTTTTCCATAAATAGGCGTACTGACTGCAGTTGTCAAAAGGTACATAGCAAAGACCCAGCTTTGCATAGATAGACCATTTAGATTACTAATAATAGTTGGCAAAGCAGTAGTGACAATGGTTGTTTCAACTGATGTCATAAAAGTTGCAATAAAAATAGCTATCATAATCAATATTAAATTTGATTTTTTTGTTTCTGCCATAATTAACATCTCTTTCTTAAGTAAAAATCCCTTTATAATCTTTGTTATCGGTTAACATGACCAAACAATATAATTTCAGTTAATAATTTTCAATTTAGAGGTTCTCATTAAGACGTATTGGAAAATTAATATTGCATTCTTAATTTTGTTCCTATATTATGGATAGCAGACTTTAAAGAAATTAGGTGAGAACCATGGAATTATCTGACATCATGGCTTGTACGCCCGTAAATGATGCAGGACGTTTTTCAGCAAAATAAATTATAGGAGTTAAAAATGAAAAACGTCCGTAACACCGTACCATCAATTTTATTAATCATTGTTCTAGTAGGATTTCCACAGATCAGTGAATCAATCTTTACCCCTGCTTTGCCCCCAATTAGTAGCAGCATGCATATCTCGGCAGCAACTAGTCAGTTAACCATGAGCATTTACTTTATAGCTTTTGCTATTGGTGTACTTTTCTGGGGGAAATTATCTGATCAAGTCGGTAGAAGAATTGCTATGAATTTAGGAATCATCGTCTATTTGATTGGAAACTTAGGTCTATTTATCAGTCCCAATTTTACCTTTTTATTAGCAGCTCGCTTTATTCAGGCCTTAGGCGCCAGTGTTGGCTCAGTTGTCACCCAAACTATTATGCGAGAAAGCTTTAGTGGTCTTAAAGGTGCAAAAGTATTCTCAAAGGTAAGCGCGGCAATGGCTTTGTCCCCCGCCTTTGGTCCTTTAATTGGTGGTCTAATTCAAAGCTATTTGGGCTATCGCAATGTTTTTAGTGCCTTAATCATTATGGCAACTTTAATTCTGTTTTACAGCTACTATCGTTTACCAGAAACGAGTAATAAAAGTAATCTTGTAAAAGTTTCAATGCTTCAAGTCACTTATAACTTGTTAACCGATCCAATCGTGTGGTCTTATGGTCTTTTAATTGGTGGAATTAATGGTATTTTATTTAGCTATTACTCTGAAGCGCCTTTTATTTTTATGAAACATTTTGGATATACTTCAGTTCAATATGGCAGTCTAGGAATGACTTTGGCCCTTGCTTCACTTTTAGGAGCTTTAATTGTCAACTTCTTAGTTAAATACCTTAAATCAGAAATCATTGCTCTCATTGGTTTAACTTTCAGCTCGATATCGGGAGTATTATTACTAATAAGTTTGCAATTAGATCAAGCAAGTTTATTGATTCTTGGCTTCTTTCTTATTTTTTTAGGTTTAAATATTACTTTGCCAGTGGCACTAAACTTGGCTCTCAAGGGTTACGAAGACGTTATTGGTACTGCTAGCGGCCTCTTCAGTTTTGGCTACTATTTAATTGTCAGCTTGTTAACTCTTTTAGTCAGCCTAATTCACAATGGGACCATCTGGACATTGCCAATTTTTATTTTGATAATTAGTTTAGCAATGTTCTTCGTTTACTTACCGATTGTTTTTAAAAAGAATAATAAAAATTAGATAGCCAAAAGAAAACGATCTATTGCGTATACTTCTCTTTTGTAGTTTTTAATTTGAAATGTAAACTTATTCATGAAATACTTAACTTATTAATTTATGGAGGTAACGAGATGGTTGAATTATACATTGTCAGACACGGAGAGACTGACACTAACTATACAGGTAAAATCAACGGATCTGCCACTGATCTACCCTTAAATGAAACTGGAAAAAAACAAGTTGAATATTTAAAAAAGCACATTAACATCAATGATTTTGATGAAATTTATGCCAGTCCTCTTAAAAGAGCTTTAGAAACTGCTGAAATACTAAATCAAGGTGTTCATTCGGTTAAAACTGATTCGCGCTTAAGAGAAATAAACTATGGATCTTGGGATGGACTATCTGCCGCCGAAGTGAAAGCTCAACATCCCGACGGCTTTGATGAAAATGGTTATATTACTGAAAACTACACTCAATATGCTAAAGATGGCGAACCTTATGAATCAGTTTTCGACCGCGTCCAATCATTTATCAATGATATGTCCAAAAAGGACAATGAAAAAATTATGGTAGTATGTCATGGTTTTGTTACCCGTTCCTTTGCTAAAGTAGTTACTAAAGTTCCTGATATCGTTGATATTATGGAACCTCAAAATGCCAGCGTTACTAAAATAAAAATTTCTGACAGTGGACATTTATACTTAGCCTATTTAAATCGCTTAGATAACATTTAAAAATAAAGTAAGCTCTGATAACTAAATATGACAGTTATCAGAGCTTATTATATTTTCCCTTATCAAATGTTAGATTATCGACTTAGAAACTAGTAATATATAATGATATGGATTTAATAACTTATATTAAAAGGAGTAATCAAGTTTGACAGAATCAACATTTTGGTCACAAATCGCTACTAAAGCTAAAGAAGAACAACGTCCTTTTTTCACCATGGCACCTATGGAAGCTGTCAGTAATACAGTTTTTCGACAAGTAATTACTAAAGCTGCGGCACCCGACACTTTTTTCAGCGAATTTGTTTATGCTAAAGGTATTACCGACCCCCATACCAAGTTTCCAGTTCATGGACGCCTATACATGGATCCCCGTGAACAAAAATACCCTGTAGTTCAACTATGGGGCAATATTGCTGAAGATTTTGAAAAAGCTGGGCCTGTCCTAAAAAACAAGGGCTTTCAAGCAATTGACCTAAATATGGGCTGCCCAGATAGTACCGTCATTAAAAACCATGGCGGCAGCGACCTAATCCGAAATTATCAATCAGCTAAAGAAGTCATTGCAGCGGCCAAGACATCCGGTCTGGCCGTCAGTGCTAAGACTAGATTGGGCTATAGTAAAGTCGAAGAATATAAAGATTGGATACCTTTCTTGCTTCAGCAAAATGTGGCCGTTTTAACAGTTCATCTAAGAACAAAGATGGAAATGAGCAAAGTTCCAGCACACTATGAAGTAATCGACAATTTGATCAAATTACGTGACGAAATTGCTCCCGAAACTTTACTCCAAATAAATGGCGATATCCCCGATTACACAGCTGGTTTAAAATTGGCTCAAGCTCACCCCGGTCTTGATGGCATTATGATCGGTCGTGGAGTCTTTGCTAATCCCTTTGCTTTTGAAGCCAACCCCCAAGAACACTCTTTGGACGAATTATTACAATTACTTCATTTGCAATTAGATTTATTTGACGACTTTGCTAAACATTATGATATGCCTCGTTTTCCATCATTGAAACGTTTCTTCAAAATCTATGCCCGTCCTGAATTAGGAGCCACTGAACTCAGAAATAAAATGATGGATGCTAAGACAACTGATGAAGTACGAGAAATTTTAGATAACGCTTCAAAGTATGTTACGAAAGATTAATTAATTACCTACCATTAAAATTTACCATCAATAATTATGTCAAATACTATTTTTGTGAAACATCGTATCAATTGACAAGACAAAACGTCTGTTTTAAGGTGTGTTTATAGCATTTTTTATAAATAAATAATATGCTTAATGATTTTTAACAGCAACTATTGTCTAATATATTATGACAATAAAAACTGAGAAAGATGAAAGGAAGTTAATTTAATTGCAGAGGATCAGTTCAGAAAAAGTAGAAAGAATTGGAACGATAGCAAGTATCATGTCTGTCTTGATGTATGTTTCCTACATCCCTCAGATCATCTCAAATTTATCCGGAAGCAAGGGTAATCCGATACAACCACTCGTCGCCTTTATCAACTGCACGATTTGGACAGCCTATGGCTTATTAAAGAAAGAAAAGGATTGGCCTATCGTTTGGGCTAACATTCCTGGCATTTTTCTTGGTGCAGCAACCTTTATCACTGCTGTTTTTAGTTTTAGCTAATCATCTAGCAAGTCCATTGGACTTGCTTTTTTTATGCCCAATTTATCGGTGCATACCATGTTCCAAAATGACTTATTAATTTATCTAGGTTAAAGTCTAACATCCCAAAAGAAATGAAAAATAATATTAATCCTAAGATAAAAATTACTATTGCTCCAACTAAGATACTCTTATTAAATTTGAAAATATCCATTATTCAACCTCGGTATGAATTTTTTGAAATATATTTTTACTCGATTTATACAAACCACTACTAGTAGCGACAAACAGTTGTTCAAAAGTAATTCCTAATCCTAACAGCATCATTGAAATACCTAATTGAACACCTGCATACCAGATGCCAGATTTAAAAACAACGATGAAACTGCCAATAAAGGTCCATAATCCTGCAACGATGAATGCCAATGCTGAAACCAAAAGTGCAAAGATAATTGCCAAAAAAATAATATAAATTGCTGCTGCAATTGGTCCCCACAATGGTAATCCCAACATTAAAAAGAAAATTCCCATAGTTCTTTTACCTGCTTGGGGAATCACAACGTTTTCATCTGATAAAATCTCTAATAAGACCTTTTTCACACCTCCAATTTCAGCAACCGCTGCAGTTTCACTCATACCGTTTTCAACAAGATCATCTAAGTATTCTGAATAATAGTCTATGTAATCATTGGCATTCTTAACGCCATATTTTTTTAACTTTCGTTCCAATCTTAATAAAAAATCCGTTTTACTCATCTTCATTCTCCCCTTTAATAAATCGAAAAATTGTTTCAACCTGACCCCATTCATCAATAAAATCAGCTATCTCTTTTTCCCCTAATTTGGTAATTTGATAATACTTTCGAACTCGATTATTGTGTATTCGACTTTTTGAAACAATAGCCTGCTTTTTGAGTAACCTTTTTAAAATTGGATATAACGTTGATTCGGATATTTCAATCAATGGTTCCAAATCTTGAATAATTGCATAACCATAAGATTCTTTTCGCTTCAACTCAGCTAAGACACAAATATCCAATAGGCCTTTCTTCAATTGTGGATTCATCTTTGATACCTCTCTATACATAGTATTATGCATAAAGAGGTATTGGATGTCAAAAAAAATAAAAGCCAACAACCATTTTTCGGCTCTTTCTCAAGTTTGGTTATAGTATGAGTATATTTGAATTCCCGTCCTCCACAAAAAGTGGGAATGCTGTTGGAACTATGGTCCGGTTCGGAACTAATTATTTTACACTTCGTGCAAAATAATGGATTTTCAAACTCGGCCTCATTGTAACCGGCCAAGCCGCTAACAATGATCTCATAGCTGAACGCATTCCCATTTTTTGCTCCAGACTGACTCCTACTTTGTTCATTAATTCTAAATAGCAGATAAAAACTGCCACTGTTAAGAAATCCAAACATAATTGTATGTCTGGAATACCTAATAGTGGCAGTTTTTTAATTTAAAATTTCTATTTAATATACAGAGACAAAAATTCTTACATATTGTAAATTTGTTCAATAGAACTGAGGACTTAATCGGTAGTAAAAAATCTGTGGGCCCTCAGTGGTGATATTCTACTTAGCTTGCGAAGCAAGGTTAGTAGAAGACCGAGCTTAGAGATCCATAATTGTTCACGAAGTGGAGAATTATGAAGCTCTAAGTCGTGTCCACCACGTTCCAGTGGCCTACAGATTTTTTACGGACGATGGCATATTTCAACCACATCAG
>NZ_AZDB01000033.1 GCF_001434585.1 Companilactobacillus crustorum JCM 15951
GCGTTCGGATTAATTTTACAATCTACCAAGTAAAAATAAAAATAACGAGTGGTACACATGAAGAGCTTTATGAATTATTAAGAACAGATCAGATTGATTTGAACTTTTCCGATCAAAGACGAGCGTTATCTAATGAGTATCAAAATGAATTTTTAACTTCAAGCGAATTTATGGTGGCTGTCAGTCAATCTTTGCCAGTGGGAAAAGATCAGATTGACATTAATAATTTAATTGATTTGCCTTGTATTCTGATTATTGATAGTAATCAGAAGAGTTCTGAAGAGGAATACTATCGGGATGTTTTAGGTGTTAAAAGTAAATTTATTACTGCTAAAAATTATGACGAGGCACAAATGCTGATTGCTTCAAATCAAGGATATTTAATTATTAATCAACGGATGGAAAAACAATTGGATCAAAGTGTCGTTAAAATGATTCCCTTGGTTAAAGGAAATAACAAATTGATTCAAAATTATTATGCATATTGGAAAGATAATAATTCCGGTTATTATATCGAAAGTTTTGCTGATTTATTGAAACAAAATTTTGCATAACTTTTACTTATGAATAGATTGTTATTTTAAAATAGGATATGCTGATAAATCCTGATATCATGCTCTTTGTAAAGAGAAGAAAGCGTGATAGAAAATGACAGATGAAGAAGCAATTATTCAATTATATCGTGATGAAAATGAAGCTATGGTTCGAAAAAATATTAATAAACTAAATCAAATTTTAGCACCATCTATGAAACTAACTCATATGACAGGTTACGTTCAGCCAAAGCTAGAATGGATCGATCAAATTCAAAATGAAGAGATGCAGTATCTTTCATCAAAGGAAGATGCCATTAAAGATATTCAAGTTAATGGTAAAAAGGCCAGTTTAGTTGGGCAAAATCAAGTTCAGGCTAAAATTTGGGGTGGTGGAACCAACACGTGGTGTCTGCAAATGAAGGTGTTTTTTGCTAAAAAGACTGACGGATGGGTAATTACAGATCAAGTAGCCAGTACGTATTAAAAGCATGCCAAAAGGCAGATTTAATAATTTTTGTTATTGACAACGCATACATTAATAACTACAATAACTTTTGATGTTGTGTGTTATCAATAAAAAGCATTAACGACATATGCAAGCTTTAGAACAATAGGATATTAATAATAAGGTGTTATCGATTAAAATAATTGAGCATGAATTATACTCCTAAAATATCTGAGATTGTTAAGTTATTTTGAATAGGGGTGACCACATGAAAATCAAACGCGCACTCAATAATAATGCTGCGATTGCAACAAATCATGATGGCGTTGATGTTCTTGTAATGGGTCCGGGAGTAACATTTGGAAAAAAGACCGGTGACTTGATCGATATTGCCAAAGTAGAAAAAACTTTATTTTTAAAAAATAAAGAAGCAATGAATAAGTTTACTGACTTAGTAATTGATGTACCGATGGATCAAATTGAAATTTCGGAACGAATTATCAATCTTGCTAAAATGAAACTTGGTAAAAAATTAAATGAGATTGTTTATGTGAATCTAACTGATCACATTCATATGGCAGTGAAGCGAGCTAAAGATGGTATTCTTTTAAGCAATCCTTTGAAATGGGATGTAGCCCGTTTCTATGCTGATGAGTTTGCGGTCGGACAAAAGGCTGTTGAAGTTATCAATGATTCTCAAAGCGTAAATCTGTCTGATGATGAAGCTGCCTTTATTGCGATTCATTTTATTAATGCCGAAAGCGAAAATGGTGCTGAACAGAATCAAGCTTATGAGATTACAAAGATAATTAAAGCTTGTGAGAATATCGTCAAGGATTATTTTCATACAGAATTTGATGAACAATCGTTGAATTATTATCGATTCATAACTCACTTGAAGTTTTTTGCACAAAGAGTTCTACAGGGCAAGCATTATGATGATGAAGATGATACAGATTTACTAGAAACTTTGGAACATCGTTATGCAAAACCATACAGTTGTTCTAAACAGATCAAGCAATATATTTCAGAAAATTATGATTTTACTATCACTAGTTCAGAATTGTTATATTTAACAGTTCATATCAGTCGATTGGTAAAGAATCTTTAAAATAAGGGTGTTATCGTAAATACGAGCATGACCTAATTTATTTCCTTAAGGGAAGATAGATTAGGTCTTTTTTTATACACTAACCACTCTTAAAAAAGTTTAAAAATAATAGGAGATGTAATCATGGGTATAAAGGATTCTGCAAAGCAGATCTATGATGCAGTTGGCAACGAAGCCAATATTAATTATTTAACTCATTGTGTCACACGTTTAAGATTTCGTTTGAAGGATGAAAGTATTGTTGATGATGAAAAAGTTAAACAAATTCCTGGCGTCATGGGAATTAATCATCAAAATGGACAATATCAAGTAATCATTGGTAATGCTGTATCTGATTATTACGATAAAATTATCAAGATGGGTAATTTTCCTACTGATGAAAGTGAAAACGCTACCGAAAAATCAAAAGAGGAAAAAGGTAATTGGTTTGATCAATTTACCAGTTTTATTTCTTCATGTATGTCGCCTTTAATTCCAGCCCTTATCGGTGGTGGGATGATCAAGGTTATTGTTATCTTGCTGACAACAGTTGGGTGGATGAGTACTAAGAGTCAAACCTATACAATTATTAGTGTCTTTGGCGATGCACCATTCTACTTCTTGCCAATTGAACTTGCTATCACAGCATCTAAGTATCACAAGGTTAATCAGATGATGGCCGTTATTGCTGGTGCTATTTTGATTCATCCTAATTTTATTTCATTAGTAAATTCGGGAAAAGCCATTCACTTAATGGGTTTGCCTGTAACGGCTACTAGTTACTCTAGTTCTGTTATTCCAATTTTATTGATTGTTTGGGCAATGAAATATTTAGAAGCCTTTTTGGAAAAGGTAGTTCCAGCCAGTTTCAAGAGTATTTTAAAACCACTGTTGGAAATATTTATTATTGGTGTAGTATCACTTGTCATTATTGGACCTATCGGAACATGGGCCGGAGATATTCTTTCAAGTATCGTTTTACTTATTCAAAAACACGCTGCTTGGTTGGCAATGCCATTAATGGCTGCATTTATGCCACTTATCGTTATGACTGGTATGCATTGGGCCTTTTCACCAATCTTCTTAGCCGCTTCAATTGCTACTCCAGATAGTTTGATTTTACCAGCTATGTTAGCTGCCAATATTGCTCAAGGTGCTGCTAGTTTAGCTGTAGCTTTTAAAACTAAAAATAAGAATACGCGTCAAATTGCTTCTGCTGCCGCTGTTTCAGCTCTAGTAGCTGGTGTTACTGAACCTGCTTTGTATGGTGTTACATTGAAATATAAGAAGCCATTATATGCATCTATGATTTCAGGTGCGATTGCTGGTTTGTTCATTGGAATTGTTAATTTGAAATCCTTTGCGTTTGCCGTTCCATCTATCTTGTCTATACCTCAATTTGTAAATAAAGCTATGCCTAGCAACTTTATCTATGCTTTGATCGTAATAGCTATTTCCTTTGTATTAACATTTGTTCTGACTATGATTCTTGGCTTTGATGATGGACCACAAGTTGTTACTGCTGATGATAGTAAAAATACAGCTGACAATTCTGCTATTGAATCTGGCGATAAAGAAACAAAGAAAGTTTACAGTCCTGTTAAAGGTGAAATGATCACTTTAGACAGCGTTGACGATCCTACTTTTGCTCAAAAGATGTTGGGTGATGGTGTAGCTGTTATCCCTGAAGATGGTAAATTTTATGCACCTTTTGATGGAGAAATAGAGACAGTTTTCCCAACTAAACATGCAATTGGCTTGAAGAGTGATAGTGGAATTGAGTTACTGATTCATATTGGCCTTGATACCGTTGAGTTAAAAGGAAAGCCTTACGATGTTAAAGTTAAAGATCACCAACATGTTAAAAAGGGCGATTTGTTGGTTGAAGCTGATTTAGAGGCTATTAAAAAAGCTGGTTATGAAACAGTAACGCCTTTAATTGTTACTAATACCAAAGAATTTGTTGAAATTGTACCAAATGAAAAGACAACAGTTGATAATAATACAGTTTCATTTTATGTTGTTTAAATAAGGAGAGTTGATGTTATGACAAAATTTCCAAAAAACTTTTTATGGGGCGGAGCTACAGCTGCTAATCAATTAGAAGGTGGATATGCCGAAGACGGCAAAGGCTTATCAATTGCTGATGCTTTACCCGGTGGTCCTGAACGTTTTGAAATTGTTAATCAACCAGATTTTGATTGGACAATTGATGAACAAAAATATCGTTATCCTAATCACGAAGGAATAGATCATTATCATCGCTATAAGGAAGATATAAAGTTATTTGCTGAAATGGGCTTCAAATGCTATCGTTTCTCAATTGCTTGGAGTCGAGTTTTCCCTAATGGCGATGAGGAACAGCCTAACGAAGCAGGATTAGTATTTTATGATCATTTAATTGATGAATGTTTGAAGTATGGTATCCAACCGGTTTTAACAATCAGTCATTATGAAATGCCACTTAACTTGGTTAAGGAGTACGGCGGTTGGAAGAATCGCAAGTTGATTGCTTTTTATGAAAAATACGCTTCAGTTGTTTTGAATCGTTATGCTAAAAAAGTTAAGTACTGGATGACATTCAATGAGATTAATTCAGCCTTACATTTCCCAGTTATGGGTCAAGGTCTAGTTAAATCTAATGGTGCTGATAAGATGCAAAATATCTATCAGGCCTGGCACAATCAATTCGTAGCTGGTGCTAAGGCGGTTAAAATTGCTCATCAAGTTAGACCAGACATTATGATTGGCTGCATGTTACTTTATGCAACAACATATGCTTATGACTCTAATCCAGTAAATCAATTGGCAGCTTTAAAAGAGAATCAAGCCTTTAATCAATTTTGTGGCGATGTTCAAGTTCGTGGAACTTATCCAGCATACACAGAATCAGTTATGAATCGTTATGGCTTTAGTTTTAAAGATCTGGATGTTACAGATGCTGATTTACAAGTTCTTAAAGAGAATCCAGTCGACTATATTGGTTTTTCATACTATATGTCGACAGCAATTAACATTACTGATAAAAAATTGGAGACAGCTAACGGTAACCTAGTTGGCGGAGTTAAGAATCCATTTTTGAAAGCCTCAGATTGGGGTTGGCAAATTGATCCAACTGGACTTAGAATTGCTCTGAACGAATTATATAACCGTTATCAAAAGCCAGTCTTTGTAGTAGAAAATGGTTTAGGTGCAGTTGATAAGCCTGATGAGAATAATTTTGTCCAAGATGATTATCGAATCGATTATTTAAGAAAACACATCGACGCAATTTCTGGAGCAATTGATGATGGCGTACAAGTGATGGGATATACTCCTTGGGGCTGTATTGATTTGGTCAGTGCCTCAACTGGTCAAATGAGTAAACGTTATGGCTTTATTTACGTTGATTTAGATGATGAAGGTAATGGAACCTTAAACCGTTACAAAAAAGCTTCATTTGATTGGTACAAAGAAGTAATTGCTTCTAATGGCGAGCAATTATAATTTTATTGGTTCCTCAAAAAGACTACAATAATCATTCAAGATTGTTGTAGTCTTTTTTAATGTTCTCAATCTAAGCCTTAAGTGATAATTTATGATCACTTAATTGGCATCAATCGTCGGATATTTTGGTATTATCTAACTTAAATAGGATGAAATGAAGACTTATTTTGAGAGTTAGTGGTTTCATTTCTATTGAAAGTAAGATATTGTAAAGATTATAATAAATTAGAAGTATATTAAAAAATGATTAAAGGGGAACTCATGACTGAAATAACACGTTTTTATGATAAATTTCAACCTAGTCGCTACGATGTATTCTTAGATATCAATCGTGGAACTAAACAATTTTCTGGTAAGACAGTCATTGATGGTGACGCTAAAGTACCATCAATCTCAATTCATCAAAAATATTTAAATATTAAATCTGTTCAAGCTGATGGTAAGGATGTTCAATTCGCAGTTGATAATGCTAATGATGCGATCAATATTGATTTGCCTCAAGCTGGAGAAACAACTCTAACAATTACTTATAATGCTAAATTAACTGACTCAATGATGGGTATTTATCCTTCATATTACGAAGTTAATGGTGAAAAGAAACAAATTATTGGGACACAATTTGAAACAACTTTTGCTCGTCAAGCATTTCCATGTGTTGACGAACCAGAAGCCAAAGCTAAATTTGATATGGCTATCAAGTTCGATGAACAACCAGGCGAAACTATTTTAGCCAATATGCCTGAAATCAGAACCGAAAATGGTATTCATTATTTCGATACAACTGTTCGTATGTCTACATATTTAATTGCCTTTGCCTTTGGTGATCTACAAAGTAAAACAACTGAAACAAAGAGTGGCGTTGAGGTTGGTGTCTTTGCCACAAAAGCTCACAAAGCTAATGAATTAGACTTTGCTTTGGATATTGCTAAGCGTGCAATTGAGTTTTATGAAGATTTCTATCAAACACCATATCCACTTCCACATTCTTGGCAGTTAGCATTACCTGACTTTTCAGCTGGTGCCATGGAAAACTGGGGACTTGTTACTTACCGTGAAGCCTATTTGATGGTTGATCCTGACAATACTTCACTTGATACTAGACAATTAGTTGCCACAGTTATCACTCACGAATTGGCTCACCAATGGTTTGGCGATTTAGTAACTATGAAATGGTGGGACAACCTTTGGTTAAACGAAAGTTTTGCCAATATGATGGAATACGTTGCTGTTGATGCTATTGAGCCTGAATGGAATATTTGGGAGATGTTCCAAATATCCGATGTTCCAGCAGCTCTTCAACGTGATGCAACTGACGGTGTTCAATCAGTTCACGTTCAAGTTAATAATCCAGCTGAAATCGACGCCTTGTTTGACAGTGCTATCGTCTATGCAAAAGGTGCCAGAATGTTAGTTATGGTTCGCGCATTGCTTGGCGATGATAACTTACGTGCAGGATTGAAGAAATACTTTGAAGCTCATAAGTATGGCAATGCCGAAGGTGATGATCTTTGGAATGCTTTGGGCGATGCTTCGGGTATTGATGTTGGCAAGATTATGCACTCATGGCTAGAACAACCAGGTTATCCAGTTGTTACTGCCAGCGTAGTTGATGGCAAAATCGAATTATCACAACAACAATTCTTTATTGGTGCTGGTAAAGACGAAGGACGTCTCTGGCAAATTCCTTTAAACAGTAACTATGGTGCTACACCTAAGATTATGTCTGAAAAGACTATTACTGTTGGAAATTATGAAGAATTGCATGATGATGCCAAAGCCCCATTCTTGTTGAATGTTGGAAATAATTCACACTTTATCGTTAAATATGACGAAACACTTTTGAAAGATATTCTTGCTAATATTGATTCGATCGATTCAATTTCTCAATTAGGAATTATTCAAAATCTTCGTCTTTTGGCTGATGCTCATCAAGTTTCTTATGCAGACATCATTCCTTTGCTAACTAAGGTAGCTAATAGTAAATCTAATGTAGTTAACGCTGAATTATATCGAGTAGCTAATAATTTGAAGAAGTTTGTTACAGCTGGCTCTGCTGAAGAAGAAGCATTACAAAAATTCTTTGATAAATTGAGTGCCCAACAAGTTGAACGTTTAGGCTGGATACCAAAGGCTAACGAATCAAATGATGATCAATTGACACGTCCATATGTTTTGAACGCCGCTTTATATGCTAATAATAAAAAAGCAATTGCTGCAGCTCATGACCTATTTACCGCTAATAAAGATAAGTTAGCCGCTTTACCAGCTGATATTCGTGTCTTGGTTTTGCGTAGCGAAGTTAAAAATTACAGCAGTACCGAATTGATTGATAATTTGCTGAATGATTATGTTAAATCATCTGATCCTAGTTATAAATCAGACTTGTCAGTAGCAATTACAAGTACTCCTAAGACTGAATTGATTGAGAAAGTTATTAGACAATTTGAAAATGCCGACGTTATCAAGCCACAAGATTTGCGTTCATGGTATCGTGGTACTTTAGCTAATGATAATGCTCAACAAGCCGCTTGGGACTGGATCAGAAATGACTGGTCATGGCTAGAAAAGACTGTTGGTGGAGACATGGAATTTTCAACGTATATCACTGTTACGTCAATGATTTTCCACACACCAGAAAGATTGGCTGAGTTCAAAGCCTTTTTCGAACCAAAAATTAATACACCAGGTTTAACTCGTGAAATTCAAATGGATATTAAGTTTGTTGAAACAAGAGTTAAATTGATTGAGGATGAAAAGGAAGCTGTGAATAAAGCTATTTCAGCTAATAATTAGAGATAATCTTGTCTCCCCCAAAAATAAATATTAAAAAGCGAAAACACCTAATGATTTTTAGTCATTAGGTGTTTTTGTGTAGAAAATAAATAATAAGAGACTAATCAATTTATAAAACTTTTTTTATGATTATAATAGTAATTAGATAAACGGTTATGTAATAACTGAGGGTGATTACATTAAAAAAATATATGGAATATTTCTTGTATTACTAATAAGTACAGTTATATTTGTCAATTTTAATTGTCAAAAAGTAATGGCTGCTAATCTGCCACAGACACCTTTAGAAAATGTTTTGTCGAATAATCCCAGTCTAAATGGAGTTGATCGAACAGTTCCGGATGGATTAACTGACATTACAAAGTGGTTCAATGTGCCAACGATAACTAATAACAATACAACTATTTTAACGCCAGGTACTGGCGACAATAATAGTAAGGCTGATATTATCAGATTAACGCAATATGATGCGTTTTCTAACAATGTTAAGTTAGGTGTCATTTGGTCTAAACGTGATCAAACAAACCAAGATGAAAAAAATTATGTGGATATAAATAAGCGTCAAACAATGTCTATGTGGATGTTTTTTGGTGGCTACGATAATGATTCAGGTACAGATACTGGTGATGGAATGGCTTTTGTTTTACAGAACTCTAGTGATACAGCATTTACAACGTTACCCAATAAAACTTTTTGGGGAGAGACTTTAGGTGTCTGGGGAACAGAAACTAAAGTGACTGACGCTTCATCAACACTTGCCAGTCGGGCTATTCAAAATAGTTGGGCACTAGAATTTGATACGTATCCCAATACAAGTGGGGATATAGGTAATAACTTTGATTCTGTAGATAATGTTGGTTATGTTACTAATCATATTGCTGATAACTATCCGGGCGATTCAGCCAGCTATGTTAAATGCAAACTTAATACACCGATTAAATTAATTCATAATCACGCCATCTTTAAGGTTGCTAACGCCACGCATCCTGATAACTTTTTAACTAATGACAGGTGGCACCATATAACAATGACTTGGATACCAGCAGCAGATACGGGTACTGGATCTCCTGAAATTAATATGAAGTACAATGATAAGGCTCTGGATGGAACTTTAACTACGCCAACAATTAATCAAAATTATCCAATTGATTTAAGTAAATTTAATTTAGGTACTAATGATAAATTATATTGGGGCTTTACGGGATCTACGGGTAATAGTACCGAAAATAATTTGGTTATTTTTGAATCGATTCCTGCTATTGTTGAAGCAGATGCTGATTCGACGATGTTTGATGAAACTTCCAATCGTTATATTGACAGTGCTACGACCGATGATCCTTATCGCAATACGGTTTATGATGGCGATAAAGTTGATATTAATTATAATTTGACATATAAGACGGGTTCTCAACCTTGGAATAATATTGAGGCAGATATCAAATTGCCAAGTCATATTGATTATGATAATGCTTTGATTACTTATACTGATAAGAACAATAAGACGTCAACCGAGGATATTTCTGAATTAAGTGGCATGACTGATAATGAAGTTAAGCATAAGCTGGCACAACAACTTTGGAAAGATAATATTGTTTCAGCTAAAATAACTTTTTCAGGTACAATCAACAATGGCTCTGATGTGTCAGATACAAGTGTTGCCACAGAGCATGCTAGTTTTGACGGTGACGATTTGCAAAAAGATGTTATGACAAAGCCATTTGTTATTAAACATATTCCAAATATAAAATTATCTGCGGACAAGACAAGCCTTGATGCTGTTTTGAATCAAAATGTCGATCTTCAGGGAACGGTCTCCTACAGCGATAGTTCAACTGTTTCATCGTCTGATTTTGAGGTTCATTCAAGGGTAAATAATGCTGATGAAATGTCGATTGATAGTATGACTAGCAATCCATTTACTTTCACTGTTCCAGCAGATCAGTTAAAAATAGGCAAGAATACGGTTGTTTTATATGTAGAAAATAAAAAAACTCATAAAACTTCTAATGAGATTACTTATACAATTAATGTGGCCACAAGTTTGCAACTAACGGTTGCTAAAAATAGTCACTTTAGAACTGTACAGGCTTATCCAGTCAAGCGATTGATCAAACGGGCTAACGATTGGACGATTAAAGTTATTGATACGAGAGCAAAGGGTTCTAAATGGCAGCTTTCAGCAGAATCCACGCCAGTTAATAATAAGTGGCAGGGAGGAATTGTTTATTTAAATACTCCTAAATCTACTACTCAATCATTGACTGATACACCAGTAACAATTGCTTCAGGAACTAAAGCTGATAGTGAGACGACTGATGTTACATCTGATTGGACAGATGACGATGGAATTCTTATGGATGAGACTGGTTTGGCTAAGGCCGGGACTTATAATTCAACTATGTCATGGACAGTTATTGATAGTACAAGCAATTAATAAAAAAAATAACAAGCGATAATCAAAAAGATTGTCGGTTGTTATTTTTATTTATTATTATTAAATAAGAAGCCATTTTTATCTTTTGTTTCATCGTAAAAGAAGGCTTCCAAAGGAATATCATATTTATCATGTAGTAGAACAATATCACTTTGGGTAAACCCTAAATTCTCAAATTTTCTGCGTACTGTAGAAATGGATTTGTTAAGCAATAACGTGACATCGGTCTGTCGGACATCTTTTAATATTAAATAGGCTTTTAAGTATTTGTTACTATACATAATTTATATCCCCACGTCTTTTATAGTACTTTCTGTTTGCAATTAAATATTTTGTCCTTTATAAGAGACAAACATATCTTAGACTAAGTTTGATTTTTTTTCAATGAGATTTTTTGATATATTCATATTTTGGGTTAAAATATCATATATGAAAGGTAAGGGTTTAACTTAGCTGATGGTAACGATAGGAAAGTATTTAAAAACAAAAAGATTTTTCAAAGAATTGACTATGAGACAGGTTGTTGAAATTGCTAAAGATAAATATAATTTTTCAACTTCTACTTCAGTTTTAAGTGCAATCGAAACTGATAAAAATCGCGTTGTCGATGGAGAACTATTATTAGTTCTTTCAGATATGTATGGTTTTGATATGAATGAATTACGTAGTTTAGCATTAGAAGATATTAAGAAAAATGGTCGTAAGAAACGATCAAATGATAATTAGGGAAATCTTACTGATATAAAACAGTAAGATTTTTTTAATTTAACCTTATGTCAGAATTAAGCCCGCCTAACAAATTTATTGAAACGTCATGAAGTATATGATAACCTGACATCAGGGTGGTAAAACCACTTAAAGAATGGAGGCTCTTGTATGCTTAATGTTAAGAACCTCACTGTCGCTTATGATGACACACCAGTATTTTCTGATGTTGCCGTTCAATTCAACGCTGGAAAAATAACTGGAATCATTGGACCCAATGGTGCAGGCAAGTCGACTTTGATCAAAGCTATTTTGAATTTGATCAAAGTTAGGCAAGGAAAAATCGACTATAATGGTCAACCAATGAAATCAGTTCAGAAACAAATTGCTTATGTTGAGCAAAGAAAGGACCTAGATTTAACTTTTCCGATTAATGTTTTTGATTTAGTGCTGACAGGAACATATGGAAAATTGGGACTGTTTAAAAATCCTGGTCAAAGGGAAAAACAGGCTAGTCAAAAGGCTTTAGAACAAGTTTCTTTGACTAAATTTGCCAAACGTCAAATTGGTAATTTATCAGGTGGGCAGCTGCAACGAGTTTTTGTGGCTCGGGCTATTGTGCAGCAAGCAGAAATAATTATTTTAGATGAACCATTTGTGGGAATTGATCTTCAAAGCGAGACGGCTATTATGGCAATTCTCAAACAGTGGCGCGACGAAAATAAAACAATTATTGTTATTCATCATGATTTAAATAAAGTAACAAAATATTTTGATGATTTAGTAATTTTAAATCATGGGATTGTTGATTTTGGACCAGCTAAAGAGGTCTATAATCCCACTAATATTGGAAGTGCCTTCAGTGCAGATCTTTCTTCAGTATTATTTCAGACAAAGGAAGGTGTGCAGTGATGACATCAATAATTGAATTTTTTAACGCTTTGGGAAAATATGACTTTTTACAGAGTGCTTTGATTACGGCCATCATGGTAGGAATAATGTCTGGTATTATTGGAAGCTTTATTATTCTTAGGGGAATGTCTCTAATGGGGGATGCCATCTCCCATGCCGTTTTACCTGGAGTGGCTGTAGCTTATATCTTTGGCTTTAATATTTTGATTGGTGCTTCAATTTTTGGAGTTTTAGCAGCACTGTTAATTGGTTTCGTGGCTGCCCGTAGTAAAATTAAAACTGATACCTCAATCGGAGTAGTTTTTAGTGCCTTCTATGCTTTAGGATTCATTTTGATCTCAATGGCAGAAAGTTCGACGAATTTGCATCATATTCTTTTCGGAAATATC
This sequence comes from Companilactobacillus crustorum JCM 15951, assembly GCF_001434585.1. GTDB lineage: Bacteria > Bacillota > Bacilli > Lactobacillales > Lactobacillaceae > Companilactobacillus > Companilactobacillus crustorum. The sequence goes on from NZ_AZDB01000033.1 coordinate 12,791, forward strand.
TTGGCTGTTAGCGATACAGATATTATGACAACAGCGGTAGTTTTAGGAATAGTTATTTTATTCGTAGTGATTTTCTACAAGGAATTGTTAGTGACATCCTTTGATGAAACTTATGCTAAAACTTATGGTCTGAATGTACAGTTGATACATTATGGCTTGATGCTAGTTTTAACGTTAGTCACAGTGTCCGCTTTGCAGACGGTAGGAATTATCTTAGTTGTAGCCATGTTGATTACACCGGCTGCTACAGCCTTCTTATGGACAGATAAACTGGGAACAATGTTAATTTCGTCGGCAACTGTAGGAGTTATTGCTTCAATAGCAGGATTATATTTTAGTTACACCTTTAATTGGGCTTCGGGACCAGCAATTGTAATTGTAGCTGCACTTTTATTTGCCCTATCATTTATTTTTTCACCTAAACAAAACTTCTTCAAATTGAGAAGGAGCGTGGCACGATGAAAAGAATAATAATAACTTTTATAGGCGTTATCGCTATGATTAGCGGTGTGTATTGGTTCTTGCATCAACGTGATAACCAAGTGGTAAATAATAATGCTAAGATTCAAGTTGTGACAACAAATTCAATTCTAGAAGATATGGTAAAAAATGTTGGTAAAGATCGAATTGAATTATACAGTATTGTAAAACGCGGGACGGATCCTCATGAATATGAACCACAACCAACTGACGTTTCCAAAGCCAGCGATGCAGACGTAGTTTTTCATAATGGTTTGAATTTAGAAACTGGTGGCAATGGTTGGTTTACTAAACTAATGAAAGTTTCCCATAAAAAATTCAATCAAGAGGTTTTTTCTGCCAGTGAAGAGGTTAAAGCTAAGCATTTAACTACTAACACTAAGGAAGAAGATCCTCATGCGTGGCTAGATTTAGCCAATGGAGTTAAATATGTCAGAACGATTGCTAATGTATTGAAACAAAAAGATCCTAAGAATGCTGACTTCTATGAAGATAATGCCGATGAATATATAGCTAAATTGGAAAAGCTACATCATCAAGCTCAATCCAAGTATTTGAATATTCCAGAAAAACAACGTTTATTAGTAACTTCTGAAGGAGCTTTCAAATATTTTTCAGCTGCTTATCATGTAAGACCAGCTTATATTTGGGAAATTAATACTGAAGCTCAAGGGACGCCAGAACAAATGCAGGCTGTTTTGGCAAAAATCAAAAAATCCGAGGTAAAACATCTTTTCGTCGAATCTTCAGTTTCGCCTAAATCAATGGATAAAGTGGCTAAAGAATCCGGCTTAACGATTTATTCAAAAATATTTACCGATTCGTTAGCTAAAAAGGGAACTACTGGAGATACGTATTATTCAATGATGAAGTGGAACATTGATCATATATATGATGGTTTAAAATAGTTAAAAAAACAAAAAAAGACTCGAAATCATAGCTTATGAGGGCTAAACGGTTTCGAGTCTTTTCGTGAGTCACTTATACTACTACCATATTTTTAGAAGTACAAATATTTTGCCTAGATATTAAAATTACTTATATATGAATTGTTTCCTTAACTTGAGAGAACATTTGCTATAATTGTAAATGTATTGTGAAAATTATTTATCAATCATAGGGGGATTTTTATGGAAAAATGTAAAAACTGTGGGGCGGATCTTAAACCAGGAGATAAATTCTGCAAAAAATGTGGAACGCCAGTCGATGAAATACATGTAAGCAACGGGGAAACTACAAGTAAATCGACATCTGAAATTAAGAATAATGAAACCATTGCAAATTTAAAGAAGCATTCGTTGAATTATTTTACTTGGTATAAAGATTCACTTTTAAAACCATCAATAGTGAAAAATGATAACAAATATTTTGGACTAACTACATTATTGCTAAATGCTATATTAGCAGCATATGCAATTTTTATTGTGTTAGATAAGATTTTCTTAGCTGCCAAGGATGCTTTAGAGGATACAGCCATTAGTGACTATTCAACAATTGCTAAAGAGATGAAATTAAACATTCCAACAGGATTTTCATTATATTTTCAAATATTAATGTTGGCAGTTCTATATTATATTGTCTTTTTGATAGTGGGATTCGTTTGCAAAAAATACTTAGTGGACCAAAAAGTTAGTTTATTCGATTATGCTAATCAATTAGGAAGTTACAGTAGTTCGCTAATTGTGGCACAGATTATTATGGCAATTCTTTTATTGATGTCCGTACCAGGAGATTTAACATCACTACAATCAATGCCCGCATTGTTTTCTTTATTAGGTTCAATAAAATTCGTAGTGGTAGTTTTAGCAGTTATTTCAAGTATATGGACTGTCGCATATGTAAGTTCAATTGTATTGGAAAAGGCTCAAGCCAATATGGATAAAATTTATGTAGCAGTAATTACTTTGCTACTAAATAATTTGGTTTTGTATCTGGTATACAAGATGATTGCCAATTCAATGATAAGCAAGTATTACACTTTGTTTAAGGACCTTATGTAAAAATGAGAAGAAAATATTTCCTTATTCCATTTTTTTTATTGCTAATGATTATTTTGGCGACGGCTTGTTCATCTAAAAAATCTACGACAAAAGTTGATAAAACAAAAGTAGAACGAAAAGTTGTTAAATCAAAATCTAAAACTTCTAATAAAAAAATGACGACTTTAAATGATTTAAAGACTTTAAAAAAGAAAACATTAACTTATTACGCATTAGGTGATTCTTTATCTGTAGGATTATTTTCTAATGAAATGAATAGTCGCTTTACTACCTTATTTTCAAATGATTTACAAAAAGGTACAGGCAAAAAAGTTACTGAAATAAATACATCGTCAGTGGGAAAAACAGTTACTAATTTTGGCTTGCCCAATGTTCAAGATTTGATTGATAAGCAGCCGGATATTACGACAATTGAGTTTGGAACTAATGATGCTGCTTATGGCGTTGATGCTAAGCATCTTGGCGATTTTACGACTAATTTAGATACAGTAGTTCGTCGAGTTAAAACAGAAACAAAAGCACATATTTTATTGATGACTACTTGGTCTCCAAGCGATGGTAAATATATTGCTAATGATGCTACTTATGATCAGGTAATTAAAAAAATTGGACAAAAATATAATGTTCCTGTGGTGAATCTATCCACAATTTGGCAGAATAATCCGCAAGTTACAAAGAATGATTTGGGATATAGCCAAGTTTACAATCGTCAAAAGGATACATTTCATCCTAATCAATTGGGACATGATAAAATTGCACAATTATTGTATGAAACAGTTAAGAATAAATAGGGGATTAATATGGATGAATTAGAGTATTGCCCAAATTGTGGGGCTAAGCTAGATAAAGAGTCTGATTTTTGTTCGAATTGTGGTTTAGATTTAAAAAAATATCTGGCTGAAAATTCTGAAGAAAGACCAGATAAAAATGAAAAAAAATCTGAACCAGTTAAGAAAAACAATAATATTTCAAAAGATAATCAAACAGTAAATAAAGAACCTAAATTCGCACCAAAAAAGATAAATAAAAAACCTAATAATAAAATTATTGGTTGTATTATTTTGGTGATTATTCTGTTGGCAGCTTATTTTCTTGGCAACATGTATTATAGTGAAAATCGTCAAGCACAAAAACTTCAAAGTGAAGTAACAAGCAAATCTTCATCGCAAATGAAGTCAGCTTTGGTTGATGAAAATGGAAAGCGATTGTCTTCTAATCAAATAAGTTCATTAGAACAACTATACTTGAATGACAAAAAAGTTTTGAAAGAAATTCAAGTACAAATAAATGATAGTCAAAAGGATAATACTTTTAGTCTTAAGAAGACGGGAAAATATTTCATGATTTACCCTAAATATAGTGTTGCTATGAAGAGTAAAAGTTTGGATATTTCTACCAATATAAGTAATCCAACATTTTATATTGACGGAGAGTCTGTAGCAGCTAAAGCTGTTAATTCCGAATATCATATTGATAAATTAACACCAGGTATCTATAAATTAAAAATAACTAATGCCAAAAAAACAAGTGAAACTAAAACTAAAACAATAAAAGTTGGGATTAATAATTCTGTAATTAACACCAATATTAATGTAAAAAAACCAGCAAAAAAATCAACGGTTGTTAAAAATGATACAGTTGCTAAGTCTGATGTAGATAATAGTCGTAACAAGAATGAGGAGGAAGATTCAGATGATTCTTCAACATCCTCAGATACTTCATTGGTAGGTAAATACACAGGTGATCCAGATTTAGCCTTATACTCGGATGGTAATTATGATTTGGGTGATAAGAGTGGAACTTATGATATTCTTGAAAATAATGATGGTCACGTTAAAATTAGATTTAATCAAGATGGTGGGGGCTCTATTGTTGAGTCATATGATTATACAGATGGTGAATTACACTCATCTAAATATGATCAAAGTTGGTATAAAGATTAAAAAACGTTCAACTGAATTTCAGTTGAACGTTTTTTATTAGTTATTGTTACCAAACAATTGCAAGATGCTCAAGAACAAGTTGATGAAGTCCATAACTAAATTAACAGAAGCTAATAAAGCCAAAGCACCAAGACTTGAAGATGTAGAATTTTGAGCATAGATACGTTTGATATTTTGTGAATCAAAAGCAATATAGAAGAGGAATAAGATGATAATAGCAGCACTTACTAACATCATTAATGGAGTGCTTTTGAAAATCAAAAGATTAATTGCTTCTACAGCAATGATTGAAATAAGACCAATCATTAAAGTACGATTCCATTTTGTTAAATCCTTTTTAGTAACAAAACCGTAGATAGCTGAAACGACAAAAACGGCTGACGAAACAGTTAATGATTGAATAATACTTTTAGCAGAGTAGATGTAGAAAATAGGTACTCCGATAAACGATAATGTGAACAAGAAGCCTAAATAACTAATAAACGTTAGAAGGTATGATCGTTTGGCAAAAGCAGTGCAGAGACTAATAAATCCGATTGGAATACCGATCATTAGGATCATCGAGATAATACGATGTTGAGCCATTCCTTGGAATAGTGCCATTGAAAGAGCACGATTATTGGCAATAGCTTGTGCACAGATCATCCAAAAAGCAATTCCTAAGCCTGTGTAAAGATAGACTAGAGAAGTGAATTTGGCTAAACCGGCAGATTTTACTTTATCTATAGTTTGCATAAATATCCTCCCGTGATTAATTATGATTATTGTATAATAGGATAACATTTCTTATGACAATAATAAAATAATCGATAGCTGGTTAGATGCGTTCAAATAAAGCCAGAGATATAACTATTCATTGTAAAAAAACAGCATGGCAGTCATCATAGATGGTTACCATGCTGTTTTTTATATGACCGCTTAGTTTTTAATAACGACCGGTTAGGCAAATAACCTATACACCATACGAGCAATGTGGTGTAATACTCTTAGCAAGAGGGGGTGTGACAGTGTGAGGATAAAATTAGATATTTCGGTAGATTACTCAGAAAAAGAGATAATTATTAAAACCAATAAAAAAGATGATGAAGTGGAAGATATTATTAAGCATCTGCAAGCGGTAGAAAGTAAATTTAATCATTTAAATGGGTATATTGATGAAACGGTTTATTCTTTGCAGTTAAGAGAAATTCTTTTTTTTGAGACGAATGAGCGCAACGTTTATGCTCACACTGTCGATAACGCCTTTTTGATTCACTACCGTTTATATGAGTTAGAAGAAAATTTGCCAGATGATTTTTTACGGGTTTCGAAATCATCAATTCTAAATGTTAATGAAATTTTATCGTTAACGAGGTCAGTGACAGGCAATTTAGTTAAGTTTAAAAATACTTACAAACAGATTTATGTATCACGACGTTTTTTAAAAGAATTGAAGAATAAATTAAATCAAAGGAAGTTTTGAAAATGCGAAATAGAAATGGAATATTTTGGGGATTATTTTTATTGCTAAGTGCGGCAATATTGGTAGTTAGTCAGATGCACCTGATTACCTATACATTTAGCTTTTGGACTATTATTGCGACAATATTTTTAGTAGCCGTTTTGATTAAAAGCTTAGTTTATTTCTCGATTGCTGGATCAGTTTTTTCATTGGCATTTTTAGCAATTCTATTTGCTAAACCACTTGGAATCACAGCTTTAGTTCCTTGGACTGTTTTAGGAGCAGCACTGCTAATTTCAATTGGATTATCGATGATTTTTCGCCCACTTTTAGTTAAACATCGTCCATGGATGCGACGTAGCTATTATAAGAAGCAATGGAATGGTGGGGGACGCGTGAGTTTTGACAGAAAAGTTGATCCTGATGTGGAAACCGTTGCTGAATCTGACATTAATGTTTATGTCAAAATGGGAAGCAGCATTCGTTATGTGAAATCGGATGATTTTAAACGCGCTGATATTGATGTGACAATGGGGGATGCCAAAGTTTATTTTGACAATGTTAATGTTCTAGATTCAGCGGTTATTAATGTTAATGCTTCATTAAGTGGCGTGGAATTATATGTTCCTAAAAACTGGAATATTATAAAGGAAATGAATAGTAATTTAGGAGGCGTTACAGAAGTTGGGTTCGCTGATGTTACTGCTGATAGTCCTAATGTTACTGTACGAGGATTAGTTTCTTTGTCTGGCTTGAAAATTAGTTATGTTTAAAGGCACGAAAAAAGAGCTGCCTTCTTAATTATGGAAATGCTTCTTGTAAAGGAGTGAAGGCAACTCTTATAAAGAAGATATCATAAGCAGATTATTGTAGATAGCAAAAAAGCAAAATAAAAAAATTGGAACAAAAGTTCAAGCTGGCAAGATTATTACTATCACCAGCCGAATATCAAAAAAACACGATGAGAATTCCATATTTCATGGAAATTTCTATCGTGCTTTTTTAGAATCAGGAGTTATCTCTTGGATTCTTTTTTATAAGGGGAGAATTTACATTTTATAGCAAGTGGATACCGTTCTCATCGCATTTCTTACGTAAGTCTTCGGGCCAAACAGCAGCTTGAACTTCACCAACGTGAGCTTTGCCAAGAAGCAACATGCAGAGACGTGATTGTCCAATACCACCACCAATTGTGTATGGTAGTTCACCAGCAAGCAACATCTTATGGAATGGTAGTGATTCACGGTCTTCAGCGTGAGCAATCTTTAATTGTTCTCTCATTGATTCTTCGGAAACACGGATACCCATACTTGAAATTTCTAGGGCATGTTGTAATGGTTCATACCAAAATAAGATATCGCCGTTTAGTTTCCAGTCATCGTAATCAGGGGCACGACCGTCATGACGTTTGCCACTCTTCATAGGTCCACCAATTTGCATTAAGAAAACACAGCCGAGTTCCTTACAGATGGCATCTTCACGTTCTTTTGGTGTTTTGTCAGGCCAACGATCTTCTAGTTCTTGAGTTGTTACGAAGTGAATTTCGTCTGGTAAATGATGGACAGCTTTAGGGAACTTGTACCAGACTTCATGTTCCATATGTTTGATAACTTTGAAGATTTGACGAACAGTGCTCTTCAGAGTTTCAGTAGTACGTTCATCTTTAGCAATAATTTTTTCCCAATCCCATTGGTCAACGTAGATGGAATGAATATTATCAAGGTCTTCATCTTTTCGGATGGCATTCATATTAGTGTAGATACCTTCATGCATTCCAAAACCATAACGTTTCAAGGCCAAGCGTTTCCATTTAGCAAGTGAGTGGACGATTTCAATAGTTTCGCCAGGAATGCCCTTCATCGTAAATGAAACAGGAGATTCGACACCATTTAGGTTATCGTTAAGACCGGTGCCTTTTTCGACCATCATTGGTGCTGATAAACGTGACAAATTCAATTCTTTACCAAATTCATCTTGAAAAGTTTCACGAATGTATTGAATTGCTTTTTGAGTTTCTTTGACAGATAGTTTTGGATCGTAGTCCTTAGGTATAATCAAGTCCATAATAAATTCCTCCAAATGTGTTGTATTATTGCAAAATAAAAAAGTCTTTCATTCCAATTATTAAAGTTAATTAATAATTGGGACGAAAGACTTTTCGCGGTACCACCCAAGTTGCCTATATAAAAATAGACCACCTCATAAAGAGCACTAACATGCTCCACCGCTGGTAACGTACCGGTTAACGTCTGAACTTACTCTGATTGCTCATTTTAGCCAGAAACATAAGAAAGTGTTATTCAGAAATTCCATTTACTAATTGGGTTCTCACCATTCCCAACTCACTGTCAGTGTGGAAAAACTTACTCTTCTTTCTTGTCGTTTTTATCTTGTGACACTTATATTAGCATCTTTTTTCGAAATGTAAATAATTAAATTTGATTTTTATTAATTTAAAAGTGATTTATTAAATTGCCTTTAATGTAAGAAAGAGGTTATGAATTAGTTTAAATAAAGTTCATAAAGACGAGAATTACGATCGGGATAAGCATAACTAACATTAAAATTAGCAGGGGTTACTTGCTTAAAACCATGTTTCTCATAAAAATAATGCGATCTAGTTTCTAATTCAGGTGTATCTAAGACGATTCTTTCAAATTTATTTTTTCGGGCAAATTCGGAGAGTTCATGATAAAGCTGAGATCCTAGATGAACTGGATTCCCTCGAAATTTTGGATAGGTAAAGAATTTTTTTAAAACGGCAGTCTGATTGTCTATTGGTAATAAAGCGATTGAACCGACAACTTGATTTTGATCCAAAGCAATCCAAAAATTGCCGCCGATTTGTTGATAATACGTTGGTATTTGAAAAACATCATCTTGTTCGGCCATTTTTATTGCTAATTTAGCTTCAATATTTTGGCAATAGTTAATTAGATCTACTAATTGAGCAAGATGGTGAGGATTGTTTTGATAAGGGATAATTTTCATAAAGGAACCTCAATTTCAATAAGATTAAATTTATTGTATCTTGAATCTATACATATGTATAATTGATAGTACAGATACTAACTATAAAAATAATTGATATCAAAGGATGAAAATGGATATTCGAGAATTAAGAACCTTTAAGACAATTTCAGAAACACGGAACTTTTCCAAAGCTGCGGAAATTTTGGGATATACGCAGTCGACTGTCTCAATGCAAATTAAAAATTTAGAAACCGAACTGGGAACAAAGTTGTTTGAATATAAAAAACGTCAAGTAACTATTACTGATTCGGGATTAAATTTATTACCGTTGATTGAAAAAACTTTAGATGATTTTTCGAAAATTAAACAATGGAATCAAACTGAAGAAACGGGAATTTTAAAAATTGCGGCTCCAGAGTCTTTAACAATAACTATGGTAGCGCCAATGTTGAAAGTATTTAAAAAACAGTATCCCAATGTTCAAATTGAGCTTCGAAATGCAACTTGCTTACATAATGAAGAAGTTTTATTGCGAGGTGAGGTCGATGTTGCTTTTATGATGTGGCCCAGTCGGCCTAATAAAAAGCTGATTGATCATGATTTAGGCGAGCAAACGATGGTCTTAGTTACTTCCGAAGATAAAAATAACTTTGTTAAAATTTTGAATGATGATAAGAGTAATTTTATTATCAACGAACCAGAGTGTAGTTATCGAAATCAATTTGAAACAGCAGTTTGGCAACAACATCAGAAAAAGTTCCGTACGACTAGTTTACCCAGTATCGCGGCAATCAAAACCAATGTTGCCAATGGTTTAGGTTTTAGTTATTTGCCCGAGAATATGGTTGAAAAAGAAATTGCTGAAGGAACTTTGAAAGTAGTTAAGACGGATATTGTTAATCATATTCACGCACATTTGTTAACGAGAAACTATAAAGATAAATCTGAATTGATTTCTAAATTTGTAAATATGTTCAAATAAAAAATAGGTGGTTTTATATATGGATATACGGGAAAAAATAATGGATATTTTAAATAATTATCCTGTTAGTAAGAATTGTAAAAATAATACAAACTTTAAAAATAATAGATTGGTGTCTAGCCTTCGAATAGGGCTAAATGATTTTAACAATTATTCTTTTAATGGCCAAACTTTTATTTCTAAAGGATCGGCAGGACAGGGAAGATGGGCAACTATCCCTTGGATAGGCGTATTTAGTGAAGCAATATCTATTACTGCAGAAAGTGGATTTGATATTGTTTACTTATTTAGTGAAGATATGAAGTCAGTTTATCTTTCTTTAAATCAAGGTTGGAATCTTTTTAAAAAAATTTATAAAGATGGTAGATTGTAAAATTAATCCGAACGC
>NZ_AZDB01000034.1 GCF_001434585.1 Companilactobacillus crustorum JCM 15951
CATTTACACAAGATATTTTACGCTCTCGATAAAAATCACTGGCCGGATCTGGTGCAAAACGACCTTGAGCTTTCAAATAATCATCCCACATTGTTTTACCTTTGCCATCGACTTTTGTAGCACCTTCAACTTGATAAGCTGCAGTAGCTCCACCCCAAATAAAGTTTTGAGGTAATTTTTTAACTCGCTTTAACCCTACACTCACACCATTGCCTCCTTTATTTCATACCTAATTGTTTTTCAATTTTATCGATTCTTTTATATTCATCGATAAAGAACTTAACTTCATCCATCAACATCATCGTTGTCATCAAAGTATCCTGACCGTGAACCATAATGAAAGTAACATCCATATCTTCCCCGCCAGCCTCTTTGCTCAATAATTTAGTTTGCTCATTGTGAGCATCGACAATTGATTGATTAGCTTCTTCGACACAAGCATTTGCCTTATCAAAATTACCTTCCTGAGCATTCTTCAAAGCCTCAATCAAACTTGTCTTAGCATCTCCTGCATATGCAACAATTGAAAAACCTGTCATTGAAATTTCTTCTTTAGTTGCCATATTAATTCCTCCAAATATTTATCATTAATTATTTTTCTTGTATTAACCTTTGAATATGAATTACAAAATAAATTAATTCGTTGTCATTAAGCTTGATCTGCAAACGTTTTTGGATTTTTTCACAAATTTCACTAGCAATTCGATATGACTTGGGATAAAGCTTTTGAAAATCAGATTCAATGTCTTGATTCAAAACCCGTTTATCCTGTTCATCAGTCTGTAAACGGGCTACCAGATACTGCAAATGTATCATCAGTCGATCAAAATAATTCTGATTAGTGATATTTCTTGTAATGCCATATTCTCTAAAGACATTTTTAACAATTTTATTCACATTATCGCCAAAATCGGTTTGATCTATCTTTTTAGTTTCTTCTGCATTCTCAGTGCCATTAGCATTAATAAAATGTAACGCTATCGGCTGAGCAGCATCTCTTGGAAAATGAACATTAAGATCATGATTGATCATTTCAACTGCCTTATCTGCAATTGCGTATTCTGTTGGATACTTAGCACTAATATCAGGAACTGTACTCCTTTGGTATTTTCCTGCCATTATATGTTTGTAAGTTTGTGCAATATGATCCGTCAAAGTTACATAAATATAATCAAGAACGGGGTAATGAAAAGTTTGTTTAGCCATTTCAATAATGGCAAAACTAGTCATAGTAATATCAATGGGAACATCTTTGAGTAAGGTACCAAATCGTTGCTTGGCTTCATTAGTATTCAAGTAAAAAATTCGTTCCACTTGCGTCGGTAGAATATTGTCGCCATGTCGCTTCTGAAAGCCAACACCCTTACCTTGGACAATTGCTTGATCTTTCTGACCAACGTCTACCAGAACTGTATTGTTGTTGTAAACCCGATTTACTACCAACAAAGCCATCCCCCTCCTTTCTCGAAAAAAAATGACCATAAACTACGCCCTAAAAAGCGAAGTTCATGGTCATGCCTAATTTAATAGTAACAATCCAACGTTTTATTTAACTTACGAAGTTANACGTTTTATTTAACTTACGAAGTTAGTATAACTGCTATTTTTCATTTTGTAAACGTTTTAATTATAAAAATAATAAATAATCATCATATTACATGAAATATCAATCTACATTTCAATTAAAATTCTTTTTGAAAAAAAGTCTTTTATTTTCTGCAATAATTATTATTACAATAAATTTAATTAAATAATTTTTTTATTTAAAAAATTTCAAATTAGCATTATTAAAGATTGCTATCACAATAATACCAAGATTTAAAACTTTTTAAGTATTAAAATAATTCTAATTTGGTCTACCGATTCTTCTAAAAATACTATAGACTATTTATTAAATTCACATTTGGAAGGAGAATTTTATCGTATGTCAAAGTCAATTCATGCTATCGAATCAAAAGCTTTTTATCTTAATCCTAATCGCTCAGTTGCCGTCATTAATTATAATGAGGAATATATCCAAGATATTTTTCAACTAATCAATAGTCAAGGATTCCATAATCTTGTTGAGCTTTACCTTGCTGAGAGTCAACGTGCTGTAACTAATAAAGTCGAAGGTCTGAAGGCAGATACTTATATTAATATTTTAAAGGCTATTTTGATCGATGATAAACCTAGCTATGAAAAATACGGTAATGAACAGATTCTCAAGAGTATCGAAGATTTTTATTCATACTATCGATCATATTTTAGAGTTTCCCTAATCAATAAACACAGTAGTGCCATTGTTAAGGGCAACTTTATGAATATTGACAATCGTTTTAATGAAGTCGTTATTCATCTTTATCGAGCCATTGAAGAAAAGCTTCAAGGGTTCACCAATAAGACTTATCGCCAAATCAATGCTGGAACTAATGCCTGTGTCTTAACCCAATCAATTAAATGGAATACTCCACAAAAATATCAGGCTCTAGAAAGTATTCGCTTCCTCGATACAATCATGTTGCGTCCGCCAATGATGATGCACACCAAAAGCAACAAACGTGAAGGTGTATTCAGTGCCACTTCTAATAATCCAATTGAAAAATTCGATGGTACTCAAAAAGATTGGTATTGTTTCCCTGCTAAAATCGGTGAGAGTTTAGCCTTTATCTACTTTCACCGCGATTATTTTGTTAGTGGAATTGCTTTAGCTAACTTATTTGAAGTCGCTGATGAAAAAAGTATTGCTGGACAAAAACCGGACGAAATAATTCTCTTCGGTCTTAAAAAAACTGAGGGCGATGTCAGTCATTACTATCATGATGAAGAAAACGATATTTGGGTCGGTGAAGTTCCTTATAACGATAAAACGACTTACTTTGGCTACATGAAAAAAATGTGTTTAACCGTTCATAACTTACATATGATTTATGAAAACAGATTGCCGATTCACGGATCAATGGTCAATATCAGCTTCTCAAATGGCAAAACAAAATCAGTTGTTTTCTTCGGCGATTCAGGCGCTGGTAAATCAGAATCAATTGAGGCTCTTCAAGAAATCGCTGATGATAAAATTATCAATATTGAAACTATTTTTGATGATATGGGAAGTTTCGCCTTTGATGAAAGTGGCAATATCTATGCCCAAGGAACTGAAACCGGAGCTTTTGTGCGTTTAGATGATTTAAGCAGTTCCGTCGCTTTCAACAATATGGATCGCGGTATTTACTTGAATCCCGAACTGAAAAATGCACGAGTTATTTTGCCAGCTAATACTTATAAACATGTCGTTGAACGCCACCAAATTGACATGTGGGTCTACGCTAATAACTACGATTCAAAAATTGGTTTGCATCAATTTCCTGATGAAAAACAGGCTAAAGAAACTTTTATTGCTGGTAAGCGTAAGGCTTTGGGAACAACTGACGAAATTGGCATGAGTACTACTTTCTTTGCTAATCCCTTTGGACCTGTTCAAGAAGAAGCTAAAACTCGTCCTATTATTGATAAAATTTTCAACAAACTCTATCAAGATAACATCTACGTGGGAGAAATATACACTCACTTGGGCTATGACAAATCTAAAGACAGTTTACAAGAATCTGCTAAAGAACTATTAAGTGAACTAATGAATAATTAAAAAAGGCTGATAACATGGCAAAATCAACTTTGTCGCCACGTTATCGGCCTTTTTCGTTATATTTCTTATTAATTTGATCCGTTAATTTTTGTAAAGCTTTAGTTAAATCATTATTTTTAGCTGCTCTTTTATTAACTTTAGTATTGTTAAGTACATATTTTTTCTTACCAGGATTTTTAATCCAAACGTTATATTGCTGATTACTAATTGCATAGGAATTGTTTATGGTAAAGCCACTCTGCTTCAAAGCATCGTTATACTCAGATGATTCATCAATTACATTGGGTATTACCCCAGTAATAATTTTGGAACCAATTTTAGGTAACGGTGCTTCTTCAATATTAACTAATATTTCATGGTTAAAATCCTTAGGTTTACTCATATTAGCATACCAGTGATCAAAGGAAACCAAGCCTCCAGCCATTGCCAAATAGATCCTTTTGCCTTGGATATCTTTATCGCCACTAATAACTTTATCAATATGAAGTTCCACTTTGGTATACGCCATATTCTTCGGACTATTCATTTTTTGAAGATTATAAACGGTTCCTTCAATTACTAATTTGCTATGATTCTGCAACTGTTCTAAAGATGAAGCAATCGGTTCGCCATCATTTTTTAACTCGTTACTTTCAATTACGTCAGCGTTTGCGATTTGCTTATCCCATTGTTTCCTATTGCTATTAATCATTCTATTAGTATTGCGTAACGTTCTAGTTTCTTTCTGATGCTGCGTCATTGATGATTTTAAGGTATTGACGCTGTACACAGACAGTACTAGTCCAAATACTGATAAGCTCAAAATAATCATGAGTATTTTTTTCATCGCAATTCTCCTCGATTGACATTATCGCACGGGTTGAATCGTTATTATACCGCGATTATTTTATATAAAAAGTGAAGTTATTTTCATCTTAAAAATCAAATTACTAATAATTTGTCACGATAGATTGACGTTTAGTTGTCATGTCCTTAAAGTACTCATATTGAATAAGTTCTCCATAAGACCCTGAGATATTTGTTATATTTTTATATCCCAAATTATTCAAAGCCCTCACCATATTGTAGCTTCGCTGACTTGATTGACAGTGAATATAAACTGATCTATCCGTAGGTATTTCCTTCAATCGTTGTCTAAATTGGCTTAAAGGAATATTGACAGAAGTCTTAATATGACCAGCTTTATATTCATCGGGTTCACGTGCGTCGATAATAAATGCCCCTGTTTCAACTAATTCTCTTACTTGACTGATCGGAACCTGACGATATTCATCATTCAAAATATTTTCAGCCACTAACCCTGCAATATTAACGGCATTCTTAGCGGTGCTAAACCATGGAGAATAACATAGCTCTAAGTGGGTCAAATCGGAAATATTTCCATGCATCGTGATCATCGTCGCAATGATGTCAATTTGTTTATCAACACCTGATTGTCCAATTGCTTGAGCTCCCAAAATCTCTCCACTAGGATACCCAAAGATTAATTTTAAAAATATTGGCGTAGCACCAGGCATTATACCAACTTTACTTTGTGGTATAACGGTAACGAAACGATAAGCAATATGGTTTTTCTGAGAGGCAGCAACAGTTAATCCAGTTGAGGCCACATTATTATCAAAAAGATGAATTACTTGAGAGCCAATAACGCCTTTATTTTGAATCGGGCGACCAGACATATTGTCAACTGCATCTCGAGCTTGCATTTGAGCTGGAAAAGCCAATGCTAAACGTGTTTTTTGTCGAGTAATTCTATTAGTAAGTTCGATAGCATCGCCGATGGCATAAATATCAGAAACTGTAGTTTCATAATGTTGATCAACCGCAATTGCCCCTGTTTCTCCAAGCTTGCAGCCCGCTTTTTGTGCTAAAGACACATCTGGCGTTACCCCAATCGCCATAACCACAGCCTGAGCCAATATCTCTTTTCCAGAATTTAAAATTACTCTATCATCATTAATTTCAGATAGACCATCATTTAAAATTACCTGAACACCATGGTCATAAAGATTTTTATGAACCAGTTGGGCAAAATCATCATCAATTGTTCCTAGTACGTGATCAGCTGCCTCAATGACTGCAACCTTTTTTCCAGCCTGAACCAAATTTTCACAAACTTCTAAACCGATAAAACCACCGCCGATAACAGCGACATTCTTAACTTTATTTTCAGTCAAATAAGTTTGAAGCTTTTTAATATCAACTACATTTCTAATTGTAAATACATTTTTATTAGTGATTCCACCAATTGATTTAGGAAGGATTGGCTTAGCTCCTGGAGATAATATCAATTTGTCGTAGGAAACATTTTTAATTTCAGCAGTTTGAGTATTTCTTACTTGAATCGTCTTCTCGGGTGCATTAATATCAGTAACTTCAGAATTTACTTCTGCATCAATATTATATTGATCTTTAAACTGCTTGGGGGTTCGCATTACAATACTGTGAGCCTCTGGTACCACCCCACTTAAATAATATGGCAATGAACAATTTGAAAAGGCGACGTCTGGACCTTTTTCAAATATTCTAATATCAGCGGATTCATCTAATCTACGCGCTCTAGCAGCCGCTGACGCTCCACCACCGACGCCACCAACAATAACGATTTTTGTCCGATTCATCACACTCAGCTCCTTTAGAATTTTACATTTCAATCACATTATATTCGTATCCTAAATCGTTTAAAAACTTTTTTAAATCAGACATTTTCACAAAGAGCGTTTTAGTATTGTCATTAGGATGAAAAGTTAGAGGCAATTCCCCTATGATTGATTTTTCAAAATACACTTTTACATCCCTAGCACTATTATTTAATAATCCAAATATCGAAACAAAACCAGGCCTCAAACCTAATTTATCAAATAAAATCTTTTCTGAAGCAAATTTAATGTGCTTTTCGTTAACTCTTTCAGCAAATTTTTTCATATCGAGTCGTTTATCATCGGCCATAAAAACTAAATAGAAATTTCTCTTTTTATTGTCAGTTAAGAATAATGACTTAACCTTCATCCCTGCTTTACCAACAACATATTTATCAGCTTCTTCTGAGGTATATACTGCCGGATGTTCAACCATATCAAATTTTATATCTAACTTATCAAGTTCCGCCTTTACTTGCTCATATGGGTTCATAGAGATATCTCCTCGACCATCGTTTTTTATGTAAAAAAAGAATTAATCCACAAACATGCTGGATTAATTCCATTTCATAAATATTATTAAATTAGTTTAAAACAATGACAAGATAAACCAAATACCTGTCAAAACGCTAACTTTAATTTTATCAGATTGTGGCACTTCTAAGAATTTCCAATTAAGACCTGCCAACGTACCAAAACCAATAAAACCAGCAATTCCATTGACCCAAATATTTGTCTTACCAGCAATTAAATAAATTACGGCAATTAACAAGGCTACAATTGTTAAACCAATAGCCATATTAACAATCAAGGTTGTTTTATAGTTATCATTATTTCTCAATAATAATGTAAATAACCAGTAACCAATTCCAAAAGTAACTAGAGCACCTACACAGTAAATCAATAGTTTTAGCCATTTACCCATTTGTGGCATGCTACTAACATTAGGATCAGAGATAATCATTTCAATAACTGTCATAAAAATACTAACTAGGAATACTCCAAAGACAGAAAGTTTATCTAACTTGTATAATTTTTTCATATTTTCCCCTATTCTTCTTTCAATAATCCGACTAGTTCTGACTTAGCAGCTTTATTTGATGGAATGAATCCAAAAATCAAACCAACTGCGGTTGAAACTGATAATGACAAGATTATTGCATATGGCGTTATAACGGCCTTGAATGGCAAGAATGCATTAATTATTGAAACTAATATATAGCCTAAAATCATTCCAATAATTCCTCCGATCACACAGAGTACAACACTTTCGATCAAAAATTGATTTCGAATATCACTTGATGTGGCACCAAATGCTCGACGAATACCAATTTCTTTACGACGTTCTGAAACAGTAATGTACATCACGTTCATAACTCCAATACCAGCAATCAATAAGGAGATCCCGGCAATAAAGGCAATAAAGTAAGTAACATCATTTAAAATTCTAGTAAATTGTTTACTTATCTGATCAGGGTTAGAAACTGAATATTTACCAGTCTTTTTCTCCTCACCCATTTGTTTCATTCTCTTGACTGCAGCTTTACCAATCTGCTTTTTGCTAGCACCATCATTAACATAAATCTTCGCTTGATCCTTGATAATTTGGTTAGCAAACAGTTGTTTAAAAGTTGTCTTAGCAACATACGCATCTGGACGATACTCCATTGAGCCAATGTGATAAATTCCTTGAACCTCATAGATAGTTCCATCAATTGAAATTAAACGATTAATAGCATTTTCCTTAAATAGCTTGTGTGCTAAGTCTTCAGAAATATAAACCCCATTCGATGCACCTGTCATCGTAAAGTAAGTTCCCTTAACTAGCTTCAAATGCTTAGGCTGTTTATTTAATCCAATCGAAAAATTTTTTGTCTTATATTGTGCCTTAGCCCCAGCTTCAGCAACACTACTTGTTAATTTAACATGGTCTACACCTGGTATTCCTGCTAAAGCAGAAGCATCATTTTGAGTGAAACCACCATCTGTATTGTAATCAGAAGTTGGCTCCCATTGGATAATAACCTTGTTACGCATATTGTGGTTCCCCATACCTTTGATCATGGTATGCGTAAATCCATCCCCAATTGCCAAAATACAAATAACACTAGCAATCCCAATAATAATTCCTAGCATCGTTAGAAAATTACGATTTTTATTCTTACCAATTGATTTGAGCGCGATCATAAGTTTATCAGTCATGATTTTTCACACTCTTTTCATCGTTATATAGACGACCGTCACGAATATAAACAGTACGCATAGCATATTCAGCAACTTCGCTATCATGCGTAACCATAATAATGGTAGTGCCAGCCTGATTTAATTTTGTAAAAATATCCATAATTTCCTTACTAGTTTTGGAATCTAAAGCTCCTGTCGGTTCATCAGCAATAATCAATTTAGGGCGGTTAACAATAGCCCGAGCAATCGCTACACGTTGTTGTTGACCACCGGATAGCTCAGAAGGAATATTCTTCTCTTTGCCTTTTAGTCCCACCTTATCAATTACATCCGCCACTAATTGACGTTTTTTATTTTGTTCCTTTTTACTATAAATGAGTGGAACTTCGATATTTTCATAAACATTATAAGTCGTTAATAATTTGAAATTTTGAAAAACAAATCCCAACTCATCGCCACGAATTTGTGAAAGCTGATTATCATTAACATCTTTATATGACTTATTTTCTAGCAAATATTCACCAGTATAACTTTGATCCAGTAATCCTAAGATATTGATCAAAGTCGATTTACCAGATCCAGAAGGTCCCATGATAGCCAAAAATTCGCCATCAGCAACCTCTAAATTGATATTCTCTAAAGCAGTGAACTTGCCATAAGTTTTTCCTACATCTGTAACTTTAAGCATTATTTCACCGCCTTATTTTAAGACTAGCTTGTCGCCAGCTTTAAGCCCATCGATCACGTAGTAATCTTGATCTTTTTTAGTCATGGTTACATGCTTCTTGTGTTTCTTATCATTCTTTAAAACGTAAACTGTATTTTTACTCCAAACCGCCTTAGATGGAATCTTATAACCATCTGATTCTGTCTTAATTTGAACGTGCATACCGTATGGTAGTTTATCATCCGTTGCAACACGGAAGTGATAATAAGAAACGTTATGAGTACTGTAAGGAATAGCATCCTTTTGTTCATAGTTACCTGAAATCTTTTTACCATCATTTTTAATAACAGTTACATTAGCACCTAATTTGATCTTATCTAAACTATACTCATTAACATTACCCTCAATAACAGGTGCCCCATAAATATAGCCTCTACCAGCTTCATCCTTGAAATAAGTTCCGCTGATAGGTGCGGTAACGGTTCTGCTTTGAGCTTTGTTTAATTTATTAACTTTAGCTTGAGCTTGAGCTAATAATTCTTGATTTTTGCTTAATTCAATTCGATCAGCAGTCTGTTTATCTGATGAATTGTAAGCTTGAATAGCCAATTGTGCTTGTTGAATTTCTGCATTAGCACTAGCAATATCACTACTCATATCACGATAAAAAGTAAATAATACTTGCCCCTTAGTAACTTTTTGTCCACTGATAACATGAGTTGAAGCTAGAGTTTCATCCTCTGTTTTTGGTTGATCGCTAACGGCTTGTTTATCATTTTCTTGAACAATACCGTTGAAGTAATCAGTGTTATCACGTTGAACTGTATAAGTCTTGTAATCAACTTTATTATTATTATTCTTAAAACCATTTCCCAAAACTAGAAAAAGAATAATAGCAATTAAAATAACATTAATACTCCAAATAGCAATTTTAATTTTCTTCATAATCAATCTCCCTAAATTTGCTTCTCTTAAATAGCATAACAACTTAAAACTAGCCAAAAATTGACATACTGTCAATGTCGAAATTAAAAAAATAGAGCATTTCTGCTCTATAAATCATCAATTAATAAATTTAAAAGAAATATTACCAGTATCGTTAGCGGTTACAGTCTTTAAGAAAAACTCAAAAAATATTTTTTTATTAAATAGGGAAATAAAGCTCCTTAATTTTGAAATAATTGTCTTAATAACTAAGCTCTTAGCTTTTTAGGCTGTAACAGTTTGGCTATTTTTGGCCTGGCGTTTCAAACCAATTCCTGTAAAACCACTAATAATAGAAAGAACTGGTGAAAGTAGACTGAAGAAACAGAATGGTAGGAAGGCCAAAGTAGGTACGTCCAAGGTATTTGCAGCAAAAGCACCCGCTACACCCCAAGGTATCAAGTAATTAATTACTGTTCCCCCATCTTCAAGAACCCGGCTCAACGCTAAATTATCTAAACCACGTTCATTAAATGTTTCTTTAAAAGCCTTACCTGGCAAGATAACTGACAGGTATTGCTCACCAACAAAGATATTCACACCAATACCCGAAAGGATAGTTGCAGTTACTAATGAGCCTGGCGTCCTGAGGCGCTTAGCTAACGGAGCCATTGCTGTTTGAATGACGTCAAACTTCATTAGTAAGCCACCTAACGACAACGTTAGAAAAATTAGTGAAACTGTACCCATCATCGAACTAATACCACCACGAGTCAATAAAGCATCCACACTAGCATTGCCGGTTTTTGATACAAATCCATTTTCAATAAAACTAGCAATTTCTTTTACTGAAGTATTAGGTTTCTCTACAAAAATCATTCCGACCGTAACTGTAATGTTCAAAATCAACGTTGCGATGGCTGGAACTTTCATAATTGCACAGATAAATAACAAAGCAATAGGTAGAATGGCCCACCAAGAAATTACGAAATGCGTATTTAAAACAGCTAATGTTGTATTAATTTTATTTAAACTATTGCTTGAACCAGCATTACCTAAAATTGCGTAAAGAATCAGAGAAATTAAGAATGCGGGTATCGTCGTCCACATCAAATTTTTGATATGAGCAAACAGATCATCTTCAGCAATAGCTGCAGCTAAGTTAGTTGAATCTGAAAGTGGCGAAGTTTTATCACCAAAGATTGCTCCGGAAATAATTGCTCCAGCTACTAAGGCTGGATTCATACCTAAAGTTTGACCCATTCCGAAAAGAGCAATTCCAATTGTAGAAATAATCGTAAAGGCACTTCCGATTGAAGTACCGATCAAAGCACAAACTAAGAAAACCGAAGGAACGAACCACTGAGCTGAAATCATGTGAAAACCAGCGACCATCATTGAGGGAATAATCCCTGCAGCAATCCAAGTTCCAATCAAAGCACCAATGAGAATAAAGATAAAAATAGGAATAATCCCATTCTTAACTCCATCTTCAATTCCACCAAATATTTCATCCCAACTGCTGCCACGTACCTTGCTCCATAAAATTAATAAACCAATTACCACTAATACCGGTGTTTGAGGAGATAATCCAAACTTAATTACCCCAAATCCTAGGACAATCAACATCATTACTAATATTAAAATTGCCTCTCTAAAACTGATATCTTTTTTACTCTTATTCATTATTAATTCCTCCATATTATTTTTATCTAATACCTAAAAATCAATATCGAGGATTACCACCACACGTTGTTATAATCATATTTTCTTCCCCTTGGTATAAAAAAAGTCCCTGCTGCAGAAATATGCAACAGGGACGATCGATATACCGTGGTACCACCCAGCTTGAGAATAGTTAAATAACCTATTACTCCACTCTTGAGGATAACGGCCCTCTTATTCCGCTTGGAAAACCAAGTCATGCCTGGTATTTCATAACTGCACCCTGACCGGTTCGCATCAACCACCGGCTTTCTTACACCCAGATACATTACTAATTAATTCAGACACTTATATTTGTTTATTCGATTAACATAAACAATAACAGGCTCAAATTATTCTGTCAACTAATAAATTTATTTTTACGCCATACGACGATCGATGAATTTTGATAATAAGGACAATGCATAACAAACGACAAAGTACATAATTGCCATAGCTACGAAGACCGGAATAATGTAATTAGGGTCCTGTCCGTAAACTACCTGTCCATGTTGCATTAACTCTGGCACAACGATAATAGTTGCCAAAGATGTATCCTTGATTAATGAAATAAATTGACTTACCAAGGCAGGAATCATCTTCTTGTATGCCTGAGGTAGAACAATATGCCACATAGCCTGTGGGAATTTCATCCCCACTGCTCGAGCAGCTTCCATCTGACCAATATCAACGGCCATAATCCCTGAACGAATAATTTCGGCAATCATCATCGATTCAAACACTGTCATTGCCAAAATTGCTGCTGGTATCGTATCTGGCTTAAATCCAAAGGCCGGTAATCCAAAGTACACGAAGAAGATAATCAAAAGTAATGGCAAATTACGAATGACATCAATAATGAGCCCAATTATTTTTGAAAAATAAGGAATCTTCGAGTAACGAATAATCCCTAAGACTGAACCAATTATAAAACTTAAAATCACCGATATAACGGAGATTAAAATTGTGATCCACAAGCCTTGGAGAAGAAATCTAATATTGATCCATGAATAAGCATCTATCCAATTTTGCATAATTTCCCCCTCCTAAGCCAATTTCTTTTCTAAGTGTTGCATATAGTAACTGATTGGCAATGTAATAATTAAATAGAACAGCCCAACAATTATATATGTATTGATTGTATCGAAAGTTTGTGAGGCAATCGCATTACCTTGGTACATCAAATCGAATCCTGCCACGAAAGCCAACACAGAAGAATTCTTAACCAAGTTAACAAATTGATTACCCAATGGTGGAATAACGTACTTAAAGGCTTGTGGTAAAACGATATAACGCATAGCTTGCCAGAAAGTCATTCCTTGAGAACGTGCAGCTTCCATTTGCCCGATATCAACGGAATTGATCCCGGCACGAACTGTTTCAGCAATAAAAGCTGATGTATAAATCGTTAAACCGATTGTTCCAGCAGTAAATCCGTTAATCTTCACCACATATAAAGGGATTACTAAGTAAAAGAACATTGTAATAACTAAGAGTGGAATATTACGGAAAACTTCAACGTAAATATTACCGATTATTCTCACGAACTTGTTAGGAACAACTTCCAAAATGGCAAATAACGAACCTATGATCAAACTGAAGAATAGTGCTAACACACTAGATAAAAGCGTCCAACCAAAACCACTAATAAACTCATTCCAATTATTTGTCAGTAAATTTATCATTTGCGTAGCACCTCCTTGTAGTTAAATCCTGGTACATTACCGAACCATTTAATGATTAATTTATTATACGTACCATCTTTTTCTAATTCAGCCAAAGCCTTATTAACAGCATTCTTAAAGTCAGTTTGTCCTTTATTGATTCCAATTCCGTAGGGTTCAGTTGTAAAGGCTTTTCCCTGCAACTTATAACCAGGATTATTCACTGCCATACCAGCTAGAATGACATTATCTGTTGTCAAAGCATCTCCTTGACCCGATTTTAAAGCTGTTAATGCTTGAGCATAATCAGGTAACTGTAAAACTTGAGCTTTAGGAGCAAACTTCTTTACGTTCTGAACTGAGTTAGAACCAACCACACCGATAATAGTTTTATTATTTAAATCTTGAACTTTTTTGATAGAAGAATTATCTTTTACCAAAATAGATTGTCCAGCGTCAAAATATGAGTTTGAAAAATCAATTGTCTTTTCACGCTCGGGCGTTATGGTCATTGTAGCGATGATAGCATCAATATTACCGTTCTTTAATAGTGGTATACGCGACTGCGATGTAACGGTAACGAACTTTGCTTTAGCATCTTTACCAAGCATTTTTTTAGTTAAAGCTTTAGCAAGATCTACTTCAAAACCCTTTTCTTGACCATCTTTTACATCGACTAAACCTAATAATTTAGTATCGGCTTTCACACCCCAAGTAATAGTTTTGGACTTTTTGTCATTTTCCAAAACATTTTGATCTGACAAAGGCTTTGAACCACAAGCTGACAATGTCAGAACTAGGAGTAAAGAAGTTATGATCAGGGCTATATACTTTAATCGTTTCATATTCTTTATCCCCCTAATGTTTAATGATCTTGCTTAAGAACTGTCTTGCACGTTCATTAGTAGGATGATTGTAAAACTTATCTGTAGCTTCATCCTCTAAGATTTGACCTTGATCCATGAAGATAACTCTATTAGCCACTTCTTGAGCAAACCCCATCTCATGGGTAACGATCAAAGAAGTCATATCGCCTTGACTTGTAACATATTTGATAACGTTCAAAACATCATCGATCATTTCTGGATCTAGGGCACTTGTTGGTTCATCAAATAGCATGCAACGAGGCTTCATTGCCAATGACCTTGCAATAGCAACACGTTGTGCTTGTCCACCAGAAATTTGTGAAGGCATATTGTGAGCCTTATCAGCCAATCCAACTTGATCTAATAAAGCCATTGCTCGTTTTTTGTTCTCATCTTCATTTAGTTTCAAAACAATTCTTGGAGCTAGCATTACATTTTCTAAAACATCTTTATTTGCATATAAGTTAAAATGCTGAAATACCATCCCAACATCTTTTCGTATCAAATTGAGGTTAGTCGATTTTTCACCAATATTATGACCATTAACAATTAATTGACCATCTTGAATAGTTTCCAGTCCATTGACCGTTCTAGCCAAAGTACTCTTACCAGATCCTGAAGGACCTATTAAAACAACAGTCTCTCCTTTGTCAATTTCCAAATTAATATCTTTTAAAGCGTGAAAGTCACCATAATATTTTTGTACATTGCGGAATTCAATCATTGACATATTAATTCCCCCTTCTTAATTAACAATAATTTAATATAGAAATATTTTATTAGGAAAATTTTAATGTTTTCTTTAAGATTTAGCAACAAAAAGACATTTTTTTGATATTCACTTTTCTGCATTGAGTATTTCCTTATGAATATCATAACATATATTTTATATTGAATTAGAAAAAATTTATTGTTTTTATTAAAAATAATTTTAAAAAGCAAAAAAATCCCTGTCTTTCTTCAGTTTAGACAGAGATTTTTTATTAGAGATTTGTTGAGGATCTCAAAATTTAAATTATTAAGGGGGGAAGTGCTTCTCATTTCCGAGAAGCTGAATACAACAGGTAATACCCATCGTATTCAGTCCCTCGGAAGGGACAAAAATTTTATTTTAGAACGATCTTTTTATACAGATATCTAGTTAAGAAATAATATCCTAGATAAAGCACAATGAAAATAATAAAAGGAATTTCGATATTAGCGTATGGTCGATAGAGTATTTTAGAAAACATCTGCAAACCAATCAAAACATGTACTACACCTAGAACAGCTGGGACTGCAAACAGAACAGCTATTTCTTTATTGATAGTTTGACGTAGCACTTTCTGTCTTGTACCAATTTTATAAAGCATGTTGTATCGTTTTACGTCACCATTAGCTCCGGACAAGATCTTGAACATTAAACAACTTGCTAGCATTGCTAAGAAAGCTATCCCTAAGAAAAAGCCCATGAATTCTAGTCCTGAAAAAAGTCCATTGATTAATGTATATGCTTCGTACTTGTCGCTAGCCTGAGTTTTTAAAGCAGGATAACGTTTAGCTTCAGCTTTAGAAATCGATTTAATCGTGGCTAAATTATTTTTAAAGGAATTAGTTTTTACTAAAACAGTGGTCGTTTCTTTAGCATTCAGTGCTTGGTAAGCACTATCGCTGAGAAATTCAGCTTCCATTGTTCTTTGATCTGGTAAACGTGTACCCATTAATTCATAACGAGCACCTTCATTTTTAGCTGGTTCAGTGGTCGTTTGAGTTTTAGAAGCCATTGTTTGGGTATTCATACTTGAATATCCTAACGGCTGATTCTTAAATTCACTAGCACGGTAATAAACTTTTTTACCAAGAGTTTTGTAATTATAAGTATCTTTCTTTTCGCTATTCAAGCTCTTTAAACGCTTTTGTTGAGCAGCGTCAGGATTAGTTACTTGTACGTCATAATAATTTTGTCCGTTAATCACGTTATCAATTTGATTATTGAATCCTAATCCAACAGTGATAGCACCTAAGGCTAAAGCAAACATAATTGAAACCATCGATAGAATCTTCGTATAATCATTAATTCGAAAACTTAATTGTGACAAGGTAAAATTATTTAAACCCCTTTGCGAATATTTGGTATTTCGCTTTAACATCAAAATAACTGCTGTCACGAAAGAATTAATTGTTAAATAAGTTCCAGCAACGATTGTTACTAAGGCTAAAGGAACTCCCAAATAGATAAATACTGGATTGGCGCCAACATAGTACATTGAGAAATAACCAATAGCTAGAAGAATTAATCCTAAAAATGCTTGAATACTTTTTAAAACGCCGTTACGTTTAATCTTAACTGGTTGGCTATCACGATTTAGTAAGGTTAAAACCTTGCTGCGACGTAGAGATATTGAATTTCTGATTGCTGAAAACATGAAGATAATAACGAAGAACACTAGTGTCCATAATAAGGCTGGTAAATAAAAACTATTGAAATGCTTAACTTGCATATCCAATGCATTAATAATCCAGCGACTGACGAAGCTTGTTGCTACAACACCAATAAAGGCTCCAATAACAGTTGAGATAGCTCCAATAGCAAAAGTTTCTACAAAAATCATCCGTGAAATTTTACTACTTTTCGCCCCTAGCATCATGAACATCCCATATTCTTTTTGTCGCATGCTTAGTAAGAAAGTATTGGCATAATTTACATAAACAATTGTAATGATTGCCAATAAGACAATTCCAAAACCAAAGATAAAGCTAGTTGCCGCAGCTGGTGAATTTGAATTCAAAAACGATTTATTAGTTGCTAGCGACATAAACATATAAAAGATAGCTGAAGCAATCATCAAACCGGAAAACAGCACGCTGTAATCACGTATTCGATGCTTGATGCCACTTAAGGCTAATTTATTTAACATGTTGTCCTCCCTATTCTGCAAATGTTCCTAATGAATCTAGAATTTCTTGGTAATATTCCGATCGACTGGAATCATCTTTCTTCAACTCTTGGCCAATCTCACCATCTTTAATGAATAAAATTCGATCACAGAAACTAGCTGAGAAAGGATCATGAGTTACCAGTAAAATTGAAACATCATCTTCTCGATTAATTTTAGTTAATGTATCCAACAAAGCTCTAGCACTCTTAGAATCCAGTGCTCCGGTTGGTTCATCCCCAAAAACAATTGAAGGTTCATGCACTAATGCTCTAGCAGCAGCGACACGTTGTTTTTGTCCACCAGATAGCTCAGTTGGATAATGATTTAAAATATCTGTTAATCCTAGTTTTTCAGCAATACTCATCACTGCTGGTTTGATTGCTTTAGTGGCTTTATTTTGTAAAGCTAATGGTAAAGCGATATTTTCATAAGCTGTTAAATTTTCTAGAAGATTAAAATCCTGAAAAATAAAACCAATTTTATTAGCTCGAAAATCAGCCATTTGATTGTTATTCAATTTAGTAATATCTTGTCCAGCAATCTCAACTTGCCCACTAGTTGGGGTATCCAATGTAGATAAAATATTTAAAAGTGTGGTCTTACCAGATCCAGAAGCACCCATAATTCCTACGAATTCGCCGGGTTTAACTTCAAAATTAACGTCCGACAAAGCCTTGAATTGTTTTTCTCCAGCTTTCCCATAAATCTTCTCAACGTTTTGTACTTCGACGATTTTTTGCATATGTATCTTCCTCCATTTGATAAGAGTTATCTTTCTAACTCCCTAACCGATATCTATATATTAAGGGATAGCAATTTTTAAGTCGTTTGATTCCTCTTACAATTACTTACATTTTTGTAAGTCAATGTCACATTAAACGATATAATGTTGTTGGACTGTTTTTTGCAAGGATGTCCTAAAATAAATTACTAAGGGGTGTATTTCCGATGGGGAAAAAATTGCCAGAAATGGATTCTAAAAAATCCTATATTAGCTGGCCTGTCGTAGCCTTAATGGATTTTGTTACCGTTATTGGCTTTGACGACATTGTCTATAATTTTCATAATCAAGGTCTTGGGATCGTTTTTACCTGGATCGTAATGCTATTTTTATTCGTTGTACCTTATGAAATGATGGTTGGTCATCTTGGCTCAACTTTCAACGAAGAAGGTGGTGGCGTAACTTCTTGGGTTCGTGCCACTGGTGGAAATGTTTGGGGCTATATTTGTGCCTGGACTGTTTGGGTCTCTAGCTTGCCTTATATTGTCGATGTTGCTAACTCAACTTTGGTTTCCTTTGGTTGGCTAATCAATGGTAACAGTTCTATGTCAGATAAAATGAGCAATTCGATGTTTGCTTTACTGACAGCCGTTATCTTTACTGTTTTTATTTTTATTCAGCACTATTTAAGAAATTCATTACAAATTTTAAGTATCATCGGTGGTGGTGCTATGTTTATCATCACTATCTTGTATGTCGTTATGACGATTGTTTATTTAGGTCAAGGCAATATGCCACATACTCAACCCTTTACCTTTAAATCATTCATACCAAAATTTGACATGCACTATCTATCTACATTTGGACTAGTTATCTTTGCAATGAACGGATCAGAATTTGCTGCTCCATATGTAACTGAAATGAAAGATGGAAAACGCGATTTTCCTAAAGCTATGTGGATGCTGGCTATTATGACCGGTTTCTTAACTGTTCTTGGATCATTTGCCTTGGGTGTTTTCTTCAATGCCCATCATTTACCAAATGATTTAAAAATGAACGGTTCTTATTATGCTTTCCAATATATGGGACAGGAATTTGGTATGGGTAGATTCTTCCTATATCTCTTTGCCTTTACCCAAGCTATGTATATGATGGCTCAATTAGCAGTCTTGCTTGATGCTGGGACGAGAATGTTCCTATCTGATACCGCTAAAGAATATTTGCCAAAAGGGCTTACTAAAACAGATAAACGGGGCTTACCAATCAATGGTTACTGGCTAACGACTGGTATCTGTACGCTTATTATGGTCATGAGTGCTACTTTGCCAAATATGAATTCTATCTTCAATCAACTTCTAAACTTAAATGGAATCGTTTCACCATATACAACTTGTTTCTTGTTTAGTTCCTTCATTTTAGTTCGACTACATGAAGATCGTTTCCATTCAGACTTTGTCTATATCAAGAACAAATATTTTGCCATTCTTGTCGGTATTTGGTGCTTTGCCATCACTTTTGGGGCAGCTACTTTAGGTATCTTCCCAACTGATGAAAAGCCTGGTACGGCCGCTTGGACACACGTTTTAAGTCTAAATATTATTGAGCCCTTATTGATGATTGCTATCGGAATCATCTTGCCTCTAATTGCTAAATACCAACGTTCTAAAAAGACAAATCAAACACTTTAAATAGTTTCTAATTGACTTAACCCTTACTAAAAGGTTAATTTGAAGTAAGCATTATAAATAATTAAATATTGGAGAGCGGTCTTATGGTTGATGAAATTCTAAAATATATCGAAAGATACGATACAATTATCATTCTCAGACATCAAAATCCAGATCCAGATGCCATTGGTTCACAAATAGCTTTGTCATCCATGCTCCAAAAGACCTACCCTCAAAAAAATATATATGTCACAGGAATTGATTTACCAGTTTTAGACTGGATCGGTAAAATGCAAAAAATTTCGCCTGAGACATATCAAAATGCTTTAGTTATTGCTGTTGATACCGCCAATGCTCGCCGAATCGATAATGACGGCTCATATAAAAAGGCCGCCAAAATCATCAAGATTGACCATCATCCCAATGTCGATCCATTTGGAGACATTAATTGGGTAGATGACACTTCTTCTAGCTGTGCAGAAATGATTTATACCCTAACAGAACAAACAGATATGCTTAATCTTTCTAAAAGAAGTGCTTATTGTCTTTATGCCGGCATTGTTGGCGACACTGTTCGCTTTTTAAATGGTGAAACCAGCTATAAAACCTTGATGATTGCCGCAAATTTAGCCAAAACAGGCATTGATATTTCAGAAATTGCCTTGCATGAAGACGAAATGTCTCTGCAAGTAGCTCGTCTGGAAGCCTATATCTTAAACAATTTAAAAATTACCGATTCAGGTTTGGGATATATTATTATCCGTAAAGATACCTTAGAAAAATTCAATTTGGATGATGGCGAAATCGACAAAGTTGTTCCTTTAATTGGTCGTATCAATAATGTCAACAATTGGATCGTTATCAGTGAAAAAGAATTGAACAAATTTAGAGTCAACTTACGTTCTAAAAACGTCTCAATCAATGGCGTTGCAGAAAAGTTCGGTGGCGGCGGTCATCCTTTAGCTAGTGGCGTTTATGTTGGCAGTATGGAAGATATTGAAGCATTGATTAAAGACATGGACCGTTTAAATAAATAATTTTACCTCGGTTCTAGATTGGTTAAATAGTTGATAGTTTTCACTTAAAAATCTACAAAAAATACCTAATGACTTTAATTTTTTAGTCATTAGGTATTTTTGTATTTAAAATCAAATATTCTCTTTAACAGCCTCATTATAATAAACAATTTGTGGTTTAAACTTATCACCATCAAAATGAACCTTTGTTAAAGAAAGATTATTAGGCTCCACTTTATTTAACAAAAAGGGCGCATAAATATTAACCAAAGCCGTTAAAATAGCACTATGAGTTACCACAATAACCGGTTTAGTTTCGGTTTTAAGAATCTTTTCAATCCCACCGGAAAATCGTTGCCAGAATTCCTTGCTACTCTCAGCTAATTTGGTTGGATCTGATTTGGCGATTTTGTCTTGCATTTGATTGGCATTCATTTCTTTTAAAGTTTCATCAACTGATTTTTCAAAAATTTTAATATAAACTTCTTTTTTTGATTGTCCCTCAAAACTGCCATAAAATTGTTCCCTTAGCTCAGGCATGGTAACCATCTTCATGGGTTTGCCACCAGAAGCTTTTAAACCATTGTTTAATTCTGTAACAGTTTGAACCGATCTATTCATATCACTACAGTAAATTGTGCTCGAAATATCACCTAGATTACCTAAAGTACGTCCCATTTTGTAAGAATCCTCATGACCAGTTTTAGTCAACGGAGTATCCGACCATCCTTGCATTTTGTCCAAGTGATTAAAATAAGTTTCTCCATGACGAATAAAGTAAATATCCATACTAAATCAACTCCTGAATGTATTTCAATTAACATGAGAATTGTAGGCTTGTCCGAAATAAAAGACAATTTATTAGAATTTTAACTTTAGTTGTTAATGGAAATATTCCGTGATACGATGAAATTGCATCTAGATTCAATAAAACGATTAAAGGAGTTTGAAATGAAAAAATTAATTGCTTCGGTCTTATTAGGCATTTGTCTTATTCCAGCAGGAACAACTAATC
This sequence comes from Companilactobacillus crustorum JCM 15951, assembly GCF_001434585.1. Taxonomy (GTDB): domain Bacteria; phylum Bacillota; class Bacilli; order Lactobacillales; family Lactobacillaceae; genus Companilactobacillus; species Companilactobacillus crustorum. The sequence goes on from NZ_AZDB01000034.1 coordinate 21,605, forward strand.
TTGCTTTAGCCAGCACTACTAGCAATACCAAAACCCTCATCATCGCTGAACCAGTAAAATATGACTCATACAGATATCAAATATACAAGAAAAGCCACGGCAAAATGTTTGCTGCTGGTAATCCCATTAAAACTTACAACAAAAAGGGTATGAAAAATTGGAAAGCCCAATCTGTTAAAATCAACGGTAAAAGTTGGTGGAAGATTGGTAAGAATCAATATTTCAAACCATCACAACGTGTTAAAACTGTTAATGTTGAATCAATGGAACAAAACGGTCAAAAAGTTAAAAATTACGTTAATTAGACAAAATGCCGTAACTCAAAATTGGGTTACAGCATTTTTTTACTTAAATGACAAAATCTAATTACTATTAATCCCTCTTTATTCGTGCTTTAATACAAACAATTAAAGTGCTTACGAAATGAAGTGGGTCAATATGAACAATAAATTTGATATTTTTTATCGCTTTATTATAGCCGCCCTATTAATTATTAATATTTTCTTTTTTGTCACCAAAGGCCAAGTTTCAATTGACTGGATCGCACTGTTATGGTCATCAATTATTCTGTACAGATTTATTCAAGGAAAAAATTAACTAGATTGCTTTGCATCTTTTGAAAGTTCCTTTTTAGCGTAGAGTTCATTGATTAAGATATTATCTTTATTTTTGATAATTTCTGTTACGCCTTACTTATCAATAAATTCTAAATTCTTTCGCTTCAAAAAGGATATTATTGTTGGCAGCATCATATGCTCTTTAGAGTTCGACCAATAATAACGTCCTAAATCTAAGATGATTTTCAAATAAAAATTTTTATCATTCATTCTTAAATTTCTCTAGTCAAAAGCGCAACTACCATGTACTGATAATTACCCACATTTAATTTCTATAAAAGAAAAAGACAATCAATTTCCTATTTAAGATCAACTGTCCTTCCTATGCTATTTAATTTTTCAAAGAGATAATGGCATAATTTATATCACGCCATATAAAATGCAATTTCACCCTGTACATACAGCGTTTTCCGCTTGCTAACGTCTATTGTTTCTTCTGTTCACTTTGGATATATAAAGAGGGCTTAGAAAGCTCTCAGGCTCGCTTAATCGCCAAAGTGAAATGTCCTCTCTCCAATATATCGTCCACTACCGCTGGCGGATTACTCTGTCGGTATTGAATGGTCCATCTAGCTTTATTCCGATTTTATTTTCCCTCAATTTTCAAGTCAAGTGC
>NZ_AZDB01000035.1 GCF_001434585.1 Companilactobacillus crustorum JCM 15951
AAAATGTCTAACTTTTTTATTGCACTTCAGACTATAATATAAAAAGTCATTGGCTCTTTTTCGTATTTATAGATCAAGACTATTTTTATTTTTGGGTATGTTTGTTGTAACATATTAATCATACTGTGAGGAGTGATAACATCAAAAATTCAATTCAAACGAGAATAGTTGGTTTGATTTCAGGTCTGATTCTGAATGCTTTTGGAAATGGATTATGTATTTCAGCCAATATGGGAAGCGGTCTATGGACTGCCTCAGCAGTTAATTTAAATAAGTGGCTCGGATGGAATACGGGGTTATTATTATTTATTATTGGTGTGATTAATGCAATTACGAACCAATTCTTGATTAAGCGTTTTGACGGTAAAAGATTGGTAGGGGAAGTACTTTACGTTTTATTCTTTAGTTATTTCGTCAATATATTTACTGATTTATTAAATATGGTGGGTGTACCAAGTTTGCCAATTGTCATTAGAGCAATTTTGTCATGTTTAGGAGTAGCCTTTTTCTGTGTTGCTATTTCTCTATATCAGAGAGCTAATATTGTTATGCATCCAAATGATGACACTACGAATATCTTAAGATTTTTATATTTAAAAGGAAATTCTACGGCTGCCCAAATCATAGATTTTATTCCACCTATTATAATTATTATTGTGGCAGGACTAGCAGTTCACAATGTTTATTCAGTCAATGTTGGAACAATCTTCTCCTTTATTTTCAATGGTATTTTAATAGCATCAGCTGACAAATTTATTTGGCCTAGTTTAAAGCATAATTTTAAAGCACAGGTTGATTAAATTATAGATATTTGTCATTTGTGTGATATTTCTACCGATTAGTTATATAATAGTAAATACAGGATATGGAAAACGCTTTCATATCCTAGAAGCGTTAATAATTAATTAGGTGGTGTGTATTGATGAAATTAAACGACAATACAGAGGCAAAGAGAATTTTATCGGAGCTATTTACCGATATTAATAATGCAAAAGATTTGGATAAGGACGATTATTCTAAAAATTTCGTTTTGAAGACATATAATTTATTGAATAAGAATTATTCATATCAATATTTATTTGGTAGATTACGTGATGATCGAAATATTCAAGAAACATTGTCTAAATTAAATAATGGTGAAGAGTATTTGGAACAGATTGACCAATTTGCACATAATGTTGGTTACGCCATCAATTAAAAGTTGAATAATAAGATTAGATAGAATCGTTTAAATATGCAGATTTAAAAATGCATATTTAAACGATTTTTTTTTAAAATAGCGTTGCAATTTATAATATTTTTTTATAGAAAAACACCAAATAACTTCTAAAAAGAGTCAACAATGCTATTATTAGATTAAAATATAATAATTTTGGTGATAGTATGAATTCAAATAAATATTCTTGGTGGGGGTCACCTAGAAAAATAACTAATGTTATTCGAGATCGAAAGATATCTTGGTTAGAGTTATTTTCAGACTTGGTTTTTATCATTGCAATTCATTATTTAATAAGTGGTTTGAGTGAGGAAATAAATTTAATAAACTTTGTCAGGTTTATCCTAATGTTTCTCCTAGTCTTCGATATTTGGAATACTTTTGCCATATATTTTGATTTGCATGGAAATACGTCAATTCGAACAACTAGCTTCACATTGTTGATGGTACTGGGAGTGGCTTTGCTTTCATCTTCAATCTTAAGCTTTTATAAGGGTAATTATTTTCCTTTTATAATTATCTATATGCTAATAGCAGTTTTGATCTTTTATTTATGGATCAGAGTAGTTTATTTTGATTCCGCACATATGCTTACTACGAGGCCTTACTTGATTCAATTAGTTTTTCAATTTATATTTTTGATTTTTGTATTAGTAAGTAAAGGCACGTTCCTTCAAACATTGCTCTTGTTACCTGTTGTTATTTCGAAAGGTTCTTCGTTGATTACCGAACATAGAAATTTCGATATAGAATTTAAAAATCGTAAAATTCCGTTTGAAGTCAGTAGCTCTTTACAAGAGCGTTATGGTACTTTTACCATGATCATTCTTGGCGAGTCTATGGCGACTCTAGTTGAAAATTTAAATGGCCATTACGTTTTGAATTCGGTGATGGAGTTTATTTTGTTATCAATTAATGTTATTGGCATATTTTGGCTTTATTATGCTTTGATAGATACGGTACATGTAAAAGGACATAACTATATCAAGTTAGCATTATTCAGAGGTACACATGTGTCATTTTTATTGGTGTTGTCGTTAGAAACATTCTTTTTAGTAAATTTATTTGAAGTGGATAAGCTATGGCTACGCAGTGGTTTTATGGCTTCGCTTTTTGCCACAATTTCCTTAATATTTATTTTGAAAAGATTCTCAAAAACAACGTTGCAACAAAATCGAAATTTCTTTATTGGAGCAGGAGGATTCTTAGTTCTATTTCTCTTCGTTTCATTTAGGCCACTAGTTTTATTGACAATTAGTGATCTATATATGATTTATTTAGTAATTCGGCGTGAACGAGCTTCTTATTTACAGGGAATTGCTTTAGCAAAATGATAATGTCTTAAAAAAGGTTCCAATACAGTGTCCATAAGGGTGGCTACTGTATTGGAACTTTTTTTGGGAATAAATTATATCTTGGCTTTATTATATTGTTGCATTTGCAACAATATAAATGTACAATATCCTTGTTTGAAAGAGAGGCGATGATGTGGTAGATATTTTGAGGTCAATAGGCGTAATTGCCCGGTCGCTTGATTCGATCAGTAATATTGAATTTAAAAAATATGATTTGACTAAGGGACAGTATATTTACCTTGCTCGAATTTATGAAAATCCAGGTATTATTCAAGAGAAAGTAGCTGAGATGATAAAAGTTGATAGAACAACTGCAGCCCGAGCCATTAAGAAGTTAGAGTTAAATGAATTTATTATTAGGAAGCAATCTCCAGATAACAAAAAAGAAAAGAAGCTCTATGTTACCAAGAAGGGCGAAACAGTTTATCCGATTCTTTATCGTGAAGAGCATTATTCCAATGAAGTTGCTCTGAAGGGTCTCAATGCTAGTGAAAAAAAACAAATCTTTAAACTTTTAGAAGTAGTAGAAGGTAATATTTCTGAAAATTGGGAATATGTTAAAAAAGGTAATAAGCGAGAATATTAATGACAATAAAGATTAAGAAATGTACAGTCAAGGATGCTGAAGAACTTCAAACAGTAAGTATTGAAACTTTTGCAGATACCTTTGGGCCATATAATACAGTTCAAGATTTAAATGGTTATCTTGATAAAGCTTATGATTTAAATGTTTTAAGACAAGAGCTGAATAATCCTAATTCGGAGTTTTATTTTTTAAAAGTTGATGGACAAGTAGCAGGATATATAAAACTAAATGTTTTCGACGCTCAAACTGAAAAGATGACTAAGAATGATTTAGAAATTCAACGAATTTATATTCGAGAGCAGTTTAAACGTCATGGCTTTGGCAAAATGTTATTGGAATTAGGTATTGATCAAGCCATTAAGTTAGCTAAAGAAAACGTTTGGTTAGGGGTTTGGGAAAGTAATTTTGCAGCCCAAAAATTCTATGAATCAATGGGATTTAAACGATTCAGTGAGCACAAATTTATAATGGGTAATTCAACTCAAATGGATTATCTTCTAAAAAAGAAATTGAGGTAGTAAAATGACAAAAACAGTAATAGATGATAAATTTTGGGAATTATTTCCTGAGGCACAAATTGATACATTAGTAATACACGGGATTGATAATCATGTAGATGAAAAAGATAATCCTTATTTTACTAAACTGTTGAGCGATGGAGCAAAGGCATCTGAAAAATTCATTACAGAAGAAGCTTTTAAGGATACTGAAGTGGTTGATGAATGGCGTCAAGCTTTCAGAAAGTTCAAGACTAAAAAGGGCGCTCGCTGTTCAATTGAAGCCTTATTAAAGCGGGTTAGTCAGGGCCGTGAGTTCTCGCCAATCAATCCGTTGGTTGATATCTATAATAGTGTTTCTTTAAAATATGGCGTTCCTTGTGGTGGGGAAAATATCAATGCTTTTGACGGTGATTTGCATCTGGGCGAAGCTAAAGGTGGCGAAGGCTTCAAACCCTTAGGCGCAACAGAAGATGCACCTGCATTGCCTGGAGAAATTATTTATTATGATAATAGTGGCGCTATTTGTCGGTGCTTGAATTGGCGGGAAGCACAAAGAACTATGCTAACTGAAGAGACAACTGATTCAGTTTTAGTAATGGAGTCGATTAATTCTAAGCAAGCAGAGCGTGCCGATGAAGCTATTTTAGAATTAAAAAATTTAATTGAGAAGTACTTCAAAGTAGATGGTCGAATTGAAAAATTAACAAAAGATCATCCAGCAACAGAAGAATTTTAAAATAATTTATTATAGGTACTGAAAAATGCCATCTTCTAGCACAGTGGAAGATGGCATTTTTTAATGTTCATTATTTGATCAAATTTAAGTAAGAACTGAGAAGACTGTTGGTAAATAATATCAGCTAAAAGCTGCCAATTTGTAAAGTTTGGCGGGTCTGCCACTTTTTCCATGCACCATTCCTACTTCGCAAAAAAGATGATTATGCGTTTTACGAAAATTAGAATTATCAATATTTGAAATAGGTTCTTTCCAGAAAGTAGCGTAGACTTCTCGAGCCTGTTTGAGTGTAAAACTGGTCCCTAATATTAAAAGAATAGTTGGTAAATAATTCAGACGATTAGTTACCCGTTGAAAAGCTAAACGTAATATCAAAGAATGATCAACTGCTAATTGAGTAGGATCGTGGAGTGATTCTAAACTATTATAAAATTCAGTTTCAGATATTTTGTCAGATAGTGTCTGGAAAGTAAGATTTTGATAATGTAAAGTGTATTGTTCTGGTAAATAACCGACGCTAAACCATTCAACATCTTTAGCGCCATTGCCAGGTTTTAATTGAGTCATATCTGGTAAATAGGTCATATAGCTGAGAGCAATTTCTCGATGTGATGGTATTCTTGCTACATTACTAAATGTGGCTAATTGTTCTGTATAGAATTCAGGCAGTTGAAGGCCAATTTTTTCTTTAATTAATCGTAATGAAGCTTGTTCGGCATTTTCATCTATATGTAGATTGGTCGTTGGTAACCCCCATTTATTTGCATCAATACCAGTAGAATTCTTTACTAAGAGAATAAGGACTTTTTTGTTGGTAGGATTAAAACTCCAAATGATATTGACCACATTGATCATTAATTCTTTTGTCGTATTCATACCTTAAAGCACCTTCTAATTATTGCTAGTTTCATTATAAATTACTTTCCGTATAGTTACAGCGATATATTTGCTTATCAATTCGAAAAAACATATAACTACATTTGAAGATTAGGAAATCTTCAAGAATATGAGATGGCAGAATATTGTCATTCCCTAGGACCCTAGACTTGCTATCTATTTTATCGATTGGCCCTATTCATACCAATAATGTATTGGATATGGAGGGGAAAATAATGAAAAAAATATTAAGAAACAGTTTATTAGTTGGTGCAGCACTTTTAGGCATCGGATCGTTTGGTTTTGAGAGTATCTCTACCAAAGCAGCCACTACGCCGGCTCCAACCACGTCAAAGGCTGGAGCAGTTATTACGCCAGGAACCATTAGTTCGGATTCTGTGCCAGGTGCTACTGCATCAGGAGTGGCTACACCAGGAATTGATTTTGGTACCGTGCCTTCAAGTGCTGGCGATGTAACTTATAAATCGACGGCAATTGCTAGTGATTTGCATGTTACTAATCCTGGTCAAGGTACAGGCTGGTCAGTTTCTGTAGCTGACAGTCCTTTTACTGACGGAACTAATACTTTGAAGAATGCACAATTTTCATTCACGGATGCAAGTGCTGTCAAAGCAGATGCTACTGATAATGTTTCAACTTTACCAACCTTTAGTGGTTCAGTTCTAGTATCGAGTGCTCCAGTTACGGTTTTGAACGCTGCAACCGGAACCGGTGTTGGTGCTTATACAGCTAGTTATGGAGCAACAGATGCTTCATTGCTAGTCCCAGCTGGTAATATTGGTGGCAGTTATAGTTCAACTTTGACTTGGACTTTATCAGATGCACCAGCTTAAAATTTAATAAAGGAGGGGGTATATTTTTATATGCCGCCTCCTTTATTTTCGGGAGATAAGATTATGAAAAAAGCCTTAACGATCTTCATAGTTTTTTATACAGGTATTTTATTGTTTTTAGCAACTAATTTTCAAATTGCTGCAGCAGCAGTCGGACCAATGATTAATTATAATGTGGCACCTGAAGTAGCCTCTAATCAACTGGATAAAAAGGTTGGCTATTATGATTTAAGAGTAACTCCAGGTCAAATTGAAACAATTAAATTTAAAATTAATAATAATGATACGAAAGATCATACATATAAAATTTCAGTAAATCGTGCAACGACTGATGTTAATGGTGTGATTGTTTACAATAAGCATAATGAAAAGCCAGATCGTGATTTGAAATATAACATTGAGAATTTAGTAACATATCCTAAGGAAGTTTCGGTAGATGCCAAAGCTACTAAAGAGGTTTCCATGATTATCAAAATCCCTCAACAAAAATTTGAAGGTGAGCTTTTAGGCGGTATTTTAATTGAAGAAAATAATCAGATTGAAAATGCTAAGCCAGTTAAGGGAGTTTCATTGAAAAACAAGTATGATTATGTTTTAGGATTACAATTACAGCAAAACGCCGAATCAATTAAACCTGATTTGAAGTTAACAAAAGCATATCAGACAAGTGACAATGGACAAATTTTTGTGGCAGCTGAAATGGATAATGATGTTCCTACCTTAGAAAAAGATGTGTCGGTTAAGGCACAAGTTACTCCGGAGAATAGTAATAAAGTTATTTTAAAATCTAGTAAAGAAAAGATGTCTATTGCACCAGACAGTACATTTGAGTATCCAGTTAATGTTAATAGCGTCACGGGACCTAATAAAAATAAACGTTTAAAACCAGGTAGATATACTATGTATCTGGATGTCAAAGCTAATAATAGTCAAAATGATTGGAAATTGAAACGTAATTTTACAATTTCAAAACAACAGAATAATAAATTAAATAAAAAGGTTCCTGATCGGTCGAAGGATATTTGGATTATCTTGGGTGGTATTGGAATTTTAATTGTTGTGGCTGGCAGTGTCATTTATGCATATAGAAAAAACAAAAGATAAAAAAGACAAATTATAATTTTTATCTAACAAAAAACCAGTGTGGCTACTATCAAAGATAGCTCCATACTGGTTTTTGTTAGGTAATTAAGTAGTAAAGCTCTTAATCCCTTAAAATACATTAATTAAAACGGTGCCTGAGATTACCAAAACGAGTCCCGCAATTGAAGCTAAAGAAATGGATTCGTGGTAAAAGACTATTCCGGCAATAGTAACAAGTATCAATCCGATGCTACCCCAAGTAGCGTAGGTAAGACTGAGTGGCAGTCTTTTTAAAACATGCGATAAGACGAACAGACAGATAAAGTAAGAAACCAAAGTGCCGATCGTTGACCAAAGATTCGTAAAACCGTCTGTTTTCTTTAAAAGTGAAGTTCCTAAAACTTCAAAACCGATTGATACTAATAATAGTAAGTAATTCATAGGCTTTTCCTCGGTTAAAAATTTTACTTTCTGTATCATACACGATTTTTATTTGAAATACACTAATTATTTCTCAAAAAAAGAAAATTTATTTATAAAAATGAAATAAGTTAAAATAATTAACAAATGTAGCCATTGAATGTGAAGGTTTACGCAAGCCCACACGATTGCGGATAATAATAAGAAAACCTAGTATAATAACCAGTTTAAATGGTTACCATACTAGGTTTTTTAGAAAATTAATCACTGACAATGACCATTGATTTAATAACTTTTCTATCAGTCATTGCTTGATAAGCATCGTTGATTTGGTCTAAAGAAAAGCTCTTTGTAAAGACTAATCCTGGATTGATGACACCATCTAGAACAGCTTTTAAAAGACGTTCTTTATCATAAGTTGTAACGGAAGCTGGACCACCAGCAATAATAATATTCTTACCGAAAGAAGTTGAAATATCCATTTTACCGGTATGGGGTAATCCGACACGACCAACAACTGAGCCGGGACGACCAACCTTTAAGGCTGTCTGTGTTGAAAGCTCTGTTCCAACACATTCCAAAACAGCATCAGCTCCAAAGCCATTTGTTAATTCAAGAATTTTTTGAACACCCTCATCGCCACGTTCAGCAATATTGTCGGTAGCCCCAAAAGTTTTAGCTAAAGCTTGACGGTCTGGATGGCGACTAGTAGAGATGATTTTTTTAGCACCAAGCAACTTAGCAGAAATAATTCCGCAAAGACCAACGGCACCATCGCCCATAACTACAACTGTATCGCCTGCTTTAACATTGGCAACACGAGCAGCATGATAACCTGTTGCCATAACATCAGCCAAAGTTAATAAAGATTTGAGCATGCCTTCACTGTAATCGCTAGGTTTGCCGGGAATTTTAATTAGAGCCCATTGACCATGTTGAAATCTGATATATTCGGCTTGATTGCCATTACTAAAGTTATCAGTATGTGACTGACAATCACCATCAAAACCAGCAAGACAAGCTGGACAATGTCCACAGCCATGAGTAAATGGTGCAATGACGAAATCGCCAGGTTTGACAGTAGTAATGTCATCGCCAACTTCTTGAACAATTCCAATTGCTTCATGACCAGAATTTTCGGAATTTTGAGCTTTTTCTTCTAAGCCACGGTAAGCCCAAAGGTCGGACCCGCAGACACAAGCTCGAACAACTTTAATAACGACGTCATCAGCAGCTTGAATCTTTGGCATATCAACATCTTCAATTTTCATTTGACCAACTTCTGCAAAAATTGCTTTCTTCATAAAATTTCTCCCTCATATTTTTATTTTAATTATAAACCATTTATTTAAAGTTAATTATTAGTTCTCCTAATTGGTCAATTTTACTAATTAATTGATCGTTTGGATGCAAAAACTCTTGTGGATCCCGACCTGCACCAACTCCACCAGGAGTACCGGTAAAAATTAAATCTCCCGGATAAAGTTCAGTAATGTTAGAAAGATAGCTGACTAAATCTTTTGGATCAAAGATTAAATTGCCCAATTGACTATGTTGTTTTTCCTGACCATTTAATTCAGTTGTGATAGTTAATTTACTTAGGTCTTCAATTTCATCAGGAGTAGTGATCCAAGGTCCAATAGGAGCAAAATTTTCATATGATTTAGCTAGTGAAAATTGTGGTTGGTCGTTCTCAAATTGGAGTTTTCGATCGGATAAATCTTGGCCGACCATATAACCAGCAATATGTTTTGAAGCCTTATCTTTAGAAATTTGACGACCACCTTGGCCAATGACAATTACTAATTCTGTTTCCCAGTCGGTCATGGGGCTAGGAATTTTAACAGTCGGATGAGGATCAGCAATTGAACTAACAAACTTAGTAAAAATATTAGGCGTCTTAGGTGCTTTTGTTTTAAGTTCATTGAGATGATCGCGATAATTGAAACCTACAGCAAAAATCTGTTTAGGTTCAGCAATAGGGGCTGAAAGATCTTGGTCAGCTGGACGAGTACGTTTGCTACTTAGAAATAATTTGTCATTAAGATGAGGTAACAGTGATTGAATATCTTTAACACCGTTAATTAATTGAATACTGTCCGGATTAATGACAATAGCACGATCATGATACATTGCAAATTTCATATTATAGCCTCTTTTGAAATAAAGTATTTAACTTTATTTTAATACAGTCATCGGAAATTAAGTGTGTTAATAACATGTATAATTTTATTTATCTAATTGACATGTAAGTAAATTAAAATTACTATAATAATTTAAATTACTTCAGGGGGGATTTTATGAATAATAGCTTAAGTGTCGATAGTGCCGTCAAAGATACAATGCCAACTGTATTTGGGTATATTGGAATTGGAATATCTTTTGGTATCGTAGCAGCGGCTTCGGGGATGAGCGTGGTTATGGCAACTTTGATGTCTTTAATCGTTTATGCGGGGTCAGCTCAGTTTATTTTAGTTAGTTTATTAGCTATTGGTACCCCAATTGTTTCAATTGTTTTATCGGTCTTTTTGGTAAATTCGCGTATGATTTTGATGAGTATGACCACGGCAAATTTTTTTAAAAAGAATTCTTTATTTGAAAATATTTTGATAGGGAGTCTAATAACTGATGAAAGTTTTGCTCTAAGTATGAATAAGCTGAACTTTACGGATGGTAAATTATCCTTTAAGTGGTTTAATACGGTTAATCTATTAGCCTATCTAGTGTGGGCGGCTTCGACAATGGTAGGCGCTATGTTGGGGAGAATTATCAGTAATCCTGAAAAATTAGGATTGGATTTTGCCTTAGTAGCGATGTTTATTGGTTTACTTTATTTACAAATGATTAATGACAAATCTATTTCATTAAAGATTCAATTGATTGTGGTAGCTATTATGTTGCCATTAGTTTATTTTGGATTAATTTTTATTTCCAGTGATTTATTGATTCTAGTCGTAACATTAATTGGCTGTGCGTTAGGGGTGATTTTGAAACATGCCTTCAACTAAATTTGTCCTTTGGACCTTAATTGCCTGTGGCGTAGTAACTTTGTTGTCGAGAATTTTACCGTTTATTTTGTTGAAAAAGTTTAACTTGCCAGCTAAAGTAGTTGAATTTTTAAGCTTTGTACCAATTACAATTATGGCCGCCTTATGGTTTGAAAATTTATTTAAACCAGATATCGGTCATTTGCCACAAATTGATTATGCTAATTTGATAGCTTCAATTCCGACAGTTTTAACAGCCGTTTTGACGAAAAAATTATCATTGATCGTTATTGTGGGGATTATTTCTTTAGCACTAGTTCGTCTAGCAATCTGGTTAGTACCTTCTACAATACATAATTATAAAATTAATATATTTATTTTTTGCAAAAAGACGTCTAGCGTGATAGCCACTTATAGTGGTCATCATGTTAGACGTTTCTTCTTTATTAATGATTTGACAACTATATCAGTCTGATATATATTGGCATGGTAAATTTTATATCAAACTGATATATAGAAAGGATAAGATTATGTACGATTTATTCGTGTTAGGACAACTTATGGATGAATCTATGAATGGTTATTTGATGCAACAGATCTTACAACAAATTGTAGGAAAACAGCGAAAAATAAGCTTTGGAATGATTTATCCACTTTTTAAACGGTTGAATGAAGCTGGATATATTACCTTAAACGATTATCTTGAAGGCAATAAACGTTCAAAAAAAATAGCGACGATTACTGATTTGGGTCGACAAAGGTTTCAAGAGCTAATGATGCAGAAGGTACCTTTAAATCCTAATTTAGAATTTATTTATACGGTTAAATTCCGTAATTTTCATCAGGTAAAGCCAGCGTTGCGTCAACAAATTTTGAATGAATATAAAGAGTATTTATTAGACAGTCAAAAATCGTTGCAACAACAAGTAACCAGTATGAAAAAGACACCCATTTCGAAGGAAGATTTAAAGAATGCTCAATGGGTGCTCTCGCTTCAACAAGTGCAGATGCAAGCGGCCTTAGATTGGGTCAATGCATCGTTGAAAAAATTATAAGTAGGGAGATTTTAATTTGGAAGAGCCAGAAACAATGTCAAAAAAGACTATTTTATTGATGGCGGTAGTAACAGGGATTATTGTGGCTAATTTAAATTTTATTCAGCCGATTGAAAATTTGATTGCTACTGATTTTGGGATATCAAAAGCAACTGTGGGAGTTTTAGCAATGATTACACAGTTAGGATATGCCTTTGGATTGCTATTAATTGTTCCTCTGGGGGATATTTTTGACCGGTATCATTTAATTCAATTCATGATGATTTTGTCAATTATTTCATTGTTGTTAGCTTTTTTTGCTCCTAATGCAATTGTTTTTGCAATCGCCACAACTTTGATTGGAATTACGTCAGTAGCACCTCAAATTATTATTCCGTATGCTGGTTATTTAGCACCAGTTTTACAACGTGGCAAAGTTTTAGGAATTGTCTTAAGTGGTTTATTGACAGGAATTCTTTTGTCGCGTTCTTTTAGTGGCTTACTAGGCAGTATTATGCCTTGGCAAGATATATATTTAATTGCTGCCGGAATTGATTTAATTTTTCTAGTCATTGTCAATCGTTTCTTGCCACGAGATGCAAGAGGACACCGAGATTTAAAATATTGGTCTGTTATTAAGATGTTGCCAAAGTTGTTTGTACGTCAAAAGGCTTTACGTGGATCATCTATTAATGGCTTTTGTATGTTTGGAATGTCAAATGTTTTATGGTCTACTTTGGCATTCTATTTAGCAGCACAATATCATTTGGGAAGCAATGTAGCTGGTTTATTAGGCCTATTAGGAATCGCAGGGGTATTAGTAGCCCCTTGGGTCGGTAACTTGGTGGATCAACGTTCACCTAAATTGACCATTGGTTTAAGTATGATTTTTTCTGGTTTAGCTTTCGTAATTTTTTGGTTAGTTGGATTTTGGCTGTTGGGTTTGATTTTGGGAATCATTCTGTTAGATTTGGGAACACAATTTAGTCAGGTTTCTAATCAAGCAATTGTTCAGTCATTAAATCGTCAGCAGAGCAGTCGTAATAATTCTGTTTTTATGTTTAGTTATTTCTTAGGCGGTTCAATTGGAACTTTGGCGGCCACTTGGGCTTGGAGTAATTTTGGCTGGATTGGTGTATGTCTAGTGGCCTTGGTCTTTTTGATTATTGCTGTTATCGATCATTTAGTGATTGGTGAACCAGAGAAATTAAATACAGAAACAGAATAATTTTTTATAAAATTACCATATCGTTTTGGGAATCGTGATAGTTGTTATATTATCAAATACGAGGTTATGGTTATGGAAAAATTTGCATTGTTAATAGTTTTATTTGCGGCATTAGTTACTCCTTTAATTACGGCAAAATTTCATTTACAACGGATGCCGACGGCAATTTCCGAAATTATTATGGGGATTATTATTGGAAAAACTGGTTTGAATATTGTTCATCCTGATGTGAGCGTGCAGTATATTGCTAATTTGGGAGTTATCATGCTAATTTTCTTGGGAGGGATGGAGATTGACTTTTCTCTTCTGGAACCTAAGAAGGACAAAACTAGCTATTCACCTTTAGGCAGTGCCTTTGCAGGATTTCTCTCGATTTTTATTATGTCGATGATTCTTAGCGGCATTTTATATGTTACAGGTATTTTTAGTGAATTTATTTTAGCAGTGATTTTATTCAGCACAATTGCTTTGGGGGTTATTATATCTTTGCTCAAAGAGGTTGGACTGCTAACGACAAATTATGGTCAGACAATTCTGTTGACGGCAGCTTTTGGGGAGTTCATTCCTTTAGTTGCTTTGACAGTTTATTCAGCAGTTCAGCAACAGCACTATATATCAGTTTTGGGATTACCAGTTATCTTTATTATTGCGATTGTCTTGTTACGACGGGTCAATCGAGTATATGTTTTCTTTGATAAGATTGATAAATCCACTACGCAATTAGATATTCGTTTGGCCTTTTTTCTAATCTTCACATTAGTTACTTTTGCAGAACAAATTGGAGCTGAAAGCATTCTTGGTTCTTTCTTAGCTGGAGCAGTTATGAAATTATTGAAACCTAAGCCAGATACAGAGGAAAAGCTCAGTTCCATGGGATACGGATTCTTCATTCCAGTCTTTTTCATAACGACTGGAGTCAATTTGAACTTACGGACGCTCTTTTCAGATCACAAAGCGATAATCTTAATTCCAATTTTTCTAATTGCTTTTATTTTATCCAAAGCCATTGTTTACTTTGCCTTTCGTAATCGTTTTGGCAAAAGATATGCGAGTGCAGCAGCTATTTTAGCTTCAACTACTATTACTTTGGTTTTGCCAATTTTACAAGTTGGTCAAAATTTGAAGTTGATTAGTTCGGCACAATCGGGAGCAATAACTTTGGCAGCAATTATTACATGTTTGGTCTGTCCAGTATTGTTTAATAAAATTATTAATAATGATGAGGAAGCTATTGATTAGGGGGATTTTATGACAAAAGATAGATTATTGGCTTTCAGTGATGGCGTTTTTGCTATTTTGATTACTATTTTAGTGTTGGAATTTACTGTCCCTAAATTTCAATCAGGGCATTTATTAACCGCAATGATTCATCAGTGGCCTATTTTAATTGCTTATGTGGTTTCTTACTTTTATGTAGGGACTCTGTGGTTGTTTCATCATGATTATTTCAATGCTTTAAAGGCAATTAACTGTAATTTGAATTTAATTAATTTGTTGATGCTATTTACGATTACTTTGATTAATTATCCGATGGCACTGGTGGCCGACACTTTAAGCCGGGGAAATATGAGCGATATGCGTGTAGCGTTTATTACATACGATATTGTAGCGTTATTAATTTCATTTATGTTTTATGTGCTTTACTCGTATATTGGAAAACACCATGAATTAAAATCAAGTAAAATGCAGAGTTCGAGTTTTTCAAAAAATAAGTATGATCCTTTAGTAAGCGTAACTTTATATATTTTGGCAATTATTTTTTCTTTGTTTTTTATACCGTTAGGGGCACTTTTCTTACTAGCAGGTATTGGTTTTCATTTCTTTGCTTATCTTCGTTTGAGTAAGTCTTTGGGGCAAAAATAATATAAAATAAATTATTTTGTTAATATCAAAAATCAATTAATAAAATTCAGAACAAATTCCAGCAAAATTTACAAATGTAAGTTAAAATGATCCTGATGATAAATTGATAAATAAAGGACGGGATTTTAATGAAGAAAAAATACGAAGCAAGTACTGCTGAGAATCATGTAGATATTGTTAATATTGCTGGACTTGAAGCTCGTGTAAAAGATCATATGAGTAATGAAAAAGGTGCTTTTGGCTATATTCGTGGTGGCTCTGAGGATGAGTGGACTATGGATCAAAATACAAAAGCTTTTAATAGTAGGAAGATTGTCCCAAGAGTACTTCAAGGAATTGATCATGCTGATCTAAGCACTAGTTTATGGGATATTGCTTTGAAAACACCTATTATTCAAGCACCATCTGCTGCTCAAGGGTTAGCACATGCTAATGGAGAAAAAGATACGGCTAAGGGTGTGGCTGATGCTGGTTCTATTTTTTCAATTAGTACTTACGCAAGTACTTCGGTTGAAGATGCCGCTGCAGCTGCTCCTGATGCACCACAATTTTTCCAACTATATATGAGCAAGGATGATAAATTTAATGAATTCTTGATTAAAAAGGCTGTGGCTGCTGGTGTTAAGGCAATTGTCTTGACTGTTGATTCAACTTTAGGTGATTATCGTGAAGCAGATGTCATCAATAAGTTCCAATTCCCACTACCAATGCCAAACTTGGTTGGATATTCAGCCGGCGATGGTGAAGGCAAGGGTATTTCTGAAATTTATGCATCTGCTAAACAAGGAATTGTTCCTACTGATATTCAAAAGATTAAGGACATGTCCGGTTTACCCGTTATTGTTAAAGGTATTCAATCAGCTGATGATGCTGAATTAGCCGTTGATTTTGGTGCTGATGGTATCTGGGTATCTAATCATGGTAGTCGTCAACTTGATGGTGGACCAGCTTCATTTGATGTTTTACCTGCTATTGCTGGAACAGTTGACAAACGTGTTCCTATTATCTTTGATAGTGGTGTAAGACGTGGCGAGCATGTCTTTAAGGCTCTAGCTAGTGGAGCTGACTTGGTTGCAATCGGTCGTCCAATTATTTATGGTTTGAATCTTGGCGGTGCTCAAGGAGTTACTGATGTAATTAATCATCTTAATATGGAGCTATCAATTACGATGCAGTTGGCTGGAACTAAGACAATTGCCGATGTTAAGAATACCCAATTGATTTATTAGAGAGTTGAAAATATTTATTAAAAAGACTGGAGAGAGCGATAAATAATATCGTTCATTTCAGTCTTTTTTTCGTTAAGAACGTTTTCATCAAAAAAAATAGAAGTTTATTCTTGAACTAAAGTTAACTTTAAGGTGTAGAGTTATCATCAAACATTAATGGTAAAAGTTGGTGAGGCAAATGGGGATTTTTTCTCGTTTAAGTTGGTTTTTTAAGCATCAATGGAAACAATATTTATTAGGTGTTATAGCGTTAATTTTAGTAGCAGTTTGCAATGTGATTCCACCACGAATTATTGGAAATGTAGTTGACGCGGTTAGTAAAAGAAACATGACAGGACAATTTTTGATTAGCAATATCTTGACACTTTTTATTGTTGCAATTATCCAGTATCTTTTACGTTTCTTATGGCAAAAAATGATTTATGGAAGTTCGTATGTTTTAGAGCGTGATTTGAGAAGTCGATTGTTTCGGCATTTTATGAAAATGGATACGACATTTTATCAAAAGTGGAGAACTGGCGATTTAATGGCTCATGCTACTAATGATATTGATGCGGTTCGTGATGTGGCCGGGCCAGGAATTCTTACTCTGGCTGATTCTTTGATTACAGGTTCTTCGATGATTTTGGCAATGGGGATATTTATTAATTGGAAGTTGACGTTGTTGGCAGTTTTGCCGCTTGCTTTGCTTGCAGTAATGGCAAATGTTTTAGGAAATAAAATTCATCTTGCCTTTAGAGATTCTCAAGCTGCTTTTTCAAGTATTAATAATAAGACTCAAGAAAGTGTCGTGGGTTTAAAGGTTTTAAGAGCTTTGGGGCAAGAGACAGAAGATGAAAATGATTTTAACAAATATGTCGAGCAAAATATCAAGGCTAATAAACGATCTTACCGATTGGATGCACTATTTGATCCTTTAACGACAATAATTATGGGGATATCTTACACATTAACGATTGTTTTTGGCGGCTTAGCGGTTTTACAACAAAAAATCACTATTGGTCAATTGATTTCTTTTATAACTTATATGGCGGAATTGATGTGGCCCATGTATGCAGTTGGAAGCCTCTTTAATCTTTTGGAGCGTGGCTCAGCAAGTTATGATCGAATTAGTGAGTTGTTGTCAGAAAAATCTTCGCTAGTAAAAGTTCGGGATGCTTTAACAACAGTTCCTGATGGGACGATTGATTTTAATATTCAAAGTTTTCATTATCCTGATGATACAACTGTAGCCTTGCACCAAGTGCATTTTCAATTAGGAGCTGGACAAACAATGGGAATTGTTGGGCCAACCGGTGGTGGCAAGTCGACTATTATTAGCCTATTGATGCGTGATTTTGATCACTATAAAGGAAAAATTACTATAGGGAAGAATGATATTCGTAAATATGATTTGAGTAGCTATTTGGACAAGATTGGTTACGTGCCTCAGACAAATTTTTTGTTTTCAACTGATGTGAGGGATAATATACGTTTTGCAAATATCAAGGCAACACAGTCAGAGGTAGAAAATGCCAGTTATATTGCCGATTTAGATGACGATATTTTGAAAATGCCTGATCAATATGATACTCAAGTCGGAGAATTAGGCGTCTCATTGTCAGGTGGTCAAAAGCAACGATTGGCAATTGCTCGAGCAGTTTTGAGTGATCCTAAATTGTTGATTTTGGATGATTCATTGTCAGCTGTCGATTCCAAAACAGAACGTAATATTGAACAAAGAATTGCTCAAAATCGACAGCATGGAACAACGATTATTGCGGCTAGTCGATTGAGCTCAGTAGAGCACGCTGATGAAATTTTAGTTATTGATTCAGGAACAATAGTTGAACAGGGAACCCACCAAGAATTATTGCATCAAGCAGGATGGTACGCTGATACCTTTAACCTACAAGCTAAGAATGCTGAATTAGAGGGGAGGTTAAATAATGAGCAATAAAAAAGAAGACTTAGATGAAATCCATACGTTATCAAGAAAAGATCAACGATTAGTTTTAAAACGTTTATGTCATTATGCAGGATTGTTCAAGCAGCAATTTGGGATAGCTATTTTCTTTGCTATTTTTTTAAGCGTAATTAATGTCTTGCTGCCAAGGATGCTGCAATATTATATGGATCATTATTTAACCCATCAAAGTACTGGTTTAAAAATAATTATTGGTTTTGCTATCGTTTATGCTATTGGTACTATCATCAAGGCTCTTGTGCAGTTTATTGAGGAATTTGCTTTTGCCATGGGGGCTGAAAGAACTCTTGAACGAAT
This sequence comes from Companilactobacillus crustorum JCM 15951, assembly GCF_001434585.1. Lineage (GTDB taxonomy): Bacteria > Bacillota > Bacilli > Lactobacillales > Lactobacillaceae > Companilactobacillus > Companilactobacillus crustorum. The sequence goes on from NZ_AZDB01000035.1 coordinate 18,231, forward strand.
AAGAAGCAAATTGTTTCATAAATTGCATACTTTGGGTTTAAATTACTTTGATCAAACTCCAGCAGGGTCGATTGTATCGCGAGTAACAAATGATACGAAAACACTGTATAATTTTTGGACTTTATTTTTGATGATTATTATTGCCTTTTTTGCAATGATATCAGCATTTTTCGCTATGTTGTCAGTGAATGTAACCTTGGCAATAGCTACAGTTTTGTTCGTGTTGGTACTTTATTTTTTAATTTGGCTATATCAAAAATTGAGTTTTAAAATTTATCAACATTTACGAGAATATTTAAGTCAGATTAATACCAAATTGAATGAATCTCTGATGGGAATAAATATTATTCAGCAGTTTGGACAACAAAAACGAATGACCGCTGAATTTGAAGATCGGAACAATGCATATTTTAAAATGCGTAACAAAATGATTAATGTGAATGCATTTTTGTTATATCCGACGATCAGTTTGATGTTTATTTTAGCAGAAGTCATTTCGCTAACGGGATTTGGCTGGCAAAGTATGCACACCATAGTTGCCGCTGGTGTAATCTATGCCTTTTTATCTTATCAACAGAATTTTTTTAATCCTCTGTCAGATGTAATGAATTATATGTCGTTTTATCAGGATGGTTTAGTTGCTGGATATCGAATTATGAAATTATTTGACAATGAAACTAATGCTCCAACACAAAATGAAGCCAGTTCGGCGGTTATCAGTGCAGGTAGAATTGAATTTAAAAATGTAACATTTAGCTATGTACCTGGAAAACCAGTTTTAAAGGATGTTTCTTTTGCAGTTGAACCTGGGCAGACCGTGGCTTTCGTGGGACACACTGGTAGCGGCAAGAGTTCAATCATCAGCTTACTGCTTAGGTTTTATGAATTCGGTCAAGGACAAATTTTAATTGATAATCATGATATTCGGGATTATTCAACTAAGGAATTGCGTCAGAAATTAGGCCTAGTTATTCAAGAGCCATATTTGTTTTATGGGGATATTGCTAAGAATATTCGTATGTTTGATGAAGATATTACTGAAGCACAAGTTGAAAAGGCCGGTAAATTTTTTGATGCTGATGATTTTATTCAAAAATTGCCAGGCAAATATCATGCAAAAGTGACAGAACGAGGCGCCAGTTTTTCAACAGGACAACGGCAACTGATTTCCTTTGCAAGAACAATTGTAAGAAATCCCAAGATTTTAATTTTAGACGAGGCTACAGCCAATATTGATCCTCAAACGGAACAAAGTATTACTACTGGCTTAGCTAAGATGCGTAGCGATCGCACTACGATTGCAATTGCTCATCGTCTTTCAACAGTTCAAGATGCTGATCAAATTATGGTTTTAAACGATGGTCGCATAATTGAACGTGGAACGCATAAAGAATTATTAGCTGCAGGTGGACGATATGCAGAGTTATATGAGTTACAAGCGGCTAATGAAACTAATAAATAGAATGGAAGAATTAATTAATGAAAAAAGAAATTACTGAAGGTTATTTTGATGGCGAAAGACCATTATTTAAGGCACATGATACAAAATTGACAGACACTGTATTTGGTGAGGGAGAATCGCCGCTAAAGGAAGTCCATGATCTAGATTTGGATAATGTTACCTTTAAATGGAAGTATCCGCTTTGGTATGCTAAGCATATTAAAGTAAATAATAGTATCTTTGAAACTATGCCTCGTTCCGGTATTTGGTATACTGACGATATTGAGATCAATGATTCAGCTCTTCAAGCACCGAAATTGTTCCGTCGAGCTTCAGATATAAGATTAAATAATGTTCTTTTTGCTGATGCTGAAGAAACTATGTGGACTTGTCAGAATATTAAATTAAATAATGTACAGGTCAATGGAAATTATTTTGGCAAAGATAGTGAAAATATTTATGCCGAAAACTTAAATGTCGTCGGAAATTATGTTTTTGATGGAGCAAAGAATATTGAAGTTCATGATTCAACTTTTGTTTCCAAGGATGCTTTTTGGAATTGCGATAATGTCACAATTTATGATTCTAAAATTAGTGGCGAGTACTTGGCTTGGAATACGAAGAATATTACTTTGATTAATTGTACGATTATAAGCAATCAGGGACTTTGCTATATCGATGGCTTGAAGATGGTTAATTGTCAGGTATTGAGAACTGATTTAGCTTTTGAATACTGTTCAAATATTGATGCTGATATTACGACTGAGATTATGAGTATCAAAAATCCAATCAGTGGTTCAATTAGAGCTAAATCAATTGGTCAAGTTATTTTTGATGATCCCGAAATTGATCCCAAAAACACTAAGATTGATGCAATTAAAAAGATAGCTTAACGAGGTATTGAGATGACATATGATTTTGAAACTTTAAATAAAAAGCGTGCGGGTAATTCGGCAAAATGGGATGTCAAAAACACTGAACTGCCAATGACTATCGCCGACATGGATTTTCCAGCAGCACCGGAAATTGTTCAAGCTTTACAAGCCAAAATTAGCATGGGTCTGTTTGGTTACGAGGAAGTGCCAGACGAGTATTTTAAAGCAGTAGCTGACTGGTACGAAACAGAGCATAATGTTCGTCCTCAAGAGGATTGGATGATTTTTGCGACTGGAGTGGTTCCTGCACTTTCTTCAGCAGTCAGACGATTGACTTCATTGGGTGATAACGTGTTAGTACAAGCACCTGTTTATAATATTTTTTATAATTCTATTGTTAATTCCGGTCGTCATGTTGTTTCAAATGATTTAGATTATGATGCTGAATTGCGCGAGTATTCAATTGATTTTATTGATTTAGAAAAAAAATTAAGTGATCCATTAACTAATATGATGATTCTTTGCAATCCTCATAATCCTGTTGGGAAAATATGGACTAAAAGTGAATTAACGAAGATTGCTTCTTTGTGCAAGAAATATAACGTTAAATTGTTCAGTGATGAGATTCACGGCGATATTACCTTTACTAAGGATGGTTATAATCCTGCTTTTGGCTTAGATGAACAGTATCTGGATAACGTTGTGGTCGCAGTTTCACCAAGTAAAACTTTCAACGTAGCTGCAATGCACGCTGCAACAATAATTGTTCCAAACGATAATCTACGAGCTCAAGTGAGCCGTGGCTTGAATAGTGAAGAGTTGGCAGAACCTAATTTGGTTGCTATTCCCGGTACAATTGCTGCTTATACTCAAGGACATGATTGGTTGCAAGCCTTGAAAAAGAAATTGTTAGAAAATCGCCAAATGGTATTAAATTTTATGAAACATAATTTACCTGAGGTTAAGTGGGTTCGAGGCGAAGCAACATATTTATTGTGGTTTGATGTGTCAGCAATTACTAATGATGCAGCAGCATTGGCTAAGTTTATTCGGCAAGATAGTGGTTTGATCGTGACGCCAGGTTCAGTATATGGTGGCGATGGTCAGCACTTTATTCGTATGAATATTGCCAGCCCTGAGGTTATGATTTCGGATGGTTTAGATCGCTTAAAACAGTCCATTGAAGAATTTGAATAATTCTACTTTTTACCACTGAAATCAGCCCAGTTGAGGGTATCTTTGGTTTTAAAACCGTCAATGATCTAGATTATTAAATTCCCGTCCTCCACAAAAAAGAATTAATGACTTATAATATAGGCTCTTTCTCAAGTTTGTTTATAGCGTGAGTATAGCAACTGATGTGATTGAAGTATGCCATCGTCCGCAAAAAATCTGTGGGCCACTGGAACGTGGTGGACGCGACTTAGAGCTAATAATTCCACACTTCGTGCGTAATTATGGATCTCTAAGCTCGGTCTTGTACTAACCTTGCTATGCAAGCTAAGTACAA
>NZ_AZDB01000036.1 GCF_001434585.1 Companilactobacillus crustorum JCM 15951
GCCATCAACTTGATTTGACGAACAGCCTATTTTAATTACTTACTTATGTGAACTTACGTTAATTCTATTAATTGCTTTACGCAAGGATACTTGAGCACGAGCAAGATCATCAACGTTGTGTTTTTCTTCAGCAACTTGAATTGTCTTTTCAGCTCTTTGCTTAGCATATTCTGCACGTCTTAAATCAATGTCTCTAGCTCTTTCGGCACTATTGGCGACGATTGATACTAGATCATTGCTAAACTCCAAGAACCCGCCGTTTACAGCGATTGAGTCTTCATGATGAGGCTTGTCTACACGACGAACACGAACTTCATCAATAACCAAAGGAGCAATAATTGGAGCATGGTGAGCCATGACACCAATTTCACCATCAATGGTACTCAAAACAACGAGTTTTGCATGATGATCATAAACAACACCATCGGGAGTAACAATATTGACCGTCATAATGTTTTCAGCCATATTATCTCCTCCTATCGTTAATTGGCAACTGCTTGTTCAGTATTTTCATCTTGGCTATCATCAGCTGGTGTCCAGCCCATCTTCTTAGCTTTATCAAGAACATCTTGAATTCCACCAACACCATTAAAGGCGTCTTCAGGAACATCATCATACTTACCATCCAAGATAGCACGGAAGTCTTTAACTGTTTCTTCAACAGGAACATATGAACCAGGTACACCAGTAAATTGTTCAGCAACACTGAAGTTTTGTGACAAGAAGAATTGAATACGTCTTGCACGAGCAACGACAGTCTTTTCTTCATCAGATAATTCATCCATACCCAAGATAGAAATAATATCTTGAAGTTCGTGATATCTTTGAAGAACCTCTTGAACCTCAGTTGCAACATCATAATGTTCTTGTCCAATAATATCAGGATCAAGTGCAGATGATGATGAAGCCAATGGATCAACGGCCGGATAGATACCTTGTTGTGTCAAACTACGCTCAAGGTTAGTTGTAGCATCCAAGTGAGCGAAAGTTGTGGCAGGAGCAGGATCAGTATAATCATCGGCAGGAACATAAACGGCTTGAATTGAAGTAATTGAACCCTTCTTAGTAGAAGTAATTCTTTCTTGCAATTGACCCATTTCTGTAGCCAATGTTGGTTGATAACCAACAGCTGAAGGCATACGACCTAGCAAAGCTGAAACTTCTGAACCAGCTTGTGTAAATCTGAAAATGTTATCGATAAACAATAGCACATCTTGACCTTCAACATCACGGAAGTACTCAGCAATTGTTAAACCTGTTAAGGCAACACGCATACGAGCACCTGGTGATTCGTTCATTTGACCATAAACCATGGCTGTTTTAGCAAGAACTCCAGAACCCTTCATTTCATAATAAAGGTCATTACCTTCACGAGTTCTTTCACCAACACCAGTAAATACTGAAATACCACCATGTTCTTCAGCAATATTGTGAATTAACTCTTGAATTAGGACGGTTTTACCAACACCGGCACCACCGAACAAACCAACTTTACCACCACGAACATAAGGTTCGAGAAGATCGATAACTTTGATACCTGTTTCAAGAATTTCAGTTGATGTATTTAATTGATCATAAGGAGGTGCTTGACGGTGAATACTATTTCTTGGAAAGTCAGCAGGAAATGCCTTACCTCCATCGATTGATTCACCTAAAACGTTAAACACACGACCCAAAGTTTCCTTACCAACTGGTACGGAAATAGGACCTTCAGTGTTAATAACTTCGGCACCTCTTTGAAGTCCATCAGTAGAACTCATGGAAATAGCACGCAAGGCGCCATCACCTAATTCTAGAGCAACTTCAAGGGTAATCTCTGATCCGTCATTTTTCTTAACTTTTAATGCATCGTTAATTTCTGGTAAGTTTCCATCAATAGCAAACTCAACATCGACAACTGGACCGATTACCTGAATAACTTTACCTTTGCTACTCATTTATTTGGCTCCTTTCTAAACTATTCAAGTGCAGCAGCACCACCGATAATTTCGGTGATCTCTGTAGTAATTTGAGCCTGACGAGCACGATTATAATGTAATGACAATCCAGAGATAAGATCATTAGCATTATCAGTCGCACTCTTCATGGCAGTTACAGAAGCGGCATGCTCTGCTGTTTTTGCATCCATCATTGCTCCTAAAACTAAACACTCAATATATTGAGGCACAATTGCAGATAGAACTGCTTTAGGGTTTGGTTCTGTGATGTATTCAGAAGCAACTTGTTGCTCTTCCGCAGTAACATCGTCAGGTTCTGTCAAAGGCAAAAGCTTTTGAGTAGTGAACTCTGAAACCAAGGAGTTAACGTGATGATTGTGACAGATATCAATTTCATCAAACAATTCTGCTTGATACATTTGTAAAATTGTTTTCATGATTGGTGCGATATCTTCAACTGTTGGAATATCAGGCAAACCACGATACTCATAAGATACATCAAAGCCACGAGCTTTGAAGAACTCTGTACCAGTGGCACCTAAGGAAATAATCGTAAATTTACTTTTATCGCCATTATATTTCTTTTGGAATAGATCCATCATGGCTTTCAAAATATTACTGTTATATCCACCAACAAGTCCACGATCACTTGTAATAACGACATAAGCCGTCTTCTTAACTTCACGAACTTTTAGAAGACTATTCAAACTTAACGGATCAGCAGAATCATCAGCAATCGATAACTCTTTAAATACATCCGCCGCAGTCAAATGTCTAACAATGTCTTCAACCTTTTTTTCATACAATTGATAAGCAATAGATTTCTTTTCAATACGAGAGAGTTTAGCACCAGAGACCATTTGCATGGCTCTTGTTATTTGACCGGTTTTCTTAGTAGAAGAAATTCTTCTTTTAATATCCATAAGGGACTCAGCCATTATTTAAACCTCCTGTATTATTTTTCTGCTTGCTTGCTATCTGAATCTGATTTTGAAGCCAAGAAGTTTTCTGTAAATTCATTTACAGCAGCTTTCATCTTGTCCTCATCAGGTAATGTACCTTTATCTTTGATTGTTTGTAAAAGATCTGAATGGTTTGCATCAAAATATTCAGAAAGTGAAGCTTCATACTCTTTAATATTTTCAACTTCGATCTTGTCCAAGAACCCTCTTGTCAAAGCAAACAAAATCAAGACTTGTTTTTCAACAGGAACTGGTGAGTGTACAGGTTGTTTTAGAACTTCTTCTGTACGACGACCACGATCCAACTTAGACTTAGTTGCTTCATCAAGATCAGAACCGAATTGAGCGAATGATTCCAATTCATGATATGAAGAAAGATCTAGACGTAAAGTACCAGCAACCTTCTTCATAGCCTTAATTTGGGCATCCCCACCAACACGAGAAACAGATGTACCAGCATCAATAGCTGGACGTGAACCTGAGTGGAACATATCACTACTCAAGAAAATCTGTCCATCAGTGATAGAAATAACGTTAGTTGGAATATAGGCTGACACATCACCGGCTTGTGTTTCAACGATAGGTAAAGCAGTCATTGAACCGCCACCTAAATCGTCACTCAACTTAGCAGCACGTTCTAGCAAACGTGAATGCAAGTAGAAAACATCACCGGGATATGCTTCACGCCCAGGTGGTCTACGAAGCAATAGCGAAATTTCACGGTAGGCATTGGCTTGCTTGCTTAAATCATCATAGACGATCAAAACATGCTTGCCGTTGTACATGAAATATTCACCCATTGCAGCACCAGCATATGGTGCAAAATAAAGCATAGGAGCGGGTTGACTAGGACCAGCTTCAACAACGATTGTGTAATCCATTGCGCCATGCTTTCTTAAAGTTTCAACTTGGGCTCTAATTGTTGATTCCTTTTGACCAATAGCTACATAAATACAAATCATATCTTGATCTTTTTGATTAAGAATTGTATCAATAGCAATTGATGTTTTACCAGTTTTACGGTCACCAATGATCAACTCACGTTGACCACGACCAATAGGAACAAGTGAGTCAACGGCCTTCAAACCTGTTTGTAAAGGTTCGAAAACTGACTTACGTTGCATAACACCTGGTGCAGGTGATTCGATAGGTCTTGTTTTGTCTGTCTTAATTTCTCCTAAACCGTCTACTGGTTGACCCAAAGAGTTTACGACACGTCCAACCATTGCATCACCAACGGGAACTTCCATGATACGACCTGTTCTTTTAACAGTATCGCCTTCACGGATTTTATCGTAATTACCTAAAATGATGATACCAACATCATCACTTTCAAGGTTTTGAGCCACACCAAAAGTACCGTCTTGGAATTCTAGCAATTCACTTGCCATAGCATTTTCAAGGCCATTAGCACGAGCAATACCATCACCGACGTATGTAACTGTACCTACTTCATCAACTGAGAGTTCATTTTTATAGTTCTTTAACTGTTCTTTGATCAGCGAACTAATCTCTTCAGTTTTGATGCTCATTCTTTTCACCTCGACTTAATTAATTAACCAATAGCGTCTTTTTAATGTCATTAAATCTCTTAACAACACTACCATCGACAACCTGATCTCCTACTCGGATTATAACGCCACCAATGATAGATGGATCAACTATTTTCGTTAAATTTACTTTATTTACTGAAAATCTCTTCATAATTACAGATTCAAGATTTTTTGATTGATCAGAGTTCAGGTCAATAGTCGTAGTAACTGTAGCCTCTACAATGCCATTTTCTTCATCATATTTTTCAATGAAAGCGTCGGCAATATCGATGATACAATCTATACGATTATTATCGAAAACTAAGCCCAAAAAATCTTGCATTAATTCGCCAAATTGGTTCTTCAATGTATCCAAAATTTTAAGCTTTTCAGTGCGAGAAATAGAACGTCCTGCAAGAGCAAAGCTCAAGCCCGGATTTTCTTCATAGACTTGTTTTAAAGACTTCAAATCTTCAAGCATTTCTTCTATGGAATTTTGTTCTGTGGCTACTTCATAAAGTGCCTTACTGTAACGCTTTCCCACTTGGTTTTTACTTAGTTTCATTTGCCGTCAACTCCTTAATATAAGAGTCGATCAGTGACTTTTGATCATCTGCATTAAGCTCTTTAGAAATAACTTTAGAAGCAATTTCCAAAGATAAGTTAGCTATGTCATTTTGTGCATCTGCCATAGCATCTTCTCTAGCTTTAGCTGCATCAGACTTAGCTCTTTGTCTTAAATCTTCAGCTTCACTATGGGCATTAGAAATGATGGACTTCTTTTGAGTCTCACCGCTTTCCTTAGCCTTATTAACGATTTCCACTGCTTCAGCACGTGAGTTCTTAAGTGCATCTTCACGTTCTTTAGCCAACTTTTCAGCACGTGTACGTTCCTGATCCGCATAATCAAGATCACCAGTGATCTTTTCAGATCTGGCATCCATCATCTTTGTCACAGGTCCCCAAGCAAAATGCTTGACCAACAATGCCAAAATGATGAAAGAAATAAGAATGAAAAGCATATCACCCAAAGCTACTTGATTAGCTCCGAGAACTAACAAATCTGCCAATATTCTTCACTCCTTCCTTTCTAATAAATACATAGACATAAAAAGGCGATTATTTTATATCGCCAAATTTTTGGTTGTATGTATTAAACGAAAAGAATAACGAACGCAATAGCAATGGCAATAATAGGAACAGCTTCGATAAGACCAACACCGATGAACATTGTTCCTCTTAACTTGTCAGCTACTTCTGGTTGACGGGCCATTCCTTCAAGAGTTTTAGAAATAACAAGTCCGTTACCGATTGATGCTCCAAGAGCAGCGATACCAGCTGCAAGAGCTGCCGCAATATCCTTCATAATTTAAAATCCTCCAATAAATGTTATTCTTGTTCCATTTTACGTGAAATATAAACCATTGATAAAGTGGTAAATACGTACGCTTGGATGGCTCCAATAAATACAGAAAAGCCTTGCCATACCATGGCTAATGGCATTGCTGCAACAAATGTCACAGCGCCGAGACTCTTTGCAACAGTTCCAATAAGTGCAAGAAGTACTTCACCAGCAAATATATTACCGTAAAGACGTAGTGACAATGTTAGGAAGTTGGTAAATTCTTCCAGAAGGTTAATTGGTAGTAAGAACTTAACCGGTCTCGCATAATTGGATAAATAACCACCAAATCCAAATTTCTTCACAGCATAATAGTGTGAAAGTAACAATGAAACCGTCGCAAGTCCCATTGTAATCAAAGGATTAGATGTTGGTGACTTTACATATGTGAAACCGCCAACCTTTACTTGGAAGAATAATCCTAATTGGTTTGAAACAAAAATAAATAGGAATAATACAAACGCGTAAAGATTGAATTGTTTACCTGAACCGTCTGGCATTGCCGATTTTACAATACTATTAGTAAAATCAATCATCCATTCTAGTACATTCTGTGCTTTACCAGGTCTCATTGTGACTTTACGAGATAATGCAAACGCCAAAATGAAAACAAGGACTGCAGAGACAAGAACTGACAAGTCATTTGCAACATTGAATCTTAAGCCTAAGAATTCTACAAACTTATACTTATCATCCAATAATAACCCTCCTTTCTTCGCTTATTGAAAACAATTGATACCACAAAATAATAACACTAAATTTTATATATTCAAACAATGAAATTGTTATTTTGTCCCAAATAATCTGTCTCCAGCATCGCCTAATCCTGGGAAAATATAACCACTGTCTGTAATCTTTTCATCCAATGAAGCGGCGTAAATATCAACGTCTGGATGGGCTTCTTGAACAGCCTTAACACCCTCTGGAGCTGCAACTAAAACAACTAAACGCATATGCTTGGCACCACGTTTTTTAAGAGCTTCGATAGCCATGTTAGCTGAACCACCAGTAGCAAGCATTGGATCAACAATGAATAATTCACGTTGATCGATATCACTAGGGAGTTTGACAAAATATTCATGAGGCTTCAAAGTCTTTTCGTCACGATACATACCAATATGACCAACTTTGGCAGCTGGAATCAATTCCAAAACTCCATCAACCATGCCAAGACCAGCACGTAAGATAGGAATAACGGCTAGCTTCTTACCAGCTAGAACCTTTTGAGTTGATTTACCCATTGGTGTTTCTACAACAACATCCTTCAATGGCAAATCACGTGTAATTTCATAAACCATTAATTCACCAATTTCATTAGCAACTTCACGGAATACCTTTGTACCAGTATGTTTGTTTCTAATGATCGTAAGTTTGTGTTGGATCAATGGGTGGTTCAAGACTGTAAATTTAGACATGTTAAATCTCCTTAGTTTTTATAATGTGTGTTTCCAGCTGATTTATTCAACCGATTGCTGTATGCAGCTCCATGACCTTCATCAGAAAACCCTTGGGCTAAAATGTATTGCACATTTTGACTATCCAATTGGCGTAGCCCTGCAAATAAATTACGTGAAGCACTAATAACATCTTTTCCTAATGAATAGGTCGATACGTTCTCAGGCACTTCTTGTAAAATTTCATCAGTAGCCATAACTCCCATCGAAACATTTTTGGCGCCATATTCAGCAATTGCTTGCTTAAAATCGTTCACATCATCAACAATGATGACTTGTGCCTTTGGTGCGTAGTGCTTGTATTTCATACCAGGTGCCTTAGGAACCTCTCCAGCCGACACCTTATGATGATCGCTGTTGACATTGTCAATAACCTTTAACAAGTCATCAGAATCAATCATTCCCGGTCTTAAAATTGTTGGTACGTCCGCTGATAAATCAATGACAGTAGACTCCACGCCGATTTTAGTAGGACCATCATCCAAAATAGCAGCAATTTTGTCATGTAGATCATGATAAACATGCTTAGCTAAGGTTGGACTTGGTTTTCCACTTGTATTAGCTGATGGACCAACAATAGGTTTGCCAAAAGTTTTGATTAAATTCAAAGTAGCCTTATTGTTGGGCATTCTAAAGGCAGCAGTCGTAAGTCCCCCTGTGACTGCCTTGGAAAGTTTTCCGGGTTGAATTGGCATAATAATAGTCAATGGACCTGGCCAAAATGCATTCATCAGCTTCTCAGCTAATGGTTTATAGCTATTATCAGCGTATTCCCAAACCATTTCTGGACTAGAAACATGCACGATCAAAGGGTTGTCACTCGGACGTCCCTTAGCAGCATAAACATCTTTGACTACATCAGGTCTAGTAGCGTCAGCTCCCAAGCCATAGACAGTTTCTGTTGGAAAAGCAACTAACTGTCCCTGGGCCAAGAAATCTGCAGCTTCTTGAATCTGTGTACTCTTGAGTATCTCAGTTTCCAATACTACATCTCCTTTTTAGCTTTTAGATATCGATAATTCCCACTCATATCTTTATGAAATTCTACAACATAATCAGGTAAATTATCATAAAAAATTTGTTTTATGGCATTTTTTTGTCGAAATCCGAATTCCATATACAAAATTCCGTCATCATTGAGGTAATTATCCACCTGCTTGACAATGTTCTCATAAAATTCTAACCCATTATCTTGACCATATAAAGCCAAATCTGGTTCATATTTTATGACACTTGCATCCATATCCTTTTTTTCGGATTCCGCAATATACGGTGGATTGGAAACAATCACATCGAATTTTTGCACAGAAATATCTTTGAACAAATCACTCTGCTCAAAGAAAATATTATTTGTTTGATAATTCTCAGAATTAAGTTTAGCTACCTGAAGTGCTTCTTTCGAGATATCAGTGGCCAATATTTCATCATCTGGAAACTCTAAGCCTAACGTAATCGCAATAATACCTGAGCCCGTTCCAATATCACAGATGTTCTTTTGACTTGAACCGTGATCATCAATAATTTTTTGAACCATTTCCTCAGTATCCTGTCGTGGAATAAGTACATGTTCATTAACAGAAAAGTTTCGATTCATGAAATAAGCATAACCAAGAATATATTGCACGGGTTCATCCATGCCCAATCTAACTAAGCCATCTCGAAACTTTCGCATAATATCAGATGGTACTTCTTCATTCCGATGCAGCTGCAATTGCGTGTAATTAAAGCCACTTAATTCTTCCATTAAATATTGTGCATCTTCAGGAAACTTATTTTGAGCCTTTAACATAGAAAAAGCCCTTTTCAGGGCGTTAGAATAACTTAGCTTCTCCACTTTGAATTTGCTCCAACTTCTTGGTTTGATCATCAACGATTAAAGCATCAATGATTTCTTCAAGATCACCATTCATAATTCGATCAAGCTTGTTCAAAGATAAACCGATACGATGATCTGTTACACGGTTTTGAGGATAATTATATGTTCTAATACGTTCAGAACGATCACCAGTACCGACGGCTGACTTACGTTTTTCATCGTACTCACTTTGATTTTGTGATTCATAATAATCATAAACACGAGATTTCAAAATTTGCATAGCCTTTTGACGGTTTTGTTGTTGTGAACGTTGATCCTGCATGGCAACAACAATACCCGTTGGCAAATGGGTCATACGAACGGCTGATGAAGTCTTATTAATATGTTGACCACCAGCACCAGATGAACGATAGACATCAGTTCTAATATCTTTAGGATCAATATCAATATCAACTTCATCATACTCAGGCATAACAGCCACAGTAGCAGTTGAAGTATGTACACGACCTTGAGATTCTGTTGATGGAATCCGTTGTACACGGTGAGCACCATTTTCATACTTCAATTTTGAATACACACTGGTACCAGTGATCATAACGGCAACATCTTTGTAGCCACCAACCTCAGTGTCTGTTTCATCAATAATATCAAATGACCAATTTTGCTTTTCGGCATATTTACTATACATACTTAACAAATCAGCAGCAAATAAACTAGCTTCATCTCCACCGGCGGCACCACGAATTTCCATGATAATATTTTTATCATCATTAGGGTCCTTAGGCAGCATCAAAAGTGTGATATTATGTTCAACTTCATCTAATTCTTTCTTAGAAGTCTCCATTTCATCTTTTGCCATAGCCTGCATTTCAGCATCATCAGTTTCACGAAGAATCTCGTCACTGTCACTGATACTTTGTTTTAATTCTTTGTAGTGCCTAAAAGCAGCAACAACATCACGCATGTCAGCTTCTTCTTTTGAGTAAGCCATATAACGTTTAGTATCGTTGATAACTTCAGGATCACTCATTAGTTCTTGAAGTTCTTGATATCTTTCAAGCAATGTTTCTAGTTGTTCAAATATTTTATCCAACTTAACTATCCTTTCTTTATATTAATTTTGATCAAGCATTGGAGGATGGTTATAATGCCGACGACAGACAGGATAATACATTTCATTACCGCCAATTGAAATCTGATCGCCTTCATAAACTGGTTTACCATTAGCCATACGCATATTCATTGTAGCTTTTTTTGTACAGAACCAGCAAATTGTCTTCATTTCTTCCAACTTATCAGCATACAACAATAGATATTTAGTACCTTCGAACAATTCATTCTTAAAATCATTCTTTAAGCCAAAGGCCATGACTGGTATTCCCAAATCATCAACTACCTTAGTTGCCTGTAAAACTTGAGCCTCTGTCATAAATTCGCACTCATCAATTAAAACGCATGAAGCATCAGGATTCTGGTCCTTAACAATTTCAAAGACATCCGAATCCTTCTTCAAAGCAATCGCCGAGCGAGTTAATCCCATCCGACTTTTAATCTTACCAGTACCAGAGCGTGTATCTAAAATACTAGTCATCAGAATAACTGACTTTCCTTGTTCTTCATAATTATGTGCCACTTTCAAAATCTCAATCGATTTTCCACTATTCATAGCACCATATTTAAAAAATAATTGAGCCAAATTTACGCCTCCAAAAATATGTCCTTCAAGATTATAACGAAAAAAAGCGCACTTGAACATATCAAACATTTCCCAAATTCAAACAAAATCGGCTAAAATGTGGGTTAGGTGTGATAATATTATTTTAATTAATTTAATTTGGGGTTTTTATTGATGACATTTAAATCAGAAATTGCAACATTAACAGGTAAAACATCATATTTTATTTTAAATAAATTTTTTAATGGTGGTTCTTCATATCCGGGAAAGATTGCTTACAAAATCGATCCAGATATTTTAAAGAGTCTTGGCAAAGATTACGATTTAATTGTCGTAACTGGTACCAATGGTAAAACTCTTACTACATCATTAATCAACAAGATGTTAGTTCAAAAGTACAATGATGTGTTAACTAATCCAACTGGTTCCAACATGATCCAGGGAATCGTTACTAGTTTCGTTACCCATCACAAAACCAGCAAGAAACCTTTAGCCGTACTAGAAGTTGATGAAGCTAACGTTCCTATTATCTGCAAATATATTACGCCAAAATATTTTGTTCTAACAAATATCTTCCGTGATCAAATGGATCGTTATGGCGAAATCTACACTACTTATCAAAAGATTCTTGATGGAATCAAGATGGCTCCTGACGCTACCATCATTGCTAACGGCGATGCCGCAATCTTCTCATCCAAGGAGTTGCCTAATAAAGTTATTTACTATGGTTTCTCTGACAAAGGACACGAAAATGAGGACTTCAAAGCACCAACCAATACTGACGGCGTGCTTTGTCCTAAGTGTAACCACATTATGCATTATCATATGATTTCTTACGCTAATTTAGGAAGCTACTTCTGTCCTAACTGTGGTTTCAAACGTAATGACTTGAAGTATCAGGTAACCAACATTTCTACCCTTTTGCCTAATAAAACTGAATTCGAAATTGATGGCAACAAGTTCCAAATGAATATTGGTGGAAAATACAATATTTATAACGCTTTAGCAGCATATGCAATTGCTTCAGAGATGGGTATTACCACTGAACAGATGCAAAAGGCTTTCGCCTACGATGAAAAAGTTTTTGGACGTCAGGAAACCATTAACGTTGATGGTAAGGATGTTAATATCATCTTGGTTAAAAACCCGGTTGGTCTAAACCAAGTTATCGAAACTGTTTTAAGCGATAAAAAGCCTTATTCTCTAGCCTTCTTACTGAATGCGAACTACGCTGATGGAATTGATACTAGTTGGATTTGGGACGCTAACTTTGAGGATTTCGATTATGACAAATTGCCACTCGTTATTACTGGAGGCAAACGTGTCAAAGATGTTACCTATAGATTTAAGATTGCTGGTTTGGATATGAATAAAAATATTGAAACCTCTGAAATTGAAAATTTTGTTAAAGAAATTCCTAATATTCCAACAGACCGAATTTACGTTCTGGCAACTTACACAGCTATGCTTGGATTACGTAAAGCTTTGAGCGACAAGGGATATATTAAATAATTTAGGACAAAGTAAAAGACTAACAACACAGAATATTTCTATGTTGTTAGTCTTTTTATTTACTTTCATTCAAGAATGAATTCAATATTGTATCTCGACGTTCTAAGAATAATTGGTTATTTGGTCTAGGATGAACCCGATTAGTTAAAACAACCATAGCATTGTGACGTTGATAATCAAGTGCAATGAAATGACCTGTGTATCCAGTATGAAACAGAACACTCCCCGCTCCATCAGGTTTTACATCCCAACCTAACGATCTGCCAGGATTCAAGTCAGTAAAATTATGGTACAAAAATTCTTTATCCGGTTTTAACATATCGGCCGCAAATTTCATAACATCGCCTATGGTAGAAAACATTCCGGCTGATCCACAATGTTTGCCTAATTGACGTGCCTTAGGATCATTGGGAACCCCTTGTAGCATCTGACCTTCAACCACATATGTCGGTACGCAACGACTAACATCCGGTTCAAAAGTAGTATCACGTAACCCCTCTGGTTCTAAAATATATTTTTGAATGGCTGATTGAACTGGCATTTGATAAATCTTCTCAATAATAAGACCTAGGAATATCAATCCAGTATCAGTATAAACGACTTTTTTATTAAAATTATCGGTAACTGGCAGCTTTAACAAAGCTTGAATCAGTTGTTCACTATTTAATGCATCTCGATTAGGTATATAACCATGAATTCCCGAAGTATGTGTAATTAAATGAAATATTTCAATCCGTTCGTCCGAAAAAGTTGGTAAATACTTTTTTATAGGATCGTGTAAATTAAGCTTTTTTTCGTCTATCAATTTTAAAATTAAAGGAACAGTCCCCATAACCTTAGTCAAAGAAGCTAAATCGTGCAATTCATCGCCTTTGAGAGCAGTTATCGTCGGCAACCATGACTTACTACCATAACTATAGTTATTCATCTGAGGCCCATTTATAAACCCAAAACTAGCACCCGGCACAATTTGTTTATTAACCAAATCAATAATTTGTGCTTTTGTTTCTTCAAAATTTGCCATATAACTTTATCCCTTCAATAAAAAATAAAAAAAGAACATGCCTAAGCATGTTCTAATTATATATCTAAGCTTTTTATAAAGCGACATTACCAGCAAATTGTGAGTTGTAAAGATCAGCATAAAAGCCATTCTTTGCCATTAACTCCTCATGATTACCAGTTTCAACAATTGAACCATGGTTCATAACGATAATCTTGTCAGCACCTTGAATCGTTGAAAGTCTATGGGCAACAACGAAACTTGTTCTATCTTTCAATAGTCGTTCCATTGCATGTTGAATATGTACTTCGGTTCTAGTATCAACTGAAGAAGTAGCCTCATCCAAAATTAAAATCTCAGGATCAGCGACAAAAGCTCGAGCAATTGTAATCAATTGACGTTGTCCTTGAGAAATATTTGAAGCTTCTTCGTTCAAGACTGTGTCATAGCCATTTGGCAATTGACGCACAAAATTATCAACGTGAGCTGCCTTAGCAGCTTCAATAATTTCATCACGTGTTGCGTCTTCACGACTATATTTCAAGTTATCATAAATAGTCCCCGTGAAGAGCCATGTATCCTGAAGCACCATTGCATAGTGACTTCTAACTTGTTCACGTGTCATATTACGAATATCCTTGCCACCAATCTTGATTGAACCACCACTAACATCATAGAAACGTTCAAGCAAATTGATAATAGTTGTTTTACCAGCACCAGTTGGACCAACAATAGCAATCATTTGACCAGGTTTAACATTCAAATTATAGTCTTCTAGCAAAATAGGATTGCCTTCGTAACCAAATTTAACATGATCGAGTGTGACCTTATCATCAGTTTCAACGTCTGGTACATCAACCTTAGTATCTTCCATTTCTGGTTCATCTAAAATTTCAAAAATACGTTCAGCTGACGCAACTGTTGCTTGAATAGTATTAGTCAAGTTAGCTAGTTGAGCAATTGGCTGTGAGAATTGATTCATATATTGCAAGAAGGCTTGAATATCACCCAAGGCAATTCCACCATTAGCAACTTGAATACCACCATACATAGCAACGAATACGTACCCTAAGTTATTCAAGAAGTTCATCATTGGCATAACAATACCAGAAATCAATTGTGCTTTCCAAGAAGCCTTGTATAACTTAGTATTCTCTTTTTCAAATTCGTCTACAGATTCCTGTTCATGATTAAAACTTTTAACCACTACATGACCGGAATAATTTTCTTCAACTTGATTATTCAATAATCCTAATGAAGCTTGTTGACGTTTAAAGAACTTTTGCGATTGTGGAGCAATGATACCAACCACAATCAAACTCAAAGGCACTGTTGCCAATGCAATTAAAGTTAATTTCCAACTAATCGTCAACATCATCCAAATAATACCCACAAATGTAACTGTACTAGTTACTAATTGCGTCAAACTTTGTTGCAACGTACCAGCAATATTATCCATATCATTAATAGCACGTGACATAATATCACCATTTGAATGGGCATCATAATAACTGATTGGCAATCTTTGCATCTTACCTTTGAGATCACGTCTCATTTTATAAACAGTTCGTTGAGATATACGAGTCATCACAAATTGTTGAACAAAATTAAAAGCTGCCGATGCCATATACATCAAAACTACAATAAAAATTATATGTTCAATTTTGCCAAAGTTTATTGGTAACTCATTAATTTTCAAACCGGCTTTTTGTTGTGCAATACCTGTCATCAAGCCTTTATAAATCTCAGTCGTTGCCTGACCTAAAATCTTAGGAGTTTTTATTTGGAAAATAGCTGAAGCAATTGCTAAAACTAAGACAACCGTTATACCAACAATATACGTTGACATGTATTTAGCTAAACGACCAGTTGTTTTCCAAAAATTCTTAGGCTTAACAACTACACCTTGACCACGACCAGGACCATGGCTAACTGTTGGTGCAGTTTCATTTTTCTTTTCAGCCATTACTTACCCTCCCTTAATTGAGACTCAATTATTTCTTGGTAAGTCTTATTATTTTCTTTTAATTCTTGATGCGTTCCAAGACCAACCATCTTACCGTCGTCAAGGACAACAATTTGATCGGCATCAGCAACAGTTGAGATACGTTGACCAACAATAACTACAACTGCTTTACTGATTTTCTTATCGTTTTTCAAGGCTGTTCTCAAATTCAAATCCGTCTTGAAATCGAGGGCTGAGAACGAATCGTCAAAGACATAAATAGAAGCATCTTTGACCAAGGCTCGGGCAATTGCCAAACGTTGTTTTTGACCACCAGAGAAATTATCTCCGCCTTGTTCAACTTCGCCATCTAACTGGCCATCAAGTTCTTTAACAAAATCAGCTGCCTGAGCAATTTCTAGAGCATGCCAAATTTCATCATCGGTTGCTCCAGGTTTTCCATAGGCCATATTATCGCGAATTGTTCCTTTAAATAAGAAGGCCTTTTGTGGAACCATCGAAACACGATCATTGATGTCTTCAGTACTCAAAGCTTTTACGTCAGTTCCATTTAAACTAACAACACCTGTACCAGCATCATAAAAACGTGGAATCAAATTGATCAGCGTACTTTTACCAGAACCAGTACCCCCGATAATAGCCAAGGTTTGTCCTTGAGTAACTTTGAAATTCAAATTAGCTAAAGCCAATTTTTCGGCCCCATGATATCTGAAATTGACATCATTAAAGCTAAGTGATGGTTCATCTTTGACCTTGGCTGGCTTAGCAACAACATCAATCTTACTTTCAGTTTCAAAAACTTCTTGAATACGCGCTGCTGAAGCCGAAGCACGAGGTACAAAAACAAACACCATTGAAAGAATCATAAAACTCATTAAAATTTGCATAGCATAAGTCATAAAAGCAATCATGTTACCAATTTGCATTGACTGATTAGCAATATAATGAGCACCTAACCAGGTGATACCAACATTAGTTCCACTCATTACCAATGTAACGACTGGGAACATAACTGCGACGATACTAAATACCTTTACCGCGTTGTTAGTATAGTCAGCATTCGCTTCCTTGAAACGATTCTGTTCGAAAGCATCTTGTCTGAACGCACGAATAACACGTACCCCAGTTAAACCTTCACGGAAAACCAAATTCAATCGATCAGTTTTCTTCTGCATAGCTTTAAATAATGGAACGGCAAAATACATTACTAATCCGACAATAACAATTAGAATGGGAATAGAGATCAAGAAAATTTTTGTCATTTCAGCATTCTTTTGATACGCCATAAAACTGGCACCAATTAACATAATAGGCGCCATAATCATCATTCTTAACATCATGATCATAACGTTTTGTATTTGAATAACATCATTGGTTGTTCTAGTAGTTAATGATGACGTTTCGAACTTGTCAAATTCATCATGTGTAAAGTACAATATTTTTTTAAACAAATCGGATCTTAATTTACGACCTAATCCTTGTGACGCCTGTGACGCCATCAAAACATTTCCAAAGGCTGCTACAGCCGTTATAAGCGATACAACGACCATCTCAATACCAGTATGTATAATGTAGTCAGTATCACCGGTAATAACACCTTTGTTAACAATGTCAGATGTCAGATTTGGAATATATAACGTTGCAACAACTTGGAAAATCATAAAAATGACCGCTCCAAGAACTTGCCAACTATTGATCCTACCACGAGCAATCTTAAACATTTATTCACTTCCTTTAAACTCACTAATAGCATTATAGTATTAAAGCACTAATCACTAAATAATTCTAATAATTATTTCGAAAAAGGCGGTTTTTAATGAACAATACTAAAAGTACTTATCAACCTATAAAAGTTATACTTCACATTATAGCCTTTTTAGTTTTATTTTTAATAGAACAACTCCCATTAAGTATCTTAACTTTAACAAAAAAAGAACTGGGCAACCAATACGCTTCTTACCTAAAGCTGGCACCAATCGCCACTATTGTGCTATTAGTCATATCGGCAACCATTATAATTTTAACTTTCAAAAAAATCCAAAAATTTCCTACTCAAAAATTTACTAAAAAAACATGGATAATTATAATTATCGCCGTTATTCTTACACTCATGATTAATTTAACTACTCTTCCCTTTATGAAAAGTACTAATGACAATGTTGATGCATTAAAATTAGTTGCCAATAATAGTATAATTTTGCTTATCTTTTTTACTATTTTTGTAGCACCAATTTTAGAAGAAGTCATCTTTCGCGGTATCTTTATGAATTGGTTCTTCATTAATAGTCCATTAATTTCAGTTTTGACCAGTGGCTTAATTTTTGGATACGTACACGCACCTTTTGATGCAAATACCGATTGGATTTATGCCTTATCAAAAATTTTACTAGGAATTGTCCTCGCTGGCGTCTATTATCGAACTAAAAATATTAAAGCAAATATTACTGTTCATTTTTTAAATAACTTTTTAGCAATACTAGTTGGAGCCATTGTCTCGGGGGTAATTATTTTATGAAAAATAATCAAAAGAAATTCAATGAAATCTACCAAGATCTCTTACGAAGAATCGTTATGTTTGGCGTATTATCAATGCTCTTGATGGCGAGCGCCCGTGTCACTGGTTGGATAATTATGGAATATGCTGGCTTTGCTAGTGCCATATACACTATCGTCTTAATCGGCATGCTAATTTACGTTTTAGTAATTAAAACTAAAGATGCTAATAATAAAAGGAAATAATTGTAATAAATACTAAGATTAATATTGACAGAGATGTAGGTTTTCAGTTAAAATCATGAGTGTTGTTTTAATTGCCCGTTGGTCAAATGGTTTAAGACGCCACCCTCTCAAGGTGGAGTTATGGGTTCGATTCCCATACGGGTGATAATATGGTTTCGATACGTTTCAATAAACCTTGGAATCGCTGACTTAAAGGCATTTTTGAAGTTTATAGTTTCGATACATTTTCATATGGCTCAAAAAAAGTGAGCCACAAAAAGTATTTATATTTTGACGTTTGAACACCGACTTGATCGGTGTTTTTTTTATTACTAAATTATAGAAGGAATCTTTTTATGAGTTATATTGCTAATTTTACTAACATTTATCACAATTTAATATCGTTAATTGCTTCGCTTGCAACTATTATCATTGCTTTTTTAGCATATCAAACTAGTAAAAAAACATACAATAACTCCCTACCAAATCTTATATTCAATGATAAAACACCTATATTTATCTCAAACAATGAACATAATAGTTTTCAATTTAAAACTACCCTCCTAAATAATGGAAAAGGTACTATTATGTGGGGACTTGTTTTTTTAAAAATTAAAGACAGAAAAAATGTATATATTTCTCAACCAATATTTAATTTAAAAGAAAAGCAAACTGTTGAAATCACCATACACGATACCCTAAGTAATATTGCCGACAAAGAATCCATATACTCCGATAAAGTAATATCATCTTTTATATATTATAAGGATAGTTTTAATAATAAATTTTACATGGATCTTTTAAAAAGGGATCCTGAGCTAATTAGCTTTTATAACACTCAAGACAGATTAACTTTATTTAAATCGATTAAAGTAAAATTTTTGATTCATCAATCAAAAAAATATAAAAAGAATTATATTAATTTAACAGACGTGGAACTTAATAGTAAACCTCTGAAATCAGGTCCTTTGCCCGGCCAACTTACATGAGATATATTAATGGACCGAACTGGCAAACCTATCTATTTGAATCGAGTTGACATATATACAAAAAATTCGACAAAATAATTTCAAAATTAAAGAAGATTTGATGTGGATTAAAAATCCGTATCAAATCTTCTTTGTAATCTCTTTTAAAACTAATCGTCGCCTGCCGTCATTTGACGTTTAGCAATTATCTCACTATCCAAGAACCAATAATTATGGACATCTTCGCCCATTGAAGAGAACGGAATTGGCTTTTTCCCAGCTTCAATAACTTTTTCACGTAAATAATCTCTAAAAATAAATGGGTCATTATATGATTTCTGTGACAAAGCAAACAACTTATCAAGTTTTACTAAACTAATATTCAAATCAGATGCTACCTGCTCTTTGGTAAGACCGGTAAGTTTAAAATTTGCCCATATTTCACGACGTGTATCTTCAAATTGCTGTGGAGTTAATGACATTATTTAATCATTCCCTTTGGATATTTTATATGAATCAAATGAAGTTTAGCACGTCTTCTTTTTTTAGCAATTATTTTGATCTGGGTACTTAAATTTTTGAGTTACTAACAAACATGGTAAAATATTATCCATTAAATTAGGAGGCTTCTCCATGAACATAAAAAACATCAATAAACCAAGTACTCTTCTAATTGAACAATTATTAAGCATCTGGGAAAAATCCGTAAAAGCTACACACAAATTTTTATCTGATACTGAAATTGAAAAAATAAAGGAGTACGTTCCTGAAGGTTTACGAAACGTATCTCACCTAATCATTATTACAGACGACGAGGATTCACCGATTGCTTTCATGGGTATTGAGAACAAATTAATTGAAATGCTCTTTGTTTCACCGGATCAAAGGGGACATGGCTTGGGAACTATGCTTATCAATTATGGTATTGAAAATTATGCTATCAACAAAGTAAACGTTAATGAACAAAATCCCATAGCTAAAGGTTTTTATGAACATCTTGGCTTTAAAGTTTATCGTCGATCTGAAACTGACGAACAGGGTAATCCCTACCCCATTCTTTATATGAAGAAATAATACTTACAAGAGCTATAACTGAGTCCACTAATAAATTAATGATATGCTGTTAGAATAAAGTATTTTGTCTAAATATTAATCAAGAAAGGAATTACAAATTGGCATTTAAAACACCCTTAGCCGACCTAATGCGACCAGAAAATCTCGATGAAATGGTTGGTCAACAAGAATTACTAGCTGAAGGTCAACCTTTGCGGCAAATAATTGACCAACATGTAAATATCCCATTATTGTTATGGGGTCCACCTGGCACTGGAAAAACTACTTTGGCTAAAATTATCGCCAAACAAAATAACTATCCTTTTGAAGCTTTTAATGCCTCAACTGATAACAAGGCTAAGTTGACAAAATTAATTGGCCAGTATCCTGATGATTCATTTGTTTTATTAATTGATGAAATTCACCGTATGACCAAAACGCTCCAAGATTTCTTGTTGCCATATTTAGAAAATGGTCACATTATGCTTATCGGATCTACCACTGAAAATCCTATCATGTCAATTGTGCCCGCTATTCGATCTCGATCACAAATTTTTGAATTTAAATCTCTCAGTGATGAGGATATCGAAGCTATGCTAAAACGTGCTGTTGCAAAAGTTTACAAACTAACTGATCAACAAGTTGAAGCTGAAGCTTTGCATTTAATCGCCATTTCTGCTGATGGGGATTTAAGAATTGCTCTAAACACCCTAGAAACTATCCACGCCATTAATTCAAAGGAAATCACTGCCAGCAATGTGAAAAGATTTGCTCAACAGCAACACTTTAATTATGATAAAAAAGCTACTAAGCATTATGATTACCTTTCCGCCTACTCTGACTCTATGGCTGGTTCTGATACAGATGCAGCTTTATATTATTTGGCAGTCCTATTGAAGAATAACGATCTTCCCTCCGTAGTCCGTAGATTACGTGAGATTCCATACACTTATATTGGCTTAGCTAATCCACAACAAGTTACTCAAATAGTGGTCGCTGCCAACCAAGCTGAAAAGATTGGCATGCCTAAAGCTAAATATCCGTTAATGTTTGCTACTATGCTAATGTGTATTTCACCCAAATCCGGGTCATTCGATGAGACTTGGGAAATGTTGGATAAAGACACTGAGCACCCAAACGAACATCCTATGCCTAAGGGTTTACGGGACATGCATTACAAACACTCTGAGGAAATTACTGGTGGTGGCTTAATCGATTCACCATTTGCTGCCCCTCATCAAATTGCTCAACAAAACTATATGCCTAAAGGGTTGAATGGCCGGAGATACTATCATCCCAAGGACAATAAGAATGAAAAGATACTCGGAGAACAATACTTAAAATTGCATCGTTTTATTTACAATGAAGATTATGACGATTCTAAATAAAATTTTTCCACGTAAAAAGACCAGTACGCCGACTATTTTAATAGTTATCATACTGATCTTTTTTTGTTTAAAAACTAATTTTTAATTATTGATGTCTCCAAGTTTATTAATAAGATCCTCCAAATCCGATTGAGAATGTTCTAAAGAATCGACCATAGTAGCGGTAGTTTTTTGTAATTGCTTATAAAATATCTCTTTATGATTAAACTCGCGCTGCTTTTCTAAAATAAATTGTAAAGTATCATCGTGACACTCTGAAGGAGAGCGTAAAATATCTTGTGTAAATGC
>NZ_AZDB01000037.1 GCF_001434585.1 Companilactobacillus crustorum JCM 15951
AAAATTCGGATTAAATTTGCAATCTACCGATAATCATAAATATTGTCACATTCTAGAAAATGAATTATGTTATAAAGTGTAAGAAAAAGTCTTTATTTTTAATTGAAATACATAATACTTCAATTAAAAAGGCTCAAAACAAATACTGGAGGTCAATTTAATGTCTGAGAAATTTGATTATGATGTACTTTACATTGGAGCAGGTCATGCAACTTTTGATGGAGCTGCACCATTAGCAGAAACAGGAGTTTCGGTGGGTGTAATTGAAAGTGGACTTGTTGGAGGCACTTGTCCTAATCGTGGGTGCAATGCTAAGATCACAATCGATGAACCAGTTAAAGTAACTCGTGAAGCTGAACGCATGAATGGTATTCTAGATGGCGATTTGTCTATCAATTGGTCTAAGAATATTGAACATAAACAAGAAATTATTGATGGTTTGCCACAGGATTTAACCGATCGTTTGGAAAATGCTGGAGCAAAAATTATTCATGGTCATGCTGAATTTAAAGATGATCATACAGTTTTGGTTGATGGCGAGGAAGTAACAGCTGACAAGATTGTTATTGCTACTGGCTTAAAGCCACATCGTTTGGATATTCCAGGCACTGAGTTGGCCCATGATAGTGAAGACTTTTTGAATTTAAAGACATTACCAAAGAAAATTACTATTATCGGTGCGGGTTACATTGGAATGGAATTTGCCACGATTGCTAATGCAGCGGGTGCTGAAGTCACAGTTATGTTGCATGCCGATAAAGTTTTGCGTAAATTCTACCAGCCATATGTTGAAAAAGTTGTAGCTGATTTGAAAAAACGAGGTGTAACATTTATTCCTAATGCCTCAGTAAAGTCTTTTGAAGCTGATGGCGATAGTTATCAAGTAAACTTTGGAGATAACCAGACAATAACAACCGATTGGATTTTAGATGCTACAGGTAGAATCCCTAATTTGGATGGTCTAGGATTAGATAAGGTCGGAGTTAAGTATGATCAATCTGGTGTGTATGTTAACGAATATTTACAAACTAATGTTGAAAGTATTTATGCTGCCGGAGATGTTGTCTCAAATGATTTGCCAAAGGTAACGCCAGCAGCTTACTTCGAATCGAAATATTTAATGAAATTGTTCTCTGGTCAAACAGATCAACCAATTGAATATCCTGTGATTCCGTCAGTGGTCTTTACTTCACCTAGAATAGCGCAAGCAGGTATTTCAGTTGAAGAAGGCGAAAAGAAGGGCTTCGATATTACTGAAAGCGATTTGGCTAATTATTGGTATTACAAAGTCGATAAAGAACCAATTGCCGCAGGTAAACAAATTCATGACAAGGATGGCAAGCTAGTGGGTGTTACTGAAGTTAGTGATCAAGCACCAGATGCTGTTAATGCTTTGTTACCAGCTATTGAATTTAAGATGAATTCAGAACAAATTGGTCGTTTGATAGGTTTGTTCCCAACAATTGGTTACGCTGCTTGGCACCGGGCTTAGTTCATAATTTACATATTACAAGGAAAAAGAGTGTGACAAATTAGGACAGTTTTTGAGTATTAATAAAAAACGCGCAATATTCGTATTATGAATATTGCGCGTTTTGCTGCAAATTTATATCACAGCTCTTTTAGTGTTTAAATTTTTAAAAAGTTAGTTCGATTGTTTGATTAGCAGTTAAAGGTAATTTCTTACCTAAGAACATAATTTCTGTATCTTGGTCAGCGTTGATCATAATTGTTTCGTGAGTAATCTGGAAAGCAAAATTGATTTTTTTGAAAATCATCTTAAAGTCGATTTCATTCCATTGTTTTAGCAATTGTGGACTTATTTCTAGCATATCGCCACGATAATCAACTCCACCAAAATATGAAGTTACCACATTCAAAGTTGCTCCCATAACGCCCAGGTGAATTCCCTCAGCGGTAGTACCACCTTGAATATCATAGTAGTCGCTAGTTAAAGCTTCATAGAACAGCTTCCAGGCAGCGCTATTATCGTGAATTTTTAACAGTAGCATTGAATAAACGATTCTTGATAAAGTAGAACCGTGGCTAGTTCTAGCAAGATAATATTTGATGTTATCAGTGATGAATTTGTTAGGGTTGCCGATAGGATAATTTAAATCGTTCATAATTTGTAGAAAATCAGTTTCACGAAGATTAAAGAGAGCCATCAAGGTATCAGCTTGTTTAGCAACTTGATAATTGTCGGGTGTATCATTATGAGCTTTGAGAATACGGTCCATACGAGAAATATTGCCATATTGTTGACGATATTTTTCTAAATCGATTTCTTTAAGGTCAAAGTAGCCTTCAAATTGTCCCAGGATATCAGCTTTAAAATCAAGTTTCAAACTTTGTCTAATTTCATTAAGCTTTTTGATATCTTCATTTGTAAAATTGGTAGGATGAAGATTTTCGGAAACGGTATCGCTAAGTTCATTTTCCAATAATTGATGGAGTTCTTTGAACAGCCAACTAACCATGATGTTAGTATAAGCATTGTTTTTGAGACCATCATCGTCTTTGCCAGGGTAGCCTTCATGAAATTCATCAGGTCCCATGACATCGGCAATTGTATACTTTCCAGAAGTTTCGTCGTATTGAGATTTATCAATCCAGAATTTAGCAATTTCTAAGAGCATTTCCAAACCATATTTAGCCATAAATTTTTCATCTTGGCTAGAATTGTAGTAATTCCAAACATTGTAAGCTACAGCTAAAGAAACATGACGTTGTTTTCGTGAGTTATCAGGGTCCCATTTATTAGTGATTGGATTTAAGTGCAATTCTTGAGATTGTTCATCGCCATAGAGACCACTTTGCCAAGGATACATAGCTCCTTGATAGTCATCGTCAGCGGCGTAGTCCATTGCGGCTCTAAGGCGGTTATAGCGATACATTAGAAGCGATTTTACTAATTCAGGGTCGTGCAGAACATAAAAGTTCATATCGAATAACTCGTCCCAAAAGATATGACCACGATATCCTTCGCCAGTAAGGCCACGAGAGCCAACTGAAATATCAAGATCTTTGTTAGCGTTGATTTGAGCTGCGGTTGTCATACTGTAGCTGTTAAGTCGAAGCAATTTTTGGGCAGTAACATCACCTGCGACTACAACATCTTCTTGTTGCCAAACTTTTTTCCAAGCTTGACTGTTAAAAGCAAATGCTTCTTGGAAATTAGCCAAAAATGTGTGGTCATTAATAGTTAGTTCCAGATCATTCTTGGTTTCAAGCGAAGTAAAAATAGCTACATTCTTTTCGAAAGTATAAGTTGTACCTTCACTAGCATTAAATTCAACTTTTTGATTGGCAATTTCAGATGTATTATCCGTTGAATAGATGCCACTATCAGGATAATTTAAATGTGATTTAACCGCAATATTAATCTTAGATTGGTTAGTGTGAGCCAATAAAATTGCATCATCAGTATTATTTTGAATTTTATCAATTTCTAAATGCTTATTCGCCAAATTGCGATATCTTTCAACGTTGGAATTAACGACAGAACCATCAATTTCAGTATAGAAAGTCATTTTAGCAGAAAAGTTTAAGGGTTTAATTGAATATTGAAGATAATAGTCGTGATAGTTATTTAAGTCGACGATTCTTTTCTCAACAATTTTTAACTCTTTGCCATCAGCTAATTTAATTAAAAGAGTAATAGTTAGGCAGCCATCTTTCATATTTAAGGAACGTAAGGATTCTTGAATGTCTTTATCATTAATTTTGAATTTAGGACCGTCGTCAATACTAAAAGTAAGGTATTGAGCATTAGGTAAATTAACTAGATCTTCATTAATAACATTTTGACCATTGATTGGAGTGGATAATTGATTAAAGACTCCAGCAGCATAAGTGGCCGGGTAGTTATCATCATTGGCTTTGGATTCAAAGTAAGATCCACGAAGTCCCAAGAAGCCATTGCCAACTGTTTGCATAGATTCTTGCCCATATTGACGTTTACTGTGATCTAGACCGTAATAGTCGAGGTGCCAAGTTGTGTAATTAAGCTCTTTTTTAAAAGCTGCCTTTAAACCAGAACTCATGATGTCATCAAAGTTTATTACAGGAATATGGAATATGTTTTCCAGCTCTGTTCCAAAATCTATAATTACCTTATTAAATAAGAAAATATTTTTTTTGAGGATATATTTATTTGGATTGGTTATGATAATTACATCGCATGAAGCATCCAATTGATTTTTGAATGTCTGTAAATTTTCTTGAAAATTTAATTTTGGATTCAATTCATAGAAAGCTTTTCCAAGTGTATTTACATTATTTGAATAAATGATCTGATCGTCAGTAAGCTTTAAATATAAAGGTTTCATAATTGATTTCCTCCGTAAGTAGCAAGATATGATTCTCAAAGCATATGTTTAAACACATCCATACATTTAGTATTATACACCCCGTATATAGCAGAGTAGTGTGTTTTTTATAATAAAAAATAACAAAACTTGATGTTTATACAGGAATGATTGTATTATAGTAGTTGTTGAAAGATGTAACCGGTTACTAATACTCAAGGAGGTGTGTTTTCTATGGCAAACGAAATTAAAATGCTTGCTCCTGTATCTGGACAAGCGGTGGAAATCACCAAGGTTCATGATCCCATGTTTTCTGCAAAGGATATGGGGGATGGCTTCGGTATTATTCCTAATAGTAATGAGATCTTAGCACCAGTTTCAGGTAAGGTAATGTTGGTAGCTTCTACTAAACATGCGATTGGTTTTACCACTGATGATGGACTAGAAGTATTAGTTCATATGGGAGTAGATACGGTTGAACTAAATGGGGCTCCTTTTGAAGTTACTCTCAAAGAAGGGGATACAGTAAAAGCAGGGGATAAGATTGCTACAATGGATATTGAAGCAATTAAAAAAGCTGGTAAGGTAACAGATGTAATTGTAGCTATTACTAATACTGCTAAAACTGTAAAAGAAATTCATGTTAATGAGGGCAACATCAAGGCTGGTCAAGAAGTTGCATTGGTTGAACCATTAGCTCCAGGAGAAACTTCAGCTAAACCAAATAAAAACTTAGATTATGATCAATTAGGTAAGGACATTCTTAATAATGTTGGTGGTATATCAAACGTTGATAGTGTTATCCACTGTATTACACGTGTTCGTTTCTATCTAAAGGATGACAATAAAGCCAATGACCTGAAGATTAAAAATATGAATGGCGTTATTGATGTCGCTAAAGCTGGAGGACAATATCAGGTTGTTATTGGACCAGCGGTTGAAGACGTTTACGATGGCGTTGTTAAGGCTTTAGGACCTGGATTTGCTGGAGATGGCGATAGTTCAGCTGCACCAGCTAAGAAGGAAGAAGCTCCCAAGGGACTTTGGCCAAAAACAAAATTTTATTTTAGTGCTCTAATTGGTGTTATTACAGCCAGCATGATGCCTATCATCGGATTACTTGCTGCTTCAGGTATTTTGAAGGGACTCTTAGCTCTGATTGTTTCAGCTAAGTGGATTTCGACAACTAGCTCTACATATATGATTATTAACGCAATGGGTGATTCAGTATTTTACTTCTTACCAATTTTGGTAGGATTTACAGCTGCTAAGAGATTAGGAGCTAACCAAGTTATTATGGGGGTTATTGGTGGTGTGCTTGCATATCCAACTTTGGTTCAAGTTGCCACTAAGACAAGCAGTACAGCAATGAATATCAATGGTGATTTCTTCGGTATTCCGATTCATGTTGCTAATTATACGTATTCGATTTTCCCAATGATTGCTGCTGCATGGATTGCTTCTAAAGTTGAACCTTGGCTCAAGAAACATATTGTATTGTCCTTACGGATGATCCTTAGTCCTTTACTAGAAGTATTTATTGTCAGTGCTATTATCATTGTTATTGTAGGACCAGTTATTACATTGATTAGTTCTTACTTAGCCAATGGTATTGTTGCTCTATTGAACTTCAGTCCAGCTATTTCAGGATTGATAATTGGTGGTTTGTATCAATGCTTGGTTATCTTTGGTTTACATTGGGCTGTTATTCCAGTTGTTGCCAGTCAAATTGCTACGACCGGACATAGTGCTTTGAATGCTATTGTTTCAGCAACAATGGTCGCTCAAGGTGCTGCAGCCATGGCAGTATTCATTAAGACAAAGAAACATATTGATATGAAACAAATTGCTGGTGCCGCAACACTTTCAGCTTTTGCTGGAGTTACAGAACCTGCAATGTATGGTATTAACTTGAAATATGGTCGTATTTTCTGGACTGCTAACATTGGTAGTGCCGTTGGTGGTTTATTAACAGGTTTACTCCATGTTGATATGTGGGGCTTTGCTGGTTCACTAATTGGATTTGCTTCCTTCATTAATCCTAAAGGTATCGACGCAAGCTTTACAGGATACTTAATTGCATCAGCTGTAACAATTGTTGTTGCCTTTACATGTACTTATCTCTTTGGATTTAAGGAAGAAGACCTCGATCAAAGTCATGCAGTTGAAAAGGTAAGACTAGGTTCTCGTGAACCTGCTGCACAAGGTTAATTAGAAATAAGAACCTGTGAAAAAATAGTTTTTTATTAAATTAAAAGGAATCGACGTGAGTTTGAAAAATTCAACGTCGATTCCTTTGTTTTTTTATGATAAAAATAATGATGCGTTAATAGATATGAATGTTATAAAAAACTAGCAAGATGAGGTAGAAAAAATATGTCGAATAAATTTTTTCACACGGCATTTGGAGTGTATGGAATCGTGTATAAAGATAATAAATTATTAGTTATTAAAAAAAATGGCGGACCTTATATCAATAGATATGATTTACCCGGAGGAAGCTTGGAAAATGGTGAGGGTCTCAATAGCGCCATTAAACGTGAAGTATCTGAAGAAACAGGAATAAAAATTAAGAATTACATACAGTTAGGAACAATGGCTTTTAAATACCCTTGGAAATACCAACGATATGAATGGAATGAACATATATGTGTATTTTATTTAATAAAAGGTTATGAAGGTATTTCTCAAAATAAGGTTTCCCAATTTATAGGTCAGGATTCTTTAGGAAGCAAATTCGTAGAATTAAATAATTTAAATGTTGATAATAGCTCACCATTAGTATCATTAGCAAAAAGATATATCAATAGTGGAAAATTTGAGTTTGATGACATTACGTTCAATAAATGGCATATTTTAGAAAAACAGACTTTCTAACTGAGAGAAGCAAAATTAGACAATAATTTTGAAGTACTATCAATATGATCAATTAGATAAACAAAAAGTAGACATTTTGTTGAAGCCTTATTACAATTAAACAAGTTTCTACTATGGTAAGAGGAGTACTGAAAATGGATTATATGATTGGTGTTGATATTGGCACAACAACTACGAAAAGTGTGCTTTATGATATGAAGGGAAAAGTTGTTGCTTATGCTAACAGTGGCTACCAATTATATCAAGATGCCCCAGATATGGCGGAAGAAGATCCAGATGATATTTTACATGCTGTGATTGAAGTTATGGGTCAGGTTATGTACAAAAGCAAAGTTAAAGCAGATGAAATTAAAGGCGTTTCGTTTTCTTCAGCAATGCACAGTTTAATTCTGATGGATGAAGCTGATCAGCCATTAACGAAAGCGATAACATGGGCTGATAATAGGGCCGCTAAATATAGTGATGAACTAAAAGATAATGGCTTGGGAGCTAAAATTTATGCTAGAACTGGAACACCAATTCATCCAATGGCACCTTTATCGAAAATTCTCTGGTTACGTCATGAAAAACCAGAACTGTTCAAAAAAGCCAAAAAATTCATTGATTTAAAAACCTATGTCTTTTTTAAACTTTTTGGCGTTTATCGAATGGATTATTCGATTGCTTCAGCTACAGGGATGTTTAATATTTTTGATTTGAAGTGGAATCAAGGGGTGTTGGATTTACTTCAAATTACTGAAAAGCAGTTACCGGAGTTAGTCGAAACGACTGCTTCTATCTCTGGAATTGCTCCAAGATTTGCAGAATTATTAAATATCTCGACTCGAACTCCATTTATTTTTGGTGCTAGTGATGGTGTATTATCTAATTTAGGAGTTGATGCGATTGATCCTGGAGTTGTAGCGGTAACTATTGGAACTAGTGGAGCTGTGCGAGTAACTGTTGATAAGCCAGTAGTTGATCCAGATGGAAAATTATTTTGCTACGCTTTGACTAAAGATAAATGGGTTGTCGGTGGACCAGTTAATAATGGAGGAATCGTTTTTCGTTGGGTCAAAGACCAATTGTTTGCTCCTGAACGAATAACTGCCGAACAGATGCAAGTATCGACGTATGATATTTTGACCCAAATTGCTGAAAAGATACCAGCTGGTTCAGATGGCTTGTTATTTCATCCATATCTCGGTGGCGAACGGGCTCCAATTTGGAACGCTTATGCCCGGGGCTCGTTCTTTGGATTAACGAGAAACCATACCCGAGCTCATATGGTTCGGGCTGCTTTGGAAGGGATTGTTTATAATTTATATGTTGTTATGCTGACGATTGAAAAAGTAGCAGGTAAACCTAAAAGTATTCAAGCTACCGGTGGTTTTGCCCGTTCAGCCTTATGGCGTCAAATGTTAGCAGATATATTTGAACAACCAATAACTATCCCTGAAAGTTTTGAAAGTTCTTGTTTAGGAGCAGCCGTATTGGGAATGTATGCTTTGGGTTATATTGATAATTTAGCTGCCGTTAAAGATATGATTGGTGTGACAGATGTTCATAAACCTAATTCTGATAATTTTGAGGTATATCGTGAATTGTTGCCGATTTGGATTAGAATATCTCATCTTTTAGAACCTGAATACAAAGAAATTGCTGATTTTCAAAGAAAACATACTAAGTAAGTTTTCATTAAAAGAAATCGTTTAAAATATTTTGCAGAATAATAGTCTTCCAAATGTTGATTTAATAATGTTTGGAAGACTATTTTAATTAATTTATAATTTAAGCGTTAATAAAATAAGCAAAAATTTTCAGAAAAAGTTTCGAATTATTCACATTTTTATAAAATAAGGAATCCAGATTTACCAATAGATAGAACACATGTTTGTTTCAGTTATATTACTAAGATTACAGAAAAGTCGAATTTTGTAACTTTATGGACGTTGTTGTGTAATAAACACCTGTTAGTATATGCAACATAGCAAATGAGGGCTAGACATTTTAAATACAAAATATAAGGATGTAATTTATTCATGAAAAAAGTTTTATCTATCGCTTTAGTAAGTACTATGGCTTTAACAGCAATTGCTGCAACATCAAACACTGCTCAAGCTGCAGTCTCACTCGACAGTAACCATGTTCAAGTTGAAGCAGGGGATACATATAAGAGTATTGCTGCTGCTAACGGCATTTCAATTGCTGAACTAGAACAAGCAAACGGCCGCGAAGTTGGCGGATTTGACTTGATTTTCCCTGGTGAAACAATCACATTGCCAGGTGCTACAGCAACAACACAAGCTACAGACACAAATACAGCTGCTACAGAAGCAGCAGACACAACAGCACAAACAACAGATACAACTACTCAAGATACAGCACAACAAACACAAGCAACAACACAAAGTGCTGCTCAAACACAATCAACAAGCACAGGTACATCACAAGGAACATTTAAGATTTCTTTCTATGATCCAGCCGTACTAGGCTCAAATATGGGTTATAGCGGTGTTGCTGCTAACCTTTCAGTATTCCCTAAGGGTACAACACTTAAGATTACACTTTCTGATGGTACAGTATTGATCAGAACAGTTAATGATACAGGTACATTCGCATACAGTAACCCTAATCAATTAGACGTTGCTATGCCAAATAACCAAATTCCTTCATATGGTGTTACAACAGCATCTGTTGAAGTACTTTAAGAATAATTTGAAAAACCGTTGGATGAAATAATATTTCATTCGACGGTTTTTTTTGTTCTCATTAAATTTTCAGAATGGGTCTAAAAAAATTATTTATTAAGACGAGTATCATTAATAGTTTCACGAATCTCTTTGAAGACATCAGTAGTTTGTTGATTATCTTTCATTGCAGTTAGCACAAAGAGTGTATCGATCAAAGAAATTTGAGCAATGATAGCATGTAGAGCTTCATCTTGATAATTAGTTTCTTCAGAAATAGAAAGCAAAGTTAAATCAACAATTTTAGTTAATGATGAATTACCATAACTTGTAATTCCGATAGTTTTGATATTTTTATCACGTAACTTTTGAGCAAGTTTTAGGGCGTCTTTGTTTTCTCCACTGTGGGAAATAACTACGGCACAAGTATCTGATTTTAAAGTGACGGCCAGCATTAGCTGCATATGAAAGTCATTGGCAAACAGTGGTGTTTTGTCAGATTTTAAAAATTTATGATATCCATCTAAAGCTACAATGGCTGAAGCACCAAGACCGAAGAAGGCGATAGAGTTTTTGGCAGTGATTATTTCAATAGCTTTTTCAAGTTGTTCCTGATTCAAAGTGTCAATCGTGGCATTTAAAGCTGATACATTAGATGTGAAAACTTTTTTCGCCATATCTTTTAAAGTATCTTTTGAATTGATCTCTTGAAAAAGATTATTAGTTTCCTTCTTTTCAGTTGTTGATGTTAGTAAATTTATTTTGAGTTCTTGGAAACTATTAAAGCCTAATTTTTTCGAAAATCGAGAAATAGATGAGATTGAAGAATTAGTTTTTTGGGCTAAATCAGTAATAGTTAGAGCTGAATCTGTTTGAGGATTTTCTAAAAGATAATCGGCAATATCTTTAGAAGTTCCCGTTAAATTATCATAATAGGATTTGATTAACATATTAAAATTATTTTGCATAGCTTATACCTCACACTATTAAGATAGCACAATTCAGCTACTCTGAAAATAATTTTCTACATAACTGTTGATTTTTAAAAATAATTTTCATATAATGTAGTTGATAAATGAAAGCGTTTTACAAAAGGAGACATTAAATATGAATGTAGCAATGATTGGTTTAGGAAAAATGGGTATTAATTTATGTGAGAATTTAATTAGAAATAATAATCAAGTAGTTGCTTTTGACTTGAATGAAAATGCTCGTCAGGAAGCTGAGAAACTGGGAGCTAAAAGCGTTGCTAGTTTGGAAGAAGTCGTAATTGCACTCAGAAAGCCCAGAATTGTTTGGGTAATGTTGCCAGCTGGCAAACCCACTAATGAAACAATTGATCGTTTGAGTAAATTATTGGATAAGGACGATATTGTAATTGATGGCGGCAATTCATTTTACAAGGATTCGCTCAAACATAATCAAATTTTAAAAGCTCAAGGAATTAAATTTTTTGATTGTGGAACTTCTGGTGGCAAGAGCGGAGCTAATCAAAATGGCAATTTTATGATTGGTGGCGACGATTATCAGACTTTTCAATATATTGAACCAATCTTCAAAGGTATTGCGATGAAAGATGGTTATCTATATACCGGCAAGGCTGGTAGTGGCCATTATCTTAAAATGGTTCATAACGGAATTGAGTACGGCATGATGGAAGCAATTGCTGAAGGATTTGATGTTTTAGAACACAGTCAATTTAAGTATGACAATGAGGCTGTTGCCAAAGTATGGTCGAATGGTTCTGTGATTCGTGGGTGGTTAATGGAATTGGCAGAAGATGCCTTTTCAAAGGATAGCGATTTGGAAAATATCAAAGGTATTATGCATTCGTCTGGTGAAGGTCAATGGACATTGGATGAGGCTTTAAAGTTACAAGTTCCAACCCCAGTTATCGGGATGTCTTTAATGATGAGATATCGTTCTTTGGAAGATGATACTTTCACAGGCAAAGTTGTTTCAGCATTACGGAATGAATTTGGTGGACATGCGATCGATAAGACTAAATAATTTTAAATCAGATTTTTTTCAAAAAGTATATGAGGAGTTTGATTATGGAATATATGATTGGTGTTGATATTGGAACGACTAGTACCAAAAGCGTTCTTTATGATATGAAAGGAAAAGTCATTGCTCATGCTGACAGTGGCTATCAATTGTATCAAGATATCCCTGATATGGCAGAAGAGGATCCTGAAGATATTTTTGATGCAGTAATTGAAGTATTAGGTCAGGTAATGCGTAAAGGCAAGGTTCAAGAAGGCGAACTTAAAGGTGTTTCATTTTCTTCAGCCATGCATAGTTTGATTTTAATGGACAAAGATGACCAGCCACTAACAAGAGCAATAACTTGGGCTGACAATCGTGCTGCTAAGTATAGCGAGGAATTAAAAGAGAATGGCGTCGGTGCTGAAATCTATGCCAAAACAGGAACTCCGATTCATCCGATGGCACCTTTGTCAAAAATTTTATGGATCAAAAATGAAAAGCCAGAATTATTTGAACAAACTAAAAAGTTTATTGATTTAAAAACATACGTTTTCTTCAAACTATTTGGTACTTACAAAATGGAATACTCAATTGCTTCTGCTACGGGAATGTTTAATATTTTTAAACTCAAGTGGGAGAAACAAGCCCTGGATCTTTTGGGTATTACGGAAGAGCAATTACCTGAGTTAGTAGAGCCGACTGATAACATTAAGGGAATTAATTCAAAGTATGGCAAAATTTTAGGAATTACTAAAGAAGTACCATTTGTCTTTGGCGCTAGTGACGGAGTGTTATCGAATTTAGGAGTAAACGCGATTGACCCCGGTGTAGTGGCTGTCACGATTGGAACTAGTGGTGCCGTCAGAGTAGTAGTCGACAAACCTGTCGTTGATCCTAATGGTAAATTATTCTGTTATGCTTTGACGAAAGATAAATGGGTTGTCGGTGGTCCAGTTAATAATGGAGGAATTGTTTTCCGTTGGGTAAAAGATCAACTTTTTGCTCCAGAGAAGATTACGGCCGAGCAAATGCAAGTTTCTACTTACGATATTTTGACACAAATTGCTGAAAAGATTCCTGCTGGTTCAGATGGATTATTGTTCCATCCTTATCTCGGTGGAGAAAGGGCTCCAATTTGGGATGCCTATGCTCGTGGCTCATTCTTTGGATTAACTAGAAATCATACTAGAGCCCATATGGTTCGGGCTGCTTTAGAGGGAATTGTCTATAATCTTTATATTGTTATGCTGACAATTGAAGGAATTGCTGGAAAACCGAAGAGTATTCAGGCTACTGGTGGTTTTGCTCGCTCTGCTCTCTGGAGACAAATGTTAGCTGATATTTTTGAACAGGATGTTACTATTCCAGAAAGTTTTGAAAGTTCATGTTTAGGTGCAGCTGTTTTGGGTATGTATTCATTGGGTTATATTGATGATCTATCTGCAGTTAAGGATATGGTTGGAGTAACTGATGTTCATAAGCCAAATAAGGATAATTTTCAAGTCTATCGTGAACTGTTACCAATTTGGATAAGATTATCAAGAGTTTTGGAACCAGAGTACAAGAGTATTGCTGAATTTCAAAAGAAACATATGAAGTAAAAATGCGCGTGCGAGCGCGTCTTTTTTATCAGAAATAATGTAAACGGTATCAAAGAGGAGGAGACTCGTTATGGCTTTCTTAGTATTGATCTTAGGTGTAGCCTTATTGCTATTTTTAATAATCGAATTAAAACTTAATACCTTTGTTTCACTAATTATTACTTCTATAGCTGTAGGAATTGGTTTAGGAATTCCGATGACTAAAATTGCCACAAGTATTCAAAACGGAATAGGTGGGCAATTAGGCGAATTATCAATTGTTTTTGGATTTGGCGCTATGTTAGGTCGACTGGTAGCTGATGCCGGCGGTGCTTATCGAATATCACATACCCTGATTCAAAAATTTGGAAAAAAGAGATTACAATTAGCAATTGTTTTGGCATCATTCATAATTGGAATCGCCTTTTGAAGTTGGTATGGTTCTCTTAATTCCAATTGTCTTTGCAATAGCAGTAGAAGCAGGAGTTTCAATTCTTTATTTAGGAATTCCTATGGCAGCAGCACTCTCTGTTACGCATGGATTTCTACCACCACATCCAGCACCCACAGCTATCAGTGCAGTTTTAAGCGCTAATGCGGGACATGTTTTGCTTTATGGAATAATTGTCGCAATACCGGCTGTTATTATTGCCGGTCCGGTTTATACAAGAATTGCTAATAAAATTGTTCCCGATGCTTTTAATCGTAAAGGTAATTTATTAGCCTTGGGTCCTCAAAAAAAATTTAAATTAGAAGACACTCCGAGCTTTGGAATTAGTGTTCTGACGTCATTATTCCCAGTAATTTTAATGGCCATTACAACGGTTTATCAACTGATTTTTAATGGAGGAGCTTTGCCTAAGCATCCCTCGTTGTTAGATTCTTTTATTGCTTTTATTGGAACGCCAGCTATTACAATGACGATCTCTTTATTAGTAGCAATGTATACGATGGGCTGGGCTAGACGTTTCAAAACACCTGAAATTATGAAAAGTTTAGAAGATGCAGTTAAATCGATTGCCATGTTGCTATTAGTAATTGGTGGTGGCGGTGCCTTTAAACAAGTTTTAATTGATGGCGGAGTGGGCGATGCTGTTATGAAACTGTTCGCTGGTGTCAATATTTCACCTTTATTATTAGGTTGGCTAATTGCCGTAGTTTTAAGAGTAGCATTGGGTTCAGCAACTGTTGCATCATTGACAGCCGCAGGGTTAGTTTTGCCACTTATGACTTCAGCTGGTGTAAATCCCGCTTTGATGGTTTTAGCAATCGGAGCTGGATCATTAGCTGTTTCGCACGTAAATGACGCCGGTTTTTGGATGTTCAAAGAGTATTTTGATTTAACAGTTAAAGAAACTTTGTTAACTTGGACTGTATTGGAAAGCTTAATTTCTGTTGTGGGAATTATTTGTGTCATGATTTTAAGCGCTTTTGTTTAAAATTTATTAGAAAAATTTAAAATAGAGTTTTTTTGTATAAAAATCCCAGTCTGACAATCATATTTAATGATTAGCAGGCTGGGATTTCTTATAAATATTCTAATAATTACCTAGCTTAAACTAGTTTTTAATTCTATACTGGTTTTTATATAAGGGAGGGAACACAATGAAAAATCCAAGTTCCGATTGTACTGAAATTCTAGTTGGTAAGGCTGCTAGTATGGATGGTTCCACTATTGTCGCCCGTAATGAGGATGGCTATGGCCCAATTAATCCTATCAAGTTTGTTGTTCATGAAGCTAAGGAGCAAAAGAATGCTTCTTATGTATCTGTAACAACTGGCGTGAGAGTTCCTTTGCCAGATCACGCTTATAGATATACTGCAACACCACAAGCCGATCAAAGTGATGGTCAATATGAAGAAGCTGGTATTAATGAATTTAATGTAGGGATGAGTTCAACTGAAACTACGGCTACGAATGCTCGTGTTTTAGGTTATGATCCGTTAGTTCATAATGGTGTAGATGAAGAGGCTATGTTAACTTTAGTCTTGCCCTATGTGAAAACTGCTAAAGAAGGTGCAATCCGTTTAGGTTCATTGCTTGAAAAGTATGGTACCGGCGAATGCAACAGTATTGCTTTTAACGATAAAAATGAAGTTTGGCTATTAGAAACTGCGGGTGGTCACCATTGGGCAGCAATGCGTTTACCAGATGATTGTTACGCTATCGTTCCTAATCAGACTGTTATGCAAGAGGTTGACCTTAATGATACGGATAACTTTTTGGTGGCTACTGATTTAGTTAAATTTGTCGAAAAGCATCATTTGAATCTCCAACCAGGCCACTTTAATTTTCGAGATATTT
Organism: Companilactobacillus crustorum JCM 15951; assembly: GCF_001434585.1. Taxonomy (GTDB): domain Bacteria; phylum Bacillota; class Bacilli; order Lactobacillales; family Lactobacillaceae; genus Companilactobacillus; species Companilactobacillus crustorum. The sequence continues at coordinate 15,731 of NZ_AZDB01000037.1, forward strand.
TTGGAACTCAGAGTGAGGCCGATGCTTATTACAACACACCTCGTACTTGGTATGGTCAAAAACTCTTTAATCCTGAGATTGATCAAGAACCAACATCCCAAGACATGCCCATGGTAAGAAAACCAACTAAGAAGCTAGCAATTGAAGACGTGGAAGACTTTTTATCATCACACTATAATGGTACAAAATATGATCCATTTGGAACTTTTGCTTCAGGTACAAAAAAGGAGCAACAACAATTTCGTTCTATTGCAATGGATCGTAATCAAGCATCATCTATTCTACAAATTAGAAATGACGTTGACGATAATCATGCTGCTATTCAATGGCTTTCATTAGGTTTCTTTGCTTACAGTCCATATGTACCTTTTTATACAAATATTAAAGACACTCCTGAAGACTATAAGAATACGACAAATGAAGTTTCAATTGATAATGTTTATTGGTTAGAAAAAACTCTGTCAGTTATGATTGAACCTCATTATCATGAATATTCAGATATGCTTCATGCGTACTTAGAAGGATGTCAATCTTATGCTCGTCAACGTTTGGAAGTTACCGATGAAGTTATTGATGGTTTTACCAGCGATGTTTCTGAATTTTTGACTGAAAGTAATCAAAAAACTGCTGGTGAAGTTTCAAGTCGAACCCATAAATTATTCAATAATATTGTCAAAAAAGGACTAATGCTTTCCAAGACAACCTGGGAAAAGGGACAAAATCTCTAGATTTGACTAACTAGAAAAAAGCTTTATTATTTGTTAATAACTTTAATTGGTGAATTATATGAAAAAAATTAAAGTTATTAATCAAATTTATCATGATTCTGACTCTCTTTGTTGCTGCAATGTTAACAGTTGAGCAAGAAGTTTTGGCTAACAACAAAATTAAACGAGAGATTCCAACATTATTTTTTCATGGCTTTGGTGGAACAGTTCATTCAATGGATTATTTAATCAATCAGGCTCAAATTGATGGATATGCGACTAGAACTTTAACTGTGACAGTTAATCCGCAGGGAAAAGTTCGAATTTATGGTCAATGGCCTCAAAATACCAGGAACCCTGAAATACAGGTGTTATTTTTAAATAACCATGAATCGGATTATCATCATACGGCTGTTTGGATTGATTCAATTTTAAAAGTATTGCATCAAAAGTATGGCGTTACAAGATTTAATGCAGTCGCTCATTCATGGGGCAATAACGCCGTTATGTATTATTTAGAAACCTACAGTAAAAAGAAAAATCAACCGCAAATTGATTCTTTAGTTAATATTGCTGCGCCAATGCAAGTTTTAAATCGAAATATTTATCGTCGTAACGATTGGCGTTACTCGAATCAATTGAATCGAGATTTTAAGTCATACATTGCTCCAAATTCAAATATTAGAAGGCTTCATATTCGTGAATTGAATATTATAGGACAATTAACGCCTGAAGATCATTTTGATAAAGCAGTCCCTGTTTCTTCCGCTAAATCTTTACAAAGAGTCTTCAAGGGACCACATCAAAGCTATGAATCAAGAATTTTTACTGGTCCTAGAGCAGAGCACAGCGCTTTAACGAGAAGAAATCCGAAAGTATTGCATGATATTGAGCACTTCTTGTGGGATCGTGAAAAACCAACACAATAATTTTACATATCAAATTCATTATTTCATCATATTTATTCTGTAAAGTAACGGTAAGAAATTATTAAACAGAAAAATAGGTGACGTAATGAATTTTTTGTTAATGACATTAGTTTTTATTCTCGGATTATTTTTACTAATATCTGGTGGTCATCTGCAAAGTAGAGTTGCTTCAAAAATATTCTTTATTTTCGGTGCTTTTAATGTTGTACTGGCGATGTATATTGCTTGGCCAAAATAATTTGAGAATAAAAATGGTTCTATATTTTTGGTTCTATTAAAACAAAGAAATTTAAAAAACATCCTCTAGTGAAGAGGATGTTTTTTTTATAACTAAAATCAAATATTTGTTATTTTAATATTCGGTGGATAATATTTCATCGATATTTAAATTTAATGCTTTGGCAACACGTGATCCATACTCAGGATCAGCTTTATACATTTGCTTAATTTCTAATGTTTTTATTTCTTGACTGTCAACTTGTAATAGACAATCTTTGATGGTTTCAATTAAACGATCTTTTTCGTCGTCCGTAAATAAGCGATATAAATCACCAGCTTGTGTAGTATAGTCAACTTTATAATTGTAAGGTTGATTTCCAGAATGGCCCTCTAAGTCAACCGGCGTAACAGATGCAGCTAATGTTTCTTTGGGACCATCAAATGAGTTAGGTTCATAATTTACTTCTGATCCTTGATTATTAATTTTCATAGAACCATCACGTTCGTAGGTAGCGTCAAGAATCTTGTGTAAATG
>NZ_AZDB01000038.1 GCF_001434585.1 Companilactobacillus crustorum JCM 15951
GCATTTACACAAGATATTTTACGCTCTCGTATTTTTATTTTGTTTAACTATATCAACTAATACTCTAATCTGGAGCGGAAAATGACCTCCTTAATACTCCTATAATTTAATAAATTTTTTTGTTCTTTAGTAAAAAATCGGTTAGAATTAAGGAAAATTGGATAGAGGGGTAAAGAGTTTTGCAAAGACGTAAAGCCTATCGTACCGCCATATTAGGGATTCTTATTGCAATTATTTTTGTACAGTCAATGGTACCCTTTTTAGGATATATTCCGACTGGATTTATAAATATTACTATTATTCATATCACGGTAATTGTTGCCGCTATTGTATTAGGACCAAAGGATGGTGCAATAGTTGGTTTAGTTTGGGGAATAGGAACTATTATTCGTGCATTCACTAGTCCCACATCAATTATTGATACAACTGTGTTTACCAATCCTATTGTAGCTATTTTACCAAGGATTGCGGTTGGTTTGATTGCCGGATGGATTTATTTATGGTTCAAAAAAAATACTAGCAAAAAAGTTTTGGGGATGGCAATTGCTTCTGGAATTGGTTCTTTGACTAATACGATTTTAGTTTTAGGGTTGATGCGATTTATGTATGCAAGCGCCATGGCTCAAGCTTATGCAACACAAACTGATTTATTGAATAAATTATTATTGGTAATTGTAGGAACGAATGGTGTTCCCGAAATGATTGCTGCAATTATTATTGCACCAGCTATTTCGACGGCAATTCTAAAAACTAATCGTTTTTTGGATAATTAAAATTATTTGATGCAGTTAGGCAGAAACATAAGCATATTTTCTGAAAATTAGGTATCCTATTAATGGGAGAGTGATTTTGATGCAAAAAACATTAATTATTAATGCCGGGAGCTCATCATTAAAGTGGCAGTTGTTTGAAATGCCAGCAGAAAAAGTCTTAGCTAGTGGCGAAGTAGAAAGAATTAGTATGCCAGGTTCCATTTTTACAATTAAGTACGATCATCATCAAAAACTACAAAAGACTATTGATAATTTGAATCAAGCAGATGCTGTTCAAATGGTTTTTGACGAGTTGAAACAATTGAAAATAATTACTGAACTTTCAGAAATAACAGCGGTAGCTCATCGAGTAGTTGCCGGGGGACAAATCTTTAAATCAGCAGTTGAGGTAACACCTGAAGTTTTAAAGCAAATTAAAGAGTTAAGTGATTTTGCACCATTGCACAATCCGATGGAAGCCAAAGGAATTGAAACTATGGCGCAGACGTTACCTAATGTAAAACAATATGCGGTTTTTGACAGTCAATTCTTTACTGATTTACCTGAAAAAAATGCTATTTACAGTATTCCTTATGAACTAACACAAAAGTATCAAATTCGCCGTTATGGTGAACATGGTATTTCACACGGTTACTTGACTAATCGTGCGGCAGAACTATTAAATGAACCAAAGGATAAATTGAACTTAGTAACGATGCACCTAGGCAGTGGGGCATCTTTGGCTGCAGTTAAAGATGGTAAAGCCTTTGATACGTCAATGGGATTCACTCCGTTGACCGGAGTTACAATGGGGACTAGATCAGGAGATCTTGATCCGGCACTTGTTCCATATTTGATGAAAGAGTTAAAAACTGATGATCCTAATGAAATTATGATGTTATTGAATCAAAAATCAGGATTGCTAGGTATCTCAGGCATTTCTCCAGATATGCGTGAAATTAGAGCGCAAGAGGAAACTAATTCACAGGCAAAGCTAGCAGTTGAAATTTTTATTAACCGAATTGTTAAATATGCTGGAAGTTATTTAACGGAGTTACATGGTGCCGATGCTTTGATTTTTGCGGGTGGTATTGGTGAGCATAACGTTGAATTGCGTCAGCAGATTATAGACGAGCTGGGAATTTTTAATGTTAAACTTGATGCTAAGCTTAATGAAGCTAATGAAGAGGGCTTGATCAGCAGTCCAGATTCAGCTATTAAAGTTTTGTTGATACCAACTAATGAAGAATTAGCAATGGTAAGACAAGTCGCAGCTATTCAAAAATAAAAAAATACCAGTGTGGCAACCATAAAATGGGACCGCACTGGTATTTTTTATTACCCGGCTGCTGAAGCTAAGCGTTCTTTATGAGATGCAATGATTTTATCAGCAATGGCACGAGCAACATTTTCGTTCTTTAAAATAGGACCGTGAGAATAGCTCCCTATAACGTTCTTATAACGCATACCTTCTTGTTTGTCATCGGGGTTATTGCCATAGCCTTCAATCATTTGACCAAATGGCTTTAACATATTCTTATCATCAAAATACGTACGGCCACTGTGATTTTCGAAGGCTTTTACAGTTCCCCATTCGGTTTTGTATTCCGTATCACCAATCATTCGACTGTCAGCCTTGAAGATGGTGTGCAATGGTAAAATATCAAGACATTGAATAGTTTGACCACCGCTAGTTTCGTAATATTTACCAAGAAATTGGTAGCCACCACAGATGCATAGCATTGGTTTATCGGCTTCAATATAGTCCTTGATAGTTTGACGGTGTCTCTGAATGTCAGTAGCAACGACGGATTGTTCAAAATCTTGACCGCCACCAAAGAATAAAAAGTCGTAATCGAAGGCATTGAATTTCATATCTAAGCTAATATTATCAACTTGGGTATCATAACCTTGTTCTTTAAGCAGAAAACTAAGGATTTTAACATCCCCGCTGTCTCCGTAAGTATTCATTAGATCTTCATACAAATAAGCAATTTTTATAAGATTAGCCATAGTTTTTCTCCAATACAATTATTTATATATTGTAATATAGTTAGATAATGAGGTGATGGAATTGACAAAAGAAATCAATAAAAAGATTTTAGCAGATTTTAACAAGAACTTAAATCAAGATGCAACTAATAATGTTTTGAAAAACTCCGTGGCTGAAGTAGGAATTTATAAAGCTTCAGAAAATCCTGAGGCTAAGACGCTTTTAAATCCTTCATTCAATGTGACTGTTGAGACAGGAAGAGTGTCTAATCAGAAACATTCTGGTCGGTGCTGGCTGTTTGCAGCCTTGAATACTTTGCGGACTGAATTTGCTTTAAAAAATAATTTAAAAGATTTTGAACTATCGCAAAATTATTTATCATTTTATGATCGCTTAGAAAAAGCCAATTATTTTTATCAAAATGTAATTGCAACGGCTGATTTACCAATTGAAGATCGAAAAGTGAACGTTTTATTCAGCAGTCCTAATGGCGATGGTGGCTATTGGCGTTATGCAGCTAATTTGATTGAAAAATATGGCGTTGTTCCTAATTACGTCATGCCCGAAACAGCAGCGTCAGAAAATACGACTGAATTCAATAGTGTTTTAGGACAAATGTTACGTAAAAATGGAATTGAATTACGTTCTTTGGTAAACGAAAAGGTAGCACAGTCAAAAATTGATCAAAGAGTTGAAGAAATGTTATCGGAAGTTTATCGCCTTTGTGTCTATTCATTTGGATTGCCTCCTCAGAAATTTGAACTTTCATTGCAAAATGACAATGGTAAGTTGATTGAAGAGCAAAGTATAACACCAAAGGATTTCCTAAAGAGATACTTTACAATGGATTTGAATGATTATGCAATTATTGAAAATGCTCCCCAAAAGAGTAAAAAATATCATCAAGTTTATACAATTGAAGGAACTGGTAATGTAGTTGGCGGCGCTATTGATAAATTCCTTAACTTGCCAATTGAGCGTTTGAAGGAATTGAGTATCGAACAACTCAAAGGAAACGATACGATTTGGTTCGGCAACGATGTATCTGAAGAGTCTGATCGCAAGAAAGGTTACTTACTTGGGAATCTATATCAGTACGATCAATTATTTGGGATTGATTCTACAATGGAAAAGGGTCAAAGGTTAGATTATAAGCAAGCAGCCGTGTCGCATGCAATGACAATTACTGGAGTTAATTTGATTCAGGGAGAGCCTAATCGCTGGAAAGTTGAAAATTCCTGGGGACAGGCTAATGGCGAAAAGGGCTACTTCACGATGGATGAGAAATGGTTCGAGGATTATGTCTATGAAGTAATTATTAATAAAAAGTATTTAACTACAGCAGAATTAGCTGGGTATGAGCAAACACCGATCGTTTTACCTGCTTGGGATTCATTGGCTTAGATAATATATGTGATATAGATGTTTTATTAATAGAAATTTCCAATATAAAAAATGCAATATTCATAATACGAATATTGCATTTTTTATGTTGATGCTTAGAGACTACTTGAGTTCAGTCACACTCTCATATTTTATATGAAACTAAATTTTTAAGGCATTTGAGGTTTTCCGTAAAGATAACCTTGTTGAATATCTATACCAAATTTTTGAGCCAAAATTTGATCTTTACAATCTTCAACGCCTTCTAGTACCATATCTAAACAATACTTCTTAGCTTGTTGGACCCAGAAGGATAATGCCTCTGGAATGTTTTCAGCTTTGCCTTCCATACGAAGGTTTTGCATAGCAAACTTGATCTTATCCACGTATGGCAATGAATGCTTAATATTGTCAAAGGTGTTGGAACCAGTACCGACATCATCGATGACTAATGAAATACCATGTTGATGAAGCAATAAACTGAATTCTTTGACTAAATTCAGAGGCATGGCCTCAGTGAATTCAATAGTTAGTGAAATTGGATTAATACGTTTTTTGAGCGCAATTATTTCCCCTAAAGTGTATGGATCACTAGTTTGTTCATTATTTAAGTTGAAGGATAAAGTTTTATTTTCCCCGTTATGTTGTTTAATGGTTGAAGCTGTTTTTTCAACTAATTGAACTTGGTCTTCAATGGAAAGTTCAGTAAAATCTGCTGGCAAATGCCAGTTACCGTTGTTTTCCTTCCGTAAAAGAATTTCGTAGCCAAAGATCGTATTATTGCTTTTATCTATCTGTGGTTGAACAAAAAAACTATACTTCGTATGCGATTCCCCCAATCCAAAACTGTGCTGTAGAATATTTTATGACATTTAAAAACGTATATCAATCTGAATAGCAATATATATATATTATAATTATAAATGATTGTATATATTATAACTTGTAGCGCCGTTATAAAATGTTTTTGAGTACTTTTCTTGCAGATTACCTAGGGTAATACACTATAACTTATTCTAAGGAGGTGAAATCTATGTCTGAATATACTACTGGTGAGTTAGCTAAGATGTTTGATGTATCTATTAGAACAATTCAATTTTATGATAAAAAAGGTATTCTAAAGCCTAGTCATATATCTGAAAATGGTAAAAGAATTTACACTGAAGAAGATGTCAGTCGTTTAAAGTTGATTCTCATGTTAAAAAATCTAGGTTTGCCATTAAAAGCCATTGGGGAAATATTGGCTAGCGATAATTCGATGATCGTTTTGGATTTACTGCTGGAACAACGGCTCAGAGCTGCCAAAGATCAAGTTTCTTTAAGAACAATTGATGACATAGATAAAATCATGAGCAATAAAAAAGCCTTAAGAAAAGTGCATATGAAGATGGTTATCCTTGGACTTTTGATGGATGTTGCCGAAATCGGCGGATTAGTTTGGGGAATAAAAAAAGGACAGTGGGTACCATTTATTTTGATTATGCTGTTAGCAATTATTTTTGCTATTTGGATTACGAAATATTACTTTAATAGTGTTAACTATATTTGTCCTAATTGTAATTATGAGTTTAGACCTAAGTTTAGGGCCGCTTTCTTTAGCAACCATAATCCCAAAGCAAGAAAACTAGTTTGTCCCAACTGTCATCAAAAAAATTATTGTATTGAAGTCTATGCTGGAGAAGCTGATGTCAAAATAGCAGAATAATGTTATATAATATTGTCATCAGGAGAGGAAGTTTTTAATGGATACTGTATTAAGAAAAGAACAGAAAAAAGTTGAAATTTCTTCAGCTGAATGGCAAATTATGAGAATTATTTGGACGTTAGGCCGCGTAACTAGTTCTGAAATTATCAGTCTTATGCAAAAGAAGCAGAACTGGTCTGATTCAACCATTAAGACGTTAATTACTAGATTGACTAAGAAAGAGTTTTTAAGTCGTGTAAAAGAAAATGGTAGATATATTTATTCAGCTACTGTTCCTGAACAGACGACAATGAACCAATATGCTAAAAGTTTATTTTCTAATTTTTGTGCTCATAAATCAGGTTCAGTTTTGAATGAATTAATTGATTCTATGGAAATTAGTCAAAATGATATTGAAACTCTTCAAAAAACATTGAATGAAAAAGCAAAAACAGCACCTAAAAAGGTCCATTGCGATTGTTTACCCGATGGTTACTCAGAAATGTGCTAAAATAAAGTTCCTTGGCAGGGGCGATAGAAAGTAGTTAGATACTGCTTTCAAGCTATAATGGGATATAATTCCCAATTAATGAGAAAATCCAGTGTGATCATAATCACACTGGATTTTTTTGCGTAAAAATTAAATTTTATTCGATATCTATTATAGATTTAGCAAAAGATAGCCTTTTTTGAATCAAAAGGTCATTCTCATATCAAGATGAGGAATATTGTCTTCTAAATAGACTTTTGAAATTGGTTTAAAACCAAAACCTTCGTAAAATTTTTGAAGATAGGCTTGAGCTTGTATCTGAATGGGCTGATTAGGAAATCTCTGTTTAATTTCATCAATAGTAGCAGCGACGATTTTTTCTCCTAAGCCGTTATGACGGTAGTTTTTAACTACTAATACCCGGCCAAAGGTAATATGATCGCCTTTATTGATGATTCTGGTGTAAGCTTTAAGCTTTTTATCTTCAATTAAGCAAAGATGCAAATCATTATAGTCGTCCGCGTCGACTTCTTGATAAGGACAATTCTGTTCAACCACAAAAACCTCTACACGTGCTTTTAAAATATCGATAAGTTCTTTGGGACTTAATTCATTAGTATTCTTAACGACAATCATTTTAGCCTCCACCGAAACGTTTTATTGATGAATATCATAAAACTATTTTGTTGCAAACTCAACAAAATTTAAAGACTATTCTCTTAAAACGACATTGAATTAAGTTACACAATAATATAGGATAAAAGGGTGTGAAACACATGTTTCACGAGTGGAGGTATGTTAATGAAACCGGAAGAATTTTATGAAGCCTTGGCCCAACAAGGTATTGAGTTAACTACAACTCAAAAAGAACAGTTTGCGACTTATTTTCACGAATTAGTTGAAACAAATAAAGTTATGAATTTAACTTCGATAACTGAGGAAGAACAAGTCTATTTAAAGCATTTTTATGATTCAATTGTTTTAGGATTTGTTGATGAAAATATTTTGCATGATGAATTAACTTTATGCGACGTAGGATCAGGTGCAGGATTTCCTTCATTGCCTCTTAAAATTATCAATCCAAAATTAAAAGTAACCATTGTTGATTCATTGAATAAACGGATCAAATTTTTGGATGGATTAGTTCAAAAGTTGAATTTAGCGGATGTCAGTTTGGTTCATGGCCGAGCTGAAGAAGTTGGTAAAAATTCGCAGTTTCGTGAATCGTTCGATATAGTAACTGCTCGTGCTGTAGCTGCAATGAATGTTTTGACAGAGTTTTGTTTGCCATTAGTAAAAATTGGTGGACAGTTTGTGGCTATGAAATCAGAAAAAGCACCCGAAGAAATGAAGACAGCCAGTTATGCTATCAAAACTTTGGGAGGAGAAATAAAACGACAGGAATCAGTTGAATTACCAAATGATGCTGGTATCCGTAATTTTATTTTTGTTAGCAAAGTTGCTAAAACTCCTAAAAAGTATCCACGTAAGCCAGGAACACCTGCCAAAAAACCACTTGTGAAATAATCACTTAGTATTAATTAATATTGTAAAAATGATAAGATTATATAGTTATGGCAAAAGCGCCAAGAAGTGATTACCATAGATAAATATTTTGTGAGATTGTTACAGCAATCTTTAGAGATAGGGGAATAAAATGGCACGAAAAATATCCGTTGCAAATCAAAAAGGTGGTGTCGGAAAAACTACGACAACCATCAATTTGGGAGCATGTTTAACTGATCTTGGTCAAAGAGTATTAATAGTCGACACAGATCCCCAAGGTAACGCAACTAGTGGATTGGGTATCAAGAAAGCCAACGTTGAGAAGGATGTTTATGACGTTTTAGTCAATGAATATCCGTTGAAAAAAACAATTATTCATACTAAACATAAAAATTTAGATATCGTCCCTGCAACAATTCAATTGGCTGGTGCTGAAATGGAATTAACCACTATGATGGCGCGTGAAACTCGTTTACGTGCTGGAATTGAAGAAGTAGATGCAGACTATGATATTATCTTGATCGATTGTCCACCTTCACTGGGACAACTTTCAACAAATGCCTTTACGGCTAGTGATTCAATCATCATTCCAGTTCAAAGTGAATATTATGCTTTGGAAGGTTTGAGTCAATTATTGAATACGATTCGTCTGGTTCAAAAACATTTCAATACTAACTTAGCAATTGAAGGTGTTTTAATCACAATGCTGGATGCAAGAACTAATTTAGGTGCTCAAGTTGTTGATGAGGTTAAATCATATTTTGGCGATTCAGTTTACAAATCAATTGTTCCTAGAAATACACGATTAGCCGAGGCACCTAGTTATGGATTGCCAATTGTTGACTTCGATGATAAGTCAAGAGGGGCCCAGGCTTATCGTGACCTTGCCAAGGAGGTGTTAAAGCGTAATGGCATCAAGCAAAAATAAAAAGGGATTAGGTAGAGGAATCGATGCGATTTTCTCTGAGTTTGAAGCGATTGATGAAAATAGTGAGACGGTAGTTGATCTATCAATTGACGATATTCGTCCTAACCCATATCAACCAAGAAAAACCTTTGATGAACATGCATTGAATGAATTAGCACGCTCAATTGAACAAAATGGAGTTTTTCAACCCATAATCGTTCGTGAAAGCGTTAATGGTTTTGAAATCATTGCTGGTGAAAGACGTTTCAGAGCTAGCAAGATTGCTAAAAAGACAACCATTCCAGCGATTGTTCGTCCATTGAGCGAATCAGGCATGATGGAAATTGCTGTTTTGGAAAACCTTCAACGTGAAGATTTAACACCTCTTGAAGAAGCCGATGCTTATCAAACTCTGATTACAAAATTGAACTTAACTCAAGAACAAGTGTCGCAAAGATTAGGAAAAAGTCGTCCTTATATTGCTAATTATTTACGTCTGCTCAATTTACCTGAGGCAACTAAAAAATTAGTTCAAAATGGCGATCTTTCAATGGGACAAGCTCGGACTTTGCTTAGTTTGAAAGATAAAGATCAAATTGATAAGCTAGCTAAACGTGCGGTAAATGAAGATTTGACTGTTCGTCAATTGGAACAATTGGCAACCGAATCGAAGCACAATAGTAAGAAGAAAAAGAAGGTTGCCCAAAAGTCACCATATATCAGAGCGACTGAAGAGAAATTAGTCGAAAGATTCGATACATCCGTTGCTGTCAAAGAGACACGTAGTGGTCATGGAAAACTGGAAATTGATTTCACTAATACGGATGATTTAAATCGTATTTTAGACATATTAGGAATCCATTTAGATTAGAGGAATTATATGTTTAAACTTGGAGATATTATCGCAATGAAAAAACCTCATGCTTGTGGGGAAAACCGCTGGGAAGTTATTCGCCTCGGAGCTGATATCAAAGTTAAATGTTTAGGCTGTGGTCACATCGTAATGATTCCACGAGCTGAATTTAATAAGAAGCTCAAAAAGGTTCTAACTCAAGCTGATCAGGTTAAAACAGAAAATGAAGAACATTATTTGAAAAAATCTCAATTAATGCCACCAAACTTTATTAAAAGAAATGAGGAATAAATAATGGCTCTAACTGCCGGAATCGTCGGACTACCAAATGTTGGTAAGTCAACTTTATTTAATGCTATTACAAAAGCTGGTGCGGAAATGGCCAACTATCCTTTCGCAACAATTGATCCTAATGTCGGAATGGTTGAAGTACCTGATGCCCGCTTATCAAGAATTGATTCATTAATTCCTGCTAAGAAATTAATCCATACAACTTTCGAATTTACTGATATTGCTGGTATCGTTAAGGGTGCTAGTAAGGGTGAAGGACTTGGTAACAAGTTCTTGGAAAATATTCGTCAGGTTGATGCCATTGTGCATGTTGTTCGTGCTTTTGATGATGATGATATTACTAGTGTTACTGGTAAAGTTGATCCCTTAGATGATATTGAAACAATCAATTTGGAATTGAGTATTGCTGATCTTGATAGCGTCAATAAACGCTATACACGTGTAGAAAAAGCTGCTAAGAGTGCCAAAGATAAAGAAGCTCAAGCTGAATTTGCCGTTCTTGAAAAGATCAAACCAGTTCTTGAAAAAGGTGGAGCTGTCAGATCAATTGACTTTGATGAAGAGGAACAAAAGATCGTTAAAGGTTTGTTCTTATTAACTTCAAAACCCGTTTTGTATGTGGCTAACATTGCCGAAGATGATATGGCTGATCCAGAAGCTTCTAAGTATTATAAAGTTGTTGAAGACTACGCTAAAAAGGAAAATGCTCAAGTTATTGGCGTTTCAGCTAAAACTGAAGAAGAGATTGCCGAGTTAGATGACGATGAAAGAAAAGAATTCCTTGAAGCTGAAGGAGTTACTGAATCCGGACTAGATAAGCTTATCAGAGCCAGCTATAAGTTATTAGGACTTAGAACCTTCTTTACAGCCGGTGGTAAAGAAACTCGTGCATGGACATTCCATGAAGGGATGAAGGCACCACAAGTTGCCGGAATTATTCATTCTGATTTTGAACGTGGATTTATTCGTGCCGAAGTGATGGCTTTCAGCGACTTAGATGAACTAGGTAGTGAAAAAACTGTTAAGGAAGCCGGAAAACTACGCGTTGAAGGTAAAGATTACGAAGTTCAAGACGGAGATATTATTGAATTCCGCTTCAATGTCTAACCAGGGGGACAAACATGTCAGAGGATTTAAGAGAGAAGAATAAAAAAGCTGCTGAAAAACAAAAAGTTGCTTCAGCTAAGAACGAGAAAAAAGAAGAAGTTAAAAGTGAAATCTATAGTGCCGATGCTAATGATTTGCGCAAAAAATTAAGTAATAAGAATGCAGAATATGTATTTAAATTGAATAAATATTTGATGGAAGATGGATTCAAGGAGACCGAGGCTAAAGAAGCCATCGATAAAATTCTTCCTGAAATTGTTGATAATCAAATCAAAGGTATTCCAGCTAATCAACTTTATGGACCAGTAACTCAAAGAGCTCAAACTATCGTTCATCCGGTAAAGAAGCCAAAAGTAACGCCATTTTGGGCTTCATGGATCGATACGTCTCTATTATTCTTTGCTTTGTTTGGTTTGTTATACGGGATTGTTGCTTTGACGAGCAAGAAGACAGATCCTAATAGTCAAACAGGTATTATCACATTAATTGTTTTATCCGTAATGTGGGGTGCCTTGTTAACATGGTTCAACAATCAAATGAAACAGCCAAAAGACAAACGTCCAGGTTGGGGAATTACAATTGGCTACTTAGTAGTTGGATTAGTATTTATGTTCGTATTCCTAGCTGCTATGACAGTTGTACCAACATCAATTAATCCTGCACTTAATGCAATCGGTTATTTCATTGCCGCAGTTATTGCATATGGTATTCGTTTTGTTTTCCGTCGTTCAATGGGAATCAAGGAACGTTCATTCTTTTAAAAAATTAGTAACTACAAAAATACCTAATGACTTTTTAATATTTAGTCATTAGGTATTTTTTGTATAATATTATTTTTTAGATAGTAATAATTTTACTTTACTCGGAAAAATTGAATCAAACCGTAAAGTCCATAACCGCCACAAGCGATTTTTAGAATTGTCATATAAATTCCAACTCTTTTTAAATCAAGGTTTTTATTATTATTTAGTTCATATTGAACGAATAAAATAATGGCAACTGAGAAGATGATTATCAGGAGAAACTTCATTCTTTTTCTTAAATATTCCATATCTGGTCTCTTTCATTGTCTGATTAGTAATCTGCTTACATCTTATTGTATAATACTAACTAGTTGCAGTCTTGTAAATATATGTTCACTTGAGAGGTTTGTTTAAATGAAAATCTTAGTGGTTGATGATGACAAAGAAATTGTAGAGCTACTTAGTATTTATATTAAGAATGAAGGTTACGAAGCTATTACAGCTAATTCTGGTCAAGAAGCATTGGACCAATTGTCTGCTCATAGCGATATAGGGTTGATGGTATTAGACATTATGATGCCTGGTATTGATGGAATTGAAGTAGTAAAGCGGGTTCGGAAGGATTCACAAATACCAATTATTATTGTTTCAGCTAAAACAACAGATATGGATAAGATACAAGGTCTTATTACAGGTGCCGACGATTATGTTACTAAGCCATTTAATCCTTTGGAAATCATGGCTCGTATCAGATCACTGCTTCGTCGCAGTTCACAGCAAACAACTAAGAACGTTCCTGACAAATTAGAAGTTGGACCTATTACTATTTTTAAAGATTCACATGAAGTTGTTACAGACTCAGATCAAAAAGTTCAGTTGACGGCATTAGAATTTGGCGTGCTCTATTTGCTTGCTAGCCATCCTAACCGTGTATTTTCAGCTGATGAAATATTTGAACGCGTATGGAAACAAGAAAGCGTAGTTTCTGCGAAAACAGTTATGGTACACGTAAGTCATTTGCGAGATAAATTAGAAGAGGCTACCAACGGCGAAAAGGTTATTGAAACCGTTTGGGGCGTTGGCTATAAAGTGGAGGTTTGATTTTGAGTAAACGAATCAAACTGAATGTGAAAGAAAAAGGTGTCCTCCTGTTTGAAGGAATAGGCACCTTTCTTTTATTTCAGATAATAAACGTAATATTGATCGCAAGTATTGGTCAAAAAAATTTAGAGACTAATTTACAAGTTAACCTTCAAAATTTGCTTGCTAACAGAGTATCGTTAGTAGGAATTGTTATCATTTTGGATCTGATTTTGACCATTGTATTAGTGACAGCTACTTATCATCAGATGGAATTGAATCACGTCATGGTAGTTTTACATAAAACAGCAACCAATAATCTCAACAAAGAATTGGATGTCAAAGTTAATCATCGATTACAGAATATTATTGATAGTTTCAATTTGTTGATTTCTAATATGAATCGACATGCTAAAGAACAACAGCAGTCGGAAAAAAGTAAGGATGAATTGATCAGTAATGTCAGCCATGATATTCGTACGCCACTGACTTCGGTAATTGGTTATTTAGGATTGATCGAAAGTAAAAACTTTAATGATTTAGGTCAAATTTTAAAATATACACATATTGCTTATAAAAAGTCTTTGGAAATGCAAAACTTAGTTAATTCACTTTTTGAATTTGCAAATGTTCAACATGCAACTAGTCGCTTGAAAATGACGAAGTTTGATATGGCCCAGATGTTAGATCAATTATCAGCTGATTTTGAATTAGAGGCTAATAAGCGAGGGATGGAGATTATTGTTAATTCACATCCTGATAAAATCATGATGCAAGGCGATACTGAGAAGCTAGGAAGAATCTTTAATAACCTGATTATGAATGCTTTGAAGTATGGCAAAGGAGCTACTCATATTTGGCTAACAGCCGAAAAAAAAGATACGGAAGTTGTCGTTACAGTTGCTAATAATGGTAAAGCAATTCCGGAAGATTCTTTGAAACACGTCTTCGACCGTTTTTATCGAGTCGAAGATTCACGTTCTAAAAAGACAGGCGGTACTGGATTAGGCTTGGCTATCGCTCAAAGTATGGTGCAATTGCATGGGGGAACTATTGCCGTTACATCAAACGATGAGAAAACATCATTTATTAGCCATTTTCCAATTTCTAAGTCCTAAGATTAATTTACGAGGTTTAATAAATGAAGAATTTCATTAAAAAAATTATGTTGGTAATGTCAATCGTTATCTTGACGTTACCAATTTTTACATCAACTGTTAATGCTGACTCGACAGATCAGTCTCAGCCAGAACTTAATGCCAAGTCTGGAATAATTTTTGATCAACAGACAGGTCAGGTTATTTATAAGGAAAATGCGGACGAAAAAGTAGCTATTGGCTCGATCACTAAAATTATTACGCTGTATTTGGTAACAAAAGCTATCAAAGAGGGTAAGTTGAGTGAAACTGATAAATTACAGCCAACGCAAGCACAAGCAGAAATGACTCAAAAAGATGAACTAACCAATGTACGCTTAGATGCTGATAAAAGCTATAGTGTAAAAGACCTTTATAGTGCAGCCTGGATCGTTTCTTCTAATTCTGCAGCTATGATGTTGGCCGATAAAGTGGCTGGCAGTCAAACTAACTTTGTTAAATTGATGCGTCAAACAGTCAGAGATTGGGGTATTAGAGGCGCAAAACTTTATAATGTTTCAGGACTTAATAACTCTGATTTGGATTCAGGGATGTATCTAGGTTCTAAAAATTCTGAAAATAAGTTATCAGCGAATGATATAGGGGTAATTGTTAAACATGTTCTCGATCAATACCCTGAAATTCTCAAGACAACTTCAATGGCAGAATTAAGTTTTCCCGTTGATAATGAAACTAAAAACTATAAGTCATTGAATCTTCTTTTAAAGGGAAATCGTGATTATCAAGAAGGTTATGAATTTGATGGTCTTAAGACGGGAACAACTGATGCAGCCGGAGAATCGTTCGTGGGAACTTTGCCAATGGATAACACGCGGATTGTAACGATTGTGTTGAATGCTCAAGGTGAAAAGGAAGACAAGGATAAACGATTCCGTAGTACGCAGAATTTGGTTCACTATTTGAAAGAAAATTATGAACGTAAAACAATTTTACAAAAGGATCAAACAGTAACAATTGATAATAAAAAATATAAAACTTATGAGCCAGTTTATGCTTGGCTCCCTAAAAACTTTAATGTTACTGAACTAAGATATAAAGTAAGTAGTGATGAGCTAGGTTTTACTGCAATTCATAAAAAGCAAACAGTAAAATTAATAGCTGCAAACACAGGTAACGGTTATCTTCCGTTTAAAAAGGCAGATGTTAAAAAGGTATTACATAAGAAGACAAACCAGAAATCTTGGTGGGATCAAATCATAGAATTTTTTAAACATTTATTTTAGGAGCGTGTAAAAAATGAGTTTAAAAATTAGTAGTGCGATAGAAATTTTGAAAAAACATGATTTACTGGTTTCTAGTTCAGTTAGCGATGAAAATCTCGAAGTAAATAATATTAGTTACAATTCTAAAGAAGACCAAACAAATGGAATTTTCTTCTGTAAAGGCAATAGATTTAAAGCTGAGTACCTAGATCAAGCAATAAAAAATGGAGCCAAAGTTTATGTTTCTGAAAAGGAATATAGCAAAGATATTGATCGTTTAATTGTTAAGGATGCTTCTAAAGCTTTAGCACTGTTGAGTGCCAAATATTATGGCAATCCCGAGAATGATTTATTTATCGTCGCCTTCACTGGAACAAAAGGAAAGACTACTACGTCGTATTTTCTTTATGACATTTTAAGTCGAGCATATCCTAAACAGGTAGGTCTCTTTTCAACAGTGGATCGAATCGTTGGACCTGATCCTAAGGATAAATTTAAGTCTGATCTGACTACTCCAGAGTCAATGGAATTGTTCCGTGATATGAGAAGATGCGTTGATAATGGCCTCAAATATCTTGTTATGGAAGTATCTTCACAAGCTTATAAGAAAAATCGTGTTTACGGATTGAAATTTGATATTGGTGGCTTTTTGAATATTACTCCAGATCATATTGGACCTAATGAACACCCAACATATGCTGACTATTTGAACTGTAAGAAACAATTGATGATTAATTCAAAGGTTAATATTATTAATCGTCAAACTAATGATTACGATACAGTTTATGCAGCAGCTAAAGAAACTAGTGACGATAAAGATATTTACAGATTTGCTCAAAGTGAAGTTGGCGATACAGACTTTAGTATTCGAAATAAGGAATCGAATTTGAACGATTCTGTTTTTACCTTTACTGCTGAAAGCGACAAGGCTGAAGACTTGCAAGAACATAGCGAATATACTTACAAGTTAGGACTTGTCGGTGATTTTAATGAGTTAAATGCAGGTGCTGCCATTATTGCTGCCAAAAAAATAGGTGTCAAAAACGAATTAATTGCTGAAAGTTTAAAATCAGCGTTTGTCCCTGGGAGAATGGAACACATTAATACTAAAGAGCATGGAACGATCTTCGTTGATTATGCTCATAATTATGCTAGTATGAATGCACTTTTGAGCTTTATTAGACGTGAGTATCCTAGTTCTAAAATTAAGGTAGTTGTCGGAAGTCCCGGTGATAAAGGTGTTTCCAGACGTGCTGGTTTTGCCAAGGTTCTAACTGAGTTAGCTGATTCAGCTATTTTGACAACTGATGATCCTGGTTTTGAAGACCCAGCTGATATCTGTAAACAAATTGATGATAAAATTGATCATACTAAAGTCGAAGTTAAAACTATCTTGGATCGTGAGAAGGCAATTAGAACGATGATTGAATCAAGTAATAATGATGATATTATTGTCCTTGCTGCTAAGGGAAATGATGCTTATCAAAAAACGAAAGGTGTCGATGTTCCTTACCCAAGTGATCCAGTGGTTGCTAAGAAAATTTTGAAGGATATTGAGGGTTAGAAATATGAAAAATTTCTTTACAGTAATTGGTGGTATGGGTAGTTTGGCTACTGAAAGTTATATTCATTTGCTGAATGAACGTACCCCAACTAAAAAAGATCAAGATTATTTAGATTATATCCTGGTCAATCATGCAACTGTTCCTGATCGAACAGCACATATTTTGGATCACAGTAAGCCTAGCTTTTTGCCTCTACTGACTGAAGATATTAAACAACAAAGCTTATTGAGGCCAGAATTTATGGTAATAATCTGTAATACAGCCCACTATTACTATAAAGAATTGCAAGCAGCTACAGATATTCCCATTATCCATATGCCACACATGGCTATCAGTGTGATGAAAAAGAAGTATCCAAATGCCAAAAGAATTGGATTGATTGCCACTAAAGGGACAATTGCAGATCACGTTTATGAGAATGAAATCAAGGATGCTGGTTTTGAATATAGTCTCGGTGATCAAGCCGTTCAAGATGAAGTAGAGAGTTTGATTTACGATGATATCAAGATCAAAGGTCAGATGAATGCTCCTAAGTATTTCCACATTTTGGAAACAATGCATGATAAGTTCAACTGTGATGTGATTGTTTTGGGATGTACAGAATTGTCCTTTGCTCAAGAAAAAGCTCCAGATCATCCTTATAATGTTATTGATGGTCAAGGAATCATTGTTGATAAGTCAATTGAGTTCGGTTTGAAGATTCGTCGTGGAGAAAAGATCGATTTTACTAAGATTTATTAATGTTTCATGAGAAACATTGCGGAACTTTAGACACATCCGATATAATATCAGATGTATAAGGAGGTACTTCTACATGTTTAAGAGATTATCTATATATACGGTTATCTTATCTGGAATCTTGTTGGCTGGATGTGCAAATCAACAATCAGCTGAGACACAATCAGCTGCTAAGTCCGAACAAACACAAAAGAGTACTACAAAGAAAGCTCCCAAGAAATCGACTAAATCTGCTGATTCATCAGCCAATAATAACGATAAAGATACTTCTGAAAGTGCTGCTAATTCGAAGGCTGATAGTAATCAAGAAACAACTGGTTCTCAAACTGCTAAGAGTCAGACTGATAACAGCAATTCATCAAATTCAAATACAACTAACAGCAACGATAGTCAATCATCACAAGATCAACAAAGTCAAACGCAACAGTCAGTTAATTTGACTACTTCTGATGAAGCAGTTGAGTATTTGGCAAATCAGTTAAGTTCAACTTATGACAAAACGACAACACAGTATGTAGCAAATGGTAAAGTTACTTGGAATAATGTCAGTGGATATCAAATAAATATCTACAGCAAGAATTCTGATTCACCAGTTGGAAGTTATTTAGTGCCAGCCAAT
>NZ_AZDB01000039.1 GCF_001434585.1 Companilactobacillus crustorum JCM 15951
AGTTCGAATCTCACCTGTGACATAATTATACTTTTAAGTCGTCAGAGTTAATTCTCTGGCGACTTTTTTTATTGTCCTGGAACAGCCACTACATCCGTATCAACAATTCCGAATTGATGAAGCATCTGTGATTCAATCTCTTCCCCCAAACGATAACTATCTTTAACCTCCATATGGGGATCAACTGCAATAACTATATCTAGCGTTACCATATTGCCACTATAGTGAGCATTCAATTCTTCTACTCTAATCACCTCAGACCACTGCTCAATCGCTTGTTTGAACTGTTTTTCTGCCTCAGGATCAAAGTAATCAGCCAAGTTTAGACTGCTTTCACGAAAAATTCTAATTCCCGCAATCAAAATAAATATACCAACGATAATACTAGCAACTCCATCTAGCCAAGCTACTTTAAAAACTAATGCTCCGCCAATAGCAACCATTGTTCCTAAACTCGTCAAAGCATCGCTTAAACTGTCCTGGGCTGCAGCTATTAAAGCCGCATTTTGAAGTTTTCTGCCGCCGGCCCGATTGAACCACCAAACAATCATCATAATTACCATGGCAATTCCCGCTCCTACTAAAGTTATCGGCTTAGGAACCTCTTGGTTAGTTTGATTAATTAAGCTTTTAATACCACCGTAAATAACATTAATTGAGATAGCAATCATTATCAATCCAGTAATCATGGTAAAAACTGTTTCATAATGAAATCTTGTTAATTGCAATCTCTGTCCTGTATTAGATAAATCATCTGGTAATGGCTGTCCTATTAAATCGTCATCGTCCACATCTCGAGCAATAAAAATTCCAATCAACAACAAAACCGCTGAAATTATCCCAGATAAATTATTCAAGGCATCCGCTCTTAAAGTCTGTGAATGACCAACAATTGCTAGATAGAACTCTACAACCGAAATTAGAAAATACGCTAGAACATTAAACCACAGATGATGCTGGGCACTTTTTAACTTACTCAACTCAGTCTTCTGGATCTTTTTCCAAGTAGCTTTTTCCCTTTGACGATGTATTTGTCTTTCTTGCATAATTAACAGCCTCTTTTAATATCTATAACAAGACAATTCTAACAATAAATTTGATTAATAAAAATAAAAAAGTCCCTCCCATAAGTGGAAAGGACTTTCTTCGTTATCGTTGAGGATAGAACTGCAACTTTCGTTGCAAATTTAATATATCATCTGCTAAGCCAAAATTCTATCAATTTACGAAGACGTAAACTAACTGTATTCTAGATTACAATTTTGTTAACAAATGACAATTATTCTTCTATGCACTCATTTTCAATAATTTGTTCATAGCTTCTTCAATTGACTTACCGCATGCAGAAACCCTAGTGTTTTTCTTATCAAATACGGTAAACAATTGCTGCTTAGTATCTAAAGTAACTTTATATCTCATATTGCTTACCTCCAATTAATTATAGTCTCTAATCATACACGCTTTTTATTAAAAATCAATAGAAATAAACAAACTATTTTATTTTCTATAATTAATATAGTTCGGTGTCACCTTTTTAACGTTTCTCAACCAAATTGTCTAAATAATAATATAGGTAAATTTAAGTGAAAAATTAGCTTAACCTAATATAAAGTGAACTTATTCCTTTGAAACAGCATTTTGTTATATTTTCATAATATTAAAAAGCACATGTGGTATAGAATTTATTATCAATAAACTGTTTTAAATAATTTTAGACATCGTAAATTTGTTTAAATATTCTTACTTAATTTGACTTATAGTTCGTATTCTAGCAACAAGCCACTTTATTCTCAAATTATATGTTCCATAAAATAAATGATATCTATATATAACAAACAAAAAGCCAAGTACGCTTAACATACTTGGCTTTCTAGGTAATAACATTAAAAGAACAGTTCCTTACATGCATTGCTTATCGCAATCTTCACATGCTCATATGTTAAACCGCCCTGAATATAAATAATATATGGTTCACGCATTGGTCCATCACAAGAAAATTCAATGCTTGCTCCAGAAACAAAAGTTCCTGCTGCCATGATAACTTGATCTTCATAACCCGACATGGGACTAGGAACGGGTGAAACATTGGAATCAATTGGTGAAAACTTTTGAACTAATTTAGCAAAGCGAACCATCTTATCTGGATCGTTAAACTCAATTGTTTGAATTAAATCAGTACGGTCATCATTCCACTTAGGGGATACATTTAAGCCTAGTTTTTCAAAAATAGCCGCCTCAAAAATAGCTCCCTTAATAGCATTTCCGGTCACTCTTGGTGCCAAAAAGAAGCCTTGGAACATCTCGGCTAAACGTCCGATAGTGGCTCCTTCAGAAGCGCCGATACCGGGGGCTGTCAAACGATAACTGGCTAATTCAACTAAATCTTTCTTACCAACAATGTATCCGCCAACTTTAGCTAGACCACCACCAGCATTCTTAATCAATGATCCTGCCATTAAATCAGCTCCAACTTCAGTTGGCTCTAAAGTTTCAGAAAATTCACCATAACAGTTATCAACAAAAACGATGGCGTTGCTTACTAGTTTAATTTGTCTAATAATTTCGGCAATTTCTTTTACGGTCAAACTCTTTCATGTTGAGTAACCACGTGATCTTTGAATAGCAATAACTTTGGGCTTTTCAGACTTAATCTTTGCCTTCATTGCATCAAAATCAACCTGATTATCCTTCATATCCACATAGTCAAAGCCAATCTTATAATCAATTAAAGATCCCTTTTTATTTCCAGCCGTCCCAATAACTTCCTGCATAGTATCGTATGGCTCTCCAGTGACATACAAAAGGTTGTCTCCTGGACGCAATATGCCAAATAAGGCAGTGGCTAAAGTATGAGTTCCTGAAACAAACTGAGGTCGGACTAAAGCTGCCTCAGTCTTAAATACATCAGCATAGACAGCTTCTAATTGATCACGGCCTCGATCATCATCCCCATAACCAGTTGTCCCTAACAAGCTAGCCTCATCAATACTTTCGTTTCTAAAAGCCTCTAAAAATTTGTTCTGATTGTCTAAAACTTGTTCGTCGATTATTGAAAGCTTTGGAGCAATCATCTTATCAGTTTCTTTAATAACTTGTTTTAACTTATCTGGAAACTGTGCATCCCATTTACTCATCGTGTCCTCCTATAAATTTAATGATTTTTTGTTCAATAATTGCTTGATAATTATTATCATCACTAATATTATACCAATCGACATCCATCTGATTACGGAAATAAGTAAATTGGCGTTTAGCAAAATGACGAGAGTTCTTTTTTATTTCTGTTAAACAATCATCTAATGTAGCCTTCTTCGCAAAATACGGAAAAAGTTCTTTATAGCCAATGCCATTTTTAGCTTGTGGAAAATTATCTTGATGGTCATAAACATACTTCGCTTCGTCAAGCAGTCCCGATTCAACCATTTGATCTACTCGTCGATTAATCCGATCGTATAGTTTAGGGCGATCATCAGTTAAGCCGACTAAATAAAAATCAGCCCATTTTTGTCCATTATGTTGCTTTAAAATTGATTGACCAGTAGTTCTGATAACTTCAATAGCACGAATTAATCTACGAGAATTATCAATATCAATCTTTTCATACGCCAGTGGATCTTCACGTTGCAGAATTTCTTGCAGCTGTTTTTTTTGTCCAGCTTGTTCTAATTGCATTAATTCTTTTCTAGTTTGACTATTGCTGTCTGATTGTCCGCCTAAATTCAAATTATTAGTCAATGAGCTTAAATAAAAGCCAGTCCCTCCAACTACTAATGGTAATTTATTCTGCTCAGACAACTCTTTTATGACGTTTTTAGCACGGGCTTGAAAATCTTTTACTGTATAGCGCTGATCAGGATCGCAGATATTCACTAAATGATGCGGCACAGCTGCCAATTCTGCAGGTGAATCCTTGGCAGTCCCAATATCTAGATGACGATAAATCTGCATCGAATCGCCTGAAATTATCTCACCATTGAACTTTTTAGCTAATTTTAAACCCAGCGCACTTTTACCAACAGCCGTTGGTCCTACAATTGCAACAACTTTTCTCAAAAAATTACCTCTCTTAGACAGTCTTTTATAGATATTTTAATGGAAATAAGCCATAATGAGAATAAAGACAGGAGGAATTATATTATGGCTAAAAAACAAAAACACTTACGTTTTGTTAAAGGATTTCTTGTTGGTTCATTAACAACTGCTACTGCAGTTTATGGTGCTTTACATGCATTCAAAAAACAAGTCATTGAACCTGAAAATGAAGAAAACGATCGTATCGAGGCTAACCGTAGACGTGCCAATCGTAAAAGCTTGCAAGCACATCAAGGCTAAATCGATATCTTAAAATTTAACTATACTAAAAAATGCTGTGTCAGAAATTTTCTGCACAGCATTTTTTTATATCTTAGTGGTCTTCTTAGTCTTGCCTTCCCAATCGGAAAAACGATCCTCCAACCACTTAACATCATTAAAGCCCCATTTTTTTTGCATCTTAAGAGCTGCACGGATACATATATTCTTATTATCTCCGTAAAGATAAACAGGAAGATCAGGACGCAACTCACCTTCATTGTACTTTAATTGAGTATATGGAAGGCTTCTTGCACCTAAAATATGTTTAGCATCGAATGCATTTTTCTCTCTTAAATCCACAATTTGAGCTTTTCTCATTGTTTCCTCAAAAGTCTTTTGGTCCAATGAGCCATTCATTTGTCTACCTTTTAATCGGAAGTAGAGCCATGAGCCTACCCAATAAATCAAAAATCCTATTACAATAACATACAAAACCGCATTTAAAACTTGCATCAATAAAAACCCCTAATCAACTTTAATCAATGAAGCAGCACCAATAACACCGGCACCATTACCAAGACTAGCTAGTCTTAGTTCAGTTGAAGCTTTGATAGTAGCAAATTCATTCTTACGCATAGCGGCATCTACTTTGTTAAGTAGGAAGTCACCAGCGGCAGAAACACCACCACCAATAACAACATATTTAGGATTCAATGTATTAGCAATATTACCTAATACAAATCCAAGTGATTCACAAACATAATCAGCAACGATCATAGCTAGATCATCATTTTCTTTAGCTAAGTCAAAAACATCTTTAGCTGAAATATCTTGACCATCATCAAGCATGGCCTTCAATTCTGAACTACCAGCATACTCTGAAGCACGATCTCTGGCTACACGTACGATACCAGTAGCTGAAGCGATTGTTTCCAAACAGCCTCTCTTGCCACAAGTACACATGAAACCATTAGGATCTACAGTCACGTGACCGATCTCACCAGCAGCACCATTAGCACCTTGAACTAGTTGACCGTTAAGAATAATTCCGCCACCAACACCAGTTCCTAGTGTTACAAAGACAACATCCTTAGCGTTGTTACCAGCACCTTGCCATCTTTCGCCAAGAGCTGCAACATTTGCATCATTTTCAATTGTTACAGGCAAGCCTGTTCCTTTTTCAATATCACGTACTGGATAAACTGAATCTGTCCAGTTAAGGTTATAAGCACCCTTGATCGTGCCATTTTCATGATCGATTGTACCAGGAGAACCAAGTCCAATTCCATCAAATTGGTCAGAAGTCATGCCGTACATCTCGATATGATGATTAATTGAATCAATAATATCAGGGATAATCAACTGTCCATCAGATAGAATATTTGTTTCAATACTCCACTTTTGTTGAATCTCACCTTTATCAGTAAGAATAGCAAATTTAATTGTTGTACCACCAAGGTCAACACCGATTAACTTTTTGTCTGTCACTTTGATCTGTCCTTTTCTTCTTCTTTTTTCTCTTCTTTTCTGTGCTCACGTTTTAAGACCAATTGAGCATTAATAAAAGTCTTTTTGTCGATTAATCCGTCTTCGTACAAGCGTTTAACCTCAATGAACATAAGCTCTATATCCCACATTCTTTTACCGAGATGGACAAACGTTCCAAATCGCTTGAGCAATTGCTGCACATCATAGAGGGTTCTAAAGCTCATATTATCCATAAACTATCATACCCTTTACATACATAAAATAAGAAATAACGACAACGATTACTATAGCCAAAATTCGTAAGATCATTTTAGGGCGATTTATTCTTGGTATACCTAACGCATACCCTAGCAACAAACCACCAATAGCACCGCCTATGTGGCCCCAAATATCAATACCTGACATAGTTAGATCCATCAACAAGTTAACGACGATCAGACCTAAGAAACTTTTACCTAATTCCGTCAAAAAACGATTTTCTCGATAAATTAATGCCAAAGCTAAAAAGGCTCCAAACATCCCAAATAACGAGGTACTAGCACCAGCGGACAAAGCATTATTAGCTCCAAAAGCAAAACTAGCTAAATTACCTGTAATCCCACTCAGTACGTACAAAATTAAAAATCGCCAATGACCTATCATCGGCTCTAATACTTGACCGACATATAACAGTGTAAACCCATTCATGAAAATATGGAAGATACCAATGTGTAAAAACATCGGTGTTATTAAGCGCCACCACTGACCTTCCTGAATCAAACTATTAGTCTTTGCCCCTAAAAGAATCAATGTATTAAGATTTTGTGAACCACCAAGCAACGACTCTACCAAAAACATGGCTACAGTTACTAGGAGTAGCAGCCAAGTTACATATGATTTACTCTGTCTATTGAATAGCTGCATCTTGTTCACTCTTCGAGACAATTATTTTATCAATTGGTTTATCTAAAACATAAACTGGCCAGACTGTATCTTGATAATATTGTTCAGATAGGGCTAGAGATACTGTTTTAGTTGGATATTTAGCCAAATAACGATCGAAATAACCAGCACCGGACCCTAAACGGTTATTATCAGCCGAATAAGCCAGTCCAGGAACAATCATTAGATTGGGAGGATCTAAAACATCACTTTGATAATCTTTCGGTTCTTTAATACCAAAGTAATTTTCCTCCAATTCAGTATCATTAGTATATTTAACAAATGTCATTGAGTAATCAGAAAAAGTTTTAGGAATATAAACTTCCTTCCCCATTTCCCAACATTGATTAATGATTGGAAAAGTTGGAATTTCATGATTTTTACTCAATGTAATACCAATACTAGACGCATTTTGAAAATCCAAATAATTAAACAACTGAAAATAAAGATCATTGATCTCTTTTTGAGCTTTATCGGATTTCATAAAATCACTAACAAGGTCAATTTGTTTTTTTCTAAAGCTTACCTTATCCAACTAAACACTCCCTTAGTAAAAAAAAACAACAGGGGTTTTAACCTGTTGTTTATTTTGTTTCACGATGCAATGTAACAGTACGTTCGCGTGGACAATATTTCTTAAGTTCAAGGCGATCTGGATTGTTACGCTTGCTCTTGTTTGTTAGATATGTACGTTCATGACATGAAGTACATTCCATTGTAATATTTACTCTCATATTGGAATATCCTTTCATAATACTTAACTAAATTCAACTAATTAAATATATCATTTTTTCGCATATTTTAAAAGGCCAAATTCAGATTATTTCTGACCTGTCATCTTATAATAGTCCGTATAAATTTGATGAGCGAGCAAGTTTGGATAACTTCCGTCCTCACTTGTCAAATTAGGAAATACAATAGCCATGGCAACGTTAGGATCATCATAAGGACCAAAACTTACCAAACTAGTTGTAATTGTTTCAGGAGGATCAGAACTAGGATTATCAGGATCATAATAGAATGATTGAGCCGTACCAGTTTTAGCTGCAACAGCCGGAGACAAATCTGCTAATTTAGTAGCTGTAGTCCAGTAGCCACTACCATGAACAGCTTCATACATTCCCTTCTTAACAACATTCAATTCATCTTGAGTAACACCAACACGATTCAAGACCGAAGGCTTAGTAACAGATGTTAAAGCACCCTTAGTCCCATCATCTTTAGTCTTTTGAATAGATTGAACAACATAAGGTTTCAAACGATAACCACCGTTGGCAATTGTCGAAATATATTGTGCCATTTCAATCAATGTATAAGCATCATAGTTTCCGTAAGACAAATCCAGTGCAGAACCGGTTTTCAACTTACCTTCACTAGTGAGTGTAGAACCTTCAATACCCTTTGTTTCACCAGAAATATCAATTCCGGTTTTGACGCCTAAACCAAATTGGTTAAAGTAACCACGCAATTTAGAGAAGATATCTGAATCCATAGTTAATTCTTCGTTAGGAACGTATTTAGCGTTTCCTTCCTTCATAGCCAAATTCATCATATAAATATTAGATGAATATTGAAGTGCTTGAACGGCACCTAGACTACTGAAAGTACCAGCTGGATAAACAGACTTCTTAACAGGTGAACCTGGCAAATAGATTGGATCATCAGCTTGAGTATTGTTTTCAGGTGTAATAACGCCATCCATCAAGGCACCCAAAACCGTGGCACCTTTAACCGCTGAACCCATAACAAAGGTTCTATTGATAACGCCCAAAGCATCTTCACTAGTCTTACCGGTCTTAGGATTATTATGAATCCCCGCCATCGCTAAAATAGCTCCGGTCTTAGGATTTAAAACAACCGCATAGGCCCCATCAGAATATTGAGTTATTCCAGCAGCTTTAGCAGAACTGTACTGTTCTTCCAAATCTGCTTGAACTTTCTTTTGGAACTTAGAGTCAATTGTTAAGTTAAGATTGCCACCCTTTTGACCCTTGTAAAGCACTGTACTCTTTTTAATTTGATTATTAGAGCCAATTTGTACTTGACGTTGACTCTTAGTACCAGAAAGAATTGATTCATAATTCTTCTCTAGATAACTAGTACCGACACGATCATTTCGTGAGTAGCCAGCTGCTAGCATTGAATTAATTTCATCATCAGGAATACCTTGTTGTTCAGTTGAAACTCCACCAATAATACTTGCAATTGACTTACCCTGTGGATAATCACGATCCCAATTACTACCAATACTGATACCCGGTAACTCGGTTAAATGTTCACTCACTTCAGCAATTTCCCGGGCTGTAAGATTTTTATCCTTCAAAAAAACTGTTGAAAGTGAATAAGCCGAACTCATCTTTTTAAATAAAGTTGCCCGTTGAAGGTCTTTATTATTTAAATGAATACCTTGTTGCTCGACATACTTAACTTCATTAGCATAAATTTTATTAGCAGACAAAGCATCGCCATTTGAATCAACACGGTAAGACTTAGGCATCTGTTTAGTAACTTGTGCTGATTTATTAGGAGCTGACAAAATATAATCAGCTTTATCTCGACTTGTTAGATCAGTTGGCTCCACTGTAATATATTTTGTCAATCTGTTAACAATTGTATAAATATCTGACGACTTAACGCTCCCACCTTTTGTATAGGTAATAGCATTAGACGTTGAATTTCCAACCAGTAGTCTACCCTTTGCGTCGTAGATCATTCCACGTGGTACACTGCCTGTCATTACTGTCTTATCTGTTCGGTCAACCTCAGCTTGAAACTTACCTCCATAAACGATCTGAAGATAAGCTAACTGTGCGACTAACATTGCGAATAGAACAAAGACAATAAAAAAAAGCAGGTTTAGACGAAATGGAATAGTAGACTTCGCTTGACTACCTGTTCTTTTCTTTATTATATCCAGTATTCTTCTCATATTTATCCTTCAAAAAAATCGAAAAATTATTCATTCGATTTAAAAATATACTTAGGTCCATCGAGGTCAGGATCATATTCAACTAACAAATCATATCTGGCAAAAAACCAAGTATCGCTGTCAGTTATATAATAACTTACACCATCGATCACTGTACTTGCCACTGGATCAACCGGTTTTTCTTTGCGCATTGCAATTGAAAAGCCTTCATGAACCATTGTCTTTCCATAGACCTTACCATAAAAATGTACACCATCACCGGGTACTAAGTCCAACTCTTCTTTAAACCATTGTGCTGCTCTGTCAGTTAATTCAATCTTCATTATGCCCACCTCAATATTTTTCTAAGATAAACATAGCAGAAAACGTATTCATTAAGCAACTTCAACGGCTTTAACAGTAACCTCATAACTGCCAACAGGAGTTTCAACAGTTACTACATCACCTGTATGTTTTCCTAGCAAAGCTTTAGCAATTGGAGAATCATTTGAAATTTTACCATTATCAGGGTCAGATTCGGAAGCACCAACAATCGTATAAATATCAGGTTCCTCTCCGTCTTCTTGAACTGTAACCTTTTTACCAATAGAAACTTCATCGTGAGCCACTTCGTCAGCATCAATGACTTTAGCGTATTGCAATTGTTCGATAATTTGAGAAATACGTGATTCAACGACACTTTGTTCATCTTTTGCAGAAGTATATTCAGAATTCTCAGAAAGATCACCAAAACTTCTAGCAATCTTGATACGATTAATAACTTCTGGACGCTTTACTTTTTTTAGATTTTCTAATTCTTCTTCTAGCTGTTTTTTACCTTCAGCTGTCATTGGATAACTTCTATCTGCCATTTTTATAACTTCCTTTTATTATTCTAATTTCAAAATGTCATCTAATCGAGATTGATTAGATGACATTTATTTTTCTATCTACAATTATACATTATTGACCTGTCGTTGCATATCTACTGTTATGCTCTGCCAAAGTATGTGAATAAGTAATCTTACCTGTCTTCAAGTTAGCGAAGAAGTAGAGGTAATTCTCATCTCTATCACTTGGATTCAAGGTTGCCTCAATTGAATCCAAACTTGGAGTGTTAAATGGTCCAGGACCATAACCTGTATTCTTATACAAGTTATAAGGCGACTTCACACTCGTATCTTTGTTAGTCAACTTAGTTTTGTGCGTATTTAAAGCATACATAACTGAAATATCAGATTGCAAAGGCATATTAATTGCCAAACGGTTATAGAAGACACCAGCAATCTTCTTACGATTCTTAGTGTCCAACCCTTCACGTTCGACCAACGATGCAATTGTCAAAACTTGTTGAACTGTATAGCCCTTTTCCTTGATAGTTGCATAATAAGGCTGCAATTTATTATTCTCATTTTCAACCATTTGCTCAACTAATTCTTTCATAGTCATACCCTTGTAAACACTATATGTTGCAGGGAACAAATAACCTTCTAGATGATATCTAACATTCTTTTTGGCCATTGTTGAATCGAGTAATTCAGGATATTTCTTTTGAAGCTGCTTCATGAAGGATTCATCTTTCATTAGCTTCAAGAAATCCTTCTTTTTAAACTTCAAAGTACTCTTTGTTCCGCTCTGAATAGCATCACCAACTTGATCGATCGTAATACCTTCACGAACTAAGACTGTGTCGCCTGAATTAGTACTTGCTGGCAACTCAGCACTTCCACCCTTTTGCAATTGTTTGACAACGGTACTAACATCCCATGATGGCTTAAATTTGTAGTAACCGGCTTGGAAATCATTATAATTTTGCGCTTTAATATAAAAATTAAAGACGGTAGCACTTTTAATAACCTTGTCTTTTTCAAGAGTTTTAGCGATTTCTTTGCTAGAAGAACCGATTGGAATCTTAACGACGATTTCTTCTTTGCTATTCGCATTATATGGTTGTAATGAACTGTTTACATAATTGAAACCAATGATAGCAACAACGATTGCTAAGACGGCAATCACACCGACAATCCAGTAAGCAATGTGATTAGCTACTGTCCGTTCTTCGGCTCGAGTCTTCATCTTATCATCTGATTCTTGCTTCAATGCTTCTTTTTTATCATCCTTTTGGCTCAAGACACAGCCTCCCGAGTTAATTTATTAGAATTATACCATTAGTTTTGGAATAATTATCTAATTTCCACATTAAATTTTTGAACCAAACTGTCTTTTACATGTGCAAAAGCTTTTTCTACTTCTTCATCTGTCAAAGTATTATCAGGATTCAAAAATACTAAATGATATCCAAGTGACTTATGATTTGGCTTGATATTCTTACCTTCATATACATCGAAGATATTAACATCATGCAAGTATTTGCCACCGTTAGCAAAAATATCATTGATAATTTGACCATTTTCAATATCATTTCCAATCAAAATAGCTAAATCACGTGTCACTGATGGATACTTAGGAGCACTTTGAGCTTTAACATTCTTCTTATTCAAGTTGAATAAATCTATAACATTTAATTCAAAAACAAAAGTATCATCAATATTGTGTTCTTTTTGATAATCTGGATGCAACTTACCAACTAAGCCGACTACCTGATCATTAGCCCTAATTTGAGCTGTTTGGCCTGGATGCATATTAGAATATTGATCCGTCGCTACGAATGTGAAATTAGCATCAGCATTGGTAAATGACAATAATTCCTCAACGATTCCTTTGATGTAATAGAAATCGACCTTTCTTGGCTCTGAATTCCAAGAATCCTCGACTACATTACCACTAATTGCACCAGAAATATATGGTATTTCATTAGGACGATCTTGACCAGTTAAACGATCAAAAACTCTAGCCTGTTCAAAAATACTTAAATCATTATTCTTACGAGCTTGATTATAAGCAATATTACGAACCAAGCCAGGAATCAAACTATTACGTAAATATTCATGGTCTTCAGTCATTGGATGCAATAATTTAGTATATTCACTGCCAATTGTATTGAAATCTTCAACTTCTTGCTTATTAAGCAATGAGAAGTTGATTACTTCATCCATACCTTCGCCTAATAAAATATCACGTAATTTATTGCCTAATTCACGTTCTGGACTATAACCACCACGAGTTTCCATTCCAGCAGGTAAAGTATTAGGTAAGTTAGCATAACCATAAATTCGGTTAACTTCTTCTACAAGATCAGCTTCGATAGTCATATCCCAACGACGAGTTGGAATAGTAACAGTAACCTCATCACCGACCAATTGAGTTTCAAAACCTAAGCGGTCAAAAATATTATTAATTTCAGTTACTGACAAATTTAATCCCATTAAATGATTAATATGGGCAATGCTTCCTTTAATCACAATTGGTTCAGCCTTAGTAAAGTTACCGACAATTTCTTGAGAAATGGCTTCAACCGGACTGTCATTGGTAATCAATTGGGCCACACGAGTCAAGGCTTCAGAAACAATACCATTGTCAACGCCTTTTTCAAAACGACTAGAAGCATCGCTACGAAGATCATGTCTTTGAGCAGTCTTACGAACAGATGCACCATCAAAAACTCCAGCTTCTAGCAAGACATTCTTAGTATTTTCATCAACTGTAGCGTTCGAGCCATTAATAACACCTGCTAAGCCTAGGACTTTATCTCCTGAAGCAATCACGATGTCGTTATGGTTCAAAGCCTTTTCGTCATCAATTAATTGTAATTTATCACCATCTTGAGCCATTTTAACTGTTAAACTACTATTTTCTAGTTTATCCAAATCATAGACTTGAACTGGCTGTCCATATTCAATCATGACATAGTTGGCAGCATCGACAATGCTGTTGACTGGACGAATATTTTGATTCCATAGTCTTCTTTGCATCCACAAAGGACTCTTTGTAACTTTGACATCTTTCAACTCACGAATTAAATAATCTGGCACCAAGTCTTTAACTTTAACATCAACCGTTACATCATTCATATCTTTAATTTTGCCGCTATCAAGTTCTGGCTTTTTGAAAACTGGCTTTTCGTTATATGTGGCACCAATTTCCCAAGCTGCTCCATGCATGCCCAATGTATCAGCACGGTTAGGCGTGATATCAATATCAATCATTTGATCCTTCAAACCTAGTAAGTCATAAACCGCTGTACCTGGTGTTTGGGGTTCGTCAAAAACATAAATTCCATTTTCAAATTCTTTAGGCATATATTTAGCTGGCACACCAACTTCATCAAGTCCACAAATCATACCGTTTGATTCTTGACCACGTAATTTACCACGTTTGATTCGTACACCATTAGGTAAGTGAGCACCATGCATTGCTACTATTACATATTGATCAACTGAAACATTAGGAGCACCACAGACAATTTGAATCTCTGCACTCTCTCCTACATCAACCTGACAAACCTTCAAATGATCTGAATCTGGATGTGGTTCAACTTTAGTAATATGTCCGACAACCAAATCAGTCAATTCTTCGCCTAATCTCACCGGACTAGATTCAATTCCAGTAAGAGATATTTTATCAGCCATTTCCTCAACTGTATGATCAACAGGAATATATTCTTTTAACCAATTAACAGAAATCTTCATTATCTTAATTTACTCCTTTGAATTGTTCTAGAAATCTAACGTCATTTAGATAGAAATCACGAATATCGTTGATTCCATATTTAAGCATGGCGAAACGTTCTGGGCCAAGGCCAAAAGCCATCGCACTGTATTCTTTAGGATCGATTCCTGACATTTTTAGGACATTAGGGTGTGTTAGCCCTGCACCTAAAACTTCAATCCAACCTGTGTATTTACAAATACGGCATCCTTCGCCACCACAGTTGAAACACGAAACATCAACTTCAACAGATGGTTCAGTAAATGGGAAGTAACTAGGACGAAAACGAATTTCACGATCAGCCCCAAATACGTGACGACATAAGGCATCCAAAGTACCTTTTAAATCAGCCATACTGATATTTTTATCAACTACTAATCCTTCAATTTGATGGAATTGATGAGAATGAGTTGCGTCATCATCATCACGACGATAAACCACACCAGGAGAAATCATTTTCAAAGGACCCTTAGTAAAATCATGGGCTTCCATATCCCGTCCTTCTTGTGCAGACGTTTGAGTTCTCATCAACAATTCATCTGATAAATAGAAAGTATCTTGCATATCGCGAGCCGGGTGATCCTTGGGGATATTCAATCTTTCAAAATTATAATGATCTTCTTCAACCTCATAGCCACCAGCTACTTCATAACCCAAACCGATGAAAAATTGTTCGATATCTTCAATTGTCTGATTCAAGATATGTTTAGTTCCTTGAGATTGTTTTGTTGCTGGCAAAGTAACATCAATCGTTTCTTCTTCCAGCTTTTTAGCAACTAAACGTTTGTTAAGCTCGGCCATCTTCTCTTCAATAGCTGCTTGAATATCTTTTTTCACATTATTAGCTAAAGTTCCGATTTCTGGACGTTGTTCAGCTGGAACATCCTTCATACCGCGTAAAGCCTTAGTAATCGGACCTTTTTTACCTAAAAGATTAACCCTCAAGTCATTTAGTTCTTGAAGTCTTTCAGCACGTTTGGCTTCATCAATACCATTTTCTCTTAAATTTTTTAACGTATCATTTAATGACATTGTTTTCCTCCTAATTGCAATTGATCTGTTTTAACTTTTTAAAATCATTTAATATACAAAAAAAGTCCCCATCCCTAAAAAAAGGGACGAGGACTCGCGGTACCACCCTAGTTCACGCTAAAAAAGCATGCACTCAAGTAGTTATATAGTAACTAACTTAAAACTCGGAAAGTGAATTCGCTATTTCTTTCATCAAACCTTTTTCAGTGAACGGTTCTTCCTGTCATGAATTCCATAGTTACTATTTTTCGTCAATGTTTAAATATTATTTATATAACGATTATACAAAAACTAAAAAGTTTCGCAAGTTTTATAGTGATTGTAATCCATACATTAAAACGCCAGCAGCAACTGCTACGTTGAGTGATTCAGCTTTTCCTAAAATAGGGATATAAATATTTTCGTCAGTCTCATTCAAAACATCCTGAGTAATTCCATGAGCTTCATTACCCATAATTAAAGCAAAATCATCAATCTTGTCCAATTCAGTATATGGCTTAGCCTGAGCATTAACCTCAGAACCATAAATCTTCAATTGTGACTTTTTAGCCAAATTAATGGCACGATTAATATCCATTCGATAAATTGGCAAATGAAATTGACTGCCTTGCATTGAACGTTGTACCTTAGGTTGATAAAAATCAGCCGTATCCAAACTAGTGATTACGCCATCATAACCAGCAGCATCTGCAGTTCTAACAATTGTTCCAACATTGCCAGGGTCTTGAACGTCATCTAACATAACCCATTTACCAGAAAGTTCATTGACATCATCGCCTGCTTGAACTTTGATTACGGCAAAAATACCCTGTGGTGTCTTTGTCTCTGACAATTCATTGGCAACATCTTCTGAAACTACTGTCGCAATTTCACGGTATTTTTTAACTAAACGGTCTTCTTCGTACTTTTCAGTTACAAAAAGTTTCACAAATTCTTGTTCATATTGATCGGCTTCACGTACTAAATGAAAACCTTCAATCATGTAAGTACCAGTCTTACGAATATTTTTTGTAGCAGATAATTTTTTTAGCTGCTTAATTTCATCGTTCTTCTTTGACTCAATATATTTCATATGATCCATCCCTCTTGTTCTATAATATAGATATTAACACATTCAAAGATTTGAGGTGATCAGTTATGAAACATCTTTCTATTAATGTTAATGGTTTAGTTCAAGGCGTTGGCTTTCGGTACTCTACTTTTCAAGTAGCACAAGAATTAAATATTACCGGAACTGTTAAAAACGAATTAGATGGTTCTGTTTCAATTGAGGCCGAGGGAGATCAAAAAGTCCTTTATGTTTTTTTAAACCGCGTAAAATCTTCCCCTTCTCCCTTTGGAAAAGTAACCAAAATGGACTATACTTTTTCTGACGACTTACAACATTACGAGAAATTTACTGTGATTGGTTGAAACGTCAAATGAGTTAACGTATATTACTTTGTATACGATTAAAAGGGTGGTTTATTAAGTGAATAAAAAATACGTCAAATATTTATCAGTACTGTCATTAGTTTTAGTACTGACACTAGTTTTGACGGGGTGTGCACAAGGCTCGGCTAATTTACATGCTCCAACTAGTGGGCCATATGGATTTATCTATAAATGGCTGGGAATTCCTTTCCAAAACTTGATTCTAAAAACAGCACAAGCAGTCGGTGGCAAAAATGCTTACGCTTGGGGAATTGTTATCATTTCCTTCGTTGTTCGTCTAATTCTTGTTCCGTTGTCATTGAATCAACAATATAAGTCAACGACTCAACAAGAAAAAATGCGTGCTATTCAACCACAGTTAAAGATGGTTCAGGAAGCTCAAAAGAAAGCTAAAGGTCCTGAAGCTCAACAAAAAATCAGTGGTTTGATGATGGATGTCTACAAAAAGAACAATATGAGTTTAACCGGTGGTCTAGGATGTTTGCCACTGTTACTACAAATGCCTATTTTGATTGGTATCTATCAAGCGGTGCAATATTCTAAACAAATTGGTGCCGCTACATTCTTATCAATTCCTTTGGGTAAACCAAGTATGTTGATTGCTATTATTGCCACTTTGTTCTATCTAGTACAAGGTTGGATGTCACTTCAAATCGTACCTCAGGAACAAAGAAAACAAATGCAAACAATGATTATCATGAGTCCTATGATGACCTTCTTCATTTCTTTGATTTCTACAGCCGCACTAGCACTTTACTTCCTAGTCGGTGGTATTGTAATTGTCATTCAACAATTGATCACTAACTATATCGTTACTCCTAGAATTAGAAAAAGTACCGATGCCGAGTTAGCTAAGAATCCGGTCAAAGTTGTTGTTACTCAAGAATTGATCGACAGTATTTTAAATGATTCTACTACTACTTCAAGTGCAAGCAATGCTACAACATCTACCAATTCAGTTGCTAAAGAAGAAAAAACTGAATTGCATAAGAATATTCGTGAATTAAATAAGGGTAAACAAAAATGTGATAAGTAACAAAAAAAACAGCTATAAATTCATAGCTGTTTTTTTATGCAGTAAATTAAATAATATAATTTGGGCTGTTCGTCAAATCAAGTTGATGGC
>NZ_AZDB01000004.1 GCF_001434585.1 Companilactobacillus crustorum JCM 15951
AAAATGTCTAACTTTTTTATTGCACTTCAATCATTTTAAATGATTACTATATTGGTCTTTTTATATTTATTTTAAAGATGAGTTTGCTGAATCATACTTTCTGATAAAACCACTGAATTAGAGACAGTTACTAAAGCGGTAATTATTACTATGGCATGAAATGATGGAAATGATAAACAGAGAATTAAGTTTATTAATGTGGAAAAGCTAAAGTATAATTTAACATAATTTTTCTTTTGAATATTATTTTTATTGTAAAAATCAGCTAAAAAGATACCGAGATAAAAGAGCATTAGTCCTATAAATAGAATTGTGCTGGCAGATGTTTTAGAAAATTCATTTTCATGAATAAAATCTAATGAAACTGTAATCAAACTAATTCCAAAAAGAATTGGATAATGTAAATAGATTAATCTATTTCCTGTTTCGTTGGATTTAGTTTCATCAATAAAATGATCAAATTGAGTAATATAAGTCATAAAAAGAGAACAGATAATTAAAAAAATTAAAATTGAGTAAGGAGTAAACTCTGAAATTTTGAAGTAGTCCGCAATATCGACAATAGTTTCACCAAAACTGATGATAATTAGAGCAGTTAATCTTTCTAAAAGATGTGGAAAATTAATAGCTCGGTTAGTCATTTTTTTAGTATAAATCCCTGGTAATATCCAACTAGAAATAACGCCAATCAAAGCTATTATTAAACCAATTTTAAACGGAAGCAAGGCTCCTACCAAAAGCAATCCGGTTCTTAACGAAAGAATATAAATAAATAGTTTGGTTAAATTCTTATCAATCATTTTATTAGTTCGCCAATGAACTAAGGCATATTGTAAAACTAAAGTTCCTGATAGGAGAGCGGCAGCTAAAGTAAAGGGATGAAACCAATTTGTGACTGAACCATCAAGATTATTAGACATAAAGAGAACAATCCCCATATCTACCATAAAGAAAATAATATTTTCAATGGAATTTTGACTATAACGATTAGTAAAAACGGTTTCGATCATCCAAGTGTTGATGAAGACGATCATAATAATAGAAAAAATAATTAACTGCTGTAAAAATGATGAGTTTTCAGGAATATGACTTAGTAAACCAGTCAATTTAGAAATGGCATAGACAAAGACTAAATCGTAAAATAACTCAGTTAATTCGACCTTTTTTGGTTTGAAAATTTTAGGCATTATTCGATTCCTCCTAAATTAATAATTATATTCTTTTATCAATAAATTTTCTTTAAATTTTTGCTCGTAAATTGAGATTTATTTTTATGAAAACAACTTTTTTTATAAATGATATTGACAGTAATAAATAACAGGAGTAAATTAATCAGCAATCAAACAATTAAAACTTATTTAATTTAATTAGACGTTGAAGAGAAGAGTAGATTAATTATTAGTTTGCAGAGTGACCGTCGGCTAGTGAAAAGACGGAACGAACATTGACCGAAGATGAGCTTGGAGTCTTACCTAGGTGAAAGCCAAAGGTACGCAAGGATGCGATATCATCCCGGACATGTTAGTGTCGTTGAGGTATTTTGTGCAAGCAAAGTATAAATTAGGGTGGTACCACGGTAATCGTCCCTACATTGCAGATAAAGTCTGTACATGTAGGGACGATTTTTTAGTTGCTCTTAGCGTTTACGCTTAGAGCAACTTATCCGAACGACTAATTGTCGTTCAGATATCCCTTTTTTACGATATCTTTATTCTCCTTGAGTCCTTTTAAGAGTTTTGGAATAACCAGCAGAAGGGTAAAAGCTTAGAACAACTTATTCTAATCAGCAATGATAGTTTTACTTTTCTTTTATTAAATGTTTTAAGAAATTACCACGTAGCATAAAAAATAATCTAATTAAAAAGTAAGTTTTAAAAATGAGGAGGCTTTTGATGTTTGATTTTTGGAATGCACCAACCTAAAAATATTTAGATTCATTGTTAATTTGAGGAGGAATCAAAATTGAGAAGAGGCAAGCAAGTATTTTTAACTGTTATTTTAGCTTTGTCGATTATCCTTTTAGTAGGATGTGGCAATAAAGCCAAAGCATCGCAGAACGATACAATTATTGTTGGTTCGCAAGGATCAGATTTAGATATCTGGGAACATATAGCTAAGAGTTCGCAAGCTAAAAAATTAGGATTGAAAATTAAAACTAAGGAAATTACCGACGGTGCCCAATTAAATAATGCTACTAGTCAAGGTCAAGTGGATGTGAATGCTTTTCAATCGTGGTCATATTATCAGGCTTACAACAAACAAAATCCAAATGGAAAATTGATAGCTTTAGGGACAACTTATTTGGAGCCTTTAGGAATTTATTCTAAGAAATATAAGAGTCTCAAGGATA
Source organism: Companilactobacillus crustorum JCM 15951 (assembly GCF_001434585.1). GTDB lineage: Bacteria > Bacillota > Bacilli > Lactobacillales > Lactobacillaceae > Companilactobacillus > Companilactobacillus crustorum. Next base: position 2,351 of record NZ_AZDB01000004.1, read on the forward strand.
TTCCTAATGGTACGACAGTTGCGATTGCTAATAACCCAGCTAACACGTCCCGCGATCTTTTGTTACTACAAAAGGCTGGATTGATTACTTTGAAAAAAGGATTCAACGCTTTGGGCAATACTAAAGATATCACCGCTAATCCTAAAAATTTAAAATTCAAAGAAATCGATGATACCACTGGACCACGAGTTTTGAATGATGTGCCTGTTGTATTAATTTCTAATACTGTTGCTTTGGAAAGCGGCTTACATGTTTTGACCGATTCTATCTACCACGAAAAAGTCGATCAAGGTACAAAAGATAATATTAATATTTTAGCCACAGCTGCAAAGAATAAAAATAATACTAATTATCAAAAATTAGTTAAGCTCTACCACAATAAAGAAATTCAAAAATACATCAAGAAAAAGTATTTCGGAACCAAAATTGAAGTTAATAAACCATTAACGTATTTAAAAAATAAATAAATTTGAGGAGATATTTAATTATGGCAAAAGTTGAAAGTTTTACATTGGATCATACAAAGGTAAAAGCACCATATGTTCGTTTGATTACAGAGGAACATGGAACAAAAGGCGATACGATTTCTAACTATGATTTAAGATTAGTTCAACCAAACGAAAATGCTATTCCAACGGCAGGTTTACATACAATTGAACATTTGCTTGCCGGTTTGTTGAGAGACCGTTTAGACGGCGTGATCGACTGTTCACCATTTGGCTGTCGAACTGGATTTCATTTAATCGTTTGGGGCGAGCATTCAACGACTGAGGTAGCTGAAGCTTTGAAGGGCGCATTGGATGATATTGCTAATAAGATCGAATGGAAAGACGTTCAAGGAACTGACAAATATAGCTGTGGCAATTATCGTGATCATTCATTGTTTTCAGCTAAGGAATGGTCTAAAAAAATCCTTGAAGAGGGTATTTCCAATGATCCTTATGAGCGTCATGTAATTTAAAGCAAAGAAGGGACAATATGAGTTTATTCACAGCTTTAGAAGATAAGGTAGTTTTAGTTACAGGTGGTTTTCAAATGAAGACAGCGTGCATAATTTAGCGACTCAATTAAAAAATCAAAACTTGATCCCCAATATTTTAATTAATGTGGCGGGAATTTCAACAATGGATTATTTGATCGAGAGTAAGACGGCTGATTTTGATAAAACTGTTTCGGTCAATACACGAGGTACATATCTAGTCAGCAAATATATTGTTTCATTGATGGTTGCTGCTAAACGTCCAGGCAAAGTGATTTTAATTGCTTCCCAAGCAGGAAAAAATGGCTATCGTGCAATGTCAGCCTATGTTGCTTCTAAACATGCTGTTTTGGGATTAACAAAAACTTTAGCAATTGAAGTAGCCAAGTATCAAATTAATGTTAATACTGTTTGTCCAGGCATTATTGAAACCTCTATGAAACATCGAGAAAGAAAAGATGGTGCTAAGATTAGAGGATTATCGCCTGATGACATTGAAAAGGAAGATAATAGTCAAGTTCCTTTAGGTCGAACTGGAACGCCACGAGATGTCGCTAATGTAGTTTTATTTTTAGCTAGTCCTCTGTCGGATTATATGACGGGACAAGGTATCAATGTTACTGGTGGCATGACAATGAATTAAGAAGACAGCAGTTCAATCAAAAAAAGTATTATTTACTGTCTTTTATATCAAACGACAAAAAAACACCTAATGAAAAAATTATTAGGTGTTTTTAGTTACTAAATTTTAATACTTTTAATTAAGCCAATTCGTCAACAATGGCCTTATTGAACTCATCCAAATCATCCGGTGTACGGCTAGTGATAAGATGGCGGTCAATAACAACCGGTTCATCTTTGACAATTCCACCAGCATAGTATAAATCAGTTTGAACAGTTTGATATGAAGTTAAAGTTCTACCCTTAACAAGTCCTGTTTGAATTAGAAGTTGTGGACCGTGGCAAATTGAGAAAACAGCTTTATCGGAAAGTAAGAATTTCTTAGCTAAATCGACGAAACGCTCGTCAGAACGAAGATTGTCAGGTGAAAAACCACCAGGTATCAATAAAGCGTCGTAATCATCGGCATTAATATCATCAATCCCTTTGTCGGTAGTAAATTCTGTACCATGTTTGCCAATAAGTTTATCTTTAGCTTTGGCACCAACAAGTGTAACCTCATTACCAGCATCCGTTAGAGCTTTAGCTGGAGAAGTATATTCAATATCTTCAACATCGTTAGACATTACTGCAATAATTTTACTCATTAATTTTTACTCCCTCTCTTTATGAATATATAAATAGTCTACTAGTTAGCAGTAGGGGTTAGTCAAATAATTTCCATTATAAATTTATTGATATTATGTGCTTCATATGAGACAACTGAATTAAAATGTAAATACTGGAGGCAATTATGACGGAATTTAATACCAAGTTAGTTCATGGTCAACCGCAAAATGATAACAATACTGGGGCTGTGAATGTACCTATTTATAATTCATCGACTTATATTTATCCGTCGGTAGAATCAAAAGTTAAATATGATTATGCTCGTTCAGGCAATCCAACAAGAAATTATTTAGAAGAACAAGTATCTGAATTGGAAGATGGTTATCGTGGCTTTGCTTTCTCATCAGGTTCAGCAGCAATTCATGCGGTTTTAGCTATATTTAAACCAGGAGATCACTTGATTATTGGCAAAGAGATCTATGGTGGAACATTTAGAATTATTAATGAGTTTTTTAAACGTTGGCAAATTCAATTTACTGCTGTTGATACTCAAGATCCTGCTGAAATTGAAGCAGCAATTAGATCCAATACTAAAGCCATTTATTTTGAAAGCTTTACTAATCCTTTATTACACGTAACTAGTGTTCGAAAAACAGCCGAAGTGGCTCAGAAACATCATTTATTGACAATTGTCGATAATACGTTCCTGTCGCCATATTTGCAGCGTCCTTTGGACTTAGGCGCTGATATCGTAATTCATTCGGCTACTAAGTATTTAAGCGGTCATTCGGATGTGATAGCTGGTATGGTCGTGGCCAAAAATCAAAGTTTAGCCGATAGGATTTATTTCAATCAAAATGCGATTGGTTCCACGCTTTCGCCAGAAGATTCTAACCTGGTTCGTCGTGGTATTCAAACTTTGGCAGTCAGAATGGACCGACATCTTAGCAATGCTCAAAAGATAGTTGAATTTTTACAAAGTCGTTCAGAAATAGCTAAAATCTATTATCCTGGAATTGCAGGTACTAAGGATCATGAGATTGCAGCTCAAGAAACTGATGGGTTTGGAGGAATTGTTTCTTTTGAGCTTCAAAAAGGCCTGGATACTACTAAATTTGTTGAGGGAACTAAGGTGATTCAATTAGCGGTTAGTTTAGGTGCAGTAGAAAGTTTAATTGAATTGCCATATAAGATGACCCATGCGGAATTATCGCCTCAGGAGCAACAAAAAGCGGGAATCACACACCAATTAGTCAGATTATCAGTTGGAATTGAAGATGATAAAGATTTGATCAAAGATTTGGCTGATAGTTTGGATTCATTGCATATAAAATAATAGTTAGTACTATATTTCTTAAAAAAATCCAGTATAGCAGCCATCTTGGAGGTTGTCATACTGGATTTTTGGTTTGAGAGTTAAGCAATATCGTAATTGATTTTTTCAATTTTTCTTCTTACCGTTGAGAAAAATTTTTGATGTGCTATCAAACTTAAAGTGAATTTTATCTAATGAAGGATAGAATTTTTTGACATTAAAGCGAGCTTGATAAATTCTCACGTGAGGATTTACTGCAGTGAACCGTAAATTTTCTCCCATAAATAAAGATGAACTTTTCACAACTAGATTGTTCTTAATCGGGTTTGTCGAAGGAGCAATTGTTAAATTTCGAAAATTCAAACTAGAATTTTGTCTTAATTTAAGTTCATGAGATACTGTTGAATCTCTTAAGAATGCCTGAGAATTTTTTTGAAACAACAGTTGAATAGAAGTCGTGTCAGCAAATAAGCGACTATTGTCGAGCGATATTCCTACAGCTTTGGTTTTAACGCCAGTTAATATTTTTGAATTTTTGAAAGAATAGGCAGCATTTTTCCCATAAACAGTATCCCAACTGTCTAAAGCTAAGTGATCAATTAAAATGTTGTTGCCATAAACTTTAGCATCATCATAAGCTGAAAGGGTATTTTCATCATTAGCAGGATAATTGATAGTTAAATTTTTAAAAATAACGGTAGTTTTAGCACCAATCATGAAACTGCAATTGAGTGTTATATTTTGACGATTATCAGTTTTACCGATAATAGAAATATTTTTGCGAATAGTACAGATAAAAGGGCTCTCGCGTGAAAAATAAGTTCCAGGCAATAATTCAATTACATCGCCATCTTGGGCGCTAATTACTGCTTGGGCTAATTGATCATCTTTATTGTCGTGAGTGCCAATGATAATTTTGACCATTTAATAAGCCCCCCTTATAATATAAATTAAATAAAAGTGTAAAATAAAAAGGACCAACAATTAAATTGCTAGTCCTTTTTAAATAATTAAGTGATAATTATACACGAGTAACTTTTCCTGATTTCAATGCTCTAGCTGAAACCCATACACGTTTAGGCTTACCATCAACCATAATACGAACTTTTTGCAAGTTTGGCTTCCAAGAACGCTTTGATTGGTTAAGAGCGTGTGAACGTTTGTTACCGAACACTGTTTTACGGCCTGTAATAATATCTTTTGCCATGGGACCGACCTCCTTTGGCTACATGTTTTTTTCTTTAAAATATCACCTGACTAATTTACCATAACTAAGAATTGAAATCAATAGAGTAATTATGGATTAATATAGTTTTATTGGGTTTAATTCTTTAATTAGAATTGTTGCTATGATAGAATTTTATTGTTTATGATACATTTAGGTCCAAGAATAGGAGGATCCAGAAATGGCTGTTACAATTAAAACAAAACATGGCGAGATTGATGTTTCAACAAATACGGTTGCTACAATTGTTGGTGGCGCTGCCTCTGATATCTACGGTATCGTAGGTATGGCAAGTAAGAATCAACTGCGCGATGGTATGAATACAATCTTGAATCGTGAAGATTTTTCTAGAGGTATAGTAATTCATCAAGAAGATGGAAAACTTGCCGTTGATGTCTACATTATTGTTGGATATGGAATTAAAATTTCTGAAGTTGCAAAAAATTTAAAAGAAAAAGTAAAATATAACCTAGAAACAATGCTTGGAACACCAGCTGGCACTGTTAATATTTATGTTCAAGGAATAAAAGTTCTGGATGATATTGAATAGGTAAAGCTAGTTGGAGGGGAAACTTTTGAGCAAAGAACTAATTACACAAAAAGAATTTTCAGATATGGTGCGTGTTGCATCGCACAGACTTGAAAAAAATGCTAAGTTTGTAAACTCACTAAACGTCTTTCCGGTTCCTGATGGTGATACCGGAACGAATATGAGCTTAACTATTCAAAGCGGTTTTAAGGCTGTTAATGAGTCAGAGAGCGATCATGTGGGTACTTTGGGTAAGGCACTCGCTAAGGGACTTTTAATGGGTGCACGTGGAAATTCGGGTGTTATCACATCACAAATTTTCCGTGGTTTTTCAAAGAGTATTGAAGATAAAGATACATTGACAGCTATGGATTTAGCCAAGGCTTTCGATGATGGTGTTAAGACAGCTTACAAGGCCGTTATGAAGCCAGTTGAAGGAACTATTTTAACTGTTGCTAGATATGGTGCTGAAGCTGGTATGAAGAAAGTCGAAAGTACTAATGACATTTTAGAGGTTATGCAGGCTGTCGTTGAAGGTGCTAAAGTTGGACTTGAGAAGACACCTTCATTATTACCAGTTTTGAAGGAAGTTGGCGTAGTTGATTCTGGTGGACAAGGGCTTGTTTTCATTTACGAAGGTTTCTTAGAAGGTTTGGGTGGTCAGACTGGAAATGAAGAATACATTCCTGATGAACGTGATATGACCGAAATGGTTAATGCTAATCATCATCAATCCGTTCAAGGCCAATTCAACACTGACGAAATTAAAAATGGCTTCTGTACTGAAATGATGGTTGAAATGGGTAAAGATGCTACGACTGATGAAAAATTCGACAATACTAAGATGCGCGAGTACTTCAGTAAAATTGGAGATTCATTAATCGTAGTTTCTGATGACGAAGTAGTAAAAGTTCACGTACATACTAACTACCCTTATAAAGTTTGGGCAGAAGGTAGAAAGTTTGGCTCACTTTCTAAGATTAAAATCGATAATATGCGTCTTCAACACGAAACAATTGTAGATGAAGATGAGCCTACGATTGCTAAAGTAGATGAAAAGCAAGAACCAATTGATTATGCAGTGATTGCTGTTTCTTCAGGTGCTGGTTTAACTACTTTATTTAAGAGTTTAGGTGTTACTCACGTTATCAGTGGTGGTCAAACTATGAACCCTTCCACGAACGATATCGTTGATGCTATTAATAAGTCGAATGCTAAGCGTGCTTTGATTTTGCCTAATAATGGCAATATCATAATGGCTGCTAAACAAGCAGTTGATTTAGTTGATATTCCAGTAGCTATTGTAGCTTCAAAGACTATCTCTCAAGGGATGACAGCTATGTTGTCATTTAACCCTGAGGCTGATCTAGAGGATAACAAAGCTAATATGGAAGATTCCTTAGATACTGTTAAGAGTGGTCAAATTACTCAGGCTATTCGTGACACTGAGATCGATGGTTTGAAGATTACTAAGGGTCATTACATGGGTATTGTCGATGGCAAGATTTTAGTTGATAATGAAGACATTATTGATGGTACTGAAAAAATGCTTGATAAGATGATTGACGAAGATAGTGAAGTTATTACAATTTTGATTGGTGCCCAAGGCAATAAAGAGGATGCCCAAAAGATTGCAGATTATCTCGATGATAAATATTCAGACTTAGAAACTGAAATTCACCAAGGAGACCAACCGGTTTATCCATATTTGATTTCAGTTGAATAAAAGGAGGCATTGACGAAACGATTTGTTTTGTCATGGCCTTTTTTTGATTTTTAAAACTTTTTAGAAAGGAGAAAATTATGGATCTTAGAAAAGAATCATTGTCGCAATTGCCCGGAGTAGGTCCAAAAAAATTAGAAGCTTTGCAATCATTAGGAATAAATAATGTCTATGATCTGTTGTTTTATTTTCCCTTTCGCTATGAGGATATGCAGGCCAAGTCGCTAGATGAAGCTGTCGATCAGGAGAAAATTCTTTTGAAGGGCATAGTTGCTAGCGAGCCAGTGGTTTCCAGATTTGGTTATAAAAAAACGCGCTTGAATGTTAGAATTATGATCGACAATGAGTCGGTTATGATAACTTTTTTCAATCAACCATGGTTGAAAGATAAATTTGAAACGGGTACTGATGTAGCTGTTTATGGCAAATGGAATGAAAACCGTCGTTCAATGATGGGAATAAAGGTCATTGATGTTCACGATAATTCGGTCGATTCTGTATATTCAGTTAATAAAAATATTCACCAGAAAACTCTGATCAATTTAATTAAAGCTGCCTTTGAAAAGTATCATGATCAAATTGATACGATTGTGCCAGCGTATTTAAGAACTAAATATAAATTGCTGGATGATGAACAAGTAGTTGCGGGGATTCATTTTCCTAAAGACGAAGAACAAAGCGATGAAGCTAGACGCAGTGCTAAATTTCGAGAATTTTTCTTATTTCAATGTGGTTTACAGAGTATTAAGCACCAAGATGAATCAGAAAATGTAGGGATTGCTGAGGAATATGATCAAGAATTTGTTGATAAATTCGTTCAAAGTTTGCCGTTTACTTTAACCGCAGCCCAAACACGAGTGATTAAGGAAATTTTATCTGATATGAAGTCAACCCACCATATGAATCGTTTATTGCAAGGTGATGTAGGTTCCGGTAAAACTATCGTGTCGGTAATTGCAATGTTGGCAGCTGTAACTGCTGGATATCAAGCGGCTATTATGGCACCAACGGAAATTTTAGCCCAACAACATTTTGATAAAATTAGTAGGTTGTTAGCGCCGTTGCACATTCGAACAGCTTTGCTAACCGGTTCTTTGACGAAAAAAGAACATGATTTCATTGCTGACGATATAAAAAATGGTAAAACGAATATTGTTGTGGGAACTCATGCTTTGATTCAGGACAGTGTAAATTTTAAAGATTTAGGCTTTATTGTAATTGATGAGCAGCATCGTTTTGGAGTTAATCAACGAAAGGCTCTACGCCAAAAGGGTACAAATCCAGACGTCTTAGCAATGACTGCTACGCCAATACCAAGAACTTTGGCAATTACCACATACGGCGATATGGATGTTTCAAGAATCGACGAATTGCCAGCGGGGCGTAAAAAAATTGAAACCTATTGGATCAGAAGCCAAAAAGTTGAGCAAATGTACCAGTTTGTTGCTAAGGAATTGGCTGCAGGTTCACAAGTTTATGTGGTAACACCATTAATATCAGAATCAGAAACGATGGATCTGAAAAATGCTGAATTGATTTATGATAAATTTACAGAATTATTTGGCAAAAAATATCAAATTGGTTTGTTGCATGGACAAATGCCTAACGATCAAAAAGAAGATGTTATGAAACAATTCAGCGATAAAAAAATTGATGTGTTAGTCTCAACGACTGTTATTGAAGTTGGAGTTGATGTACCAAATGCTTCAGTTATGGTAATATATGATGCTAATCGTTTTGGCCTATCGCAGTTGCATCAATTACGTGGTCGTGTTGGCCGTGGCGATAAACAATCTTATTGTATTTTGATTTCAGATCCAAAAAATGAGTCGGCAGTTGAACGAATGAAGATTTTGACATCAACTAATGATGGTTTTGTTTTGGCTGAAGAAGATCTGAAAATGCGTGGTGCTGGTGATTTATTAGGTAATCGTCAGTCTGGTTTGCCAGAGTTCAAAGTAGGTAATCCAATCAATGACATTAATGTTTTAGAAGTGGCTCAAGAAGAAGCTTCAAGGCTGTTTAATGATGAAAAACTATTAAATAGTCCGGAAACTAAAGCTTTAAAGTCATTTATTAATGATGAGTATGACCAATTAAATAATTTTGATTAGTGGGGAAATAACATGAAAATAGCTGTTGATGCTATGGGTGGCGACAATGCTCCTCAAGTAGTTGTTGAAGGAATAGAGCGCGCTCGTGATGAATGGAAAGATTTAGAATTTACGCTTTACGGAAAAGAAACAGAAATCAAAAAATATTTAAAGAATGATCAAAGAATTACGATTGTTCAGACTGATGAGCAAATCTTAGGAACCGATGAACCAGTCAAAGCAATTCGTTCCAAAAAAGATGCCTCAATGGTTTTAGCTGCTAAATCAGTAAAAGATGGTGAAAATGATGCTTTATTCTCACTTGGAAATACAGGAGCTTTATTGGCAGCAGGAATTTTTATTGTAGGTCGTATCAAACAAGTATCACGTCCAGCTTTGATGCCTACTTTACCGGCAGAAAATTCCTCATTGGGTGTAAATATGTTAGATGTTGGAGCTAATGCTGAAGCTAAACCAGCCTATCTACAACAATGGGCGGTTATGGGCTCCATTTATGCACATGACGTTAAAAAAATTGATCAGCCAAGAGTGGCTTTGTTAAATAATGGGACAGAATATGATAAAGGAGATACTCTTCACAAAGAGGCTTATCAATTGTTAAAGAGTACTGAAGGAATTAATTTTATTGGCAATATTGAATCAGGTGATATTTTAGCTGGAAAAGCTGATGTAATTGTTACGGATGGTTTTACTGGAAATGCCGCTTTGAAAGCAACTGAGGGTACAGCAACAATTCTTTTGCATCAATTAAAAGATGCCTTGCTAAATAATGGTATCTTTACTAAAATGGGTGCAGCTATCGTTGCTCCATCGCTAAAGGGTATGCGGAAGATGTTTGATACGTCGCAAGCCGGCGGAGCTGTATTGCTTGGATTGAAGTCACCAGTAATCAAAGCTCACGGGGCTGCGGATAGTCGGACTGTTTATTATACGGTTAAACAAATTTACGATATGTTAGCAAATGATACAATTAATAAAGCTAATAAATATTTTGAAAAAATGAGTGCAGAAAAATAAGGGAGAAACTCCATGACAGAACAAGAAGTTTTTGACAAAATCGTGGCATTGATTGCCGATAAATTTGAAGTAGATGCTTCAACTATTACTAAAGAAACATCATTTGCTAAAGACCTTGATGCAGATTCAATTGACCTTGTTGAATTTGTATTGGAATTAGAAGATGAATTTGGCTCAGAAATTCCTGATGATGATGCTGAAAAAATTACTACCGTTGGCGAAGCGGTTAGTTACATTTCATCGCATCAAAAATAATTTTTTGATGGTTGAAGAAAATATAAACAATTAAAGATAAGGCCAGAGGGTCTTATTTTTTTCTATTGATAATTATTTAGGATGAAAGTTTAGTATAATTAATATTATTGGAAAGGGGACACGTTATGTTAGATCCAAAGTTCTTAGAATTTTTAGATGAAAAGTATGGAATTAAGTTTAACGATAAAAGATTGGTCGAGCGAGCAATGACTCACTCATCATTTGATAATGAACACAAAGGTTTGGGTATCGGTGATTACGAACGTTTGGAATTTTTGGGGGATGCGGTTTTAGAAATTAATATTTCAAGATATCTCTTTGAAAAATATCCAGATTTACCAGAAGGTAAACTGACACGTTTGAGATCAGATATTGTTAGAACTGACAGTTTTGCCCGTTTTGCTAAAGAGATTAATATTGATAAATATCTTTTGATTGGTAAAGGCGAAGAAAAACAAGGCGCTCGTCAAAGACATACTTTACTAGAAGATATCTTTGAGGCTTTTAATGGTGCTTTATATTTGGATCAAGGTAATGAAGTCGTTGATGACTTTTTAAAGAAGGTCGTTTATCCTCATATTGATTCCGGTGAATTTTCTGAAGACACTGATTTTAAGACGCACCTACAAGAAAAGTTACAACAGTCGGGAGAAGTAGAAATTGACTATAAGGTCATTGATGAAGAAGGTCCCGATCATGATAAGAAATTCAAAGTCGAATTAATTGCTAATGGTAAGATTTTGTCCAAGGGCTTAGGTTATAGCAAAAAGCATGCTGAACAAATGGCAGCCAAGAGAGCATTAGAAGAATTATAGGAGTTTTAGTTTATGCCGTTAAAATCATTAACGATCAATGGGTTTAAATCATTTGCTGATAAGACGAAAATTGATTTCACAAGTGGAATCACTGGTATCGTCGGACCCAACGGGAGTGGAAAATCAAATATTACTGAAGCCATTCGTTGGGTAATGGGGGAACAGTCAGCAAAGAGTTTACGTGGAGACAAAATGGTCGATGTGATTTTTGCTGGAAGTGCAACTCGTTCCCAAATGAATCGAGCTGAAGTAGTTTTAGAGTTCGATAATCACAATAAGGAATTAAAATCAGATCAAGATAATATTGTAATCTGTCGCCGATTATTCAGAAATGGCGATACAGAATTTATGATCAATAATAAGCAATGTCGTTTACGTGATATTACTGAGTTATTTATGGATTCTGGAATGGGTAAGCAATCGTTCTCAATTATTTCTCAGGGCCGTGTTGAAGAAATCTTTAATAGCAAGCCAGTAGAGAGACGAAGCATTATTGAAGAATCTGCTGGAGTTGCCTTATTTAAGCAAAAGAAGCAACAAGCTGAAAATAAATTAGCTGAAACAACTGATAATTTGCATCGAGTTTCTGACATTGTGTCAGAGTTATCTAAGCAAGTTGAACCACTCAAGAAGCAAGCTAGTATTGCCCGTGATTATAAGGAACAAAAGGGTAAATATGATAGCATCTACCAAAAGATTTTAACAATTGAAATTAAGAATCTCTCTAGTCAAAAGCATCAAGTTGAAAAAGACTTGCGTGAGGTTAAATTAAGTCTGCAGAATATTTCGCAACAGGTAAAAACTGCTAATAAACAAGTTGAAGATAATAATGCTTCCGTTCAAGATCTGACAAACCAGATTGATGAAAAACAGGTCAAATTGGTTGAGACAACTAAGAATTTAGAAATTTATAATCGTAAAATTGCGGTGGCTGATGAACGAAATGGCTTTAATACAACTACTAAGTCGACTTTAAACAATCAACTTAGCAGTTTGCAGCAACAGAAGCTAGCTAATGAGAAAAAATTGGCGGATTCCAATCAAAAATTGGCGGAGTGCGATAAGCAGATCAAAGAGTTTGAACAAAAACTCAAAGACATCCAACAGTTGAAGAAAAAAACTCCAGCAGACATTCAAGATAATATTGTTGAGTTAAGAAATAATTATGTCAATTTGTTACAAGATCAAGTTTCAAATAATAACGAACAGAAATTTTCACAACGGCAATTAGATCGTGTAGAAGCTACGTTAGATGAACAAAATGGTCAATTGAAAGAAATTACAACTAATTTGGCTGATTCCAAAAAGGATAATCAGTCGATTGATCAACAAATTAAAAAACTAATAGATGATAATAAGTCGTTATTAGAACGCAATCAAAAATTAACACAAGCAATTCAAGAGATTACTGAAACGGGCAAGAATGAAAATAGTAATTACTTAAAGATTTTAGAGAATTTACAAGAAATCAAAGCCCGTAAGAGAGTTTTAGAGAATATGGAACAGGAGCATGCTGGATTTTTTGAAGGTGCAAAGAATGTTCTGAATAATGCTACTCAAATTAAAGGTATCGTTGGAGCTGTAGCTGAATTGATTACAGTTCCTAAGGAATATCAGTTGGCGATTGAAACGGTTGTCAGCAATCAATTACAATCGATTGTGACTGAAGATGAAACGGTGGCAAAGCAAGCAATTGCCTTTTTGAGACAGAGCCGGGGCGGTCGAGCAACTTTCTTGCCAATGAGTATCATTCAACCTAGAAATATTTATGCTAATGATTTGAACAAAGCGGAAATGGTTGCAGGTTTTGTTGGGGTCGCTAGCGATTTAGTTTCATATGATTCTCGAGTTGAGAATATTGTTAAAAATATTTTGGGTAATCTGTTAATTGCTAAAGATATTAATGACGCAACAAAAATTTCAGCTGCAGTTAATCGAAAATACCGTGTCGTTACTTTGGATGGAAATGTAGTCAACGCTGGTGGTTCCTTAACTGGTGGTCAACAACGTCGAGTTAATTCAAGTATTTTGACGCGAAAAGATGAACTAGTATCTCTAACTAAGGAACTTTCTAAACAAGAGTTGTTGATGGATCAGAAGCAGAAAATGGTCCAAGATTTGCGTGAACAGTTGGTACAGTATAATGCTGAAAAGAAAACTGTTGATGAGAAGTTGGCTAAATTTAATCAACAAAAGAGTCATTTTGAGAACGAGATTTCTACTTATCAAAATGAGACTAAGCATTTCAGTGAACGTTTAGATGTAATTAAATACAATCTTTCTAAGAGCCAGTCTGAACAAACTGAATTAGAAAGTAATTTGAAAGAACAAACTCAAAAAGCTACTGAAATTAAAGCTGAGATTGAAAAGATTCAAGCTGAAATTGATCAAAAACAAAAATTGTTGACGGATTTTGATGCCGAGTTAAGTTCAATTAATACTCAAGAACAGACTTTACAAACCAAATTAGCTGTTGTTAAAAGTAATCATGCTAATGAAGCTGATCAAAATAATTATTTACAGGAAACAGCTTCGCAGGTAGATGAACAAATTGTTGATATTAAGACCCAGTTGGCTGATCTAGATTCACAGAAGAATCAATTGGAATTGAGTAATACTGAAATCAAGCAACGTATTGCTGAGAATCAAGCTGAAATTAAACAGTTGCAAGGGGCGGTTACTGATTTAAAAGCCAAACGTGCTGAGCAACAGCTTTTGGCTAGTCAGTTGAATGAAAAAGCTCAACGTAATTTTGATCTACAAAAAAATGCTTCAGATCAACAAGAGTCATTAGCAATTCAAAATACTAAATTCTCTAATCAAATTGATAGTCGTTTGGACACCTTGTCACAGGAATATCAGATGACTTATGAAGCTTCGTTGCAAGAATTGAAGAAGACTGATTATGATGCAGAAGAACTTCAAAAAGAAGCACGTTTGTTGAAGATGGGAATTGAAGAATTAGGCGAGGTAAATCTCTCATCAATCGTTGAATATGATAAGGTTAAAGACCGTTATGAATTTTTAACGCAGCAACAAAATGATTTATTGCAGGCACGGGCTCAATTGCTCGATACAATGTCTGAAATGGATAAAGAGGTTACGACAAGATTTAAGAAGACCTTTGATGAGGTGGCTGCAGCTTTTGAGGAGATTTTCCCAGAGATGTTTGCTGGTGGTCGAGCTAAATTAGTTCTAACTGAACCAGATAATTTGTTAGAATCAGGAATTGAGATTATTGCTCAACCACCAGGGAAGAAATTCCAACGTTTAAGTTTGCTTTCTGGTGGTGAAAAAGCTTTAACAGCCATTACTTTGTTGTTTGCTATTATCAAAGTTAAGCCAGTTCCATTCTGTATTTTGGATGAGGTTGAAGCTTCTTTAGATGATGCGAATGTTTATCGCTTTGCTAATTATTTAAATCAATATGATGATAATACTGAATTTATCGTTATTACCCATCGTAAAGGTACAATGATGAATGTGAACCGTTTGTATGGAGTTACTATGGAAGAGTCTGGTGTCTCCAGGATGCTTTCAGTAAATGTCAAAGATTAGGAGTTAATAATGGGATTATTTGATCGAATTAAAAAAGCTTTTACTGGTAAAGATGATTCTGAGGAAAAAGATTTAGAAAAGAAACAAAATGAACCTGAAAAAGAAGCCAATCAATCAGAAGAACCTGAAACTAAGGTAGATGAAACGGCCACTGATTCAGCTTCGGAAGAATCAACGGAAGTCTCTAATCCTGAAACTGTCTCTAAAGAAGAGCCAGTAGAACCTGAGCCTGAAGTCGAAGCCCAGCCAGAGCCTGTGAAAGAAGCTCCAGAAGAGAAAACAGCACAGCCAAGTGCTGAACCAGAGGTTGAAGCTGATGAAACGGAGCAACCAGTTGAAAAGCCTGTTGAGGAAGCAAAACCTACTGTTGAACCAGAAAAGTCTGAACCCGTTGCTGAAATTAAAGATACTGATGAGGTTTTGGAGTCGGATGAAACTCAAGAAGAGTCAGTACCTGAGGAATCAGCAACCGAGACTGAAGAAAAAGATGACGTTAAGGAATACGATGAAGGTTTAAAGAAAAGTCGAAATTCCTTTAGTGCCAGATTTAATCGCTTTTTAGCTAACTTTAGAAGTGTTGATGAAGACTTTTTCGATGATTTGGAAGAACTTCTCATTGAATCTGATGTTGGTTATGAGACTGCTGTTCGTATTTCTGATGAATTACGTGAGGAAGTTAAGTTAGAAAATGCTAAGAAGCGTTCCGATGTATCGAATGTTATTGTAAAGAAATTAGTTGATATGTATGGCGAAGAAGGCAAAGAGGAAGACAATTCCTTGAAGTTCAGTACTGATAAAACACCAACTATCTTCTTATTTGTTGGGGTAAATGGTGCTGGTAAAACCACAACTATTGGTAAATTGGCACATAGATATCAACAACAAGGTAAGAAAGTTCTTTTGGCTGCTGGAGATACCTTTAGAGCGGGAGCAATTGAGCAATTGCAAGAGTGGGGGAAACGTGATGGCGTTCCTGTTCAAGCAAGTAAGGCTCACACTGATCCTGCATCAGTAGTTTATGATGCTGTTCAACGAGCAATTGATGAGGATTTTGATATCTTATTGGTCGATACTGCGGGTCGTTTACAAAATAAAGAGGGCTTGATGCGTGAGCTGGAAAAAATCAAACGAGTTATTACTCGTGAATTGCCAGAAGCACCTCAAGAAGTATTGTTGGTATTAGATGGTTCAACAGGGCAAAATGCTTTGAGCCAGGCTAAGCAATTCAACGAAACTACTGAAGTTTCCGGAATTGTTTTGACAAAATTAGATGGTAGTTCTCAAGGTGGAATTGTCTTAGCAATTCGAAATGAATTGCATATTCCAGTTAAGTTAGTTGGTTTAGGTGAGCAGATGGATGATTTACGTGACTTTGATCCTGAGAAATTCATTTATGGATTATTCAAGGAATTGATTGTTGGAGCCTCCAATAAATAGTTATGGATATAGATGAAACCACACGTGTGAATCTTTTATATAACTTTTATCACTCACTTTTGACCAAGAAACAAAGTCGTTATCTGGATCTCTATTATGTTGAAGATTTTTCACTTAGTGAAATTGCTGAACAGTTACAGGTTTCTCGACAGGCAGTCTTAGATAATTTGCATCGTTCGGTTAATTTGTTAGAATCGTTTGAGAAAGAATTGAGTTTAGTTGAAAAAACACAAGAGATCGACGATATTGCTGAAAAGTTGGATCAACTAGTTCAAACTAAGTATGCAGATGATACTGAATTATTAAAATTAGTAAAAAGAATTACCAAAATAAATGAAATGTAGGAGAAAAGTATGGCTTTTGAAGGATTAAGCGAACGTTTACAAAAAGTTTTCTCTTCGTTAAGAGGCAAAGGTAAACTTTCCGATGAAGATGTCCGTAAAGTAATGCGTGAAGTACGTATGGCTTTATTGGAAGCAGATGTTAATTTCGACGTCGTAAAAACTTTCGTTAAGACAGTTAGGGAACGTGCTTTAGGTTCCGAAGTAATGGAGAGTTTGACGCCTTCACAACAAGTTATCAAAATTGTTGATGAAGAGCTAACGAATTTAATGGGACAAGAAGCAGTTCCATTGAATAAATCAAAACATATTCCAACGATTATTATGATGGTTGGTCTTCAAGGTGCTGGTAAGACTACCACAGCTGGTAAGTTAGCTAACCGCTTAAAGACACAGGAAAAGGCGCGTCCATTATTCATCGCTGCGGATGTTTATCGTCCTGCTGCCGTTGAACAATTGAAGACTATCGGTCAACAGCTTGATGTACCAGTATATGACGAAGGAACTGAACCTGATCCAGTCGATATTGTTAAGAACGGTTTAAAAGTAGCCGAAGAAAACAAAAATGATTATGTCATTATTGATACTGCTGGTCGTTTGGAAATTGATGAGCAGTTGATGGATGAATTGAAACGAATTAAGGAATTAGCTCATCCTGATGAAATTCTGTTCGTAGCCGATTCAATGACTGGTCAAGTAGCTGCCAAAGTAGCCGCAGGATTTGATGAACAACTTGATATCACTGGGGTTGTTTTGACGAAGTTAGATGGTGACACTCGTGGTGGTGCGGCATTGTCAATTCGTTCCGTAACTGGTAAGCCAATTAAGTTTATTGGTCAAGGTGAAAAACTTGATCAATTAGATGTTTTCCACCCTGATCGTATGGCTAACCGTATCTTAGGTATGGGTGACATGTTAACTCTGATCGAAAAAGCCCAGACTGATTACGATGAAAAGCAAGCCAAAGAAGTTGCTGAAAAGATTCGTGCCAATAGTTTTGATTTTAATGATTTTATCGATCAAATGGATCAGATCCAAAAAATGGGTCCTTTGGATGAAATTATGAAGATGATTCCAGGTATGGCCAATAATCCTCAATTAGCTAATATTAATATTGGTGAAAAAGATATTGCTCATTTGAAGGCAATTGTTTATTCTATGACACCTGCCGAAAGAGAAGATCCTGATTTGTTGAATCCTTCACGTCGTCGTAGAATTGCTAGTGGTTCTGGTCAAAGCGTGCAAAACGTTAATAGAATGATCAAGCAATTTAAGCAATCACGCGATATGATGAATAAGATGAGTAAGGGTAACATGGCTGGTATGGATCAATTAATGGGCAACGGCATGCAAGGACGTCTGGGTAAGATGGCTATGCATTCTATGGTTCGTAAGGCTAAGAAGAATAAGAAAAAACGTTTAAAGAAGATCAAACGCTTTAAATCATAAAAAAAATAAGTGCTGTAAAGAAAAAAACTTTACAGCACTTATTTTTTTGTGTATACTAACAAAGTTAAGTATTTAGGAGGAAACAAACATATGTCAGTTAAGATTAGAATGAAACGTATGGGTTCAAAGTTACGCCCATTTTATAGATTGGTTGTTGCAGATTCACGTTCACCACGTGATGGCCGCTTCATCGAACAAGTTGGTTACTACAACCCAATTTCACAACCAGAAGAAATTAAACTAGAAGATGACAAGATCGTTGAATGGTTAAACAAAGGTGCACAACCTTCAGATACCGTTCGTCACTTATTGAAACAACACGGAATTATGCAAAAGTTCCACGAAAGCAAGTTTACAAAATAGTAATTTTTGATGGGACCGGACTTAGTCATGGTCCTATTTTTATACACGGAGGAAAAATGACCGAAAAATTATATCGAGTTGGTACAATCGTCAATACACATGGTATTAAAGGCGAATTAAGAGTCATTCCAATTACAGATTTTCCTGAGGATCGTTTTAAATCAGGTGCTAAACTTTATCTAAAGAATAAAGATCAGACACTTGAATTTACAGTAGAATCTTCACGTCCCCATAAAAGTTTTATACTTTTGAAATTAAAGGGCTATGATAATATCAATGATGTTGAAAAATATGTTAAATCAGAGCTATTTGCTGATGGCGAGGAAGTTTCTGACCTCAACGAAGGGGAATTTCTTTATAAGCAAATTATTGGTTTGACTGTAGTCGACAAAGAATTAGGCGAAGTTGGTAAAGTTACTGAAATTATGGAACTGGGCTCAAATGATGTCTGGGTAGTTAAGAGTCCTAAATACAAAGAAATCTTGTTGCCCTACATTGATGATGTTATTAAAAAAGTTGACCTTGATAACCAAGTTGTCGAAGTTGAAATACCGGATGGATTGATAGACTAATGGATATTACAATTTTAAGTATTTTTCCAAGAATGTTTCAGGCTCTAAATGAATCTTTGATTGGAAAAGCCCAAGAAAAAGAATTAGTTAACATTGACGTGGTTGATTTTCGTGCTTTTACGACTAATAAACAAAATCATGTCGATGATGCACCATATGGTGGTGGAGCAGGTATGTTGTTACAAGCCCAACCAATTTATGATGCTATGGACTATGTTGAAAAAAAGAAGCCTGGTAAGAAAAGAGTTGTTCTCTTAGATCCAGCTGGAAAGACTTTTAATACAGCGATGGCTCGTGATTTTGCTCAAGAAGATCAGTTGGTCTTTATCTGTGGGCATTACGAGGGTTTTGATGAACGTGTCAAAGACTTAGTGACTGATGAAGTTTCTATTGGCGATTATATTTTGACAGGTGGCGAATTGCCAACAATGAGTATGATTGATGCTACTTTACGGTTCGTTCCCGGTGTATTAGGCAATTCATTTTCTGCTGAGGAGGAATCTTTCTCCAATGGGTTATTGGAATACCCTCAGTATTCACGTCCGGCTGATTTCTGTGGTAAAAAGGTTCCGGAAGTATTAACTAGTGGCGATCATGAAAAGATTCGTCTCTGGCGTCTTACACAGGCTTTAAAGAAAACATTAGAACGTCGTCCTGACTTGCTTGAAGGGGCAGACTTAACTGATGAAGAAAAAAAGCTTTTACATAAGATTCGTCAAAATAACTAGTTTACAATCGAGTTTAAATAAAGTATCATATTAAGAGTGTTTGAATACACATATTAACGATATTCCGCTGTGTGTCACAGACATATAAGAGTGTCGGCAGGGAGAAATTATTTATGAATGAATTAATTCAAGATATTACTAAAGAACAATTACGTTCTGACATTCCTGACTTCCGTAGTGGTGACACTGTTCGTGTCCATGCTAAGGTTGTTGAAGGTAGCCGCGAACGTATCCAATTATTCGAAGGTGTCGTAATTAAGAGACATGGCTCAGGAATCAGTGCTACATACACTGTTCGTAAGATGAGTAATGGTGTTGGTGTTGAAAGAACATTCCCACTAAACACACCTCGTGTAGAACAAATCGAAGTTATCAGACATGGTCGTGTACGTCGTAGCAAGCTTTACTACCTACGTGCTCGTACAGGTAAGGCTGCTCGTATTAAGGAACGTCGTCGCGACATCTAATTAATACTGAATAGTTAAATTGAACTTCATAAAATAAACCTTAATTCTCAGAAGAGGATTAAGGTTTATTTTTTATTTTTGGTAAATCTAGAATCAGAAAATAATTTTTCGGAAGCTAGGCGATGTCTTTGATTATCGTCATAATTAGCTACAAATAAACATGAATAAAGAGTGTTCAAAACATATTCAATGGCAACCTGAGAAGCAAAAGGTGAAATTTTGACGGTACTTGATTCAGAGTTGGCAACTGGAAGGATCAGGTCGCTTAATTTGGCAATCTCTGAATTTTTATTAGCTGTAATGGTAATAATTTTGCATCCGTTTAAGCGGAGGATTCGAGCTATTTGATAAGTGTTTTTGCTACGACCACTATATGAGATTAGAATAGCACAGTCGTTTTTTTGAAAATTAGTTGCCAGAAAATTATCCTCACCAAATAAAATTGGCAGTGTCGGCATAAGATTTATTTTCATCAATTTATTTTGAAAACTCAAGGCAGGTACATAAGTATCGCCGTAAGCAAAAAGTCCTAGTTTATTTGATTCAAAAATATAACGCACAGCCTTTTCTAATAAATCATTAGTGAGTAATTCGCTAGTTTGAGTCAAAGAATTTTTCATGACATCTAGTAACTTTTGAGCAATTTCCTTATTAGAGTCATCTTCGGTAAAGGGAAAGTCTGGATCAACAGTAGAGATATCATTATATGAGCGTTGTAACTCTGCAGAGAGGGCTATTTTAAAATCTTTGTAACCTTTTAATCCAATTTTGCGACAGAGTCGAACAATTGTAGAGGTAGAAGTGAAGGTTTCAGTGGCTAATTTTTGGATCGATTGATTTAGGACGCTTTCCTTATGCTGAAGGATGTATTGGGCGATTTCTTTTTCCGAACCATTAAAATTATCAGCTGAAATTAATTGTTTTATTATTGTCATTATAGATATCCTTCGTTAAATTTGAAAAAATATTCCAACATTTGAGGATAAAGTTGGATTGTCTATGGAACAATTTTTCGAAATATGTAAATTCACTATTATTACTATCATAACGTGTTTAAATAAACTTGCATACGAAAAAAGAGTAGGGGTGATAATAATGAAATTAGCAATTATTGGATCGGGTAAAATTGTACACGACTTTTTGACAATTACGAAAGACCTAAAAGACACAGAATTGACAGCTATTATTGGTACAAAACACAGTCAAGATGTTTTAAATCAATTACAGGATCAGTATCATATTAACGAAGTCTTTACTGACTTTGATACTGCATTGGCTACTGGAGATTTTGATACAGTTTATGTGGCAGTACCAAATTTTCTTCATTATACTTTTGCCAAAAAAGCTCTTGAGCAAGGTAAAAATGTTATTTCCGAAAAACCTTTTACGGTTAAATATGAAGAATTTTTAGATTTAAAAGCTTTAGCTGAAAAAAATCAATTAGTTTTATTAGAGGCCATCACTAATCAGTACTTACAGAATTATTTAGATTTAAAAAAGAAATTGCCTGATATCGGTGATTTAAAGATAATTGAAAGCAATTATTCACAATATTCATCACGCTATGACGCCTTTAGAGCGGGTGAAATTTTACCAGTTTTTGATCCTAAAAAAGGTGGCGGGGCTTTGATGGATATTAATATTTATAATATTCATTTGATCGTTGGTCTATTAGGTAAGCCTGAGCAGGTAGAATACTTGCCGAATATTGAACGCGGAATCGACACTTCTGGTATGCTGATTTTAAATTATGGAACCACTAAAGTAGTGGCAATTGGTGCAAAAGATTCAACAGCACCTATTAGAACAGTTATTCAAGGTAATAAGGGGTCAATTGTGGTAAATGGTCCTACTAATGAGATGGATTCATTCAATGTTTATGACAATGATAAATTGCTTGAAAAAATTAACCATAATATCTATCCACACCGCATGTATCAAGAGTTTGTAGAGTTTGAACGGATTATTAGAGAAAATGACTTAGAAGCAGCAGAGAAGCATTTAAATCATAGTCAAACTGTTATGTGGGTGGTCAAGGAGGCTCTAAAGTCAGCTGATTGAAGTTGGATTAGTTTATTAAATGTATATAAAAACAACTAATGACTGTAATAAAAGAAGTCATTAGTTGTTTTTACTTTGAATTTTTAAAAAATTTGGTTGTAATATTCCACGTAGAATTCTTTTTTATCAGCTAAAGCAATAATTTTAGTTACACTAGTATTTCTCGGTTCAGGTAAACTCATAACATCTTGTGGTTTTAAAATACTCAAAGCTGTAGCTTTGACTGTAAAACCATGAGTAACGCAGATGATTTTTTCATTTGGATATTTTTGAGAATTTTCATTTAGAAAATTATTTACGCGCTTGATAACGTCGTTGAAACTCTCACCATTAGTAGCATATTGGGTATAAAGCGGTAAAACATCATTCCAATAATCATTGTAAGCATCTGGATGAAGTTTTTTTAGATCAGCATTTTTTTGACCGTCCCAGGAACCGTAAGAAATTTCTCGCAGACGTTTGTCATAAGTAATAGGCAATTGCGGTTTTTGGTTTAAGATTGTTGCTGTTTGTTGAGCTCGTTTTAAAGGACTACAAATTATACGATCAGCAAAACTAATATCAAAATTATCGGCTAAATGTTGGGCTTGCTTTTGACCGTTAGTATTTAAATGGGTAATTTCGGTATTGATATTCCCTTGTTTCATTTTTAAAACATTAGCTTTGGTTTGTCCGTGGCGGATAAAATAAAATTCAGTCATGCTGACTCCTTAAAAAGACTTTTTATATTTGAATTATTTTGATAAAGATGATTAAATATTGACGAATAATATTTAAATTAAAAAGCCACCCGACAATTGGGTGACTTGTTCTGGTTAAAAAATTTGTGAACGATATAATCCAACAACTTTGCCAAGAATTTCGACGTTGTCCAAAATGATTGGGTCCATTGTATCGTTTTCAGGTTGTAGGCGGTAATGTCCATTTTCTTGATAAAACCTTTTACAAGTGGCTTCAATGTCTTCCGTCATAGCAATGATGATCTCACCATTATTAGCAAAATTTTGTTCATGCACAATAACATGGTCACCATCATAGATGCCGGCATTGATCATACTTTCACCATGAATTTCTAGCATAAATAATTCTCCAGATTCACGATTTAGATCAGGTGGGATTGGGAAATAGCCATCGGGATTTCTTTCAGCTGTTATTGGTTGACCAGCAGCAACTGCACCTAGAATTGGAATTTGCTTAGATTTAATACCAATGGAATTCAAACCAGCACCAGTAATTTCAATGGCACGTGGTTTGGTAGGATCACGTTGGATAAATCCTTTTTTTTCAAGACGAGACAGGTGACCGTGAACCGTTGATGTGGAAGATAAATCTACAGCTTCGCAGATTTCCCTAACAGTAGGCGGGTATCCATGTTCGTCTAAATAATCATAAATACATTGTAAAATTTGTGACTTTTTAGAGCCTTCAGCTTTTGACATTAGAACACCTCATTGTTAATATCTTAAATAGATTGTATCAAAATATGAATGCAAGTTCAAACAAGTGTTCGATTGAATTGGGGGAGAGTTGTTAAATTATGAACGAACAAGAAAAATTGCTCAAAAAAATTAACGAATTAGCTCATAAAGCCAAAGATGGCACAATTACT
Organism: Companilactobacillus crustorum JCM 15951; assembly: GCF_001434585.1. Lineage (GTDB taxonomy): Bacteria > Bacillota > Bacilli > Lactobacillales > Lactobacillaceae > Companilactobacillus > Companilactobacillus crustorum. The sequence goes on from NZ_AZDB01000004.1 coordinate 26,138, forward strand.
AAGGAAGAGGAAGATCAACAAGCAGAGCTGCGTAAAGAATTCTTGAAGAACTTCCGTGAGAGTTTTAGATCACAAATAGAGATGACTAAAGTTTTTGATAAGAACGGAAAAGAAGTAACTCCCGAAAAAGTACGAGAAATTCAACGTAAAAAGGGATTACGTGACGATTAGTCTTCCAATTACGTGATTTTTTTTGTAATATTAATAGATGTATGGAAAGGGTGAACATAAATGGGAACAACAATAGTCGTTGGTGTTTTAGCTTTATTAGTTGGTTTAGTCGGCGGTTTCTTTGCTGCTAGATGGTATATGAAGAAATACTTCCAAGATAATCCACCAATCAGTGCTGATATGATCAGACAAATGATGGCTCAAATGGGACAAAAACCATCACAAAAGAAACTCAATCAGTTGATGAATACTATGAAGAATTCACAAAAGAATAATAAGTAGTTTAGTCCAAATAGGCATTACATATATTTTTATATATGTAATGCCTATTTTTTTATGCAAAATTATAAAATGTACGTTAATAGCAAATTTTTTTAGACTTTTTAAGTATTAAATAAAAAATGTAATCGGTAAATACGAACAATAATAAAATAAAAACGAAAAATATGCGCATTTATCATTGAAAGAAATTTGAATACTTGATAAACTTTGAATACAAAAGAACGAAAGGGTGGAAATGTTAATGTGTGATGTAGCAGTTGTCATGGGATCAATTTCAGATTTAAAGGTTATGCAGAATACGCTAGACGTCTTAACTGAATTGGGCGTGAGTTATGAGACTAAAGTGGTTTCGGCGCATCGAACACCGCAAGAGATGCTAGATTTTGCTAAAAACGCACAAAAAAAATTTCAAGTAATAATTGCTGGTGCTGGAGGAGCAGCACATCTGCCAGGTATGATAGCTTCCTCAACTAGTTTGCCGGTTATTGGTGTGCCAGTTCCTTCACGTTATTTAAAAGGAATCGATTCTTTACTTTCCATTGTTCAAATGCCCGCAGGAGTTCCTGTAGCAACAGTATCGATTGGAGAAGCCGGTGCTAAAAATGCTGCTATTTTAGCAACAAAAATTTGTGCTTTGAAGAATGATTCTTATCGAAAATCATTAAATAATTATGTCAAAGCAATGCATGATACTTCAATTGAGAGTGGTGAAAAATTTGAATAAAGCGCTATTACCAGGTAAAACAATTGGCATTATTGGTGGTGGTCAATTGGGACAAATGATGTCATTTTCGGCTAAGGAAATGGGTTATAAAGTTATTATTTTAGATCCACAAGAAGATTGTCCAGCAGCTCAAGTGTCGGACGGGCAAATTGTAGCTGAATACAACGATCTAGATAAATTGATTGAATTAGCAAAAGCTTGCGATGTTTTGACATATGAGTTTGAAAATGTTGATGCCGACGCTATCAATGAGGTTAAAAAATACACTCGAGTACCTCAGGGGATAAAGGCCTTAAGTGTGACTCAGAATCGAATTTCTGAAAAAGATTTTATTACTGCCAGTGGTTTTCAAGCAGTACCGCATGTAGTAATTGAAAATATCTTTGAATATCATCGTGGAGTTGAAAAATTGGGAGCCCCAGTAATTTTGAAAACAATTCGAGGCGGCTATGATGGCAAGGGACAAATTTTGATCGAAGATCCCGAAAATGTTTGTTATGCCGATATCGAGCATTTGCTTATGCAAGGTCCCTGCATGTTAGAAAAGAAAATAGATTTGAAACAAGAAGTTTCAGTGGTTGTTTCTGCTAATAGCGATGGTCAGAAGTCGATTTTTCCAATTATTGAGAATATTCATCGACACAATATTCTGCATTTAAGTACGTGTCCTGCTGCTATTAGCGAAAAATCCGAACAACATATTTATCAAGTTGGAAAGACTTTAGCTGAAAAGCTCGAGTTGGTTGGAACAATGTGTATTGAATTTTTCATTTCGACGGATGACGAAGTGTACGTAAACGAAATCGCTCCGCGACCACATAATTCCGGTCATTTAACTATTGAGGCTTGTAATATTTCTCAATTTGATGCACATATTCGTGGAATTTGTAATCTGGCTATGCCTGAGATTGAATTACTAAAGCCAGCGGCAATGGTCAATCTCTTAGGTCAACATTTAGAAAATGCCAAGCAAGATTTAATTAATCATCCAGAGTGGCATTTTCATGATTATGGTAAGGATGCCGTTAAAGAAAATCGCAAGATGGGTCATATAACAATTCTAAGTACTGATTTAACTGTGACAAAACAAAGTATTGAAAATAATTCAATTTGGGATGTGTAAATATTGATAGAAAATAAATTGCTTTATACAGGTAAAGCTAAGAATGTTTATCAAGCAGAAAACAATGATGAAGTTTTGATTGTCTACAAAGATCAAGCTACAGCTTTAAATGGTAAGAAAAAAGAAATTTTACCAGGCAAGGGTACATTGGATTGTCAGATTTCCCAATTAGTTTTTAATTATCTGATTAAAAATGGTATTAAAACGCATTTAGTTAAAAATCTTTCTGATCACGAACAACTAGTAAAGAAAACTCAAGTATTTCCATTGGAAGTTGTTTTAAGAAATATTACCTCCGGTTCCTTAGTTAAAAAGTTTCAAGTAGAAGCGGGACAAAGACTGGTCGAACCAATCATTGAATTTTATTACAAGAGCGATGCATTAGATGACCCCTTCATTAATGAATCCCAAATACAGGCATTAAAAATTGCTAACGAAAAAGAACTTGCATATATCAAAAAGATGACACTAGAAGTAAATGAACTTTTGAAGCCCTTCTTTGATCAAGCTGGCTTTGATTTAGTTGATTTTAAACTGGAATATGGGCGCTTTAATGATGAGATTATTTTGGTAGATGAATTTTCACCTGATAATTGCCGCCTTTGGGATAAAAAAGATCATCATTCAATGGATAAAGATGTTTTCCGAAAGCACGAAGGGGATTTAGTTAAGACTTATCAAGCAGTTTTAAAACGACTACAAGACAAATAGGAGAGAATTATGAAATTAGTTAAAGTTTATGTAACTTTGAAGGATTCCGTACTAGATGCTCAAGGCGAGGCCATTAAATCAGCTATTAATACCATGGGATACAACCAATTAACTGGTGTTCATATGGGAAAATACTTTGAACTTAATTTTTCTGAGGATTACGAAAACTTAGAACATGATGTCGATGCCATTTGTGATGAATTACTAGCAAATCCTAATATTGAAACTTATCATTACGAGATCACGGAGGAGGCATAAATGAAGTTTGCAGTGGTTAACTTTCCGGGTTCTAACTGTGATATGGATCTTTATTACGCAATTAAAAATGGAATTAAGCAAGAAGTTGAACTAGTTGATTATCGTGCTTTGAGTCTTGAGGGATTCGATGGAGTTTTAATTCCTGGAGGCTTTTCATATGGTGATTATCTTCGAAGTGGAGCGATTGCAGCACATGTTCCTATCGTTAAGGAAATAATCCGCTTTGCTGATGAAGGTAAGTTGGTTTTGGGAATCTGCAATGGCTTTCAAATTTTAACTGAATTAGGTCTTTTGCCGGGAGCTTTGATTCCTAACGAAAAAAGTCGTTTTATCTGTGAAAATGTTGATTTAAAAGTTATTAATAATCAAACAATTTTTACTCGTGATTATCAAGCAAGTGAAATTATCAATATTCCAGTAGCTCATGGCGAAGGACGCTATTACTGCGACGAAGCAACTTTGATGGAATTAAAACAAAATGATCAAATAGTTTTTCAATATCAAGAAAATATTAATGGCAGTATCGATCAGATTGCCGGCATTACTAATAAGCAAAAGAATGTTCTGGGAATGATGCCTCACCCCGAACGGGCATTAGAAAAGATCCTAGGTTCTGATGATGGCTTGAAGTTGTTCCAATCAATAATTAATTATCAAAGGGTGAATAACTAATGACTGAACCAACGGCAAAACAAATAAAAGATCAAAAAATCTATCAACAATGGGGTCTAACTGATTCGGAATATCAACTTATCAGTGATCAAATTCTTAAACGTTTACCTAATTATACTGAAACAGGATTGTATTCTGTAATGTGGAGCGAGCATTGTTCTTATAAGAATTCAAAAAAGTCTTGCGAAAAATGCCTAATAAAAGTTCTCGTGTTATCGCAGGTCCAGGGGAAGATGCTGGAATTTTAGATATTGGCGATAATCAAGCGGTAGTTTTTAAAGCTGAAAGTCACAACCATCCTTCAGCAGTGGAACCTTATCAAGGTGCAGCCACTGGAGTAGGCGGAATTATTAGAGATATCTTTTCAATGGGAGCTCAACCTATTGCATTGTTAAATAGTTTAAAATTCGGACCTTTAAAAAATGGTCAAACTAAACATCTGGTTAATGAAGTGGTTGCGGGTATTGGCGGCTATGGAAATTGCATTGGTTTACCAACTGTTGGTGGCGAAATTAGTTTTGAAAGTTGTTATGAACATAATCCATTGGTAAATGCTATGTGCGTGGGAATTTTGAATAACACTGATTTTAAGCATGGAACAGCCAGCGGCGATAAGAATCTGATTGTTTATGTGGGTGCTAAAACCGGTCGGGATGGTATTCATGGAGCAACTTTTGCTTCAGATGAATTTACGGACACTAATAACAAGCAAAGGTCCGCTGTCCAAGTTGGGAATCCTTTTATAGAAAAGCTTTTGATGGATGCTTGTGTTGAAATTATTGAAAAGCATTCTGAATGGATTTTAGGAATTCAGGATATGGGTGCAGCTGGGTTAGTTTCATCTACTGCAGAAATGGCCTCAAAGGCCGGATCAGGTTTAGTTTTGAATCTTGATAAAGTTCCGCAACGTGAAACTGAAATGACGGCATATGAAATGATGCTTTCTGAATCTCAAGAGCGAATGGTACTTTGCGTAAAACCAGAATATGTAGAGAACGTTTTAGATTTCTTCCGGAATTTTGAATTAGATGCAGTGGTAATTGGTCAAGTAACTACCGACAATCGACAATATAAAATTTATCATCACGACGAATTGGTAACAGATATTCCAGTTGATAGTTTGACTGAAGATGTACCTGAGTATGATCGTCCAGAGAAACAACCACAACGGATGATTGATGATAAAAATTATCATTTTGTGCCTGAAATCACTTCATTAAAAGATACCTGGATGAAGATGATAACTCGACCTAATATTGCTAGTAAAAAACATTTTTATCAAACCTATGATTCACAAGTCAAAGCTAATACACTGGTTCGTCCTGGAGGCGATGCAGGGGTAGTTAGAATTCAAGGTACAAAAAAAGCCATTGCTATGACTAATGACAGTAATTCGAAGTATGTTTATTTAAATCCCTTTGTTGGTGGACAAATTACCGTTATGGAAGCAGCTCGTAATATTGTGGCTAGTGGTGGACTGCCAATTGGTGTAACGGATTGTTTAAATTATGGGAATCCAGAGAACCCAGAAGCTTTCTGGGAATTGGATAAAAGTGTTGAAGGAATAGCGACAGCTTGTGAAGTGCTTGATACGCCAGTTATTTCAGGAAATGTGTCGCTTTATAACGAATATAACGATGTAGCTATTTATCCGAGTCCCATGATAGGGATGGTTGGATTAATTGAAGATATTGAGACATTAACTACAAGTGCTTTTAAAGCTGCGGATGATTTAATTTATGTAATTGGTCAAACTGCAGATGATTTCAATGGTTCTGAATTACAGATGGAACAACTTGGACAATTAAAAGGTAATTTACGTGACTTAGATCTTAAGAAGGAAAAATTGCATCTAGACATTGTGCGTCAAGCTATTAATCAAAACTTGTTAGCAAGTTGTCATGATTTGTCAGAAGGTGGATTAGCAATCGCTTTGTCCAAATCAGCATTTGAAAATGACCTTGGTTTTACAGTTAAAACTGAATTATCGGCAGCTCAAATGTTTTCCGAAACACAATCACGCTTTTTGGTATCTGTTAAGCCTGAGAATCAAGGTAGTTTCGAAAAATTAGTTCAGGAAGAGTTTGAATTATTAGGACGAGTGACAAACAATCAACAATTCACTGTTACGACTAGAGATACAACGTTTTCATTGGATGAAAAATTAGTTAAAAATGATTGGAAAGAGGCGATTTCGTGCTTAATGATGTAAAAAGTTTAAACGAAGAATGTGGTGTGTTTGGAGTTTGGGGAGCCGAGAACGCTAATTATTTAACTTATTTAGGGCTTCACAGTCTTCAACACCGAGGTCAAGAAGGAGCTGGAATTGTTTCAAATGATGGTCAAAAATTAAGAATCTATCGTAATTTAGGATTATTAACTCAAGTTTTTTCAAAGAAAGAGAATCTCAACAGCTTAGTGGGAAATTCAGCTATTGGACATGTTCGTTATTCGACGGCTGGCGAAAATAAAATCGAAAACGTTCAACCATTACTATTTGATTTTACGGATAGCCAAATTGCTTTAGCTCATAACGGCAATTTAACTAATGCAGTAACGCTAAAAAAAGAATTAGAAGAAAAAGGACATATTTTTAAGTCTAGTTCTGATTCTGAAGTGTTAGTTCATTTAATTAAATGTTCCAACGCGCCAACTTTCCATGAAAAGATGATTGAAGCCCTCAATAAAATTCAAGGTGGTTTTGTATATATTTTATTAACTAAAAATGCAATGATTGTAGCTCTTGATTCGCATGGCTTTCGTCCTTTATCGATTGGTAAGTTAGAAAATGGCGGTTATGTAGTTGCCAGCGAGACCTGTGCTTTAGATGCTGTCGGAGCTAGCCTGATCAGAAATGTTCAACCAGGAGAATTGATTACAATTAGTAATAAAGGAATGGAAATTGACCATTGGACAACTGACACTAAATTAGCTATTTGTTCAATGGAATTTATCTATTTTGCACGTCCAGATTCAGATATTTTGGGAATTAATGTTCATTCGGCTAGAAAAAGAATGGGAGCTAATTTAGCCAAAGAGTCGCCAGCACCAGGAGATATCGTCGTAGGGGTACCTAATTCGTCATTGTCGGCAGCTAGTGGATATGCTGAAGCTAGTGGGTTGCCTTATGAAATGGGCTTAATTAAAAATCAATATATGGGTCGAGAATTTATTCAACCAACAAAAGAGTTGCGAGAGAAGAGCGTTCGACAAAAGTTAGCAGCAGTTAAAGGCGTAGTCCGTGAAAAACGTGTAATTTTGGTTGATGATTCAATTGTTCGAGGGACTACATGTGCTTATATTGTGCAATTGTTAAAAGATGCAGGAGCAACTGAAGTCCATTTAAGAATTGCCTCCCCTAGATTTATTGCTGCACATAAGAGCGTGGCAGAAATGAATCAGATGTTTGGTTCAGATTCGTTGAAATTCTTGAGTGAAGACGGTTTGATTGACGCTATCGGATTGAAAGCAGATGCTCCATATTCGGGCTTGGATATGTCATATTTTAATGGCGATTATCCAACTTATCTCTATGACTATGAGTCTAAAAAATAAGGAGGAGTAAAATGTCTAATCCCTATCAAGACGCAGGTGTTGATGTTGAATCAGGCTACAAGATCTCCAAATTTATTAAAAAAAATACGAATGATAACAGTAATATCGGTAATTTCGGAGGTATTTACGAAATTCCTACAGGTTTTAAGCAGCCCGTTTTAGTTTCGGGAAACGACGGTGTTGGGACTAAGTTATTATTAACAACTGAATTAAAAAAATGGGATACGATTGGGATCGACTGCGTAGCCATGTGTGTTAACGATATTTTGGCTCAGGGTGCTATTCCACAATATTTTTTGGATTATATTTCAACTGGTAAAACCGACGAAAAAATTGAAGAAATTTTAAAAGGCATCATTGAAGGATGCCAGCAGGCACAAATCACCTTGGATGGTGGCGAAACAGCTGAGATGCCAGGTGTTTATGAAGCTAAGGATTATGATATTGCTGGCTTTGCTGTGGGTATCAGTGAAAAAAAAGATCTTTTGAAAAAATCTAATTTGAAAACCGGTGATGTTTTAATTGGCCTAACAAGCAGTGGTTTGCATTCAAATGGTTTCTCACTGGTTAGAAAAATCTTTTTTGAAGATAATAATTTTACAGTAGAAAGTTATTTGAAAGAGATGCCAGAAAAAAGATTAGGCGAATTGTTGTTAACGCCAACTAAAATTTATGTGCAAGATATAGTTCCTTTATTAGAACAGCATTTAATTAAGGGGATGTCACACATTACTGGCGGTGGTTTTTATGAAAATATTCCACGAATGTTACCAGAGAAAGCGGCTGCTGAAATCAACGTTGATATTTGGCCCCAAATGAAAATTTTTGATATTTTACAAAAATATGGTCAGTTGGAATTGGCTGATATGTATCATATTTTTAATATGGGAATTGGAATGGTACTGGCAGTTTCACCAGAAGATGAAATAGCAGTATTAGAACAGTTGAATCGTCATGAAACTATTGCTTATACGATTGGTGAGGTTGTTTCTAATAAAGAGGAAAAGCTGATTTTGAAAGGAGAAAAATTGTGAAAGTAGCGATTTTTGCTTCAGGCAATGGTAGCAATTTTGAAGCTATTGCCGGATCAGATGAATTGAAAAAAGCCGGTCTAGAAATTAAATTATTGGTTTGTGATCAACCCAATGCACATGTAATTAAGCGAGCTGAAAAGTATCAAATTCCGATTTTTATTATTAAATTATCAGACTATTCTAATCGAGGATTATATGAACAAGCGATTATTGAAAAGCTCAGTTCTTTAAATTTGGAATATATCTTATTAGCTGGTTACATGCGTGTTGTCACACCAGTGCTTTTGTCGGCTTATCTCGGACGTATTATTAATATCCATCCCTCACTTTTACCTAAATATTCAGGTTTGGAAGCTATTGAACGAGCCTATGCAGCCAATGAATCTGTGACAGGAGTAACGATTCATTATATTGATGAAGGGGTCGATACAGGCCCAGTTATTAAACAGTGTCGTGTAGTTCGATTAACAAATGATACTGAAGCTACCTTAGAAGCCCGGGTTCATCAGACTGAACATCAGATGTATCGGCAAGTAATTCTTGATCTATTAAATAAAAATAATGGAGATAAATAATGAAGAGAGCATTGATTAGTGTTTCAGATAAAACAGGTGTAGTTGAATTTGCTAAAGGATTAATTGCCAATGATTTTGAAATCATTTCAACCGGTGGTACATATAAAAAACTACAAGAAAATGGCGTTAAAGTTACTGAAATTGACGAGGTAACTAAATTTCCTGAAATTTTAGATGGGCGAGTAAAGACACTTCATCCAATGGTGCATGCAGGTTTATTGGCTAAACGCGATAATCCTGAACACATGAAAACTTTAGAGAAATTAAATATTCAAACTATTGATTTAGTTTGTGTTAACTTGTATCCCTTTAAAGAAACTATTTCTAAAACTGACGTTACTCCGGCACAGGCTATTGAACAGATTGATATCGGTGGTCCTTCAATGATTCGTTCAGCTTCTAAGAATTTTAAGAGTGTTTATGTAGTGATTGATGCTGATGATTATGAAACTGTACTTGAAAGTATTAAATCAGACGAAGATGATGTAACTCTAAGACGTCGTTTAGCAGCTAAAGCTTTCCGTCATACAGCCGAATATGACAGTATCATTGCCCATTATTTAACCGATTTAAATGGAGATGAATTTCCAGACGTTGAAGTACTCGGATATGACTATCATCAAGAATTAAGATATGGTGAAAATTCTCATCAAAAAGCTGCTTTCTACAAGAGTGCTATGCCAAGCGAATACTCCATTGCTTCAGCCAAACAATTGCATGGTAAGGAACTTTCTTTCAACAACATCAAAGATGCCGATGCTGCCTTAAGAATTGTTTCTGACTTTAGTCAACCATGTGTGGCCGCTTTGAAACATATGAATCCATGTGGCGTAGGTGTTGATGATGAATCAATTTATAAAGCTTGGAGAAAAGCTTATACTGCCGATACAATGTCAATTTTCGGTGGAATCGTTGCCGTCAATCGTGAAGTTACCAAAGAAATCGCTGAGGAAATGCACAAGATATTTTTAGAGATTGTAATTGCTCCTAGTTTTACTGCCGAGGCCTTGGAGATTCTAGAAGCTAAGAAAAACATTAGACTTTTGACGCTGGACTTTTCAAAAGCTAAAGATGCTGACAAGTACGAATATGTTTCAGTAATGGGTGGTTTGTTAGTTCAAGAAAGAGATACAACGGTTGATCAATTAAGTGAATTTAAAGTTGTTACTGAAAAGAAACCAACTGCTGAAGAGATGAAAGCTTTATTATTTGGTCAACAAATTGTTAAACACGTTAAGAGTAATGCCATTGTTATTACTACAACAGATAAGACACTAGGTATCGGTGCTGGTCAAATGAATCGAATTGGTTCAGTGAAGATTGCTATTGAACAAGAAGAACAAGCTGACCAACATACACCATTAATCATGGCGTCTGATGCTTTCTTCCCAATGGATGATTGTGTTCAATATGCGGCTGAGCATGGCATCACAGCTATTGTTCAACCAGGAGGTTCTATTAAGGATCAAGATTCGATTGATATGGCAAATGAACATGGAATTGCAATGGTCTTCACTGGCAGAAGACACTTCAAACATTAGAGAGGTAGTTTATGAGAATACTTGTCGTTGGTTCTGGAGCAAGAGAAGATGCAATCTGTAAAGCCTTGATGCAAAATTCTGAAAACACAGTTTTTTGCGCCCCAGGAAATGCAGGAATGAAATTATCAGGAATAAAAACTATTTCAATAGAAGAAAATGAATTCTTTCATCTGACGGAATTTGTGGAAACAAATGGAATTGATTACACCATAGTGGGTCCAGAAGCACCCTTAGTAGACGGAATTGTCGATTATTTTAAACAAAAGAAGTTAAAAATTTTTGGTCCTAATAAACAAGGGGCCCAGATTGAAGGGTCGAAGTCGTTTACAAAAAAGTTAATGGCTGATGCTAATATTCCAACGGCCCAATATCAAGAATTTACTGATTTGGAAAGGGCTGTGGAATATTTGACAGTTAAAGCTAATTTTCCACTAGTCATTAAAGCAGATGGTTTAGCGGCAGGCAAGGGAGTCTACATCGTTCAAGACCTAGATGAGGCTTTGGAAATAATCAGTGAATTGTTAGATGGGCATAAATTTAATACAACTAAGGTTGTGATCGAAGAATTTCTTGAAGGAGAGGAATTTTCCTTGATGGCGTTTGTTGATCACAAGAGATTTTATCCAATGCCACTGGCTCAAGATTATAAAAAAGCCTTTGATGACGATAAAGGACCGAACACAGGTGGTATGGGAGCCATATGTCCAGTTCGAAATATTTCATCGATAGTAGAACAAACAGCTATTGAAACAATCATTAAGCCCTTTGTGCATGAATTGTATCAGCAAAATATTAAATATACTGGGATTATTTATGCAGGTTTAATTTTGACCAGAGAAGGTATTAAAGTGATTGAGTTCAATGCTCGGTTTGGTGATCCTGAAACGGAAGTTGTTTTACCGCGCTTAAAAACTGATTTATCGATGATGATTTGGAAAATTCTAAATCATAAAAAAATTGATAAAATCATTTGGCAAAATGAGGGCTTAAACTTGGGAGTTTTTGCAGTTAGTCAGGGCTATCCAAATAATCCGATTAAAGGAAAGCTAGGATTAATAAATGACTTTAAGGCTTGTCCATTGACGATAAATTATGCTAGTGTTCGTAAAGAGGACCAGCAATTATATAGCAATGGTGGAAGACTTTATTTAATGCAGACTAGTGCTCAAACACTAACTGCTGCTCAAGAAATTATTTATCAACAGTTAACTAAAATGAATTCTGAAAATATTTTTTATCGTCGCGATATTGGTAAAAATTCAATTTAATAAGTTATAAAAAAAGTGTCATTCTGACTATTTGATCAGAATGGCACTTTTTAGTGTATTATAATTACTTATGTTTCTTCTTTGGTGGAATATATTCGAAACTAGGATCAATTTCTTTATCAATATTTTTCCAAGCATTTTCCATATCATCATTAACTTGCTGAGTTTGTTTTTCATCCAATTTGGCCTTAAAATCAAAGTCAATTTCCGGACCAATACCAATAGTGATCTTTTGATGCTTCATTAAGCCGCCAAAGGTTAGAGGTCCTTGATAAACAAAGGGAACTAATGGAGTTTTGGAAAGTTTAGCAATCAATGATGCTCCACCTTTTAGCTGTTCTGAATAACGTGTCCCTGAAGGGAACATTATCAAAACTTTTCCTTCTTTTTTCAATGCTTTGACCGGAGTTTTAATAACTGAAGGACCGGGGTGAGCCCGATCAACTGGGAAGGCATGAGCATGGATTAAAATAAATCTTAAAATTGGATTCTTGAAGAGCTCTTTTTTTGCCATAAAAGTAGCATCTCGTGGTGCTATGACTAAGGCGAAGAAAATTGGTTCCCACCAAGTACGGTGGGGAGCAACTAAAATATATGGCTTATCAGGTAAGTTTTCCTTACCTACAACGTCATATCGCCCATTTAGTAGAAATACTAAACCTCTTACTAAAACACGAATAACTTTATAAAACATAAAAATATCATTCTCCCAAAAATAAATTTCACTTATTTAAAATACCATAAAGCAGGTGCAACATGTCGATTATTTCTCAAGATATTATTTCTAATAGCAAGATAGTGATCAACCAAGACAAAGAATTATATTCATTTAATCTTGATACTATTTTACTCTATAATTTTGCAAAACCAGTAAAAAAAGGCAAAGTCGTTGATTTATGTGCAGGAAATGGAGCTATTGGTTTATCATTAGCTTCTAAAACCAACGCTGCGATTTATTTGATAGAGCTTCAAAAGCAACTGGCTGACTTGTCAAAAAAAAGTATTTCGGACAATAATTTAGACGGACAAGTATTTTCAATTAATGATGATTTAAAGAATATTCAAGAGTATATCGCCCATGATACCGTTGATACATTAGTTTGCAATCCGCCCTATTTTAAAGTGAATGAGCAAACAGCAATTAAAGATAATTCGGTTTTGGCAATAGCTCGACATGAGTTAAAGACGACATTAAAAGAAATTATTTCTACTATCAAGATAGTTCTAAAAGAAAATTCACATGCTTTTTTAGTTTATCGTCCTGAACGGTTGAGTGAGCTATTAAGTTTGATGGTTCAAGAAAAACTTCAACCTAAAAGATTACGATTCGTGAGGTCAAGTAGTCAAAAGGATGCCAACTTGGTTTTAATCGATGCAATTAAGACAGTTAAAACAGCATCACTAAAGGTGGAACCAGATTTAGTAATTTATGATGAAAATCATCAATTGAGCAAAGAGGCTAATTTAATAATCAATGGAAAATAATAAGTATTATGTTTATATGTTGTTGTGTCATGATCGAACTTTTTACACAGGTACAAGCAATGATGTAGCAAAAAGAGTAGCGACACATAATTCGGGGAAGGGTGCTAAGTATACTAAAACTAGACGTCCTGTGAAATTAATGTATACCGAGGAATTAGCTGATAAATCCGCAGCTTTGAAACGTGAAATTGCTATCAAGAAGTTAAGTCGACAACAAAAAGAAGCTTTGTTAGAAAATCAAGGAATAAATTGGCGGGACTACTTGATTTAACGACAATTTTACTTTATAATATTTGCTTGTATTGAATACACACACTTAACGATTTGATTGATGGTGCGCAGGTCGCGTTTCAATCGGACATGACTTAAGTGGAGGTAAAAACCAGGAGGAACTTTTTTATGTCAGTTATTTCTATGAAACAATTGCTTGAAGCCGGTGTACATTTTGGACACCAAACAAGACGTTGGAACCCTAAGATGAAGCCATTTATTTTTACACAAAGAAATGGTATTTACATCATTGATTTACAAAAAACAGTACGTATGATCGACGACGCTTACAACTATATGAAGGCTGTTGCCGGTGATAACGGTGTGTTCTTATTCGTTGGTACAAAGAAACAAGCCCAAGACGCTGTTGCTGAAGAAGCTACACGTGCAGGTCAATACTATGTTAACCATCGTTGGTTAGGTGGTACTTTGACTAACTGGAACACAATCCAAAAACGTATCAAGAGATTAAAGGACATCAAGGCAATGGCTGAAGATGGTACTTTTGATCGTCTACCTAAGAAAGAAGTTGCTTTACTACAAAAGCAACAAGCTAAGTTGGAAAGATTCCTTGGTGGTATCGAAGATATGCCAAGAATCCCTGATGTTATGTTCATTGTTGACCCTCATAAGGAAAACATTGCTGTTAACGAAGCTAAGAAACTTAACATTCCTATCGTAGCTATGGTTGATACAAATACTGATCCAGATCCTATCGATGTTATCATTCCTTCAAATGATGATGCTATTCGTGCCGTTAGATTGATTACATCTAAGATGGCTGATGCTATCGTTGAAGGTAAACAAGGTGAAGAAGCTGTTACAGATGCTGATTTTGCTGATAACAAAGACAACGATGCTGATAATGATGCTGCTGATGACAAGTCTATCGAAGATTTGGCAAATGCAAAAAACAATAACGAAGATAACAAATAATTAAAATAATATCCGTAAAATAGAGTCATCTGAGTAAGATGGCTTTATTTATACGACTGGAGGATTTACGAATGGCTAAGATTACTGCTGCTCAAGTTAAAGAATTACGTGATAAGACAAGTGTTGGTATGATGGATGCTAAAAAGGCATTGGTTGCTGCTGACGGTGATATGCAAAAAGCTGTCGACGAACTTCGCGAAAAAGGTATCGCTAAAGCTGCCAAGAAGAGTGGAAATATTGCTGCTGAAGGTTTAACACATATTGAAATTTCAGGCAACAAAGCTGCTATTATTGAAGTTAACTCAGAAACTGACTTTGTTTCATCAAACGACAAGTTTATCAATCTTGTAAATGAAATTGGTAAAGCTATTGTTGCTAATGAACCAAAAACAATGGATGATGCTTTGGCACTTAAGATTGGTGACCAAACAATTAACGATGCTATCACAGGCTTAACAGCTGTTATTGGTGAAAAGATTTCATTGAGACGTTACAAAGTTCTTGATAAGACTGATTCACAAGTATTTGGTTCATACCTACATAATGGTGGTTTAATTGGTGCTATCGTTACACTTGATGGTACTGATGAAGATGCTGCTAAGGATGTTGCTATGCACGTTGCTGCTATCAACCCTGAATACATGGATCGTGATCAAGTTCCTGCAGATGTTTTGGAACATGAAAAAGCTATTTTCACTGAAGAAACAAAGGCTGAAGGTAAACCTGAAAAGATTATTCCAAGAATCGTTGAAGGTCGTTTGAACAAGTACTTGTCAGAAATTAGTTTGGCTGATCAAGAATTTGTTAAGGATTCTGATATGACTGTTCAACAATTCGTTGAATCAAAAAATAGTAAATTAGTATCATTCGTTCGTTTTGAAGTTGGCGAAGGTATCGAAAAGAAACAAGAAGACTTTGCTGAAGAAGTAAAGAACCAAATGAATAACTAATTATTTATAAAATTTCGAGAAAGGTCGCTTAATTCATTTTTGAATTAAACGACCTTTTCTTTGTATAAAGGGTTGTAACCTTACGAAATTTATTTAAAAATAGTCATTAGATAAATTTACTGATTCTTACTATGCCGTCCTCCACAACAAAGAAAATTTGGCTGGAACGTAGTGGGCACGAATTTGAACCAATTGAAGTTCACAATTGTTTCAAATCTCGGCCTTCTACTAACCTCACTGCGTGAGCTAAGTAGAATTTCACTACTGAGCCAATTTTCTTTGTTGTTCTGGACTAGTGTCTTGTTGTTTGTTAGATGTATAAGTATTCTGAATAATGTAATGACATTAGGAATTTCAAAAACTAAAGTTTTAATTAATAATACTGAAAGTCAATCCCTAGTCGGGAGCGAAACCTCTGTGGACCCTCAGTGGTGAAATTATTCTTAGTGGGGAACCCACTTAGAATAAGGTCAATCTTGAAGACACTTGGCAAAGCCAAGGGGCTCCAAGTTGTGCCCACCACGTTCCAGTGGTTTCGTGGACGACGGCAGCATCAAAATGTGAGAAAGAATAAATTTACTAGGCCTAATATGTTAAAATATTTATTAGCAAAATTAAAGGAGAGTACTTATGCCTGATATCAAGTATAAAAGAGTGATTTTAAAAGTTTCTGGTGAAGCTTTAGCCGGAGAAAAGGGATTTGGAATTAATCCTCCCGTTATCAAAAAAATAGCTGAACAAATTAAAAGTGTTCATGACTTAGGTGTGCAAGTAGCCATTGTCTGTGGCGGTGGTAACATCTGGCGTGGTGAAACAGGTGCCGAGATGGGAATGGATCGTGCTCAAGCTGACTATATGGGTATGATGGCAACTGTTATGAATGGATTGGCTTTACAAGATGGATTGGAACATATTGGTGTACCAACTCGTGTTCAAACATCAATTGAAATGCGTCAAGTTGCTGAACCTTATATCAGAAGAAAGGCCGTTAGACACCTTGAAAAGGGTCGTGTAGTGATCTTTGCTGGTGGTACAGGTAATCCTTACTTCTCAACTGATACAACTTCTGTTCTACGTGCTGCTGAAATCGAAGCTGATGTAATTTTGATGGCTAAGAATAATGTTGACGGCGTTTATACAGCTGATCCTAAGAAGGATCCTAATGCTAAGAAGTATTCAGAATTGTCACAACTTGATATTATTAATAAGAATCTCGGCGTTATGGATACAACAGCTTCTTCATTGTCAATGGATAACAATATTCCATTGATCGTATTCAATTTGAACAAGCCTGAGAACATTAAAAAGGTTGTTCAAGGAGAAAATATCGGAACAATTATAAAGGGTGGTAACGATGACAAATAAAGCTATTACAAAAGCTAAAGAAAATATGTCAAAATCGATTGATGTTTTGAATCGTGAATTGGCTAATATTCGTGCTGGTAAAGCCAATGCTTCAATTTTGAGCAATGTTAAGGTTATGTACTATGGAACAGAAGTTCCATTGAATCAAGTAGCTTCAATCAATGTTCCTGAAGCTCGTGTATTGATGATCACACCTTATGATAAATCATCTCTTGATGACATCGAACATGCTATTAACTCATCTGATCTTGGCTTAAATCCTGCTAATGACGGTAACGTAGTGCGTTTGGTTATTCCACAACTAACAGGTGAACGTAGAAAAGAAATTGCTAAGCAAGTTGGTAAAGAAGCTGAAGGTGGACGTATTGCAGTTAGAAACGTTCGTCGTGAAGCAATGGACGACTTGAAGAAGCAATTAAAGGCAAGCGATGTTACTGAAGATGAATTCCATACGCTTGAAAAAGACGTTCAAAAAGTAACTGACGACGCTATTGCTAAGATTGATCAATTAGCTGCAGACAAAGAAAAAGAAATTACTGAAGGGTAATTCAATGGCAGAGGATATAAAGCGACAACTAGATCCTGAAATATCTGTTCCTAAGCACATTGCCATCATTATGGATGGTAATGGTCGTTGGGCTAAGAAAAAAGGTCAACCGCGCATTGCTGGGCACAAAGAAGGCATGAATAATGTCAAGACAATTGCCACAGCAGCTAGTCATTTAGGCGTTAAGGCTTTGAGCTTGTATGCTTTTTCAACAGAAAATTGGAGTCGGCCAAATAAAGAAGTTAGTTTTTTGATGCGATTGCCAGTGGACTTCTTTGGAACATTTATGCCAGATTTAATCAAAGAAAATATTAAAGTAATGGTTACTGGTTTTACGGACCATTTACCTGACAGAACGAGAAAAGTAGTTTTAAAGGCTGTTGAGGACACAAAGGATAATACTGGAATGATTCTCAATTTTGCTTTTAACTACGGTGGTCGAGCTGAGATTGTGAATGCAGCTAAAAATTTGGCAATCGAAGCTGTTAATGGTTCAATAGATCCAAACACTATCGACGATTCAATGTTTGCAGGTCAGTTATTAACTAATCAACTAGGAGATTTGGCCGATCCTGACTTGTTAATTAGAACAAGTGGCGAGGAACGAATCTCTAACTTTATGTTGTGGCAATTAGCTTATTCAGAAATGGTTTTTGATAAGACTTATTGGCCTGAATATTCAGTTGAAAATTTAATTGATGATATTAAAGAATTTGACAGAAGAGATCGTCGATTTGGATCTGTTTAGTTAGTTTGGGGGAAAATTATGAGACAACGTATAATCACGGCCGTTATTGCTTTAGCAATCTTTATTCCCATTTTGCTAGCAGGCGGAGTGTGGCTAGAAGTTGCTGCTGCAGCACTAGCCGTAGTTGGTATATTTGAAGTTTATATCATGCGCAAAAGAATCATTGTTTCAATTGATTTTTTGGTAACGATTTTAGGTACTTTGGCATTAGTTGTGCCAGATGGTTTTTACCGTGGATGGTTTCCAAAGAATTTCGCACGTCTTGATTTGTTCTATGTTTTTTCGATTATCTTACTGATTATTACAGTTTTGACAAAGAACAAATTTAATTTCGAAGATGTAGGTGTATCTGTAGTTTCAATGCTTTATATCGGTACTGGATTCCATTATTTGGCAGCCGTTAGAAACTCGGCGCCTGGATTGGGACTTTTGATGTATGCTTTAATCGTTGTTTGGTCTACTGATATCTTTGCCTATACTTTTGGTAGAAAGATTGGCAAGCATAAGTTATGGCCTGCTATTAGTCCTAACAAGACATGGGAAGGAACTATTGCTGGAATTATTATGGCTTTAATTCTTTCTGGTGTTTATATGTACTTCGTCCCACAAGAGTATTCGATGACAACTATGTTGATGATTGCTTTTGTTCTTTCGATTATGGGACAAATGGGTGATTTAATTGAGTCAGCCTATAAGAGATTTTATAAAGTGAAGGACTCTGGAAATATTTTACCTGGACATGGTGGTATTCTAGATCGTTTCGATAGCATGTTGATCGTGCTACCTTTGTTACACATTTTTGGTTTAGTATAAACAGCTCGTGGAGGTTAAAATGACCGCGATAATTACATTTATAATCGTTTTTGGTATTTTAGTAATCGTTCATGAATTTGGACACTATTATGCTGCAAAAAAATCAGGAATTTTGGTTCGTGAGTTTTCTGTTGGTATGGGTCCTAAAATTGTTGCGTATCGGAAAAATCATACGACGTATACTTTGAGGCTATTGCCTTTGGGTGGATATGTTCGTATGGCTGGTGCGCAGGAAGATGATTCCGAAATTCAACCAGGAACAATGGCATCTTTAGTTTTAAATGATAATGACAAAGTAATAAAAATAATAACTTCAAGTAAAGTTTATGATGCAAACGCGGTTCCAGTTCAAATCTCAAAAGCTGATCTTGTAGATGATTTAGTAATTGAAGGATATGAGAATGGTGATGAAACAGTCACTAAGAAGTATTCCGTAAATCATGATGCAACTATCATTGAGGAAGACGGAACAGAAGTCCAAATTGCTCCTCGTGATGTTCAATTGCAGTCTGTTTCCGTATGGAAACGTATGATCACCAATTTTGCTGGACCATTTAATAATTTTGTTTTGGCCATTTTAGCAACTATTTTGGCTGCTTTTATGATGGGTTCAGTTGGAACCGGAACCAATCAATTGGGCGGAATTGAAAACAATTCTGTGGCCCAAAAGGCTGGTTTAAAAGCAAATGATAAGATTTTAAGCGTTAATGGCAAGAAAACGACTTCGTGGACTAGTCTGACTGAGAGTATTCAAAATAATCCTGGGAAAAAATTAACGTTAAACGTACAGTCTGGTAATAAGACAAAACAAGTCAAGTTGACTCCAAAAGCGGTCAAATCTTCTGGTCAAAGTTATGGAATGATTGGAATAAAGGCTAAATTGGATTCAAGTGTCCTTGGTAAGATCAAATATGGATTTACATATAGCTGGAGTACATCATTAACCATTTTCCATGCTTTAGGAAAAATGGTTTCAGGAGGCTTTAATATTAATCAGCTGTCGGGACCAGTGGGAATCTATTCAATGACTTCTAAGGTAGCCTCAACAGGTTTGATCAATATAATTCTCTTTACATCAATGTTATCGATGAACTTAGGTATTGTTAATTTGATACCTATTCCTGCTTTAGATGGTGGGAAAATTCTTCTAAATATTGTTGAAGCAATTAGAAGAAAGCCAATTCCAGAACAGTATGAAAATGTTATTACATTAATTGGAGTCGGAATCTTAGTTCTATTGATGATTGCTGTTACATGGAATGACATCCAGCGCTTCTTTATAAAATAGGGGGATAAAAGAACTTGAAACAATCAAAATTATATATTCCAACATTAAAACAAACTCCTTCAGATGCTGAGGCTTTAAGTCATCAGTTGATGTTGAGAGCAGGTTACATTAGACAGGTTTCTGCGGGTGTTTATGCTTACTTGCCACTAGCTTGGTCAGTAATTCAAAGAATTGAAAATATCGTTCGTAAAGAAATGACAAAAATTGATGCTGCTGAAATGCGCATGCCTGCAATTTTGCCAGCTGATCTTTGGAAAGAAAGTGGTCGTTATGCAACTTATGGCGATAACCTCTTTAAATTTAAAGATCGTCATGAACGTGATTTCATTTTAGGTCCTACGCATGAGGAAACCTTTACTAGTGTTGTTAAGGAAGGTTTGAATAGTTACAAGAAATTGCCACTTGTTTTATATCAAATGCAAATGAAGTATCGTGATGAGGATCGTCCTCGTAATGGTTTATTGCGTGGCCGTGAATTCATCATGAAGGATGCTTATTCATTTACTGCTAACAAAGAACAGTTGGATGTTATTTTTAATCAAATGGAACAAGCTTATCGCAATATTTTTGATCTTTGCGGTTTGAACTACCGAGCAATTATCGGTGATGCCGGTGCCATGGGCGGTACTGATTCTAAGGAATTTTCTGCTATTGCTGATATTGGTGAGGATACCATTGCCTATTCTGATGATTCTGAATATTCAGCTAATCTAGAAATGGCTGCAAGTAAAATGGCTGAAAATCCTAAAGAAGATAAAAAAGAACTTGAAGAAGTAGATACACCTAATGTCCATACAATTGATACATTGGCAGAACTCTTAAAGGTTGATGCTGCTCGTATTATGAAGGCAGTTGCTTATATTGCTGATGAAAAACCGGTTATGGTTATGATTCGTGGCGATTATGATGTCAATGATGTTAAGTTAAAGAATTATTTAGGGGCTGATTTCTTACGAGAAGCTACAGCTGACGAAGTTAAGGATGTATTCCACAGCGTACCTGGTTTTATTGGACCTAAAGGTATGAGCGATGACGTTAAAGTTCTTTATGATAGTTCTTTAGTTGGTTTAACTAACTTTGTTGTTGGACCTAATAAAGAGGATCATCATTTTATTAACGCTAATTTTGAAGATATAACAGATGAAATGCCTGAATTTAGAGATTTCCGTATTATTAAAGAAGGTGAAACATCACCTGATGGACATGGAAAGATTAAATTTACACGTGGAATTGAAATAGGACATATCTTCAAATTGGGTACAAAATTTTCTAAAGCTTTAGGTGCCAATTTCTTAGATGAAAATGGTAAATCAAATCCATTGATCATGGGTAGCTATGGTATTGGTATCTCTAGATTATTGACTGCTATTGTTGAACAGCATAGCGATGAAAATGGTATTATTTGGCCAGTAAGTTTAGCTCCATACCAAGTACATGTTGTCCCAATCAAATATAATAATGATGTTCAAGGAAAACTTAGCGACGAAATCGTTGAATTGCTTCAAGACGAAGGTTATGAAGTTTTGCTTGATGATCGTAAAGAACGTCCTGGTGTTAAATTCGCTGATTCGGATTTAATTGGTATTCCAATTAGAATTACAGTTGGTAAAAAAGCAGCAGATGAGATTGTAGAACTAAAGATTAGAAGCACAGGCGAAACAATCGAAGTAAGTAAAGATGAATTAGTAAATTCAGTAAAAATATTGCTTAAGAATCAGTAATAGGTTTCTTTGAAAATTGTTTTGAAAGAGCAGAGTTTTGGCAATAATTATATCTTTTGATAAAATGTATAATTAGTTAACTTAAAACAAATTTAAAAGAAGAAATCAATAATGAGGCTTAGGCCTTTTTTTATTTTTGAAGGGTAGAATATGTCAGATACAAAACAACTTTTTGAAATACTAGTTAAGCAAATTAAATTAGATAAATTATTGAATTCTAATGATTCATTTGTTGATGGTAAGTTGAATAAGTTGGAAGTTCATAAGAACAGTAAACGCTGGACTTTTTATTTTGAGTTCAAAGATGTTTTACCATTTAATGAATTTCTAACCTTTGTGAAAGCATTACAAGCTAGTTTTGAGGGAATTGCACAAGTCAATTTTGAAATCAAAACGACTAATGCTGAATTAAGAGAAAAAGATATTAAAGAATATTGGAATTATGTTTTAAATGATTGCACGATTGATTCGCCAATGGTTTTAGATAAGATTAGTCAAACACCACCTCGAATGGAAAACGGACAAACTTTTTTAGATGTTTCTAATGGATTTATGGCTGATTTTGTCGATGGAAAAATTATTAATGGCTTGCAATCGGAATACAGCAGTTTAGGCTTTCCTGATTTTAAGATTCGTACGAATATTGATGAAAATAAGTCTCAGGAAAAAGAAGCAGCTATGAAGGCTGCTAATGCTGAAAAAGACAAACAATTCCAAGCTAAAGCCAAAGAAGTTAGTGAGAAAAAAGCAGCTAAGCCTGTAGGTAATGTATCTAAAGTTGGACGCAAAATTCCTAATGATCAAGAGATTACTCAAATGGCTGATATTGTAGAAGAAGAGCGTAACAAGGTTGTTGAAGGCTATGTCTTTGATATTGATGTGCGGAAATTAAAATCTGGTCGCTCACTTTTGATTTTGAAAGTTACTGATTACACGTCATCATTTAGCATTAAGAAATTTTCTAATGGTGAAGATGACGAGAACTTCTTTAATTCTTTAGATAAGGGTGCTTGGATTAGAGTTCGTGGTAGTGTTCAAGAGGATAATTTCTCTAGAGAATTGGTTATTATGGCTCAAGATATCAATGTTATAAAACATGAATCACGTCAAGATACCGCTGAGGATGACAATAAACGAATTGAATTGCATGCTCATACAAATATGAGTCAAATGGATGCTATTCCGAGTGCAACTGATCTAATCAAAAGAGCAAGCGATTGGGGTCAAAGCGGAATTGCTATTACTGATCACCATGCTTTACAGGCTTTTCCGGAAGCTTATAATGCTGGTAAGAAGTTTGGCGTTAAAATTGCTTATGGCGTTGAAATTGATTTAGTAGATGAAGGTAATCCAATTGCCTATAATTTGCGTGATCAAAAGCTTAAAGGTGCTGAATATGTAATTTTTGATACAGAAACTACTGGTTTGTCAGCTGTTTATGATTCGATTATTGAAATTGGTGCTACCAAGATGAAAGATGGCGAAGTTATTGAACGCTATGATAAATTCATTAATCCGGGTCATCCACTTTCTGAAGTAACGACTAATTTGACAAGTATTACAGATGAGATGGTAAAAGATGCACCTGATGAATCAGTTGTTATCAGTGATTTTATGAATTTCATTAGTGATGATATCCTAGTTGGTCATAATGTTACCTTTGATATGGGCTTTATGAATGCTGCTTTAACGAGAATGGGACGAGAGAGATTGTCAATGCCTGTGATTGATACTTTGGAAATGTCTCGGACATTGCATTCAGAGTATCGGAATCATAAGTTAGACTCTTTAGCCAAACGGTACAATATCGTCTTAGAGCATCACCATAGAGCTGATTCCGATGCGGAAACAACTGGTTATTTGATGTACAAGCTGTTCGACGAATTGGAAGATAAGTTTGGAACTGATAACGTTGAGCAGTTGAATGACAATATTGGTGGCGAAGAAGCGTACAAACAAGCTCGTCCAAGTCATGCTATTTTAATAGCTAAAACTCAAGCCGGTTTGAAGAATATGTTTAAGATTGTTTCATATTCAATGACACAGTATTATTATCGAACTGCACGTGTTCCAAGACGTTTATTGAACAAATATCGTGAAGGAATCATTGTTGGATCCGCGTGTGAGAACGGTGAAGTTTTCACTAGTATGATGCAAAAGGGCTATGATGATACGCGTGAGTTAGCCCAATATTATGATTACTTAGAAGTTATGCCACGATCGCTTTATCAACATTTAATTGATATCAAAATTATTAAAGATGAAGATGCTTTAAAAGAAATTTTGAAGAATATTGTCAAATTAGGTAAAGAACTCAAAAAGCCAGTTGTCGCAACTGGGGATGTTCATTATCTCGATCCACACGATAAAGTTTATCGAGATATTGTAATTAAAGCCGTCAAGAGTAATGCTTTAGCTAGAAGACCTGAGTTGCCTGATGTGCAATTTAGAACAACTAATGAGATGTTTGATGAATTTAATTATTTAGATCAAGCAACTGAACAAGAAATTATTGTTGATAATCCTAAAAAAATTATGGATTCTATCGATGAGATGTCTCCGGTCAAAGATCGACTTTATACTCCAAAAATGGAGGGCGCCGAAGATGAAATTCAAAATTTAACGATGAATAAAGCACATGAGCTTTATGGTGATCCTTTACCAGAGTTGGTTCAAAAACGAATGGATCGAGAACTAAAAAGTATTATTGGTAATGGATTCTCGGTTATTTACTTGATTGCCCAACGTTTGGTTTATAAATCTAATAAAGATGGATATTTGGTTGGTTCCCGTGGTTCAGTTGGTTCCAGTTTCGTTGCTACTATGACTGGAATTACTGAAGTTAATCCTTTGCCTCCACATTACCGTTGTCCTAAGTGTAAGTATTCAGAATTCTTTACTAAAGGTGAAGTTGGTTCTGGCTATGATTTACCTGACAAAGAATGTCCTAAATGTGGAACTGAGTTGAAAAAAGATGGTCAAGATATTCCCTTTGAAACTTTCTTAGGATTTAAGGGTGATAAAGTACCTGATATTGATTTGAATTTCTCTGGTGATTATCAACCAGTAGCTCATAATTACACTAAAGTCCTTTTTGGTGAGGATCATGTATTTAGAGCTGGTACGATTGGAACTATCGCTGATAGAACGGCTTTTGGTTACGTTAAGAATTATGAAGAATTAACTGGAAAAAATTTGCGTAACGTTGAAGTAGAGCGTTTAGCAATGGGATCGACTGGTGTTAAAAGAACAACTGGTCAACATCCGGCTGGTATTATTGTTGTACCTGATTATATGGATATTTTTGACTTTACGCCAATTCAATACCCAGCTGATGATCAAAGTGCTTTGTGGAAGACAACTCACTTTGATTTTCATTCAATTCATGATAATATCCTAAAACTGGATATTTTGGGACATGATGATCCGACGATGATTCGTATGCTTCAAGATTTGTCAGGGATCGATCCTAAAACTTTACCTGTTAAAGATCCTGGTGTTATGGAGTTATTCAGGGGAACTGATTCGTTGGATGTAACTCCTGAACAGATCTTTTCTAAAACTGGGACCTTGGGTGTGCCAGAATTCGGTACCCGTTTTGTTCGTGGAATGCTTGAAAAAACTCATCCAACTACTTTTGCCGAATTACTACAGATTTCAGGACTTTCTCATGGTACCGATGTATGGTTGGGAAATGCTGAAGAGTTGATTGACAAGGGTATTGTTACTTTGAAGGAAGTTATTGGTTGTCGTGATAATATTATGATGGATTTGATTCACTATGGTATGGATTCACAGATGGCCTTCCAAATTATGGAACATGTTCGTAAAGGACGTGGTATCCCTGATGACTGGAAACAAGCGATGAAAGATGCTGACGTGCCTGATTGGTATATTGATTCTTGTTTAAAGATCAAGTATATGTTTCCTCGAGCTCATGCGACAGCTTACATCATTATGGCGTTAAGAATTGCTTACTTTAAAGTTCACTATCCACTTTATTATTACAGTGCTTACTTTACTGTACGTGCAGATGACTTTGATCTTGTTGCAATGACAACAGGTAAAGATGCTGTTAAGGCAGCAATGAAGGCTATTAATGATAAGGGAATGGATGCGTCAACTAAAGAAAAGAACTTATTAACTGTTTTGGAATTAGCTAATGAATGTTTGGAACGTGGTTTTAAGATCAAAATGGTTGATATTGAAAAGTCAGACGCTTTTGAATTTAAAATTATTGATGATAAAACATTATTAGCTCCTTTTAATGCTATTCCTGGTTTGGGCGATAACGTTGCTAAACAAATTATTGCTGCTCGTGAGGAACAACCTTTCTTATCTAAGCAGGATCTAAGTACGCGAGGAAAAGTTTCAAAAACAGTTATTGAATATATGACTGAAAATCATGCTTTAGATGGTATGCCAGACGAAAATCAGTTATCATTATTTTAGGCATAGCTTTATAAGTTGCTTTAATAGTTAATATATGTTAAATTAACTACTAGTTAATTATTGATTAATGAGTGAGCAGGAATGCTCACTCTTTTTATTGCCAATTACTTTGGAGGAATGTCCTTGGATACAAAAGTTGAAGAATTAAAAGCCATTTTACAACCAGTTTTAGATAAACATGATTTCTTTCTGGTTGATTTAGAATTCGTACATGAACGTGGAGACTGGTATTTACGTGTTTACGCTGATAAAAAGGGTGGAATCAGTATTGATGATTGTGCCCTTATTAGTGAGGAGTACGGTGAGAAGTTGGATGAATTGAATCCAATTGAACCAGCATATTATTTGGAAGTTTCATCTCCAGGTGCAGAACGTCCATTAAAGAATGATGAAAGTCTTTCTGATTACGTGGATGATTATGTTCATGCTTCTCTTTATCAAAAACAAGATGGTCAAAAAGCTTTTGAAGGAACATTAACTGAAGTAACGGATACTAAGATAACTTTGATCGTTAAAGTTAAGAATTTAAAAAAACAAGTAGAAATTAGTCGAGACAACATCGCTAAGATTCGACTTGCAATCGAATTCTAAGGAGAAAATCATGAGTAAAGAAATGGTTGAGGCCCTTGATGCACTTGAAAGCGAAAAGGGAATTAAAAAAGAATATGTGATTGAATCATTGGAAGCTGCTTTGGTAGCTGCTTATAAGAGAAATTACAACCAAGCCCAAAACGTTGATGTTGAATTCGATGCTAAGAAGGGTAATATACATGTTTATGCGGTTAAAGAAGTAGTTGAAGATGTTGCTGATGACCGTTTAGAAGTAAGTTTGGAAGATGCTCAAAAGAAGAGTAAAGGCTACGAGATTGGCGATCACATCAAAGAAGAAGTAACTCCAAAGGATTTTGGTCGAATTGCTGCTCAAACTGCCAAACAAGTTATTATGCAACGTGTTCGTGAAGCTGAGCGTGATATCATTTATAATGAATATAGTCAGTATGAACATGAAATTATTCAAGGTACAGTTGAACGTAGCGATAGTAGATATGTTTATATTACTTATGGACGTATTGAAACAGTTATGCCAAAATCTGATCAAATGCCTGGTGAAACTTATAATTCACGAGATAGAGTTCGAGTTTACGTTACTAAGGTTGAAAATGCCACAAAGGGTCCACAAGTATTTGTTTCTAGAACTGATCCAGGTTTAGTTAAACGTTTATTTGAACAAGAAGTTCCTGAAATATATGATGGAACTGTTGAAATTGTTTCAATTGCTCGTGAAGCTGGAGATAGAACTAAGATTGCGGTTAAGTCAGATAATCCTGATGTTGACCCAGTTGGAACTTGTGTCGGACCCAAGGGTGCACGTGTACAAGCAGTTGTTGATGAATTAAATGGTGAAAATATTGACGTTGTGCCTTATGTTGATGATCCAGTTGATTTCATTGCTAATGCTTTGAATCCAGCAGAAGTTATTGCAGTTCAATTCGATGAAAATGATAAGAAACAATGTATTGTTATTGTTCCTGACTATCACTTGTCATTGGCTATTGGTAAAAAGGGTCAAAATGCTCGTTTAGCTGCTAAGCTAACTGGCTATAAGATTGATATCAAGCCTGAGTCACAAGTCGAATTTGTCGATGATAACGATCAAGATGTTGATATAAATGACATTGAGAGTGGTAAGATCGATATTGCGAAGACTCGCGAGAATGCTGCTAATGCAGATGATGCTCAAAATCCAGCAGTCGATAATTCTGATGAAGCTAACGATGATTCTGAGGATGTAGATTCAACTGATACAGAAGAATAAAAGGGGTGATGGATTTGGCAACTCGTAAGATACCAATGCGTAAAGATATTTTGACAGATAAGATGTATCCCAAAAGGGAAATGGTAAGAATTGTCAAAGATAAAGAAGGCAATATTTCAATCGATCCTACCGGAAAGAAACCTGGACGCGGTGCTTATGTGGGTCTAGAACCAGCAGCCGTTAAAGATGCGAAAGCAAAGAAGTCTTTGGAAAAAGTATTTTCGCATTCAGTACCAGCAGACTTTTATGATGAATTGTTTAACTTTGTCGATCATCAAAAAGCACGAATGGATCTTTTCGGAGATTTAGGAAAGAAACACTAATGAAAAATTTTTTAAATTTTTTAGGTATTGCAGTTAGAGCTGGAAAGATTATTAGTGGAACTGAATTAACTATTAACGGTATTCGTAATGGTGAAGTTAAATTAGTAATTATGGCTTCTGACTGTAGTCCCCGGACAAAAAAAGATTTGCACAATAAAGCAAGTTATTATAATGTACCTGTGGTAGATACGGTAAGTAGTGGTGAATTAAAAACGGCTATTGGAAAAGACAGAAAAGTTATGGGAATAACAGATCTCGGATTTGCTAAAAGGTTAAAAGAAATTATGGACAATTAAGGAGAGTGATAGGATGGTCAAAAAAAGAATTTATACTATTGCAAAAGAAAATAGTGTTGAGAATCAAGTAGTACTCGATGCCGCCGCAAAATTAGGTATTGATGTTAAGAACCATATGTCATCAGTAGATGAAACAACAGAGAAAAAAATTGTGGGTAGCTTAAACGGTGGCAAGCCTGCTGCAAAACCAGCAACTAAGCCAGCTCCACAACATAAGTCTGTATCAGCTAACTCTGGTGAAAAGCACGAAGGTAGTAATCATAATTCAGGCGATCATAAAACTAAGATTAAGATTACTGCTGTAAGAAGAGATGCTAATAAGGGTAAGGGTCATTTTGACCATCGCAACAACAATCACACATCCAACAGTAATCGTCCAAACAGCAATAATAACTACCATCGTCCAAATACTAATGGCAATACAGCCAATACCAATGGTAATTCTGCTAATACTACAAATGCTAATAGAAATAATAGTAATAACAGACCAAGCAACAATAGAAACGATAACCGTAATTCACAATCTCGTGATAACAACAATCGTACTAATAACAACCGTACGAATAATCGTAATCCACAAAATCGTGATAACCGTAATCGTAACAACAATAATCGACGTGATCATTCTACAGTACAAGGTCAAGCACCACGTCCAAGACAAAGTGCTGGTAACAAGTATCTAGATCAATTTAAGACAAATATTCAAGATGCTAGCCATATTCCTAGTCATCCAACTAGAAATAATAACAGTCGTCCTAATAATCACAATAATAGTGATAGTACTCGTAGAAATAATAATCACCGTCCTAACGGTAATGGTAGCAACACTAGTGAAAACCAAAACCGCTTTAATAGAAACAATAACAACAACCATAATTCTAATAACCGCAATAGCAATACTAATAACAACCGTAACAATAACCAAAATAGACCTAATAATACAGCTGCTAAGGCTAAGGAAACTCCAAAGTCAACTGTAGCTAATACAAATATTCCAAAGCCAGAATACAAGAAGTCAAAACCAACGAATAATAATCGTGACTTTGGTCATAGAACTAATCTTGCTAATCCATTTGGTAGTCGTAAGAAGAAGAAGGAACGTAAACGTCAACAACGTCAACGTACCGAACCTAGAAAGCCAATGCCACAAAGAAAAGATCGTCCATTGCCAGAAACACTGGTTTATACAGTGGGTATGAATGCTCAAGATGTTGGTAAGTTGATTCATAGAGAACCAGCTGAAATTGTTAAGAAGTTGTTTATGCTTGGTATTATGATCAACCAAAACAAGTCATTGGATAAAGATACTATTGAATTGTTAGCCGAAGATTATGGTATTAAGGCGGAAGAAAAGGTTCAAGAAGATGTTGCCGATATTGACAAGTACTTTGATGCCGAAGTTAATACAACTGAAAATCTTGTTACACGTCCACCAGTTGTAACTATCATGGGACACGTTGATCATGGTAAGACAACCTTGCTTGACCACTTGAGACATACTCATGTTACTGCCGGTGAAGCTGGTGGTATTACACAACATATTGGTGCTTATCAAGTACGTCTAAAGGATCGTTTAATTACATTCTTGGATACTCCAGGACATGCTGCCTTTACAAATATGCGTGCTCGTGGTGCTGATATTACTGATATCGTTATACTAGTTGTTGCAGCTGATGATGGTGTTATGCCACAAACTATTGAAGCTATTAACCATGCTAAGGCCGCAAATGACCCTATCATTGTAGCTATCAATAAGATCGATAAGCCGGGTGCTAATCCACAACACGTAACAGAAGAATTGATGAAGTATGATCTTGTTCCTGAAAGTTATGGTGGGGACACTATCTTTGTTAATATTTCTGCTAAAGTCGGTACAAACATCGATGAATTGTTGGAAATGATTTTACTAGAAGCTGATGTTTTGGAATTGAAAGCAAATCCTAAGCAAAAAGCTATTGGTACTGTTATTGAAGCTAAGTTGGATAAGGGCCGTGGACCTGTTGCATCACTATTGGTACAACAAGGTACATTGCACGTTGGTGATCCAATTGTTGTTGGTAACACCTTCGGTCGTGTCAGAACAATGACAAATTATACTGGTAAAGAAATTGAAAATGCTCTACCTTCAGAACCAGTCGAAGTTACAGGTCTAAACGATGTTCCTGAATCTGCTGATAAATTCGTTGTCTTCAATGATGAAAAGACAGCCCGTGCAGCCGGTGAGGAGCGTGCTAGTCGTGCCCTTCAAAAGGAACGTCAAAATACTAACCCTGTAACGCTTGATAACTTATTCGAAACAATGAAAGAAGGAGAACTTAAACAAGTCGACGTTATTATTAAGGCCGATGTTCAAGGTTCTGCTGAAGCCATTGCCGGAAGTTTGAAGAAGATCGATGTTGAAGGCGTACGTGTAAATATTATTCATCAAGCCGTTGGTGCTATTACTGAAAGTGATGTTAACCTTGCTGCAGCAAGTAATGCTATCATTATTGGATTTAATGTACGTCCAACAGCTCAAGCTAAGATTCAAGCTAAAGATGAAAATGTTGATATTCGTCTACATAGAGTTATTTACAAGGCTATTGATGAAGTAGAATCAGCTATGAAGGGTATGCTCGAACCAGTATATCAAGAAAAAGTTATTGGTAACTTAACTGTCCGTGAAACATACAATGTTTCTAAGATTGGTACAATTGCCGGATGCTACGTCAACAGTGGTAAGATTCAACGTGATAGTGGCGTAAGACTTATTAGAGATGGTATTGTTATCACCGAAGGTAAGCTTGCTTCGCTTAAACGATTCAAAGACGATGTTAAGGAAGTTGGTTCAGGATTCGAATGTGGTATCACAATCGAAAACTACAACGATATTAAGATTGGCGATGAAGTCGAAGCTTACATTATGGAAGAAGTTCCAGTTAAATAAAGCAAAAAATAAAGTCATGGTGTTTGAAAAAAACATATGGCTTTATTTTTTTTTATCGCATTTTATTATTTCAATAATTACCTAGATAAAACCGGCTTTTGAATAAATAGATTTAAAGACAGATGTGATATAATCAAACAGTGATGAATAAAAAGATAGCAAGTAAAACTAGAAATAGTTTTTAAAAATAATGGGATTAACAATGGAGGTACAACATGGTAAAACATCGTATTGGTCGTGTTGAACAAGAAATTCAAAAAGAAGTTAATGAAATTCTTTTAAAACGTGTTCGTGACCCTAGAGTACAAGGTGTCACTGTAACAGGTGTTGAAATGACAGGCGATTTACAACAAGCAACGATTTACTACAGCATTTTATCTGAAAAAGCTAGTGATGCTGAGAAGACACAAGATGGTTTAGATAAGGCAACTGGCCTTATTCGCCGAGAATTAGGACAAAAATTAACTTTATATAAAGTGCCTGAATTGGAATTTAAGCAAGATCAATCAGTTCGCTATGGCGAAAAGATTGATAAATTGATTGCTAAGCTACATCAAGATGAAGCCAATCGTTAATAAGTCGAAAAATTTAAAGAGCCATGAAATCCATCATCAAAGGGATTTTATGGTTCTTTTTTAGGATTGAAGTAATTCAATATTTTACCGAAGTATATCTTTATCTTGTTTAAGAAGACTAGTAAAATTATTGATGATATTATGATGAGACGGAGATTATTATGGACGGAGTAATTCCATTAAATAAAGAAATTGGACAAACTAGTTCAGATTATGTTTATAAATTAAGAAAAGTGTTACATACTAGAAAAATTGGCCACACA
The DNA here is from genome assembly GCF_001434585.1 of Companilactobacillus crustorum JCM 15951. Lineage (GTDB taxonomy): Bacteria > Bacillota > Bacilli > Lactobacillales > Lactobacillaceae > Companilactobacillus > Companilactobacillus crustorum. The sequence continues at coordinate 58,826 of NZ_AZDB01000004.1, forward strand.
GGGACATTAGACCCATTGGTAGACGGAGTTTTACCCATCTGTGTGGGACAAGCTACTAAGTTAGTAAACACTCTTACAGGCTCTCCTAAAGAGTATGAGGGTGAGATCACATTAGGCAGATCTACAACGACCGAAGATTGCGAGGGGGATACTGTTGAAGAAAAGAAGCTAAGTCAACCGATTGCTGTTGAAGATTTGAATCAAGTCTTTCAACAAATGACAGGTGATATTACTCAAATTCCCCCTATGTTTTCGGCAGTTAGGGTCAATGGTAAAAAGCTATATGAATATGCTCGTGCTGGGATTGAGGTAGAACGTCCTGAACGAACTATTCATATTTATGATTTTCATATCTTAGGTGAGCCAGTGTTTGATGAAGCAACTGGCTATCAGACAATTCGCTTTCATGTCAAATGTTCAAAGGGAACTTATGTTAGAACGTTGGCAGTGGAATTTGGCAGAATGTTAGATCTACCAGCTTTTATGTCGCAATTAACTCGTGTGAAAAGTGCAGGCTTTGCTATCGGAGAAACCTTTACGATTGGTCAAATTGAAACGATGTTAGATCAAAATGATTTGAGTTTTTTGAAATCAATCGATGATGTGTTGAAAGATGTTCCAGCTCATGAATTGACTGACGAAGAATGGGAAGTACGAGTTTTTCACGGTGGTTTCTTAGATTTACCTATAGCCGATAAAACTAAACTGCTACGAGTAATGCGTTCAGGGACCACGAAGGCACTTTACAAGTATGATAAGGTAAGAGATATGTGGATTCCTGATTTAATGTTATTGAATAATAAGTAGAAGAGAGTAAAAATGCAGATTATAAATGTAAAGCATCCGCTACTCAATGAACAACGACCACAGACTGATACAGTTTTAATCATGGGTTTCTTTGACGGCGTTCATTTGGGGCATCAAAAAGTAATTAAGACGGGCGTGAATTTGGCCAAAAAGCATAATTTAAAGTCAGTCTTGCTAACTTTTGATCGTTCGCCACGGACGGTTTATCAACATGAGGAAGATTTTAAATATTTATCAACCAATGAACGTAAGGCTGAATTATTAGAGGCTTTAGGAATTGATTATCTTTATTTTGTAGAATTCAGTGATTCATTCGCTAAACTTAAACCACAAGAATTTGTCGACCAGTACATGATTAATTTGCAAGCCAAATATGTCGTGGCTGGTTTTGACTATACTTATGGGAAAAAAGATATCGCTAATATGGCAACTTTACCCAATTATTCTCGGGAACAATTTACAACAGTGATGGTTCCTGAACAAATTATTGACGATCAAAAAATCGGTTCATCAGCGATTAAAGATTTTATTACTCACGGAAAGATTGAAGAGGCCAATAAATTTTTAGGCTATATTTATCAAAATCAAGGCGTAGTTATTCATGGATTGCAACGTGGACGTACTTTGGGATATCCGACGGCAAATCTATCAGTTGATGGCAATCAATTAATTCCTTCAATTGGCGTCTATGCAACTAGAATTAAGGTTGGAAATAAGTGGTACAAAGCAATGACATCAGTTGGTTACAATGTCACCTTCAAAGAGAATACTGGTGTAACAATTGAAACCAATATCTTTGACTTTGATCAGGATATTTATGGTCAAAAGGTGCAATTAGAATGGGTAAAATATTTGCGTGGCGAAGTTAAATTTGATGATGCAGATGGGTTAGTCAAACAGTTAAAGCTAGATAAGGAAAACTCCTTATTAGCTTTGAAATAATTAAATACGTACTGAATTATGTTTGTTTTAGGACATATTCAAGTGCGTATTTTTTATAAGTAAAAGATATTTGAAAATTATAGAAATAATTTCAAAAAATGAGCGTGCATACTTGACACTAATAGGATAGATTGTTATATTTTACATTGTTAGCACTCAGGTATGAATAGTGCTAAAAAGGAGGACGGTATAATGCTATCACAACGTCAAGATGCAATCTTGAGAGAAGTCGTGCGCATATTTACAGATACCGGCCAGCCGGTTGGTTCGAAGACATTGATGAATGAACTACCTTTTCATGTAAGTTCTGCGACAATCAGAAATGAAATGGCAATGCTTGAAGAAGTTGGTTACCTTGAAAAAACTCATCTTTCTTCGGGTAGAATTCCTTCAGCAATGGGATATCGTTATTATCTTGATCATCTGGTACAACCAACTAGTGTGCCACAAGATATTGCACAAAGAATTGATGATGATTTCGGTAAAACTTATCATCAGATTGATGATATTATCGAACAGTCAGCCAAAATTTTATCTCATTTAACAAGTTACACAGCAATCACTTTGGGTCCTGAGAGCAATTCAATTTTATTGACTGGATTTAGAATTGTCCCTCTGAACTCGCATCAACTTATGGCAATTATTGTCACTAGTGATAATAATGTCGAGAATAATATTTATACAGTCGACGATGATTTTGATACTTCTATGATTGAAAAAATTGTAAATATTGTAAATGATAAATTAGTCGGACAACCTTTACCAAGGGTTATTAAGATGTTGCATAGCGATGTGCCAGCAATTCTTTCCGAATATATGTATTCAACCGATGGTTTGTTAGATATGATGGATCAGCTATTTAAAAAAGCTAGTTCCGAGAAGTATTACGTCGACGGTCAATTGAATCTTTTGAATTATGCTAATAATAATGATTTATCACAAGTACAATCATTATTTTCAATAATCAACCAGAGTACTGATTTGAGAAAATTAATTGATCCAAGCATTACCGATGATGACATCAAAGTTCGATTGGGTAGTGAACTTGGAACGGATGCATTAAAGAATTACAGTATTATTACTGCTAATTATGACATAGGACATCATGGTAAGGGCGTTATTGCCTTACTTGGTCCAACGACAATGCATTATTCACAATTGATTGGTTTGTTAGGTGAGTTCAGAGTTGAATTGGCAAAAAGACTGATTGATTATTATTCAAGGTATGATGATTCTTGAAATTTAGGAGGAAGTAATGGCAGATAAAGAAAAAGATCAAGATTTGAAGACTGCTAAAGAGGCAGCTCAAAAGACTGATAAGAATGCTGATGAAAAATCAGCTAAAAAGGATGCTAAGATTGATCCCAAAGATCAAGAAATCAAGGATCTGAAAGCTAAGAACGAAGAAATTTCTGACAATCTTTTGAGAACACAAGCTGAGCTTCAAAATATGAATAAACGTCATAGTAAAGAAGTAGCCGGTATTCTTAAATACGATGGTCAAAAATTAGCAACTGAGATTCTACCCGTAATAGATAATCTTGAACGTGCCTTGAGTGTTGAAGCTGACGATGATGCTAGCAAACAACTGAAAAAGGGTATTGAGATGGTTCAACAGCACATGGTAAAGGCGTTAGAAAATAATCATGTAACTGCAATTGATAATGTTGGTGAAAAGTTTGATCCAACTTTTAGTCAAGCCGTTCAAACTGTACCTGCTGATGATAAGCATGAAAAAGATACAGTAGTTCAAGTATTGCAAAAGGGTTATAAGTTAGAAGATCGTGTTCTTCGTCCAGCAATGGTTGTTGTTGCTCAATAAAAAAGTAAATAATAAATTAAAAATTAAAAAAAGAGGTTTAGGTTTATGTCTAAAGTTATTGGTATTGATTTAGGTACTACAAACTCTGCTGTAGCCGTTCTTGAAGGTGGCTCTCCAAAGATTATTACTAATCCAGAAGGTGCAAGAACAACTCCTTCAGTTGTTGCTTTCAAAGATGGTGAAATTCAAGTTGGTGAAGTTGCTAAGAGACAAGCAATTACAAACCCTGATACAGTTTCATCAATTAAGCGTCACATGGGTGAAGCAGGTTACAAGGTTAATGTAGCCGGCAAATCATATACACCACAAGAAATTTCAGCTTTCATTTTGCAACATATTAAGAAGTTTTCTGAAGATTACTTAGGTGAAGAAGTTACAGATGCCGTTGTTACAGTTCCTGCATACTTCAATGATTCACAAAGACAAGCTACTAAAGATGCTGGTAAGATTGCTGGTTTAAACGTTCAACGTATCGTTAACGAACCAACAGCTTCAGCACTTGCTTATGGTCTTGATAATGATAAGGGTGATGAAAAGATCCTTGTTTATGACCTTGGTGGTGGTACATTTGATGTTTCTGTTCTTCAATTAGGTGACGGTGTCTTCGAAGTACTTTCAACAAATGGTGATACACATCTTGGTGGTGATGATTTTGATCAAAAGATCATCGACTGGTTAGTAGAACAATTTAAGGCTAAGAATGGCGTTGATTTGTCACAAGACAAGATGGCCCTTCAAAGATTAAAGGATGCTGCTGAAAAAGCTAAGAAAGACTTATCAGGTGTTGCTCAAACATCAATTAGTCTTCCATTTATTTCATCTGGTGCTAATGGTCCTCTTCACTTGGAAGAAACATTGACACGTGCTAAATTTGATGAATTGACAGCCGATCTTGTTGAAAGAACAAAGATCCCAGTTGACAACGCTTTGAAAGATGCTAATTTAACAAATTCTGATATTGACAAAGTTATCTTAAATGGTGGTTCAACACGTATTCCTGCTGTTCAAGATGCTGTTGCTAAGTGGACTGGCAAAGCCCCAGATCACTCAATTAACCCTGATGAAGCCGTAGCTCTTGGTGCTGCTATTCAAGGTGGTGTTATCTCTGGTGATGTTAAGGACGTTGTTTTGCTTGATGTTACACCATTGTCATTAGGTATTGAAACAATGGGTGGAGTATTTACTAAGTTGATTGATAGAAATACAACTATTCCAACAAGTAAATCACAAGTATTTTCAACTGCTGCTGATAACCAAAGTGCTGTTGATATCCATGTTCTTCAAGGCGAACGTTCAATGGCTGCTGATAATAAGACTTTGGGTCGTTTCCAATTGACAGATATTCCTGCTGCACCTCGTGGAGTACCTCAAATCCAAGTTACATTTGATATTGATAAGAACGGTATCGTAAATGTTTCTGCTAAAGATATGGGTACTAACAAGGAACAAAAGATCACTATCAAGAGTTCATCCGGTTTAAGTGATGAAGAAATTGATAAGATGATGAAGGAAGCTAAGGAACACGAAGAGGAAGATAACAAACGTAAGGAAGAGGTTGATGTTAAGAATGATGTTGAACAAACATTGTTTGCAACAGATAAGACTTTAAAAGACGTTAAAGGCAAAGTTTCTGATGATGAAATCAAGAAAGCTCAAGATGCTCGTGATGCTTTGAAGAAGGCTCAAGACTCTGGTGATCTTGAAGATATGAAGAAGAAACGTGACGATTTGAACAAGATCGTTCAAGATCTTTCTGTAAAACTTTATCAACAAGCTCAACAAGCACAACAACAAGCTGGTGGCGAAGGTGCTACTGGTACAGGCTCAACTGATGATAAGAAGTCAGGCGACGACAATACTGTTGATGGCGACTTTTCAGAAGTAGATCCTGATAAAGATAAGAAATAATTGTGATAAAGAGCAGTGGTTTAATTACTAAAACCTTAATGGTATAGTGATAACAATAACTGCTCTTTTGAGCGTTAAAAAGAAATAGGACGATTTTGTCCTGTTACATAAAGGTGATTTAATGGCAGATAAAAATCCATATGACGTACTTGGCGTTGACAAAAACGCTTCTGATGACGATATAAGAAAGGCATTCCGTAAACTTTCTAAGAAGTATCATCCGGACTTGAACAAAGCTCCTGATGCTGAAGAGAAATTTAAGGAAGTAAATGCAGCCTACGAAATATTAAAAGATCCGCAAAAACGTGCACAATATGATCAATATGGTTCTGCCGGCATGAATGGTGGACAAGGTGGATTTGGCGGCTTCGGAGGCGGAGCTGGTTCTGATCAGTTCGGTGGCTTCGAAGATATCTTTAGTCAATTCTTTGGTGGCGGCGGTGCCGCTCGTCAAAATCCTAACGCTCCCAGACAAGGTTCCGATCTTCAGTATCGAATGGATCTAACTTTTGAAGAAGGAGTTTTTGGTAAGAAAACTAATATTTCCTATAACCGTGAAGAAGAATGTTCAACTTGTGATGGTTCAGGTGCTAAACCCGGAACTCATCCAGAAACATGTTCGAAGTGTCATGGTTCAGGTTATGTTGAAGTTGATCGCCAAACTCCACTTGGCCGTATGCGTACAAGAGTTGTTTGTGATGTCTGCAATGGTACCGGTAAGGAAATTAAAGAAAAGTGCCCTACATGTCATGGTTCAGGTAAGATCAATGAGAAGCATGAACTTAAGGTTACTGTACCAGCTGGTGTAGAAGATGGACAACAAATGCGTTTGGATGGCCAAGGTGAAGCCGGAACTAACGGTGGACCTTATGGTGATTTGTACATCGTCTTTCACGTTGCTCCAAGCAAGGAGTTTAGACGTGACGGATCAACAATTTATGCATCAGTCAACATCAGTTTCCCACAAGCTACATTAGGCGATAAAATCAAAGTTAATACTGTACATGGACCTGTAGAATTGAATATCCCAAGTGGTACTCAGACAGGAACAACATTTAGATTACGTGGTAAAGGTGCTCCAGTTTTGAATAGTAAGAGTATCGGTGATGAAAAGGTAACAGTTAATATTGTTACACCTCGTAAGTTATCTAATGAACAGCGTAATGCTTTGAAACAATTTGCCGAAGCTGGTGGCGACAAAGTCAAAGAAAAAGATAGTAACTTTTTCAATAAAGTAAGAGATGCCTTTAAAGGCGAATAAGTTTAAAAAATCGTTTTTAACTTCAAATAGGAGTTAGAAACGATTTTTTTGATGAAATATTATGGTTTGTGGCTCACTGCCGATTCCGGGACCTGGAGGGAAAACCAATATGGACGCTGGAACGCTGTGGACACGACTTGAAGTCAATTGAAGTTCGCAATTATCTTCAAGCTCGGTCTTGTCCTAAGCAATAAATTGCCGAGGACAATTTCACAGCTGAGGTCCATATTGATTTCCCCGGGTCCCTCCATCTAGTTTTTTGTTAACTGGAATGTATAATATATTTAAGTTCTTAAGTGTTGATTATATTCCTAGTGGTTTGGTTACATAGTTAATAAAATAATTTCATTATCATTTTTTTAGTAGGACTAATTAAATTTAGAAAAAGTCGTGCCCGCTGCGTTTCAGTCCAATTTTCTTGTTGTGGAGGATGGCAAAATTAGACTACATCGGTCTTGAGTAAAAACTGAAATTTAATTAGAATCTTAAATTTTTTGCAGAATTTTGTTAGCTAGAACATCGGTGTAGAATAGTGTAAAATAGAAAGAATGATAATTTTCTGATAGAAGGGAATAATTTATGGATTTAGATCTCGATAAGTTAAAAGAAAGACAAAAAAGAATTCGTAATTTTTCTATCGTAGCGCATATCGATCATGGTAAATCAACGATTGCTGATCGAATTTTGGAAAGAACTAAAACAATTTCAAAACGTGAGATGAAAGCACAGATCTTGGATGATATGGATCTGGAACGTGAACGTGGAATTACTATTAAGTTAAATGCGGTAGAACTTGAATATGAAGCAAAAGATGGGGAGACTTACATCTTTCATTTGATTGATACTCCAGGACACGTAGACTTCTCTTATGAAGTTTCACGGTCTTTGGCTGCTTGTGAGGGGGCCTTGTTGGTAGTGGATGCTGCTCAAGGTGTCGAAGCTCAAACATTAGCTAATGCTTACTTAGCAATTGATAATGACTTGGAAATTGTTCCGGTTATTAATAAGATTGATTTACCTTCAGCTGAACCAGATAAGGTAAAAGAGGAAATTGAAGAAACAATCGGAATTGATGCAGAATCCTCAGTTTTAATGAGTGCTAAAACTGGGATAGGTGTTGATGAATTATTGGAAAGAATTGTTTCTGATGTTCCCGCTCCAGAAGGAGATTTGGATAAACCACTTAAAGCATTGATTTTTGATTCTGTGTACGATAGTTATCGTGGCGTTGTTTTAGATGTACGTGTTCGAGAAGGCGTTGTAAAGGTCGGAGACACAATTGAATTGATGAGTAACAAGAAGACCTTTGAAGTTACTGAAGTTGGTGTAATGTCTCCTAAGGCGGTTAAACGTGATTATCTGATGGCTGGGGATGTTGGCTATATTACTGCGGTCATTAAGACAGTTAAGGATACTCAAGTTGGTGATACAGTCACATTGGCTGATAATCCAACTGATGAACCTTTAACGGGTTATCGCAAGAGTACACCAATGGTTTATGCTGGACTTTATCCAGTTGATAATGCTAAGTATGAAGATTTGCATGAAGCTTTGGATAAGTTGCAACTTAACGATGCGGCTTTGGAATACGAACCTGAGACTTCTCAGGCTTTAGGATTTGGATTCCGTGTCGGGTTCCTAGGACTGTTGCATATGGATGTCGTTCAAGAACGGTTGGAACGTGATTTTGACCTTGACCTAATTACTACGTCACCATCCGTTGACTATCATGTGACTAAGACTGATGGTGAGGAAATAATTGTTGATAATCCAGCAGAATTACCTGATGCAGCTGACATTAAAGAAATACGTGAACCGTTTGTGAGAGCGGAAATTATGGTTCCTGAAGACTATGTGGGTCCAGTAATGGAGCTTTGTCAGCGTAAGCGTGGGGAATTTGTAACCATGGATTATTTGGATAAATATCGAGTCAATGTAGTTTATAAACTGCCATTGTTGGAAATTATCTTTGATTTCTTTGATGATCTAAAGTCTAATACTAAAGGTTATGCATCACTTGATTATGACGTCGATGATTATGAACCAAGTGAATTAGTTAAAATGGATATTTTGCTTAATGGCGAATCAGTTGATGCTTTGAGCTTTATTGTTCATAAAGACTTTGCTCAAAAACGAGGACGTGATATTGTTGCTCGCTTGAAAGAAGTTATTCCAAGACAAATGTTTGAAATTCCAATTCAGGCAGCTATTGGCAATAAGATCGTAGCGCGTTCAAATGTTAAGGCTTATCGAAAGGATGTTACTGCTAAGTTGTATGGTGGTGATAGAACTCGTCGAGATAAGCTGTTGAACAAACAAAAGGCTGGTAAGAAACGAATGAAGGAAGTTGGTAAGGTGTCTGTACCACAAGAAGCCTTCATGTCAGTCTTAGATCTTAATCGAGGCAAAGAAGACGGTAAAAACTAAATAAGTGTTTATAATGTAATTAGTCATTGCATTATAAACGCTTTTTTTATTTGGAGGGATTTTGACATGGAAAAATTTGATACGATCATTATAGGAGCTGGTCCAGCAGGGTTGGCTGCAGCCTATAATCTTAAAAGCAATAATCAGAAAGTAGCTGTTGTTGAAAATAATCTCTGGGGTGGAACATGCCCTAACCGTGGCTGTGACCCTAAAAAAGTTCTTTTGAGTGGCGTAGAAGCCCGTGACCGGATGGTTCAATTGCAAGGTAAAGGTTTTGATGAGGTGCCTTACGTTAATTGGAAAGAACTAGAAAGCTTTAAAGAAAAATTTACTGATCCAGTTTCCAAAAACAGTCGGGATGGAATAGTTAAAGGCGGGATTACTGCGATTGATGGTCAGCCAAAATTTGTTTCAGACAATGAGATTGTGGTTAATGGGCAGGATCATTATCAGGCTGACAAATTTATTATTGCTACAGGACAACGCCCAAGCTATTTGAACATTGAGGGTAAAGAACATTTGCTTTCAAGTACTGATTTTCTTTCATTAAAAAAAATGCCCAAGGATATAACAATTATCGGAGCGGGGTACATTGCTTTTGAATTGGCTACAATTGCTAACGCAACTGGGGCAAAAGTTCATATTATTCATCATAATGATCATCCTTTAAAAGAATTTGACCAAGAGTATGCTATGGAATTAGTCAAACAGCTAGAAAATAAGGGTGTTGATTTTAACTTCAATGTTGATACTAAAGAAATTGAACAACAATCGAATGGCCAATACCTTCTTAGAGGCACAGATTTTGAATTGACAACTGATTTGGTTATTGGTGCTACTGGTAGAATTGCTAATACTGATTTCTTAGATTTGGAAAAGGCTGATGTGAAGTATTCTCGCCACGGAATTCAAGTAAACGACAAGTTACAGTCCACTAATAGTAAAATTTATGCCATTGGCGATGTCGTTGATACTAAGCAGCCTAAATTGACACCAGTTGGCGGCTTTGAAGCAAGTTATGTCAGTGATGTTATTTTAGGAAAAACTACTCAAGCAATTGTTTATCCTTTAATTCCTACTGTAGTTTATGGTAGTCCTAAATTGGCTAAAGTCGGGGTACAAACAGGTGTTAAAGTCATAAACCAGGATGTAACTAGTTGGTTCACTTATAGTCATACTAATGAAAATAAGGCTAAAATTAGGATAGTACTTAATGAAAAGTCAGAAATTATCGGGGCAACAGTTTTGAGTAACGAAGCTGATAGCTTTATTAATCTTTTAACATTGGCAATTAAACAAAAGATGACGCATCAAGATATTGAAAAAGAAATATTTGCCTATCCTACTGCAGCTAGTGATTTAGAATATTTGATTTAAAATATGAAAAAATCTCATGATAAAATATCATGGGATTTTTCATTACCAGGAGTAAGATGTTCTAGTTCATAAAATAATTTTACGTAATATGATAATATTCTAATTAATTATATTATAAAAACACTGCTTAATATAACGGATTTTAATAGTCCAAAAGATTTCATTTTTTGGTAAAAATCAAGTATGATAGTATAAATTTAAATTTTGAGTTTTTAGTTAATTTCAAATAAAAATGGCAGCCAGTATCTGTCTTGATACTAACTGCTATTTTTATTAAAGATTATTAGTCTTCATAACCGTTTAAATGTTTTGACTTGAAGTTCCAAGCATCACTGATAACTTTTTCGACGTCATCATATTTAGGGCTCCACTTGAGAACAGTTCTAGCCTTAGTTGAGTCAGCAATCAAAGTACTAGGATCGCCGGCACGACGTGGACCAATTTTGGCAGGAATTTCTTTGCCGGTAGCTTTACGAGCTGCTTCAAGAATTTCCTTGTTAGAGAAGCCATTGGATGAGCCAAGATTGAAGACATCACTGTCATGTCCAGCACGTAAATATTCCATAGCTAAACGATGAGCTTCAGCTAGATCTTCAACATGGACATAGTCACGAACGTTAGTACCGTCTTTAGTATCGTAATCATCACCGAAGATAGTTAATTCGTCGCGTTGACCAGCTGCAACTTGTAAAACAACTGGAATTAAGTGGGTTTCAGGATTGTGATCCTCACCAATTGAACCATCAGATTTAGCACCTCCAACATTAAAGTATCTTAAAGCGACAAACTTGATACCATAGGCGACATCACACCAATGCATGATTTTTTCCATGGCTAGCTTGCTTTCACCATAGGGATTAGTTGGAACAGTAGGATCAGTTTCTTTAATTGGAATATGTTTAGGTTCGCCATAAGTCGCTGCAGTGGAAGAGAAGACGATATGCTTAGTTCCAAAGTTATGCATGACTTGTAGCAAAGAAATCATTCCTGAAGTATTATTATCAAAATACTTTAAAGGATCTTTCATCGATTCTGGAACGATTGAGAAAGCAGCAAAGTGAATAACATCAGTAATGTTTTCATTTTGGAATAATTTAATCAAAAATTCTTTATCACGGACATCACCTTGATAGAATTTGGCTTTGTGATTGATAGCTTGGACGTGACCTGTAGAAAGGTTGTCTGCCACGATTACATCATAACCTTGTTCACACAAATGATCGACCGTATGTGAACCGATATAACCGGCCCCACCTAAAACAAGAATGCTCATAAAATTACCTCCAGATTGATTTATAATTACATTATAGCTTATTTATATAGTATTAATTTTAGTAAAACTAGTAAAACTGTACAATAAATTAAAAACTTAACTTTTAACGGTAGTTGTTTTAAGATTAGTTTATATTGTAAATTCATTGAAATGGAATGAAAAAAATGAAGAAATTCTTTTCAATTTTTGGAACAGTCCTGCTGCTTCTAGTAGCATTAGTATTGATTTTTAATCAGCCGATCAAAGAATATGCTGTTAAACGTATTTCTCAAAGAAACTTAACAACGTTAACCGCCAAGAAGGCTCAGGAAAATGCTAAGAAGTCAGGACAATTTGATTTTAATAAAGTAAAACCTATTTCAGCTTCCCAGGTAGCTCAAGCGTCAGTTAAGAATGACGCTGCCGTAATCGGTAAGATGGCTGTACCTTCAGTTAATTTGCGCTTGCCAATTGTCGTTGGTTTGAGTGACAATGCTCTTTCAACCGGTGGTGGCACGATGAAAAAGGATGAGGAAATGGGAAAATCTAATTATGCTTTAGCTGGTCATTATATGACTAACCAAGGTGCATTATTTTCACCCTTAGAAAATGCTCAAATAGGTGATATGGCATATATTACCGATATGAAACGAGTTTATACATACAAGATTTACTTTAAGAAAATTGTTCCGCCAACAGCAGTTTATCTGCTTGATGATGTTAAAGGTCAAAGTATTTTAACATTGATCACTTGTGCTGACGGTGGTACTAACCGTTGGGCTTTGCAGGGTTCATTAGTCAGCAGTCAGCCGGCCAATAAAGGTACTCTAGCAGTCTTTTCTTAATGATTCCTTAAAAAGTTTTGAAATGTATTTGCAAATGATATTTCAAGGCTTTTTTTTTATGTTTGATAATTGATATAATTAACTAATTGTTAGTAGGTGATGGATTGACATTAATAAATTGGGAAAAGCGAAGTAATCCCACAAAAGAAGAGATAAATAAATTTGCTGAGGAAAAGCATCTTAGTCCAATTGTTGCTGAGTTGCTTTTAGAACGAGGGTTAACTGATCCAGCTGAAATTGAAACTTTCTTGCATAGCGATGCTAAAGAATTGCAAGATCCTTTTGGCTTGCATGATATGGATAAAGCCTTAGAGTTGATTGACGAGGCGGTTGAGTCTGACGCTAAGATCGCAATTTATGGCGATTATGATGCTGATGGCGTAACAAGTACTTCAATCATGAAATTAACTTTACAAAAATTGGGCAACAAACCAATTTTCTATATTCCAGATCGTTTTAAAGATGGCTATGGGCCTAATTTGGATCGCTATAAGTTTTTAGCGGACCAGGGTATTGATCTACTGATTACAGTTGATAATGGTGTTAGTGGTAAAGAACAAATTAAGTATATGAAGGACCGCGGTATTAAAGTTATCGTTACAGATCACCATGATTTACCTGCGGAATTGCCAGAAGCCGATGCTATCGTGCATCCGACGATTCCTGGTTCTGAGTATATTTGTCCTTATTTATCAGGTGCTGGTGTAGCCTTTAAGATAGCTGACGCTTTATTAGGCGACGAGGCAATGGATTTGATTGATTTGGCTGCTATTGGAACAATTGCTGATTCTGTGGCTCTCAAAGGCGAAAATCGAGTGATTGTAACTGAAGGTTTAAAACAGATGAAACAAGATCATCATGTTGGTCTGAGTGCTTTGCTTAAAAAATGCAAAGTGAAATTAAGTGGTCTTGATGAAGAAGAAATTGCCTTTAAAGTTGCACCTAGAATCAATGCTTTAGGTCGTTTGGAAAATGCTTCTTCTGGCGTGGAATTGTTAACCACTGGGGATGCCTCATTTGCTAAGGAAATTGTTGATGAAACCGAGGAAATTAACTCACGTCGTCAAGAGTTGGTTGCTGAAGCTTTTGCGGATGCCCAAACACAAATTGTCGCCCAAAAAGATAACGGAGTAATTGTTTTAAAAGGCAATGGATGGCATCAAGGCATTTTAGGGATTGTAGCCAGTCGGACAATGGATCAAGAGAATAAACCGGTATTGGCAACTCAATTTGATGAGAATAGCGGCGTAATGAAGGGCTCAGGTAGAAGCCCAGAAGGATTTAACTTATTCACAGCTTTAGATAAGCATCGCGACTTATTTACTGCTTTTGGAGGACATGCTCAAGCCTGTGGATTTTCAATTGAGGAAGAGCAATTGGATAAATTGACCGAGTTGTTGCAAGCAGAACCAGCTGAACAAGGATTCGATCCCCATGCACCGGTCGTTAAAAAGTATGATTTGGACTTAACAATCGCTAATCTAAATCTTGATTTAATTAAACAAATTCGACAATTAGCTCCGTTTGGAATGGGTAATCCTAAGCCAGTTATTAAGTTAAAAAATGTAGCTTTAACACAAGTTAAGTCGATCGGTAAAGATGGTTCTCACTTGAAAACTATGGTAGCTAATCAAGGTTATCAAATCGATGCGATTGGTTTTGGAATGTTTGAAAAAGCCCGTAGCCTTAATCCAGAGATTTGTGATGTGTATGGTGAACTTGGTATTAACGAATGGGCAGGGCGTAAAAATTTACAATTAATGCTAGATGATTTTCAAATTTCACCACAGGCAGCAAAGATTGAAAGCTTAAAGAAGATTTATCTCGATTATCGTGATAAGCGACTTTCAACCGAGATCATGAATCATTTTGATGATATTGTCTTCTTTAACGAAACATATTATCAAGCAGCTAAGCGATCCAATGTGAAAGCTAAATTGATTCGTTACGATGAAGAATGCGATGGAAATAATATTCTAATCTATGATCGACCTCACGATATTGAATTATTTAAGAATTTTATTAAAGAGAATAGAACTCAACATACGGCACTTTTTTTCCATACTGATTTGACAGCAAGATATCTTAAACCTGATATGGAAAAGATGAAAACCTTGTTGAAATATCTTTATACGCATCAAAATATCACTGAAGATGGCATGGATTTGGTAGCAAATTACTTAAATTTGCAAAAAACTGACGTTGATTTCTATTTAAAAGTGTTTTTTGAGTTAAATTTTGTTAAAATAGTAAATGGTTTTGTTGAAAAAGCTAATGCTTCACAACAACGTGAGTTGGCAGAATCTCCGACTTATTTGAAGAGATTACAACGCAATGATGTTGAAAAAATATTAATTGAATCCAACTTTGACGATCTTTTATCCTGGATGAGTGATTACGATTGCCACTGTTAGGTTGAATGGGGAATTTAAAAAATGGATATTGATTTTAAGAAATATGTTGCTAATGTTCAAGATTTTCCAGAACCTGGTGTACTATTTCGAGATATTTCACCATTAATGGCTGATGGTAAAGCATATGCTGCGGCAACCGATAAGATTGTTGAATATGCTAAGAGCCGTGGTGCAGAAATGATTGCAGGACCCGAAGCACGTGGTTTTATTGTTGGATGTCCAGTCGCATATAATATGGGAATTGGTTTTGCGCCTGCCCGTAAAAAAGGTAAGTTGCCTCGAGAAACAGTATCAGTTTCATATGATCTTGAGTATGGTCAAGCATCATTATATATGCAAAAAGATGCTATTAAACCAGGTCAAAAAGTTCTAGTTGTTGACGATTTAATGGCAACCGGCGGTACTTTGGCAGCAACAATTAAGTTGATTGAAAAATTAGGTGGTATCGTTGTCGGTACAGCCTTCTTGATTGAATTAACTGATTTGCACGGACGTGATAAAATAAAAGGGTATGATATGTTTACTCTTATGCAATATTAATTTAAAATAGACTTGAGTGATTCAAGTCTTATCTATGGTGAGTTGGCAGAGTGGTAATGCACCGGACTCGAAATCCGGCGAACCCGTTATACGCGGGCGCGCAGGTTCAAATCCTGTACTCACCTTATATAGCTAATTTTAGAACATCTGGTGATGTTCTATTTTTTTGCCTTAGAAGTTCTGATACATATTTAATCTGGAACACCTTTGAATAATAATAAGAGGCTAGAGTGTGTCTTAATCCGTTTAATGCAGTTTGTATCAGTTGAATTTTTTTGTTAATAGATTTAAAAACGGTATTTTCGGGATCACAATATTTATTTTTTAATTTCCATTCAATTGGCTTTTTTTATTGTTTCAAAATAACTGACAATTCGGGTAGTAAGGGGATTGTTCTAACTGAACTGGGAGTTTTGGTTGGCGAAACTATTTTTTAGTATCTTGATAATCATAAATAGTTTTGACGTGTATTTCTTGCTTTTTGAAGTTGACATTATTCCAATCAAATATTTAAATACGAAAATAGTTAATGACTTTTTGCATTATAGTCATTAGCTATTTTTATATAGATTTAAATTTTATTGTTGCTACAAACATAAGGTTAATAATATCAATTAATACACCAATCTGGAACGGAGCCAGGATAGTCTCAGCCATGAAATTATTCTTAGCTGGCGATTTTTGCCGGCTTAGAATAAGACTCGTTTTGGAAACAATTTGAACTTCAATTGATTTCAAACGACGTCCATGGCGTTCCAGACTATTCCTAGCGCAGTGGAAGATGGAATCCTTCAATCTCCACGTTTTAACCAAGTATAAATAAGGGCTATTCAAATTAATTTAAAATCACAACTCCTAAAGTTAAGTAAGTAGCAAATAAAATCCAAAGCATATATGGAATTAATAAATAACTAGCCAATTTACTAACTTTGTAAAATTCGACAATGCACAAAAGTACAATTAAATCTAAGAAGATAATAATTATCAATCCTATGAAATAAAATTGATTGAAGAATACGATTGACCAAATAAAATTTAAAAGTAACTGTAGCCAGAATAATAAAGTGGGATTAAATGAAAATTTTATGCGGGATTTATTAGAAATTATAATAATATACCCAGCAACAGCAATCATAAGATAGAGCAGGGGCCAGACAATTCCAAATAAATAGTCAGGCGGGGATAATGGTGGCAGATTTAAGGCATTGTACTTTAATTTTATATTGCCAGCAAAGACTGAGGATAGCATTCCTAACAGTTCAATCAGAACAATAAAGAAGATCAATTTGAGAGCATTGCTTTTAATAGATAATTTACCCATAACAAGTATCCTCCTTAATTAGTGATTTATTTAATTATATCCGGATACCAGTAAGATACTCAATTTTTTTGGTAATTTGGTAATATAATTCGATTTAGTGGCAAATGGATTAATTTGGTAAGTGATGGCGAAGAAGTAACTTATGGAAAATCGCCAAAAAAATCAGTAAATACTGGAGTAGTTACCACCAAGAATAGTTCTATGGTTTTCTTAGCCCAAGAGTATGTTCTGCATGATGCTTATAATCTCAGAACTTTATCAATGTTGAAATCGGAAGCTCAGAAAAAATTTGGCAACGATTTAGAGGGAGTTCGAAACATCTACTTCGATTAGAAACGGGGAATTATGATGCTAATTATTTTATTAGGTGCGATCATTATCGTTAATTTAATTTATATTTTTATGTTAGGTAAAGATCTTTGGAAACATAAAGATGAAGTTATGAAAGAACCGGCTAGTAATATTTGGACGCCAATTTCACAAATAGTAATTTATTTTTTATCCACGTTTGGTATTTCAGATTTTGCGATTTCGACAGCCTTGTATCCAAAGGCTAAATGGGTTTCTATGAAAAAATTACCAGGAACTTTAAATACTCAATGCGTTATTCCGGTGTTTGTCATGTCCTTAGCTTATATTACTAATATTTCTGTAGGAATTAAGACCTTATTAGTTTGTATAGTTTGTCAAGTTGTAGGTGCTTATATTGGACCACGTTTTGTTGTTAAATTATCGGAAAGAGTTATTAGAAATTTTGTGATAGTTGGTTTATTAGTTGCGACGGCGCTGATTTTGGGTGGTAAATTTGGTATTATTCCATCAAATGGAACGGCAACAGAACTTTATGGATGGAAATTAGTTTTGACAGGAATTTTGATGTTCGCTTATGGAGCATTGAATAATATTGGAATCGGTTCGTATGCTTTAACGATGGCTACCGTTTATGCAATGGGTTTAAATCCGGTTGCTGCTTTTCCTATTATGATGGGCGGAGCTACTTTTTCAGTTTCAATAGGTAGTATGCAATTTATTAAACTAAATGATTATTCAAGAAAAATTACAATGTTTTCAGTATTTGGAATTATCGGAGTATTAATTGCCGTCTTTTTAGTAAAGAGTTTAAATACGTCTGTATTGCAATGGATTGTTGTGCTGGTTCTATTATATTCAGCAGTATCACTTTATTTAGGAAATAAAACAGAAGCCAAGAAAACCGAGGAGATCTAGCTATGATTTATTTAACAAAAGATGATATAAAGAAAGTATTCTCAATGCGCGAGGCGCTTGATGCCGATAAAGAGGCCTTGAGCTGGTATTCTAAAGGCGAAGCAAATATTCCTTTAAGAACCAATATTGATATTCCTGAATATAATGGACAAAGTCTTTATATGCCGGGATATGTTGGTGGAGAAAATCCGGCTTTAGGAATGAAGATAGTTTCAGTTTATCCTGATAACATAAAACATGATTTGCCAAGTGTGCCCGCTACAATGGTAGTTTTAGATCCAAAGACAGGGATCGTTAAGGCTATCTTGGATGGAACCTATTTAACACAATTAAGAACTGGGGCATTCCAAGGATTAGCAACCGAATTATTATCAAATGAAGATGCTAAAACAGCATTGTTAATTGGTACGGGTGGTCAAGGTATGGCGCAGTTAGAGGCTATGCTAACGGTAAGAAATCTAGAAAAAGTATATGTTTTTGATATTGATAAATCTAGAGCAAAAGATTTTTGCGACCAAGCTCGGAATAACTTCAAAAATAAATTCAATACAATTTTTGAAAGCGTCGATAACGTTAATGATGTTTCAGAAATGGTTGATATTATTACTACGGTTACAACTTCAAGAAAAGCCACTTTTGATGGTTCTAAAATAAAAAAAGGCGTTCATATCAACGGAGTAGGAGCATATACACCAGAAATGTGTGAGATTCCTTCCTCAGCTTTGATTAATGCTGATGAAATCTATTTTGATACGATGGACGGAGTGCTAGCTGAGGCTGGAGATATTATTCAGCCAATGAATAAAAATCTTCTAAAAAACGATAATATTAATGGTGAATTAGGACAGTTAATTAATGGAAATATATCAGGAAGAAAAAGTGAAGATGATATTACCATTTTTAAAACGGTAGGTACAGCTGCGCTAGATGTTATAGTAGCTGATAGAATAGTAAAGCGAGCACTTGTTGAAAATAGCGTTGTAGAAATTTGATTTTTTCTATAATAATTATTGAATCAAGATATAGTAATTTTATATATTATTTTAAAAAAAATAAAAAATCCACTGGGTAGGTGGCTTTTTCGTGTTAGAAGGGTTAGTTAATAGAAGAATCGTACTAATGAGAATTTAGATACGTTTATTGCATATTTTGGGTTTCTTCTAACAAGCTTATTATATTACAATACTAATAAAAAAGTAGTGCTTTTTTTAAAAAAATTATATGAAAACGTTTTTGAATGATATATTAATTTTTTTCATGATGCTGATTTTCCTTTAGACGTTCGATTTCTTGTCGCAATTTATGGTTATCTTTTTCAAGATTATCAAGCTTAAGGATAATTTTATCCAGCTTATCATCGCTTTTAATAGTATTCTCACTCGTTACGTAACTAGTAATAGTACTAGTTAACGTACCGATAAAGCCAATTCCAATAATCATAAGGGAAATAGCAGCCAGACGACCCGCTAGTGTTTTAGGAGCGACATCGCCATATCCAACAGTTGAGGCAGTAACAATTGCCCACCAAAAAGAATTGCTTAGTGAAACGTCTTCGGCCAAAGAGTAAGTGATAGCTGCAGTTATTAAGACAATTCCCCAAATAATGATCAGATAAATAAAACCGTTTATTTTGAAGAACTTTTTAGCGTTCTTTTGCAGTTTACCGGCAGTACCAACGAATCTAATTAAAGTAAATACTTTAGCAAAGCGAATGACATTCATAACGCGAAAAATTCTAAAGGCATTAAAAATAGTGTTGAATGGTAGAATAGCTAGCAAATCTACGATGTTATGACGAAAGAATCGTGATTTATTTTTAGCTAAATAAAGTCTGCCAAAATAATCAAAGGCAAAGATTAAAAGTGTGATAATATCGATTTCAATATAAGGCGATCTGGTAACGTTAAAACCGGGTATATAATTGAGAACCAAAATCATTAATGAAGCTAGCCCGGCTAAAACAATTACTAAATAATAGCTGTTCGAATGTAAAAATTTATGAAATTTTTTCATTTTTTATCAATCCCATTAGTAAGATGTTTTAACTGTAATATAGCACTAACGGGGAAAGTTCGTTTCATTAAAAATATTTTAGCGTTTAGATTTTTGATAGCCAGCATTGATGGCATCTTGTTCAGAACTAAAGTAAACAGCATGGCTAGATTTTATATTGTAGCTTTGTTGCCCAGGAACATGATAAATCTTTGAAAGAGAGTTACCAATGATCCAACCTTTACTGGTAGTTGTATCGACAGTAGGCGTATCAACAGAAGTGGAAGGGGTAGTTGATGTTTTGAATGTATTAGTAGTTAAGTAATTAGAGCTGACCCATTCATTCGTAGCTACGCGATAATATGTGAATCCGTCATTACCGGAAATAGTTCTGTCGAAATACCATGAGCTATTGGGCGATAAAGCACGATTAGTTATGTTATATAGAATGTTTTCATTCAAACCTTTTAGGTAAGCAACCTGATTGGTAGTAACCGCACCTTGGGTACCATAATTTATTTTTCCGAGGGTTGTGGTATTAGCACTTGCAACTGTAGGGAAGATAGAACCTACTAATAAAAGGGCTGAAGTTAACACCCCAGAAATGAGACTTTTTTTCATATTTATTTCCTCCTAAAAACCTTTGTATAAATATAATTATATCAAAGAATCTTTTATTAACATGCTATTCTTGCGCATATGATAAACTATTTATCGATGATTCATTGTTGAAAGGGGCAAATATGAAAAAAATCGTAACGGGCATTGTGGCTCACGTCGATGCTGGCAAAACCACATTATCAGAAGCTTTGCTTTATCGGGCTGGCGAATTAAGAGAATTAGGTCGAGTAGATAAGGGCAATGCCTTTTTAGATCCTGATGCATTAGAGAAAAAACGAGGCATTACGATTTTTTCTCATCAAGCTAATTTGCAATTCAATGATTTAGACTTAACACTTTTGGACACTCCAGGACACGTTGATTTTGCTTCACAGACTGAACAAGTCATGGATGTTTTGGATTATGCGATCTTGGTTATTTCAGCAATCGATGGGGTCCAAGGTTATACAAGAACGCTTTGGCGTTTATTGAAACGCTATCAAGTTCCTACGTTCATTTTTGTCAATAAAATGGACGCAAATGGAGTTGATCAGGCAAAAGTTATTGAACAGATCCAATCAATTTTATCACCTGGCTGTATTGCCTTTGATAACGAAAAAATATCTGCAGGGTCATATGAAGAGATAGCAATGCAAAACGATGAAGTTTTAGAAAATTTTTTAGATACTGGTAAATTGGCTGATAATGTTATTCGTAAAATGATTAAAGAGCGTCAAATATTTCCTTGTTATTTTGGATCGGCTTTAAAAGTTTCAGGAATCGACGATTTTTTAGCAGGATTTTCTAAATGGACCCAAGAAAATGAATATGAAACTGAATTTGGGGCCAAAGTTTTTAAAATATCTCATGACGAAAATAATGAAAGATTAACGTGGCTTCGAGTAACTAACGGAACTTTACCCAATAAAAAAATTTTAATTAAAGATCAAAAGGCTAATCAATTGCGAATCTATGATGGTTCTAAATATGAATTGCGCCAAAAAGTTTCTTCAGGCGGAGTTTGTGCAGTTACTGGTTTGATTGATACATATCCAGGACAAGGATTGGGTAATCAAACTGATTCAGCCGATCCAACTTTACAACCAATCTTGAATTATGCGGTTGATCCTAAGAAAAATGATATTCATACTTGTCTAACTGCTTTACGACAATTGGAAGATGAAGATCCGCAATTACATGTTTCGTGGTCCAATCACTTAGAAGAAATTCGAATACAGATTATGGGAGAGGTTCAATTAGAGGTTATTCAGCAACTTTTGCTACAAAGATTTAATTTAGATGTAGCTTTTGGAAAGGGAAGTATCCTTTATAAGGAAACAATTACTCAAAAAGTTGAAGGAGTTGGTCACTTTGAACCTTTACGACATTATTCAGAAGTACATTTGTTGTTAGAACCAGCTTTGGCTAATAGTGGTTTAACCTTTGAGGCTGATTGTAACTTGGATATTCTTGCAAGCAATTGGCAGCATCAAGTTTTGAGCAACTTAGGATCAAAAGAACATTTAGGCGTTTTGATTGGCGCTCCTATAACTGATATGAAAATCAGCTTAATTGGTGGAAAGGCAAGCAATGTTCATTCAGTCGGAGGAGATTTTCGAGAAGCAACCTGGCGAGCAGTTCGACAAGGTTTAATGATGCTGAAAAAAATACAAGCCTGCCAGTTATTAGAACCTTGGTATCGTTTTCGCTTGGAATTGACACAAGATCAAGTGGGGCGTGCTATGAATGATGTGCAACAGATGCACGGAAGTTTTGAAACACCTGAAGTAGTTAATACTTCTGAAGGCGAATTGACTACATTGACTGGAACAGCACCAGTTTCAGAAATGCAAGGCTACGCACAAGAAGTTAACGCCTATACTCATGGTCAGGGTCATTTGGAATGTATTGTGGATGGCTATCGCCCTTGTCATAATGCAAAAAAAATTATTGAGAAGACTAATTATGATCCTGTTTCTGACT
Source organism: Companilactobacillus crustorum JCM 15951 (assembly GCF_001434585.1). Lineage (GTDB taxonomy): Bacteria > Bacillota > Bacilli > Lactobacillales > Lactobacillaceae > Companilactobacillus > Companilactobacillus crustorum. The sequence continues at coordinate 81,544 of NZ_AZDB01000004.1, forward strand.
TAAAAAATACGCCGGATTCAGTTTTCTGTGCTCATGGCGCAGGTTATCCGGTAGCGTGGAATCAAGTACCTCAGATGGCACATGTACCTTATCGTTATCCAATAGAAAAATAATCAGTTACTTATAATAGTAGAAAAATTTTTTTATAATCCTGTTGAGAGGTATGTTATGGAAAAAATAATTATATATATGGTAATAATTATTTCTTCAAATACCATCGGAGCTATTTCGGGGATGGGGGGAGGCGTCATAATAAAACCAATTTTGGATGCTTTTAGCACTGACCCGTTAGTGGCTATAAATTTTTATTCAAGTTTTGCTGTTTTTATTATGTCGATAGTTTCTACCTTAAAAAATACTAAGGGAAATAATGTGAAAATCAGCTGGACAGAAATACTCTATCTTTCAGGTGGATCGCTTTTTGGTGGCAAGCTGGGAGATTGGCTATTTATGTTTTTAAAAGCGGAATTAAAAAACGATGCAGCCGTCAATTTAATTCAAATAGTTATTGTCATCCTTAGTTTGTTATTGGCATTGATATATTCCCAAAATAGCGGTTGGGTATTTTCAAAACAGACGAAAACAAGTTTATTTTTGTTAAGTGGAGTATTTCTAGGAACACTATCAACTTTTTTAGGTATTGGCGGTGGACCAATAAATGTAGCTTTATTGATTTTTGTCTTTAACTTTGATGCTAAAAAGGCAGCTATTTATTCTATTGCCTCAATATTCTTTTCTCAATTCATGAAATTAGTTTCTTTGGTTCCCTCGATTCATAAATTGCCAATTGATCTTCATTTATTGCCCTTTATTTTGATTTCGGCGTTGATAGGTGGATATTTAGGATCAACTATCAGTAGTAGAGTCTCCAATAAATTTGTACTGTGGCTTTATAAATTAGTAGTTGTTTTTGTAATTGGTTTAAATGTTTATAATGGAGTAATGATAATTGGACGGTTATAAAATTAAGTAATATTGTGGGATTACAACAAATAAGCACTAATGACCATTGTGAAGAAGGCCATTAGTGTTTATATTAATTTTGCAGAAGCTTTTTTAGTAAATTCAATAATAATTTACAATGAATTATTAATGGAGTACTCATTGCCAGCTTGATTTAACATTTCTTGCCAAGAGGTAAAGATAGTTGATTGTTGAACTTTTTGATCCCAATTATTAATAGATAAATTTTCCAACGTTGCTTGACTAGTTACTCCTAAGCTTTCTAGAAACTCTTCAATACTGAAAAATTGGGTATTCTTCTCCATAAATTGATTGGAAAAATAATGTGTAAATTGAATTTGCTTGAGATTAGTTCTAATTTGACACTCTTGTTCAATAAGTTCCAGTCGACGATTGGCTTGCATAATAACTATTCCCCTAAAAGTTATTTATTATCCATTTTCAGTATAACAAATATAAGGATGTTTAATTAGCTAATAAGTAACATAATTTACATTAAATTGGTAAAATTTAGTTATAAGTATAAGCAAGGGGGTATTAGCTTATGTATAAAAAAATTCTTGTAGCAATCGATGGTAGTCAAAGTGCCTATAATGCTTTAAATTCGGCAATTGATTTAGCTAAACAGTTTGGATCAGAACTATATTTAGTATCGGTAGTCAATACAGCAAATTTGCCAATGAATGTTGGCGTTTCTTACGCACCTGGGTTAACTAAGGATTTGCAGGAAAGTGCTAAAAAAGATTTGAAAAAGGCTGTCGATTTAGTAAAAGAAAAAGGATTAACTTACCAAGTTCAACTGTTAGATGGTGAACCAAGAGAACAATTGACTAGATTCCCTAAGGAAAACGATATTGATTTGATTGTAATGGGTAAGACAGGTACAAGTGCTTTTACTCGAGTTTTTGTCGGTTCAGTAACACGTTATGTTTCTGAGCACAGTGATATTAATATCTTAATCGTAGTTTAAATTGAGTATAAAAAAGATCAGTACATGACTTTTAAAAGTCATCGTACTGATCTTTTTTTATTGATTGCAAGTTAGTTTTCTTTAGCTAAAAGTCGTTTAACTTCACGTTCATTGTGAGCTAGCCATCCACAAGCGGCAGCAGCTATTGCTCCTACTAGATCATCCAAAAAGACATTTATTTTACCAGTTGATTTGTCATTTAGCTTACCTAAGATACCGTGTTTTAATTTATCGACATAACCATAGTTGGTAACAGAAACGGAACCATAGAGACTGGCTAAAGTAATGGCCAGATTTTCATCAATACCATAAGTTGATTCATCTGTCTTCATAATTCTTTGCATTGGAGCCGACAATAAATTCTTTTCAGCCAAAACATCTAATTCGATTCCGGTCATGATAGCGTTTTGAGCCTCACGTTTATGGAGAACCTTGTTGATGGCATATATTGAAACTTCTTCATCTAACCCGGGAACATAGTCCTTTTCCAAGAAAATAACAATTTCTGCAATGTCTTTTAACTCAACACCACGATTCTTTAAATTTCTAATAATGTGATCATAATATTGTTTGTCTTGTTCTTCATATGAAACCAAAATAATTGCTTCCTTTCAAAGTTTATCTATTAATATCCCATTCGTTTTTAAATTCATCAAGAAAATTGATCATATACTGCTGACGCCCTGCAGCAATTTTTTTAGCGGTAGGAGTATTCATCATAGCAGCCAATTTCAATAATTTTTCATAAAAATGATTGATGATTGTTTCATTTTTAAGATTTCTATATTCAGATTTATTCATATTTTGACGAGGTTTAATATTGGTGTCATAAATAGTTTCTGAATGAGCGCCACCATAATAAATTGCCCTTGTAATTCCAATAGCGCCAATGGCATCTAGTCGATCAGCATCCTGAACTATTTGACCAGCTAATGGCAATTCAGGGGGATTATTACTGAGCGATTTGCTAAAGGATAAATTATGTGTGATGAAAATAACTTCAGATATCTGTTCGGTAGTAAAATCAATTTCTTTTAAGAAATCTTTGATTTCAAGTTCCAATGCAGCGGGGTCAGCTACTAATTTGTCATCTGCGACATCATGTAAATAGGCAGCAGCCAAAGTTATTAAAGGATCAGCAGATTCAGTCGTTAAAATTTTTTTAGCTGTTTTAACAACTCTTTCAATATGATCAAAATTATGACCAGTAGCGTCCGTTCTCATTTTTTGATATGAATAGTCTTTAATAGCAGACAATTGTTCCTCGTAAGTCATAAAATCAAATCCTTCGCAATATAATAAATACATTGTGTCACAAATTGCTGATAATTTAAAATCAAACTCTTTATGAATGAGTATTCTATTGGAATTATAGAAAAAATGAGATACAATTAAAATATAACTTAGGGAGGCCTAATAAGATGAACTATATTAATAAAGAAATACCAGATTTCAATGTTAATGCATATCAAAAAGGCGAATTAAAGACGGTTAGCAAGAATGACTTACTAGGTAAGTGGTCTATACTTTTCTTTTATCCAGCTGATTTCTCGTTTGTTTGTCCAACTGAGTTGAGTGACTTGGAAGATGCTTATGATGATTTTAAGGCTGCTAACGCAGAGATTTATTCAGTTTCAGTTGATAGCCAGTTTGCTCATATGTCTTGGGCACAAACTACTAAGACAATTGGTAAAGTAGAGTATCCGATGTTATCCGATCAAAAGCATCAATTAACTGATTTCTTTAATATTTTGGATGAAGAAAGCGGCCAAGCCTATCGAGGGGTCTTTATTATTGATCCTGAAGGAATTATTAAGTCTTATACTATTAATGCTATGGGGATCGGCCGTAATGCTCAGGAAATTTTGAGAACTTTACAAGCTGCTCAATTTGTTGAGGAGAATGGCGACGACGTTTGTCCTGCTAACTGGCATCCTGGTGAAAAAACTATAAAACCTAGTGGTAAATTAGTTGGTAAAATTTAATAATAATAATTAAGGAACTTATAATAGTCTTTCTATGTTTATTGATGAGGATAAAGATTCATCTCTAAATATGGAAGGATTTTTTAGTTTTACCCTGATATGATGATTTGTTAAAAAAGTTCTTGTTCGTTATAACAATATATAGTAATTACAAAAGAAAAAAATCTATATATTGTATCAAATGATAAATTACCCATATAGCAGGCAAGTAAAGCGCTTTACACCGATATGCTGTCCGTATGATTGAAATTGTCATTACCAAAATTAATCGAATTGGTGGTATGATTTTAGCTGTCGGTTAAATTGATATTTTTCATAAATTCAATTTGAGGGATAAATAAATTACGGTTGATTCAAAATATAATTACCACAATATATATTTTGTTTTTGATCTAAGAGGAGAAGATTCAAATGAGTATTTTTAATCCAAAATGGTATGTTGAACAGATGAAACATTGGAGTTTCAGAAGTTACATGCTATTGATGTTTGGTTTGGGAGCAATTACAGCATCAACTTTGTCACATTCAATTACCGGTATTGCAATCTGGACATGGTTAGCTGGTACTTTAGGTTTTACATGTACTGTAGCTATTACAAATGCTAAGCCATTAAATGGTGTTTTGGGATTGGTTTCCGCACTTATTTATATTTATGTTGCTATCAATGCTAAGAACTTCTCAGATGTTGTTCTTCAATTAAGTTACATTGTTTTACTAGATATTCCTGTTTTAATCAGTCCACAATGGGCTAAAGATGCCGAAAAGCATATCCATGGTTTGACAGGTGTTAAGTGGCTTTTGACAGCTGTATTCTTTTTTGTAGCATGGGGACTACTTTATTTAATGGATACACATCTATTCATCAGTCCACGTCCAGTTATTGATTCAGTTTCTGCAGCTATTGGATTTACCGGCGCTCTTCTATGTACATTGCGTTTCCGTGAACAATATTATTTCTGGACTGTTCAAGGCGTTATGTCAATTATTCTTTGGGGCGTTACAGCTACACAAGGTGATGCCAGTCCAGTATTATTCCTAACATACATTATGTACTTTATGAACGATATGATTGCATTCTTTGATTCACATATTCACTGGTTCCATAAAGATGCTACTGAAAATCGTATTCGTGATGAGAAATTGTCACAAGAACAAGCTTAATTTATTTAGTTGCAATTGATTTGCCAATTAGCTTATGATTATTGTCTAAAGATAATAGTAATTTTAAGTAGGGTAGATTATGAAATTGAAAAAGTATCTTAAAGTAATTCTTTTAGTTGTGGTAGGAGTGGCCTTAATAGGCGATATAGCGGCTGGGGGCTATATGTTTAATTATGCTTTCAGCAAGAGTGGTTATAGCAGTCAAACTAAGGGCCATATGAGTAAGAATGATAAGTGGTTCGTTGATCAAAAACAAACGACTTGGGAACAGACTACCAAAGATCATCTTAAACTGAAGGCACGTTATTTACCAGCTACTCATAAGACCAATAAAACGGTCGTTGTAGTGCATGGTTATGGAAGTGCTAGTAAGTACATGGGTTCCTATGTCAAGATGTTTCATAACGCTGGCTATAACGTTCTAGCTCCAGATAATCGTTCCTTTGGAATGAGTCAAGGAAAGTATGCTGGGTATGGTTGGAAAGATCGAACGGATTTATTAAACTGGATTAAATTAGTCAATCGAAGGATTGGTTCGAATTCACAAATTGGACTGTTCGGCGTCAGCATGGGGGCTGCCACCGTTATGTATACGTTAGGTGAACAACCTAAGAATGTCCGATTTGCAATTGAGGATTGTGGTTATTCGACCATTTCTGGAGAATTAGATTATCAGTTAAAAGAAATGTTTGGTTTGCCAAGTTTTCCTATTGTACCAACGGCTAGTTTGTACGCTGATGTATTAGCTGGTTATAATTTTTATCAGGCTAGCACTAAGGAGACTTTGAAGAAGAGTAAAGTACCGCTTTATGTAATTCATGGTTCCAAAGATACATTTGTGCCCACAAAGAACGCTTATAAAAATTATAATTATGCTCAAGGACCTAAGAAATTATGGATAGTCCAGGGTGCAGGTCATGCTGAATCAATGAAAGTCGCTGGGAACAAGTACGCTGATAATACTATTAACTTTGCTAAAGAATATTTTAAATAATATAGTTCTTCATTTTAAATACTAAAAACAGAAACAGCCAATGACTTTTTATATTATAGTCATTGGCTGTTTTTTCATTTATTTTAGGATTTGTTCTAAGGATTTTCGTGGCACATTAGTTTTCTCTACTTTTTGCCACGATATAACCTGTTGATGTTTGTCATTATAGGTAACTTTTAGGTAGTTGTTAGCTTTAATTGGACGCCCTAGGGTACTATTAAATTTGAGTAATTTTTCATTGCCATTTTTATCATAGGATTTTTGATTGTAATAGTATTCACGGTAGTCGTTGCCCGAATCATCTTTTTCAATAATTTCTTTATAGGAATTACCTACAAAAGTATAGTAGTCATCGCCAGAATAATTAGGAACGTACCAGAATTCGTAACCAAACAATGGTATTAATAAAATAATAATTATTATAAAGCTTACCCAAATTTTTTTACCCATATTGCCCTCCATAGTTCACTTGGAAATAATAGCATAGAGCGAGGAGCTTTTGTCCTAACGGTTTTGTAAGGTTTGTAAGTAGGTAAGCTGAAAAGGGTCTGGATCAATCTATTGATAAGTTTAAATTGTTAGTTTGAGATTTCAAAATTGCCTTGATAATTGTTGAATTGATCATGATAATTAATTGCTATGTTAGTTGAAGCCGAATTATTATTTAAAGAATAAAAAATTATTTGTCCCTGATAGATAAACTGACCATGGACTGAATCTGAACTTAAACCAGTTATTGAATCAATAATGGCAGGCGTTTGTCCAATATTTCGTATTTCTAACCGATTTTGATTTTTTTGACAAAAGATATATGGTCGGCTTGTTTGTTGCAATAAATAGTTACGTTGTTTTAGAACACGATGAATTTTGAAAAGGGCAATGGATATTAAAGTCACGCCCACGATAAGTATGACTGCAATAGAAAGACTAGCAATGTTTAAGATTATTTGATTAGTGAAATTCATGAATTTATTACTCCAGTTTCTGCAGATTTAAAGTATCTTACAATTTTGTAATATGAAACTAACGTTTCAGTTATAAATACGATTAGTTATTTACATTTAACTTGTCAGCAGTGATAATTATACACGATAGATGCCAGTGGTATTTATCAAATAAAAAAAGTACATGCAATAGTTATGTTGACTCCGTAGCTATAATGCACCGTTATGCAGGTAAGTGTAGCGGTATGTAAAAAGGCTCCTATATCATATGATATGGGAGTCTTTTTTGTTCTAATCTTTTTGGAATCATAAAATTTATTTCTAGAATTCAGAAAATAATTGATTGCTTTAATCATTACTTAAGATATTCTATTTAGAACAATGCAATATATAAACCAAGAAGCAATGCAATAATATAAACACCCATTTTTTTAGTTAAAAAACTTGTTCCAAATTGTTTTGAATTGCTGATAAAGCCCACGATTGCTACGATAACAACAAGTACTAAGGCCCAGCCAAGTAGTTTGATAATCATAATAAAATCTCTATCTTGAATGTAGTTATAGTTCTAAATTTTTTGGCACCGAATTACATATTCATAATAATTTCAGTATTATTATTACCATCGTCATTTTGGGGACCATCTTTTTTTACTTGATAAAGATTAAGACCCTTAGCATGTTGTTGAAATAACGAATCAACATAGAAGCTGGTAGATGCTTTTAAAAGTGAATTAGGATATTTTTTCAAATATTTATTTCCAATTTTTAAGTTGGCTGCTTTATTTATTTTATAGGTTGCCATAAATTGATGATCAAAAGTCATTTGAGCAAAACCAATCCCAGCGACAGAGTAATTTTTAGCAGCCTTTATGATTTTATATTCATTCTGCATAAAAGTTAAATACTGCTTTTCATTATTGAATTTATAGCCCTTAATACCAATGATTTTGTATCCGTTTGGCATGGTTTGGAGTTTTGTTACATGCTTAGATCCAAGGATTTTTTTGTTCATGGCAAGATATGTATCGTCATTACTGTTGGCCTTAAAATCAGATGTTGTACTGGCAGATACTGATGTGGTTCTTAAACTAATTAAAGCGATCCCTAATATGATGGTTAATAATAGTAGTAATTGTTTGTTTTTCATAATTCCCCCTATAACAGCTTTTAGCGTCATCCGTATGTTGGACGTTTATAAAACCTAATTTAACAGTTAAAAATTAAAATAAAAAAAATTCAATTTCAGATTCATGATTCCTAGTTTTCATTCATACGGTCAATTTTTGATTCTAATTTTTGAATATCTTCGTGAAGTGATTTATTTTCTTTTGTAAGATCATTTAGTTTGGACAGTATTTCATCACTATTATCATTATCGGATGAATGATTTTGAATAAAATAGGAACTAATAGAACTTGTAAGAGTTCCAATGAAGCCTACACCAACAAACATGAGAATAATTGATGCAATACGACCAATTAAAGTGTGTGGTGATATATCACCGTACCCAACTGTAGTAGCAGTAACGATAGCCCACCAAAGCGAATCGCTCAAAGATATTCCCTCAGATAGTGAATAAAGAATGGCCGAAATAATTAGTGCTAGTATGCTTATTACTATTAAATAAACAAGTCCGTTAATCTTTAAGAACTTTAGAATATTCTTTCTAAATTTTCCTGATACTCCAATAAATCTAATGAACATGAATACTCTGGATAACCGTAGTACCCTCAATATCCTGAACATTCTAAAGACACGAAATGTTGAGAATATTGAGTTGAATGGAATAATTGCTAATAAATCAACAATATTATGTGTGAAAAAGTTCCATTTATTTTTTGAATAGGCAAGTCTTCCAAGATAATCAATTGTAAAAATTGTTAGAGTTAAATCATCTATATAAAGAAATGGCGGTTTATTTATATCAATTCCATGAACGAATCCTAAGAACAAGGTTACCAGTGATAAAATACCTGCAAGTATAATTACAAAATAATATCCAGATTTAACTTTTTGATTTGACAGTATTTTCTCCATATTAATCTCTCAAATCAGCACATATATTAGGAAAATGACTATTTTCTTCTATGATAATCGGCCTCTTTCCACAAAAGAATCGAGAGTTTCAGAATTTCTTCCGGCTGTAAAAAAGAGTTTATAAGATTATTTGTCAGTACCATATTTTTCAGTTCTCTTCCTTTCTTTTTGACGTTTTTCCCAAAATATTTGCGTCATAGCAAGCTTTAGGCGTTCAGCTTGCTCACGAGTTAGATTATCGCCGTCATAATTCATATTTGTATTTAAGTTGCCATCTAAAAGTGTTTTTAGATCAATTGAATCTTTTGGGGAGATACATTTAGAAGTTTGATCTATTCCTAAAAAATAATCTGAAGATTTATTAAAGAACTTGGAAAGTATTGTTAACTCATCTGTAGAAACCTTCCGTTTTCCATTTTCTAAGCGACTTATTGAGCTGCGATCAACATTTAAGCGTTTAGCTAGTTCCTCTTGACTGATTTTGTTTTTTAGACGTAAATTGCTGACTCTACTACCAATATCCATGGAGGGTGGTGTTAATTTACTCATGATAGAGCCTCCTTAGATTCTATGTACTAATATTATCATGTGCAAATAATGCACACAATAATATATTGAAAAAAAGCATTTTTACAACTAATCGTGTGAAAACAGCACGATATAATGTGCTTATTAAGTGAGATATTAGCAAAGAACGTGATGAGAACATTGAAGCGTAAAAAAGGAATTTCATTGAGAAGAAACGGTATTTTATTCAAGTAATCAAAATAGCTAATTTAGGCTTTGTTTTAATGAAATTGCTATTGTCCAAACCTACAAAAGAACCGTCCATTATGTATGGACGGTTCTTTTGCTACTCTTGAAACTCCATGCAATAATGCAGGGCAAAAGGAGTGGTAAGAATGAAAATAAGTGGTTTTTTTAAACAGATTTTAGTGAACATTTTTATACCGCGATATTTAGTAGAATTAATAATTGTATCTTTAGCAATTAGTTTAATTATTATTTGGATTTTAAATAAAAATCAATGATTTTAAAGGCGACTGGTTTTATTCCATACTCGTTGACCAATTATTTCATGATATCCCGAAATTAATAGACTAAAGAATAGAACTAAATATATATAGGATAAAATACCGACAGTAAGGATCGATTTACGAACAGACATGGTTTGATTTTGTAGATTTGATTCCATACTGTCTATTTTTGTTTGAGTAACTAGGCGTAATTCATGTCGATAAATTATCGTAAAACAGGTTCCAAAGATCATACCGATCAAGGACAAAAAGATTGAAGTTATTATGAAAAATTCAGGATGGAATTCAAATTTAAATATAAATTTGATAGTTAGATAAAGAATACTGAAGTCGGCTAAAATATTGATTAATGGTTGAACTAGGAAGAAATAAGTATCGAATTTTTGGGAAATTAACATTTCTCGAGAATGAATAATCTTTTGAAGATAATGCCAGCAGTTAAATCCTCCTTGAGACCAACGAGCTCGTTGGAGAATTAAATCTTTAAATTTTACCAGTGCTTCTTGGGTAACGTATGCTTCATCGAGATATCTAATATTCAGACCACGTAATTCAAATTTTAAAGTTAATTCATAATCCTCCAATAAAGCGTTGCCCCAAGGTTTTAATCCTAATTTTTGATGGACTGATGAAAAGCGAAAGAACTGGCCGTTGCCACATAATGCAACTGCATGTAATCTTTGACGGATCAATTGCGTGAGGCGGTTAATAGTAAAGAATTCAATGTCTTGAAACGTTTGAAGAACAGTTAATGGCTGTTTCATTTTAATACGTAATTGGACTGCATCGGTACGGTGATTGGCAAACAATCTATTTAATTGATAAATGCTGTTGTTACTCAAAACGCCATCGGCATCAATAACGCCAACAATACAGTTTTGAGGCTGAAGATGCTTTTCTTTAATAAGATGTTTGATTAAGGGTATAGCATTATTTAAAGAATCTCCTTTACCGGTTCTAGCATTTGGCAAATACCTTTGTAAAATGCTAATAGGTCCTGAAACGGCTTTAACTTGAATTAAAGTGTCGTCAATTGAGTCATCATCAATTACTATAATTTGCTTTTGTCCTTTTAAATTCACAAGCTTTTGAAGGGTATTTTTAATTACTTTTCCTTCATTTAAGCAGGGTATTAAAATAAAATAGAAAAACTCTTTATTATCATGGGGTAGGACAGAAGCGGGTTTTAATTTTGGTTTGTTTAAAAAGTACGTGTAATACATGAGCCAACATTGGATCATAAAAATCGTAGCAGCTATAAGATAAATAAGCATAAATAACGACCCCCTATAAATTAGAATATGATTTGTCTAAATAAATACGCTCATTTTAAGATATGTTCAAACAAATAGCATACTTTGATATTTTTAAATATAATTAATATAGTTTTATAAACATGACAAAATGAAAAATATAAATTTATAAAATTAAAGTTGTAAGGGCTTAATCATTGTTATAATGTCTTTGTGGTATATGGAGGGGATAGGACATGACGACTTTGGTTGATGTGGCAAAAAAAGCCAATGTTTCTAAAATGACTGTGTCACGGGTAATTAATCATCCTGATAAAGTTACTGATGAGTTAAAGCAATTAGTTTATCAAGCTATGCGAGAATTGGATTATCATCCCAATATGATTGCTAAAGCATTGGTGGACAAGAGTACTAGAATTATAAAGCTCTGTATTTTAGAAGATATTGATACAACTGAGCCATATTATATGAATTTGATGTTGGGGATTGCTAAGACTTTAGATTTGCATCAATACTCATTACAGTTGGTTACACGTAAAAATTTTGATATAGGTAATTGCGATGGGTACGTAATTACTGGGATGCGTGAACAAGATGTCGAATGGATCAAAAAACTCAAGAAACCGGTTATTATTTTTGGCGAAAATCGTTATGGCTTAGATTACGTTGATACTAATAATAAGGCGGGAACTTATTTATTAGCACAATTAGCCCTGAAGAAGGGATATGAACGATTAATCTATGTCGGGATCGATAGTAAGGAATCTTTTGAGTATTCTCGTGAATCGGGTTATTTGCAGCAGGTTCAAGAAAAAAGAATGGTACCGGAATTGCATCGTTTTGAAAATCATAGTCATTTAGCAGAACAGTTCGTATATGATAATTGGAATAAGATAACTCAAAATACTGCCTTTATATGTGCCTCCGATCGTTTAGCAATTGGAGTTGAACGAGGTATTGTGCGTCGTGGCGGTAAAATTCCTGAAGGATTTGGAGTTACAGGATTTGATGGAGTCTTTTTAAATCAGGTCGCTTCACCCAAGATTACTACTATTAAACAGTCTATTATTGAAATGGGAAGTGCCTGTGGTGAAAATTTGCTGGATAAAATCGATAGCAATCAAAGTCAGGGTTCCCTGATTTTTGAGCCTAAAATTAGTTTGGGCGGGACTTTGCGCTCTTAAATATGTTACCGATAACATCAGAGATAGCCTTGCTTAGGTAGGGCTTACTTTTTTATACTGGTGTGTAAGGGTTTACACAAGGGGGCAACTATTGTGAATTGGTATAATAAGGCAATTGTTTATCAAATTTATCCTAAGAGTTTTCAAGATACAAATGATGATGGAATTGGTGATTTAAAGGGGATTATCAAACATTTGAATTACATTAAAGATATGGGCTTTAATACAATATGGTTGAATCCTATCTTTGTTTCACCCCAAATTGATAATGGTTATGATGTTTCAAATTATTTTGCAATTGATCCTGTTTTAGGGAATATGGATGATTTTTCAAAATTAATGGCGAAGGCCCATCAGTTAAATTTACATATCATATTAGATTTACCAATTAATCACACTTCGGATCAACATCCTTGGTTTAAAGATGCAATCAATAATAAAAATAGTATTTTTAAGGACTATTATATTTGGCACGATCAAGTTAATGGACATGAGCCTAATAATTGGGGATCATTTTTTGGCGGCAGCGTTTGGGAAAAATCACCTCAAAATTCTAAAGGATATTATTTTCACTTATTTGATAAAAGAATGCCAGATTTAAATTGGAAAAATCCGGAAGTCCAAAAATCGATGGCTGATATAGCTAAGTTTTGGTTAGAAAAGGGAGTTGATGGATTTCGATTGGATGCTTTTATTCACATTGCTAAAGCTAATCTAGATCAAAATTCTTTGCTTACTGGCGCAGATTTTCCAATTGATGATACTTTTTATGCTAAGTTGCCGGCTGTTAAAGATTATCTGGCTAGTTTTATTAAAGAAATAAAGGCGGTTAAACCAGATGCATTTATATTTGGTGAGGCATCCTCGGCAAAGGTTCGAGATGCGGCCGAATATACAAGACCTGATGGTAACTGCTGTGACGTAGTGGTCAATTCCGACAATTATGGTGAAGTGTATGATGATAGCAATCCAGATATTCCAAAGTTCTTTCAACCACGGAAGTTATCTTTAGATGTTCTGAAAGAAACTTATGTGACTTGGGAAAGCGTTTTGGCGGATATCAGTTTACCTACTTTAACATGGGGCAATCATGATATTAGCCGAGTGTTAGATCGATTGAACTTACCAATCCAAACAAATCAGATTACTAAACTGTTGGCAATGCTCTTATTTTTGCAACGAGGAGTACCCGTGATTTATTATGGAGAGGAAATAGGAATGCATGGTCTAAAGTATAAACAAGTTTCAGATTTCACTGATCAAAGAGCAATTGACTTAATCAGACAGCTTCGTTCTAAATCAATGCCTGATTCCCAAATTTTGCAATTGTTGAACGATCAAGATGAAATGACGGCTCGTGGTCCTATGCAATGGGACTCTTCTAAATATCGTGGCTTTTCGAAAGTTAAACCTTGGAATTGGGCGCTTACTGATGCTACAAATGTTGATCAGGAAATGCAACAGCCAGAAAGTATCATGGCTTTTTATAGAGAACTATTACAGTTGAAAAAGCATGCCTGTTTTACAGTGGGCAACTATCAACTTTTAATAACTAATCCAAAGATTTATGCATACTTAAGAATGACAGCAAGTAAACAAGGCTTAGTAGTGGCCAATTTTTCCGATCAAAAGCAAATTTTCGATTTGCCTAAGGCTAAATGGCAAAAGGTGTTAGCTAACGATGGTGTAAAAATAACGGCTTCAACAATAGAATTAAGTCCTTGGGGATGCTGTGCTTTGGAATCAAAAAGATAGAGGGGTAGGAAAAATGGCAAGTCAAACGGATATTAAGTTAAGAAAGATGCAGATTTACAGCATTTTCGTAAGAAATCATACAAAAAAAGGAACACTCAAAGCACTTGAACCTGATTTAGATCGAATCAAGGAATTAGGAACGGATTGTATTTGGCTCATGCCAATTTTTCCTATCGGACGCAAAGATCGTAAAGGAAAGTTAGGCTCGCCATATTCGATTAAGGGTTATCGTGCGATAGATCCTAAATTGGGGACTTGGCAGGACTTTTTACATTTGGTAGAGGCAATTCATGATCACGGTATGAAGGTAATGTTAGATATTGTCTATAATCATACGTCTCGTGATTCAGTCTTGCTCCAGGTTCACCCAGAGTGGTTCTTGCGTGATCGTGACGGCAATTTGAAGAATAAGAATGAAGATTGGACTGATGTTGCCGAATTAGACTATACCCACAAAGCTTTGTGGAATTATCAAATAGAAACTTTAAAACGTTTTGCTAAAATTGTTGATGGCTTCAGATGTGACGTGGCTCCTCAAGTTCCAATCGAATTTTGGAAAGAAGCTCGAAAAGAAGTAGCAAAGGTAAATCCTAAAACAATTTGGCTGGCTGAATCAACAAGTAAGGATTATATTAAAGCTTTAGCCGAGAAGGGTTATCACGCTTCATCTGATTCGGAATTATACAGTGCTTTTGATATGACTTACGATTATGATATTGATTCAATTTGGAGAAGTTATGTTAAGGGCGATATACCTTTGAAAAAGTATGTTGAGGCCTTAAATACTCAGGGAGTAATTTATCCTGCTAATTATATTAAGATGCGCGCTTTGGAGAATCATGATCAACCAAGAGCACACGCACTTTTTATTAATGAAAATGATGTTTATAATTGGACTGCCTTTTCAGAATTTCAACAAGGGTCAACGCTAGTTTATGCAGGTCAAGAAGTAGGTATGCAACATACCCCTAGTTTATTTGATCAAGATAAACTTAATTGGGATGATCCTAAGATGAACTTGAGTGTTTTGATGTTAAAGATGCATCAGCTTAGCCAAGATGATATTCAAGTAAAGGGTGCTTATAAAGTGACACCTATTGAAAATGATGTAATTGAAGTAACTTATCGTTTGGGCGAATTGATTAGAATTGGTATCTTTAGTTTGAAGGGAATGTCAGCTGAAGTGCCAGTAGCTTTACCAAGCGATAGTTACACAAATATGATCAATAATTCACTGATTCATGTACAAGATGGCCTTGTAACGCTGGATTATGATCCTATTATTATTCAGGGAAAGACTAATGCATAGGCATTTATAGCATAAAAGAGTAGTTGATTCGTTTGTGAATTGACTACTCTTTTTTTGGACAATTTTGAAACGTGTTATCGGTAACATTGAGAAAGCGGTTGCAAAGTAGGCGCTTTCGAACAATAATGGAAATTGTAATAAAAAACTTATATTTTTATAGGGGGCTTTGGTAATGAAGAAGAACTTCTGGAAGCGTTTAGGAAAACGTGTCGCAGTTGTTGCATTAGCAGCTGGCGCAGCATTTACGCTGGCAGCTTGCAGTAACAGTTCATCCTCAGGCAAGGATGTAAAAATCACAATTCTTCAAGGAAAGGTTGAAAATAATAAGCAATTTAAACAAATTGCTAAAGAGTATGAAAAGAGTCATCCACATGTAAAAATCGAAGTTACATCAATCGGTGGCGGTACTCAATACGATCCAGTTTTGAAGACTAGAATTTCATCTGGTAATGCACCAACAATCTTTAGTTTGGCTGGTCCAGCTGATGTACAACAATTTAAGGCACACGAAGCCGACTTGTCAGATACTAAAGCAGCTAAGGCAGCTCAACCAGGAACTTTGGATGCTGTTAAGACTGGTGGTAAGATCGTTGGTTTACCATTTAACGTTGAAGGTTATGGATTTGTCTATAACAAGAAAGTCTTTGAAAAGGCTGGAATTGATCCAAACAGTTTAACAACAGTCGACAAATTAGAAGCAGCTGTTAAGCAATTGGATTCACAAAAGGAACAATTAGGTATTAAAGGCGTCTTTGCATTACCTGGTAAGGAAGCTTGGATCATGTCTGATCACTTGCTTAACCCTTATGTAGCTCAAGACTACAATGGCAATGCTTTGAAACTTTACAAGTCAAAGAAGATGGCATTTTCAAAGAATGCTGATATGAAGACTATGCTTGATTTACAAAAAGATTATTCAATCAAGCCAGTTATGCAAATGGATTATTCCGCACAAGTTAACCAATACTTCTCACAAGGAAAAGCCGCTATGATTCAACAAGGTGACTGGATCTATCCTACAGTTGAAGGTATTGATAAGAACTTTGCTAAGAACGATATTGGTATGATTCCTATTCCTGTACCTGGTGAAGAAGGTAAATTACCAGTTGGTACATCACTTTATTGGGCTGTTAATAGTCAAAAATCTACAGCAGAACAAAAAGCTGCTAAGAACTTCTTAGATTGGCTATACACATCTAAAGCTGGTAAGAAGGACGTTGTTAATACATTGCACTTTGTACCTGCATACAAGGGTTATGATAACTACAAGATGAGTGATCCTTTGACATCAGTAGTCTTCAATTACTCACAAAAGCATCAAACAACTGGCTGGGCATTCCCAGGTTACACAGGTACTTCATGGGATCCAGATGTTGCACAACCAAATCTACAAAAGTACTTATCTGGCAAACAAAGCTGGGATAAGACCGTTAAGAATATGACCGACGGTTGGGCTAAACAACAAAATAAGTAAAAAGTAACAAAAGAGGGCAATGAATATGAAAAATAGAAGTCTTTCGTTTTGGTTGTTTTTAACACCAACCCTCGTTGCGTTAGCTTTGGTAGTATTTATTCCGGTAATTGAAGGATTGTTTTATTCATTTACTAATTGGGACGGTTTGACTTTTACCAAGATGGTAGGATTTCAAAATTACATAACATTGTTCCACGATAAGGCGTTTATTAACGCCTTTTGGTTTACAGTGGGGTTTGTAATTGTCACTGTCATTATGCTGAACGTAATAGGCTTGGGCTTAGCATTATTAGTTACACAAAAATTTAAGGGAAATAATTTCTTACGTACTGTTTTCTTTATGCCAAATATGATTGGTGGTTTAATTTTAGGTTTCATCTGGCAATTCATTTTCACACAAGGTTTTCAAGCTTTAGGTGATGCTTTACATATGAATTGGCTTCAGAACTGGTTGACGAATGAAACAACTGGTTTTTGGGGATTAGTTATCGTTACTGTCTGGCAAATGAGTGGTTATATTATGATCATTTATATTGCATACTTACAAAATATCCCTAATGAAATTATTGAAGCAGCAAAGATTGACGGAGCTTCAGCATGGCAACGTTTCACTAAGATTACGTTCCCAATGATTGCTCCAGCATTTACAGTTTGCATGTTTTTAACATTATCAAACGGTTTTAAGATTTATGATCAAAACTTGTCATTAACAAATGGTGGTCCTTACAATTCAACACAAATGTTAGCAATGGATATTGTTAATACGGCTTACAATTCAGCCAACTTCTCATTGTCAGAAGCAAAGGCCATTGTATTCTTCGTTATTGTTGCTGCTATTTCCTTAGTCCAAGTTGCTTATAACCGTAAGAGAGAGGAGGATCTCTAATGGGTAAGACTAGTAAAAAAGTTATTGGTATCGTTGGGCTCTTACTAGGTATTTTATGGTTGTTTCCATTTTACTTGATCGTAACAAACTCATTTAAAACGCCAAAAGGGATCTTCGCTTCAGTTCTCTCATTGCCACATCCAAGTACAGGTGCCAATTATGTTAATTCGTTCAAGGCTTTGGATTTCATTACATCCTTGACTAATTCATTAATTATTACTATCTGTAGTGTTCTATTGATTATCTTAGCTTCTTCAATGGCTGCATATGCTTTGCAAAGAAATCATAGTAAGTTGAGCAGTGGGTTATTAATGCTCTTCATCTCAGCTATGTTGATTCCTTTCCAATCAGTTATGATTCCATTGACAGCTAACTTTGGTGCTGTGCATTTTCTAAATATGTGGGGCTTGGTCATCATGTACCTAGGTTTTGACTGTAGTTTATCAGTCTTCTTGTATCAAGGTACTTTGGCAAGTATTCCTATTGCAATGGATGAATCAGCTGAACTTGAAGGAGCTAGTCGTTGGCAGATCTTTACTAAAGTAATCTTCCCAATGCTCAGTCCCATCACAGTTACCGTAGCAATTCTTAATATCATTGCTATCTGGAACGATTATCTATTGCCATCACTAGTATTGCCACAAGCTCAATATACAATTCCACTTCAGATGTTTAATTTCTTTGGTGAATATACTAAACAATGGCACTTGGCTTTGGCTGGTATTACTATTTCCATCATTCCTGTTATTCTCTTCTATCTATTTGCTCAAAAATGGATTATCAAGGGTGTTACAGATGGTGCTGTTAAATAATTAAAGAAGGGACGGATCATTGTGATTAATTTAAAAACGAAAAATGGTCAAAGATTAATAGCTAGTGGAAATTGGCTCTGGTCATTGTTTACAATTAACTTTTCATTTTTTATGATTAATTTTCCGGTTATCTTGACTGCAATAATCCTGTTCAATTTAAAATTTTCTACAACTTATAGTTTTCTCTTAATTATTCTTTGGTTAATGCTTTCAGTTTTTACTATTCCTAGTTTAATTGCTGCTTATGCAACAGTTCAGGAATGGCAGGTAAATGGTAGTGTGAGTTTCTTTAAATACTTTTTTCAAAAATGGTTTGATTTTCAGAAAAACTACCGGCTCAATTTTGGATTAGGTTTTGTTGCTAGTATTTTTATTCTGTTAAATAAATTTACTGTGGGCAATCCTCAATGGCATATGGCCGTACTGATATTAACATTTGTTTATTTGATGTCTTTGGTAGCGACAAGTTTCCAATTAGCGACTCAAAAATTTGAAAATATTTTGACCTTATTCATTGAAAAACCTTTTCCAATTATTATCTCAGTAATAGTATTTTTAATCTTGATCTTAATGAATTTCATTTTGCAATTGGCCTTTCTAAGCGTGGTATGCAGCGTGTCGTTAGCAACATATATTTCATACAGATTACTAGGTGGTCAAATGGCTAAAAAGGATTGACTTTGGGTGTGGTGGACACATCTAGATTGATTAGTAAGATTAAACTTATTAGTTAACTGGAAGTCAAAAAATAAAAGGAGCGTTAAAAATGGTAAAAATAAATTTGGAACACATTTACAAACGCTATCAAGGTAATACTGACTATTCAGTTAGTGATTTCAACCTAGACATTAAAGATGGTGAGTTTATTGTCTTCGTTGGACCTTCCGGATGTGGTAAATCCACCACATTGCGTATGATAGCGGGTTTGGAGGATATTAGTAAAGGCGACTTTAAGATGGATGGCAAGGTCATGAACAAGGTATCGCCAAAAGATCGTGATATTGCGATGGTTTTCCAAAATTATGCTTTGTATCCACATATGTCCGTCTTTGATAATATGGCTTTCGGATTAAATATTCGAAAGAACGATAAGGAAGATACTAAGAAACGTGTTGACAATGCTGCTAAGATTCTTGGATTGACGCCTTATCTAAAACGTAAGCCTGCTGCCTTATCTGGTGGACAAAGACAACGTGTTGCCTTAGGTCGTGCTATTGTTCGTGATGCAAACTTGTTCTTGCTTGATGAACCATTATCAAACTTGGATGCTAAGTTGAGAGTTCAAATGCGGACTGAAATTGCTCAATTGCATCAACGTTTAGGACGTAATTTCATTTATGTTACTCATGATCAAGTCGAAGCTATGACTATGGCTGATCGTATCGTTATCATGAATGATGGAATGATTCAACAAGTTGGTACACCATCAGAACTTTACAGCAAACCAGCTAACAAATTTGTTGCCGGATTCATTGGATCTCCTGCAACTAACTTCTTTGATGTCAAACTTGAAGATGGAAGAATCGTTAACGATCAAGGTTTAAATATTGCTGTTCCTGAAGGACAGATGAAAGTATTGAAACAAAAAGGTTATGTTGGTAAAGAAATTACCTTTGGTATCCGTCCAGAAGACGTTCATGCTGAAGAGGTTGCAATTCAAGCTTTCCCTGATGCAATTATTGATGCTAAAATCAAGGTTTCTGAATTACTAGGTGCAGAATCAATTCTTTATTCTAATGTTGGTGGCACTGATTTTATTGCTAAAGTTGATTCACGTGATCATCATCAACCTGGCGATGACGTTCAAATGGCTTTTGAAATGACAAAGGCTCATTATTTTGACAAAGATACAGACGAAACAATTCTTTAAGGATTATAAAAGGTAATTAGGTATATTTACCTAATTACCTTTTTTTATAGGAGGTATTGCAAATGCAAAGAATTTTTGAGGTTAGTCCTTGGAATGTTTTAACTCACAAATTAGACAAAAAAAATAAACGACTTCAAGAGAGCTTAACCAGTTTGGGCAATGGCTATATGGGTATGAGAGGCAACTTTGAGGAAGATTATTCTGGAGATAGCCTTCCAGGTATTTATTTAGCCGGTATTTGGTACCCAGACAAGACTCGTGTTGGTTGGTGGAAGAATGGCTATCCTAAATATTTTGGAAAAGTTATTAATGCTGTCAATTTTATAAAAATGAACTTTTTGATCAATGATTCTAAATTAGATTTAAATAAAGATACCATTAGTGATTTTACTTTAGACTTAAATATGAAAAATGCTACTTTAACCCGCTCTTTTGTAGTAGATAAGGATGGCAGCAAAGTTAAATTCAATTTTGAAAGATTCTTAAGTGGTGCTCAAAAGGAACTGTCAGTTCAAAAAGTTACCTTTGAAAATCTTTCTGCACAACCAGTTGAAATTAAAGTTATTTCCTCCCTAGATGCTAATGTTAAAAATGAAGATGCCAATTATGATGAACATTTTTGGAAAGTATTGGAAATAACTGATGATAGTATTATTGCTGAAACTAAACCAAATGATTTTGGTACGCCTAGGTTTACTTCCGGAATGCAGGTACATTACGTTACTGCATTGCCAGAAATCGAACGCAAGGTTGATAAATTAGAAACTAGTCGAACATTTGCAACAACTTTAAAGTCACAAGAAACTGGCACAATTGAAAAACGAGTTGTTGTTGTAACTTCACGTGATTATAAAGTTGTTGATGATTTACGCGATGCAATGGAAGATATTAATGCTAAGGCTTCTCAAGTTTCATATACCGATTTATTAACGGCACATGAACAAGTTTGGAATCAGCGTTGGAATCAATCAGATATTAAGATTGATGGCGACGATGAAGCTCAGCAAGGAATGCGTTTTAATCTCTTTGGTTTGTTCACGACTTATTCGGGTGAAGATTCACGCTTGAATATTGGTCCTAAAGGATTTACTGGTGAAAAGTATGGTGGGGCCACCTATTGGGATACCGAAGCCTTTTGTATTCCTGTTTATCTAGGTGTGTCTAGTCCAGAAGTTTCTAGAAATCTATTAATGTATCGTTACAATCAATTGAGCGGTGCTTATGTAAATGCTAAAGAACAAGGCTTGAAGGGTGCTTTATTCCCAATGGTGACATTTAACGGAATTGAATGTCATAACGAATGGGAAATAACCTTTGAAGAAATTCACCGTAACGGCGATATAGCTTTTGCAATTTATAACTATACTCGTTATACCGGTGATAAATCTTTTGTATTAAATGAAGGTAGTGAGATATTGACAGAAATTTCTCGATTCTGGGCCGATCGGGTTCACTTTAGCAAGCGGAATGGAGAATATATGATCCACGGCGTTACAGGTCCGGATGAATATGAAAATAATGTCGATAATAATTGGTATACTAATTTTCTTGCCAAATGGACTTTGAAATACACACTTCAAATTTTAGGCGAAGTATCTAAGGAACAATATGAAGAATTAAATGTTTCAGATGCTGAAATAAAACAATGGCAAGATATTGTAGACAAAATGTATTTACCATACGATGAAGACTTGGGAATATTTGTTCAACACGATGGATTTTTGGATAAAGACATTGAACCAGTTAGCTCAATTCCTAAGGATCAATTGCCTATCAATCAGCATTGGTCATGGGATAAAATCCTCCGTTCGCCTTATATTAAACAAGGCGATGTCTTACAAGGTATTTGGGACTTTATCGATGATTTTTCTGAGAGAGAAAAGAAACGCAATTTTGATTTTTATGAACCATTAACGGTTCATGAGTCAAGTTTGTCGCCTGCAATTCATTCTGTTTTGGCGGCTGATTTACATTACGAAGAGAAAGCGGTTGCATTATATGAAAGAACCGCTAGACTAGACTTAGACAATTATAATAATGACACTGCGGATGGCTTACATATTACTTCAATGACCGGTGGCTGGCTTGCAATGGTTCAAGGATTTGCAGGAATGCGGGTTCATGACGATGGATCATTGAGCTATAAACCATTCTTGCCCAAGAAATGGAATAGTTATTCATTCAGACAAGTATTTCGAGATCGAGTAATTGAAATTTCTGTTGAAAAAGATGGATCGCATTTCAAACTTATTTCTGGAAAACCACTTCAAATTAAGGTTTATGATGAACCACTTATGTTGAAATAATTGTAAAATACAGATGCCTGAATAGTAAATTTCAGGCATCTTTTCATCAAGAAGGAGCGCTAACTAAAAATGGTTGATTTCGAACAGATTAAAGGTTTTGTATTTGATTTAGATGGAGTAATTGCTAATACTTCGGCTTATCATGCAAAAGCATGGCATCAATTGGCCGATGAATTAGGCGTTGAATGGACCGATGATTTGGCTAACCAACTAAAAGGTGTTGGTCGAATGGATTCATTGAATCTTATTTTAAAATCCGGTGGCAAAGAAAATGACTATACAGAAGATGAAAAGAAAAAATTTGCTGCTGAAAAGAATGATAACTACTTAAAACTGTTGGAAACTCTTGATTCATCAGAGATTCTCCCAGGCATGGGCGAATTTATAAAGGATATTTCTGAGCGTCATTATTTAATTTCATTAGCATCATCATCCAAAAACTCACCAAGAGTTCTTGAAAAGTTGAATTTAGCTAAATATTTTAATGAACGTGTTGATCCGGCAACATTGAAACATGGGAAACCAGATCCAGAAATTTATCGTCGCGGTGCCGAAATATTAAATTTGAAGCCAGAAGAATGCATTGGTTTAGAGGATGCTATTGCGGGCGTTAAATCAATTAATGGTGCAGGTGAAACTTCACTTGGTATTGGGGATTCTAAATTATTGCATGAAGCGGATATTATTTTCAAAGATACTTCTCAAGTTACTTTGGAAAATATTAAAAATGCAATGCTGATTCCCAGCAGATAAAGAAACTTTTTACAAAGAGATGGGCAAAAAAATGGTAGTTGAAAAGAGTGGTTTTGGGAAAATTGGTACACAACCAGTTTATCTTTACAAAATAACTAATAAAAATAAAACAAGTATTAGCATATTAAGTTATGCTGCTACGTGGCAAAATTTTGAAGTTGTTGAAGACGGCGTCAAACATTCATTGGTAGAACATTTTGATAATTTAGAGGATTATATCAAAACTCCTTATCAAGTTGGTAAAACAATTGGACGTGTTGCTGGAAGAATCAAGGATGCTAAGTTTGAAATAAATGGTGTTAAATACCAATTGAAACCTAATGATGGCAGAAATTTATTGCATTGTGGAAATCAGGGATTGCAATATCAAAATTTTGATGCTGCGATTGATTCTGATAATTCAGTTGTTTTGAGTCATACAATTGAAGGCGAAGATGGGTTTCCCGGTACGATGAAGGTCAATATCCGATACAGCCTCAATGATGACGATGAGGTATCTATTACTTACAAGGCTCAAACTGATCATGATACTTTATTCAATCCAACTTGCCACGTCTACTTTGATATTGGCAGTGAAAATATTCGTCAACAGCAATTAAAAATTAACGCTAAGAAGTTTGTTGATGTGGATGAAGATAAAATCCCAACTGGCAAATTTTTATCGACATCGAATGCTTATGATTTTAGAAACTTCAAAAAAATAGGCCAAGGTCTCAAACAATTGAAACCATTGGATAAATTTGAATTTGATAATGCCTTTGTCGTAGGTAATAAGGCGGCCACTATCAAGTCGAATGAGCGTGCGATTGACCTTTATACTGATCGCAGGGGATTAGTTATTTTTACAGCTAATCCTAAAGATGTTCAAAAGTCAGATCAACATGATTACAGTTCTTTAGCAATGGAATTACAATCATTGCCGGATGCCATTAATCATGATGACTTTGGCAACACAGTTTTGAATGCTGGACAAAGTGTCAGTTATACAAATAAATATAAATATCGAAAATTATAAGATTAGAGGGGTTTTATGAGGATAGAACATGTCGGTCTATTTGTAAGAGATATCAATAAAACAGTCGAGTTTTACGAAACATTGGTAGCGTCAAGAATCTTGTGTAAATG
>NZ_AZDB01000040.1 GCF_001434585.1 Companilactobacillus crustorum JCM 15951
CATTTACACAAGATTCTTGACGCTACCATGTATGGGCTTGCATAGATTAGCACTAAATAATTTTTATTGATTATAATATGGATTGATTGAATATTTAGTAACATTGATGATTGGTATATAATATACAGAGATATTATTTAATTGAGAGGTAAATATATGCAAATCAAACAACTTCCTGCAGATTTTCAAGCAGCCTTACCAGTTTTAGAAAAAATAGAACAAGCCGGATTTGAAGCTTATTTTGTAGGGGGAAGTGTCCGAGATCATATTCTAGGTTTACCGATTCATGATGTTGATATTGCTACTAGTGCTTATCCTGAGGAAATTAAAAAGATTTTTAGAAGAACTGTTGATACTGGAATTCAACATGGTACAGTTACAGTTTTGATAGATGATGATTCTTATGAAATTACTACTTTTAGGACGGAATCAGGCTATCAAGATTATCGACGTCCGGATAAAGTAACTTTTGTCAGATCTTTAGAAGATGATTTAAAACGTCGTGATTTTACAATTAACGCTTTGGCTGTTGATAAAAATGGCAATGTGATTGATAAATTTGATGGTCTTAAGGATTTAGATAATAAAATTATTCGTGCGGTTGGTAAAGCTGAAGAACGATTTCATGAAGATGCGCTTCGTATGATGCGAGCTGTGAGATTTCAGGCACAGTTGAACTTTAAAGTTGAAGCCAAAACAGCTAAAGCAATCGCAGACAATGCACCATTATTATCCAAAATTGCGATTGAAAGAATTCGTGAAGAATTTGTTAAGCTACTTTTAAGCCGTTCTTGGAAAACTGGTTTGGCTGACTTTTTAAAATTAGGATTAAGCGAATACTGTCCTGGTTTTAAAGATCAGGCAATTGAGTTAGGTGAATTGTTAATTTCAAAGGATTTAACTTTTATAGATGAGGATGAAACGTGGGCTGCAATTGGCTATGTCTTAAATTTGAATCATAGTGAATTTAATAAATTCTTACGTGATTGGAAAGTTTCCAATAAAGTACGTGAGGCAAGTTTAAATACATTGACTTTGGTGCATTTATTTGAGAATCGTAATTTTGACCTTTGGAATATCTATAAATTAGGAACTGATAATCTGACTCGCACAATTCACTTATGTCAAATGCAAAATATTGAATTTGATTATACAGATCTTCAAGAAAAAGTAGCTAAAATTTCAATCAAAAATGCTCGTGATTTGGCTCTTTCAGGAAAAGATATCAGTGATATTTTGGGTGTCAAACCAGGTCCGATTATCGGAAAGTCAATGTCGCAAATCGAGCGAGCTATCGTGGAAGGAAACGTTTCCAATAATTTCGATGATTTAAGACATTATTTGTTAAGTAATCAATAATGCTGTGGTATTATGAAATCAGTAAGTATTTTAGGATTTGAAAGGATGATAATATGACTAAACATGTTTTCAAAGAACTTAAATTTTATTTTAGGAACGACGATACTTGGACTGTTAGCCACAGCGAAATGAGTGATGTTTGGATTGCACGTGTAACGACAAGTTATGGTCGTATTAGAGGTGGACGTATGCAGGAAATCCACCCATGCAAGCGTTTTAGAATTGAAATTTTACCAGAAGCTGATTATATCAAGGATACTGATGTTTCAACAACTGCTATGGCTGATGGAATGTTCAATCGAATTATTAAATATCAAGATATTGAAAAATGTGATATTGTTTTTGAAGATGATCAAGGTAAGGAGCCAATGCAGATTTACTTCCCATTCAAACAAAAGGATGTCGAAGGTTTGGACAATGCTTATCAATCTTCAGCTGTTTCAAGTAAAACAGGTAATCTTTATATTTCAATTGATCCAGAGAATACTGTTTACGATATCTATAAGAATGATCTTTAATTAAATTTACGGGACATTAGTTAATTTTTTAACTAAGTCCCGTATTTTCATGAGTAGGAGGACAAATTGGGAGATTTAAAAATTGGTACGATGGTTACAGTATCAGATGAGAATGATGCTATGCACAAACAAATTGGTGCTGTAGTTTATTATGATAAAAAGCGGGGAAAAATTTTAGTAAGATTTGGTGGAGTTGAGCAGTTTTATTACACACTGAATCAATTGGAAGAATATTAAGGACGATTTTACTATCGTAGATTTACATGTGATAAAATAAAAGCGAAGAGTAATATACCTCTATCTACTTGGGTAGAGGAATTTTTTATTTACAGTGGTGAAATAATTGAAAACTTTAAATATCTCCAATGCGTCGAAAACTTTCGGTGAACGAACGCTTTTTACCGATGTAACTTTTACTATCAATGAGGGTGACCGCATCGGCCTCTTAGGTCTGAATGGTACCGGTAAAACAACTCTCTTGGATGGAATTGTTAATAATAATGATTTGAATACAATTAATATTGAAAAGCCCAAAGACTATAAGATATCTTATTTGAAGCAGCAACCGGAATTGGATGAAAGTTCATCTGTGATTGATGCTGTCTTCAATGGTAGCGGAGAAAAATTTCAATTGATTCGTCAATATGAAAATTCTCTAGCTAGATTTAGTGCCAATTCTACAGATCAAAAAATTCAAAATGAATTTTTCAAGCTGCAAGAAAAAATGAACGCTGCAGAAGCTTGGCAAATGGAATCAGATGTTAAATCTATTTTGAATAAGTTAGGTATTACTGAATTAGATAAAAAAATCAGTGAGCTTTCTGGTGGTCAGCAAAGACGTGTGGCTTTGGCCCAAACTTTGATTTCAGAAGCTGACCTATTAATTTTAGATGAGCCAACTAACCATTTGGATTATGAAGCAATCGATTGGCTACAGACTTATTTAAGCAAGTATAAGGGCTCAGTCTTGTTCGTTACCCATGATCGTTATTTCTTGAATGAAGTTGCTACTCGAATTTTTGAACTAGAAAATCGTAATGTAACTGAATATGACGGTAATTATGAGAAATATCTGCAACAAAAGGCTGATAATGAAGAGATTTATGCATCGGAACAGCATCATAAAACTCAGCTTTATAAGCAAGAGTTAAATTGGATGCGAGCTGGTGTTAAAGCACGTGGGACTAAGCAACAAGCTAGAAAGGATCGCTTTACAGACTTAAAGGAAGATTTACAAAATAAACCAGATGTTCAAAAAGAGATGTCAATTGATATTGCTCAACAACGTTTAGGTAATGATGTTTTTGATATTAAGGATGCAACTCTTAAATTCGATAAGCAAGTTATTTTGAACGATTTTAGTTATTTAGTTTCTCGTGGCGATCGAATTGGTATCACTGGAGCCAATGGTTCTGGTAAGACTACCTTTTTAAATACGATTGCTCATCAATTACCTTTGGACTCAGGTGAGATTAAAACAGGTCAGACAGTTCGCTTAGGCTACTATACTCAACAAACTCGTAATATGGACCCTGACAAGCGAGTAATTAGATATTTAGAGTCAATCGGTCAAGGGGCTAGAAATAACGATGGTACGCAGATGTCTGCTTCACAGATGCTGGATACGTTTAAATTTGATCATCAAATGCAGGGAGCCTTCATTCGGGAGCTTTCTGGTGGTGAAAAACGTCGTTTATATCTGTTAGCTATTTTAATGGATCAACCTAATGTTTTGTTATTAGATGAGCCAACTAATAACTTAGATATTGAAACTTTGACTATCTTGGAAAGCTATCTAGATAGTTTTAAAGGAACTGTTTTGGCAGTTTCCCATGATCGTTATTTCTTAGATAAAGTAGCGGCTAAGCTATTGATTTTTGAAGGTCAGGGACAGATCACTGAAAGTTATGATTCTTATTCAGGTTATCTCAAACGAGCTACTGAGAAGAAACAAGCTCAGCATCATGAAGTAAAAGCTCAAAAGCATGAAGAAGTTAAGGAAAAGTCTGAACAAAAGTCACAAACTAAGCAGAAATTGACTTATGCTGAACAGATGGAATTTGATAAGCTAGAACCTAAAATTGAAAAGTTAGATGATGAATTAGCTGAATTGAAAAAGGAACTAAATGATTCTTCAAATGATTATGAAAAATTAATGGACTTTCAAAAACAGTTGGACGAAAAAACAGCTGAGTCTGATAAATTAATGGATCGTTGGGAATATTTAGGTCAATTTATTTAGGAGAAAATCATGCATAACGAACAACAATATTTAGATCTTTTAAAATATGTTTTGGAACACGGTCATCAAAAGAGTGATCGTACTGGAACCGGCACAATCAGTACTTTTGGTTATCAGATGCGCTTTGACTTGCAAGAGTCCTTCCCACTTTTAACTACAAAAAAGATTCCCTTCGGGCTAATTAAGAGTGAATTGTTGTGGTTTTTGCATGGCGATACTAATATCAAGTATTTATTGGAGCATAATAATCATATTTGGGACGAGTGGGCTTTTAAAAACTATGTTGAAAGTACTGATTACAGTGGTCCTGATATGACCGATTTTGGAAGACGCAGCTTGATTGATGAAAAGTTTAATCAAGATTATCGTTTTGAGAAGACGAAGTTTGATCAAGCAATTTTAGAGAATGATGAATTTGCCCAAAAATTTGGTAATTTAGGGGATGTCTATGGTGCTCAGTGGCGCCATTGGCAAAAGCGAGACGGCGGCTTTATTGATCAAATTGCTAATGTAATAGATCAAATAAAGAAGACGCCTGATTCAAGACGTTTAATTGTGAGTGCTTGGAATCCAGAGGATGTACCTACAATGGCTTTGCCTCCATGCCATACGTTATTCCAGTTTTATGTAAATGATGGCAAATTGTCATGTCAGCTCTATCAAAGAAGTGGGGATCTATTCTTAGGTGTTCCATTTAATATTGCTAGCTATGCGCTTTTGACGCATTTAATCGCACGTGAAACTGGCTTGGAAGTGGGGGAATTTGTTCATACTTTGGGTGATGCTCATATCTATGACAATCATTTAAAACAAGTTAAGGAGCAATTAACCCGTAAGCCAACAGCTGGACCACAATTAGAAATTGACAGCGATCAGAGCATTTTTGAAATTGATGCTAAGGATATACATGTGAAAGACTATAATCCGCAACCTGCTATCAAAGCACCGGTTGCTGTTTAGGAGTGTGCAGATGATAAGTTTTGTATGGGCTGAAGACAGAAATCACATTATTGGGAAAAATGGACATTTACCTTGGAAATTGCCTAATGATATGAAGCATTTTAAAAATGTTACAATGGGTCATCCAATCGTGATGGGCAGAAGAACTTATGAAAGTTTTCCTAATGGTCCCTTGCCCAATCGTTTGAACATTGTAATTTCGCGAAATCCTAATTATCGGGTACCGGATTCAGTAGTTTTGATAACCGATAAAAACGAGCTGTCGCATTATGTTCAATCAGATGAAGAAGTAATGGTGATCGGTGGCGAAGGTATTTTTAAGTTATTTCAAAATGATGTAGACCGATTGTATCTAACTCGAATAGATTATGATTTTACTGGCGATACCAAAATGGTTAATATTGACTACAATCAATTTAATTTGATCGAAAAAAAAGAAGGTATCGTCGATGACAAGAATGTCTATCCACATACCTTCGAGACCTATCAAAAAATTTAACCAACGTATAAGTAAACCGAAAAATACATTAAAGCTGTACCGATCATGACAAATATATGCCAGATAACGTGAATGTATTTTAGATTTTTCATTAAGTACAAACATGCTCCTAAGGTAAAAGCAATTCCACCAGCTACTAATAAGACAATTCCCGTTGCACCGATAGCATCGTACAAGGGCTTCATGGCAATAATAATGGCCCAACCCATCAGAACATAAAGTAGAGTTTCAAAGTATTTGAAACGCCCAACATTGAAAATTTTGTAGAGAATTCCACCGATAGCTAATAACCAAATGAAGGTGAGAATGCTATATCCAAAAGTTGAATGTAAAGCGATTAAACAATAGGGCGTGTAAGTTCCTGCAATCATTAAAAATATTGAACTGTGATCAAAGATTTGAAAAACACCCTTGGCTTTAGTGAAATAAAGACTGTGGAATAAGGTTGAGCTTAAATATAGAAAGAATAACGTAAAAGCATAAATGAAATATGCGGTGATATTTAAAGGATTTCCTTGGTAAAACCCCTTTATCAGTAGAAAAACTGACCCGATAATTGCTAAAATAATTCCAATGCCATGAGTTACAGCACTGAATACTTGATCGGTGATTAAGTAGGCTCTTGTAAAATTGTGTTTTTTTGACATTTTAAAGCTCCAATTGTTTTGACTAGTTACGTTAACTATTATAAACGTCTAAGGACTTTTCAGACAATGGGAATGTTTGTATAATTAAGTGTGAATATTGTTTAATAAATTACTTAATAATGGTAATTTACCAACAATAAGTTTGTTATAATTGAAACAATTAAGAATTAACACCCTATGAAAGAGGGATAAAATGAGTAAAGTAAAAATCCTTGCCGATTCATCGGTACAATTAACTCCAGAAGAAATAGAAAAGTATGATATTAGTATTGTCCCTTTAACTATCAGTATTGATGAAAAGACATATACTGATGGCGTTGATATTAATAGAGAAGAATTTGTTCGTGAAATGGATGCTTCCAAAGACCTTCCTAAAACATCGCAGCCATCAATTGGTACTTTCATGGATATCATTGATAAAATACCTGATGATTATACTGATATTTTGGCATTAATGATGACTCCAGCTATCAGTGGAACTATCAATGCTGCTAGACAAGTGGCTGAAATGACCGATCGTCACATGGAAGTTATCGATACTGAATTTACTGACCGTGCTCAAGGTTTCCAAGTTTTAAAGGCTGCGCAATTAGCCCAAGAGGGAAAATCTGTAGCTGAAATCAAAGATGCGTTAAGTACTCTAAGAGATCATACATACTTGTACATGGGCGTCACGAGTATTGAAAATATTCTCCGTGGTGGACGTTTGAGTCGTTTTGCGGGGACGTTGTCAACATTGTTGAACATTAATCTTGTTTTAACACTCAAAAACAATAGTTTGGATATTGCCAAACGTGGCCGTGGTCGTAAGACAATTGAAAAATATATGAATAACGTTATGGAAGAAATCAAAGGTTTGGAGAACATCAAATCAATTGGAATTTCCTACGTTGATAAAATGGATTATGTTAATGAGTTGAAAGAAAAGTTAGCTGAAATAGTACCAAATGTACCGTTGCTAATTAGAGTAACAAGTCCAGTAATTGCAACTCATGCTGGATCAGGTGCCTTTGCAATTGAATTTTATACAGAGTAAAAGCTGATGAATGCATCGGCTTTTTTTTGAAAGATGGATTATTAAGATGAAGAAAAAGAGTATTTGGATCATAATTGTGATTGTCTTATTAGGAGCAATCGGTGGTGGGGCATATTATTTTACCCACAATAAGCAACAACAAATAACGGAAACTAAAATAGTAAAAAAAGCAAAGCCTAAGAAAAAAGTCGTTCCAAAGAAAAAAAGCATTAGTATTGTTGCTGTTGGAGATTCTTTGACCCAAGGAATTGGTGACTCAAAGTCTGTTGGTGGCGGTTATGTGACACGATTGACACAAAAGGTTCAGACTAAATATAAAGTACCTACAACATCCCATAATTACGGTGTGTCCGGTGATACTAGTCAACAGATAATGGCTCGAATAAAATCTGATGACAAGATGCATAAGGATCTTCCTAAAGCTGATATTATTACGATAACAGTTAGTGGCAATGATTTTATGCATTTGTTGCAGCGAAAGGGATTAGACCTAACAGCTGGAAATATTGCCGATGAACAAGTTAAATTTGATCAACGATTGACGAAGTTGTTGACAGATATAAGGAGTTATAACAGTGATGCGCCCATATATTTAATTGGAATTTATAATCCTTTTAGCATTTATCTATCAAATGTAAAAAATGCTAAAACAGCCTTTATTAATTGGAATAATGGTTCGGCTGAAGTGGCTAAGAAGTTTAATAAGACTCATTTTATTAATATAAATAACTTGTATCAACCTAAGGGTATTACTAAAAAAGTTCAAAAAACTGGTTCAAATCCATATCTTTATACAAAAGACCACTTCCATCCCAATGGGACCGGTTATGATATGATGACAGATAAAGTATTTGAAGAAGTAAATGGGACAACGAAGGAGTGGCTTTACAAAAAATTATGAAAAGAAATTATTGGAAATATGCATTTATCGCACTTGTGGCAATTATTGTCGTAGGATTGGGTATTGTAGGAACAAAGGTTTTTAGTTCCTCTTCGGAGAATTATCAAGTTTCATCAAGTATTGCTAATCAAAACAGTAAAGTTTTCACGGTAAATATGAACAAAGAAGAAGCCAATAAAATGGCTCAATACTATTTAAAGAATACTTTAAATGATGGTAAAACAGATTATCAGTTGATTTTAAAAAATGATGCTGAATTAACCGGATCTATCAAATTCTTAGGAGCCAAAATTCACTTTACAATTTTAATGCAGCCATATGCTAAAACAAATGGCGATGTCTTGTTAAAGGCAAAAGAGATGAAAATCGGTAGTCTATCATTACCAATTTCTTTTGTAATGAATTATATTAAGAATAGTTTTAAGACGCCCGAATGGGTCAGTATCGATGGCAACAGCAAGACTATTTTGCTAAAATTTACCAAGTTTACTACCAAAGAAGGCTACGGAATCCGTGCTAAAAATATTGATTTAAAGAATAACAAATTGTCATTTGAAGTAATGAACAGTAAAATTACTGATAATCAGTAGTAAGGAGTACATATGAGACGTAGTTTTTACGCGTATTTAATGACTCTACGCAATGTAGAAAGCGTAGAACCAGAAGCAGAGTTTGCTAATAATGCTTTTCATGACACCTCATTTCCTAAGCAGGAAGAGGATTATCAAAAATTGTCAGAATATTTAGAGCTTAATGCAGGTTATTTACCAAGCATGACAATTTTTGACGAAGTTTATCAAAAGTATCAAGAAATAGATAAAAAATAATAGAAATAGGTGATGGTAATGGCATTACAGTGGTATCCAGGACATATGAACAAGGCAAAAAACCAAGTGCAGGATCGACTTAAATTAGTTGATATCGTACTTGAAATTGTTGATGCAAGACTACCTTTCTCATCCCGAAATCCTGTACTAGAACAAATAATTGATCAAAAGAAACATATCATTATTTTGAATAAGTCAGATTTAGCTGATCCTAAAGTAACAGCCGATTGGAAAGTGAATTTTCAACAAGAAGGAACTAATTCAATTGAAGTTGATGCTAAGCATGATAAGGGACTTAATAAAATTAAGAGCATGATTAGAACTGAACTAGCTGAAAAAATTGCTCGCTACGAAAATAATGGTGTTCAGAATTATCGAATTAAAGCCATGTGTATTGGTATTCCAAATGTTGGAAAATCGACAATTTTGAATCGATTAGTTGGTAAGAATGTTGCCATTACTGGTAATAAACCCGGGGTAACAAAGAATCAAAATTGGTTGAAAACTAATATTGGAATTGATCTGTTGGATACTCCCGGTATTTTATGGCCTAAGATCGATGACCCTAAAGTTGGCATGAAATTGGCGCTGTCAGGGGCTATCAAAGATAAAATTTATGCTCCGGATGATGTAGCCATTTATGCTCTGAACTTCCTTGAAGCGCATTATATGGACCAATTGCAAAAGGGCTATGGCTTAACTAACGCGGATATTTTTAATCATACGACACCCGAATTATTAATGGATCTAACAAAGAAATTTGGTTATAGAGAAGATTATGATCGGGCTTCCAGAAGAATTATTGATGATGTTCGAAAGTTGAAATTAGGACGTTTGACCTTTGATGTTCCTGGAGAGTTTTATGAAGAATAAATATACAATCAAGGATATTAAAGAAATATTAGTTAACCAAACTCCAAGTGATGAGATATTACAGGAATTATCTGAGGATACTCGTGCAGGAGTTAAAAAATTATTAGTACAGTATCAGCAACGTCAAATTAAACAACAAGCTTTGATTGCTAAATTTCACCAAAAAGAATTTCTGGAAAAACCCTTTTGGGATCATGACTTATTAGTTGCAGGCGTTGATGAAGTTGGCAGAGGACCGTTGGCTGGACCAGTTGTGACAGCAGCGGTTATTTTGCCTGCTCAAAACACTTTATATGAAGTGGATGATTCTAAAAAATTGTCGGCTATAAAACGTTCCGAGTTGTATCGTCAAATTTGTGAACAAGCAATTGATATTAGTGTGGCTATAGGTTCACCGCAGTTGATTGATACTGAAAATATTTATCATGCAACTGAATTGACAATGGGAGATTCTATCAATAGATTATATGTAAAACCTAATCATATTTTAGTTGATGCAATGACTATACCAGTTGCTATTCCTCAAACTAAATTGATTAAGGGCGACGCTAAATCATTAAGCATTGGTGCAGCTAGTATTGTGGCTAAAGTGGCACGTGATCGATTGATGACAATGTACAGCCATTTGTATCCTGAATTTGGTTTTGAACGAAATGACGGCTACGGTACTAAAGAACATTTACTAGCTCTAGAGCAATTTGGGCGCACAAAGATTCATCGTTTGAGTTTCTCACCTGTAAGAAAAGTTAATAATTTGTATTCTAAATAAACATCACTTCCGTAATTTGCATAAAAGGAGTGATGTTTTTCTTATGAATAAATTAACTGAATTTTTGGTCAGATGTCGTTTAACGGGGATGATTTCTAATCAGATAATGCTAAAAATTATAAAATTATCGATAAATAGTGATAATCTAAAGAGTGAATCATTTAATTTATTGAAAAATGAATGGGGTTTAGAGAAATTTAATCAGTTTCTTCTATTATTAGATAACCACCAAGCAATGAAGATGCAGGCGATTAATTATTTGGATGAAGCCTATCCAAACCTTTTAAGAACAATTTATAATCCGCCAGCACTCTTGTTTTTTGAAGGAAATATTGATTTACTTAAAAATGATTGTATAGCAATTGTTGGAAGTCGTCAGGCGACAAATTATAGTTTTCGTTGCATAAGTACTCTTGTTCCTCGTTTAGTAAATCGTTATACTATTGTGAGCGGTTTAGCTAGCGGCGCTGATTCAATGGCAAATGAAGAGGCCCTCGTGTATGGCAAGACAATCGCAGTACTTGGTAGCGGGCTAGACATTGCTTATCCAGCTAAGAACTTTCGTCTTCAACGAGAAATTGCACAAAGGGGACTGCTAATAACTGAATACCCTGAGGGAGATTCAATTGAACCTTGGCATTTCCCACAACGTAATCGAATTATTGCCGGGTTGAGCCAAAAGTTAATTGTGACTGAGGCTAAAGCTCGCAGTGGTTCTTTGATCACAGCTGATTTAGCTTTAGAGAATAATCGCGAAGTTTTAGCAATTCCTGGTCGACTGGGGGATGAACTTTCGGTCGGCTGCAATATGCTAATTGATCAAGGAGCCACGCCGCTATTGAACTTGAATAATTTCTAAATTTAAGATCCAATTTTAAAAGATAATTTAACTTTTAAATTGACAAAATAAAAATCAGTGATTAATATATTGACAGTTTTAATTGATCCATTAGAAAGGAGCACTTTACGTGCCATCAACAAAGCAAAAAAATTTGGTGATCGTTGAATCACCTTCAAAAGCAAAAACAATTGAAAAGTATTTGGGACGTAATTATCATGTAGTTGCTAGTTTAGGTCACGTTCGTGATTTGCCTAAGAGTCAAATGGGTGTAGATATTGAACATGATTATGAACCGAAGTACATCTCTATTCGTGGTAAGGGTCCAGTTATTAAAGATTTAAAGAAGGAAGCTAAGAAAGCTAAGCGAGTTTATCTGGCAGCCGATCCGGATCGTGAGGGAGAAGCTATCGCTTGGCATGTTTCCCATCTATTAGGTTTAAACGATGATGATAAGAATCGTGTCGTTTTTAATGAAATTACCAAAGATACAGTTAAACAGGCATTCAAATCACCACGTTCAATTGATATGAATTTAGTTGACGCTCAACAAGCTAGACGTGTTTTGGATCGTTTAGTTGGTTACTCAATTTCTCCAATTCTATGGGCTAAAGTTAAAAAGGGCCTTAGTGCTGGTCGTGTCCAATCAATTGCTTTGAAATTAGTGATTGAACGTGAAAATGATATTAAGAAGTTTGTTCCTGAAGAATATTGGACAATTGAATCAATCTTTAAGCATGGTAAGGATAAATTTAAGGCTAATTTTTATGGCCTCGACGGCAAAAAAGCTGAATTAAAGAATAATGATCAAGTCCAGGAAGTTTTGGGCAAGGTTGATAAGAAAAAAGACTTTACTATTGATAAAGTTACGAAAAAAGAACGTAAGCGGATGCCCGCTGCTCCTTTCACAACTAGTTCGTTGCAACAGGAAGCTAATAAACGTTTGAATTTCAAAACCAGAAAAACAATGATGATTGCTCAGCAATTGTATGAAGGAATCAATTTGGGTCGCAAAGAAGGTACGGTTGGTTTAATTACTTATATGCGTACTGATTCCAAGCGTATCTCTAAAGTGGCTGAAGCTGATGCCTCTAAATTTATTCACGAAGAATATGGCGAGCCTTACGCGATTATCAAAGAACGTAAAGATAAAAATCAAGAGGGCGCTCAAGATGCCCATGAAGCTATTCGTCCTTCATCCGTCTTTAGAACACCTGCTTCTTTAAAGGATATCTTGAGTCGTGATCAATTTCGTTTGTATAGTTTAATTTGGTCAAGATTTGTTGCTAGTCAAATGACTCCAGCTATTTTTGATACTATGACAGTTGATTTGTCACAAAATGGCGTTATGTTTAGAGCCAATGGTTCTAAGATCAAGTTTGAAGGTTACCGTAAGGTTTACCAAAGTGCTTCTGATAAGTCTAAGAAGGATAATATTTTACCTGATTTGGCTGAAGGCGATGGAGCAAAACTTCAAAAGAATGATCCAGCTCAACATTTTACTCAACCACCTGCACGTTTTACTGAAGCATCATTAGTTAAGGCTTTGGAGGAAAACGGGGTTGGTCGTCCTTCAACTTATGCTCCAACAATTGATACGATTCAACGTCGTTACTATGTAAAATTAAATGGTAAGAGTTTTGAACCAACTGAATTAGGTGAAATCGTTGACAACTTAATTCAAGCCTACTTCCCTGATATCGTTAATATCGACTTTACAGCTCATCTGGAAGACGAACTCGATAATATCGAAGAAGGCAATGAGAATTGGGTAAAGGTTGTTGACCAATACTACAAGCCATTTGAAAAAGAACTTAAGTCGGCTGAAGATAAAATCGAAAAAGTCCAAATTAAAGATGAGCCCGCAGGGATGGATTGCGATATCTGTGGTGCACCAATGGTTATCAAGATGGGACGCTATGGTAAGTTCTATGCTTGTTCCAGATTCCCAGAATGTCGTAATACTAAACCAATTGTTAAAGAAATCGGCGTAATTTGTCCTAAATGTAAGAAGGGACAAGTTATTGAAAGAAAATCTAAGAAAAATCGGATTTTCTACGGTTGTTCTAGATATCCTGACTGTGATTTTGTTTCATGGGACAAACCAATTGGCCGTGATTGTCCTAAAGATGGTCACTTCCTAGTTGAAAAGAAAGTTAAGGGTGGTCGTCAAGTAATCTGTCCAAATGGAGATTATGAAGAGGATATTCAAAAATAAATGATAGAAAAAGAGTTAATCGATAAATTTGTAGATAATTTAATGGTTAATCATCACTACTCAAAAGAAACAAAAAAATCTTATTTAGAAGATATAGATAATTTTGTTTCTTTTTTGGACCAAAATGGTGGTTTTACAGGCTTCACAACTGTTACTCGAATTGATGTGGAAACCTATTTAACTTATTTAGATGAGAAAAACTATGCTGGCGAAACCATTGCTAGGCGTATTTCTGCTTTAAGATCTTTTTATAATTTTCTCGTGAAAAATAAATTTTTACAGGCTAATCCATTTGACTTAGTTCAGTTGAAACATAAAGGACGCAAATTGCCACATTTCTTTTATGAGAAGGAAATGACGCAGCTGTTTGAAGCTGTTAAGGGCGATGATCCTTTGGCGCAAAGAAATGCGGCTTTGTTAGAATTGCTCTATGCCACTGGCATGCGAGTCAGTGAATGTGCTAATCTATTATTAGATCAATTGGATTTTTCTAATGAAATCGTTTTAATTCATGGTAAAGGCGACAAGGATCGTTATGTTCCCTTTGGAAGCTATGCTAAAAGTGCATTAGAAACTTACTTTGATCAAGGTAGAAAAAAACTGATGACTAAAAATCATCAGGATCACCAATATGTTTTTGTAAATAGTCGTGGAAAGAATCTCACAAGTCGTGGAATAGAATATATCTTAAATCAAATAATTAAGAAGACGAGCTTGACATCTGATATTCATCCGCATATGATACGTCATACCTTTGCCACACATATGCTCGAACATGGAGCAGATTTGCGAACAGTTCAAGAATTGTTGGGACACTCTAGTCTTTCAACAACTCAAATTTATACGCATGTGACAATGGATCATTTACAAAAGGATTATAAAAAATATTTTCCAAGATAAAGAAGAAGGTAAATCAATGACTACAATAGTTGCTGTTAAGCACGATGATCACACTGCTATCGCAGGTGATGGTCAAGTTACAATGGGCGAAAAGTACATTATGAAGGGTACGGCTCACAAAGTAAGACGTATTTATGATGACAAGGTTATTATTGGCTTTGCCGGTGGCGTTGCTGATGCCATTACTCTTCAAGATTGGTTAGAAAAGAAATTAAAGGCCTATTCAGGCAATTTAAAACGTGCTGCTGTTGAATTAGCTCAAGATTGGCGTAAAGACCCTACATTGCAAAAATTAGAGGCATTGTTGATTGCTATGGATAAGGATAATTTGTTACTTATTTCTGGTAGTGGCGAAGTTATTGAACCTGATGAAGATGTTGTAGCAATTGGTTCTGGCGGTAACTTTGCACAAGCAGCTGCCATTGCTATGCAACGCCATGCTAAAGATATGGACGCACAACAGATCGCTGTCGAAGCAATTAAGATTGCATCAAGTATTGATATTTTTACTAATGAAAATATTATTTCAGATAAATTTTAGAGTGGAGATTAGTAAATAAATGGAAACATTAACACCAAAACAAATTGTTGCTCAATTGGATAATTACATTATTGGTCAAACAGATGCTAAGAAGGCCGTTGCGATAGCTTTATACAATCGTTATCGTCGAATGCAAGTACCAAAGAAATTACAACAAGAAATCACACCTAAGAACCTTATGATGATCGGACCTACTGGTGTTGGTAAAACTGAGATTGCTCGTCGTTTGGCAAAAATCGTCAACGCACCTTTTGTAAAGGTAGAGGCAACTAAGTTTACTGAAGTTGGATATGTCGGTCGTGATGTTGAATCAATGGTACGTGATTTAGTCAGCATGGCTGTTTCAATGGTTGAAAAAGAAAAATTCAATGATATTCGACCAGAAGTTCGTCGTGATGTTGACAAAAAATTGGTTAAGCTATTAGCGCCAGGTGTTAAGAAAGAACAAAAACAAAATCCTAATGATTTCATGAGCATGCTTAACAACATGCAAAACGGTGGACAAGGATTAGGCAATATCTTTAACAATGCCGATACAGTCGACGAAGATCCTGATAGTAATGCTGAAGTAACTGATGATGTTCGTAATCAACGTTTGTCGGTCAAAGAACAACTTGATAAGGGCTTGCTTGAAGATGAGGAAGTAACTATCAAGGTTGAGGAGTCAAAAAAGGTTGGTCCAATGGACGATCAGATGGGACAAATGGGACTAGACATGAGTGGAATGATGGACTCATTAATGCCTAAGAAGACCATTACAAGAACTTTACCTGTTAAAGAAGCTCGTGAATTATTGATTCAACAAGAATCGCAAAAACGAGTTGATCATGATGAAATTTATCAAAAGGCTATCGAAAGAACTCAAAATAACGGAATTATTTTTATTGATGAGTTTGATAAGATTGCTGCCGGAGATAAGAAAAACTCCGGTGAAGTTTCTCGTGAAGGTGTTCAACGTGATATCTTGCCTATCGTTGAAGGTTCACGTATCAATACTAAATATGGCCCTGTTGATACAGATCATATTCTCTTTATTGCCTCAGGTGCATTTGCAGAAAGCAAACCTAGTGATTTAATTGCTGAACTTCAAGGACGTTTTCCTATTCGTGTTGAATTGAATGATCTAACTGAAGACGATTTCATTCAAATTTTGACAAAACCTGATAATGCTTTGACTAAGCAATATGTTGCGCTTACGAAAGCAGATGGAATACATTTAACTTTTACTAAAGAATCGGTCGAAGAGATTGCAAAAATCGCTTTTGAATTGAATAATAGTAATCAGAATATCGGTGCCAGACGACTTTCTACTGTCTTGGAAAAGATCTTGGCGGATATTCTCTATGAAGGACCAGATATGCAGATGGGCGATATTACTATTACTCGTGAATATGTCCACGATCAAGTAGGCAAGATTGCCGCAGATCAAGATCTTTCACGCTATATTCTTTAGGGGGAGAAACATGACAGTTTATCAATTGAAGAACGACTATTTGACACTTAAAGTCAATTCACTAGGTGCTGAAATGAACAGCATCAAGAATAACGAAGATTCAGAATTCATCTGGCAAGCAGATCCAAAAGTTTGGGGCAGACACGCACCTGTATTGTTCCCAATCGTTGGTCGTTTAAAGGATGACCATTACTTTGTTGGCGATAAAGAATACAAGATGACACAACATGGTTTTGCTCGTGATCAAGAATTTACACTTGATTCACAAACAGATTCAAAATTAGTTTTGAGTTTGACAACAAGTGAAGCTAGTCTTGAAAAGTATCCATATCACTTTAAGTTGAGAATTGTTTATCAACTTGTTAAGGATACTGTTCAAATTTCTTACTTAGTTGACAGTATGGAAGAATCAGAAGATATGTACTTCTCAATTGGTGCACATCCCGGCTTTGAAGTTCCTTTCGACAAGGGCTTAAAGTTTGAAGATTACAAAGTTGCAATTGATCCAGCAGAAACAAGAACTCATATTCCAATCGACAACCATTTGATCAACTTAAACGGCGAAAAGAAAGTCGATAATCAAAACTTCAAAATGACTCGTGACTACTTTGTTAATGATGCTGTTGTTTATCGTTTAAATGAACCAGCAGAAGTAACAATTTCTAGTGATAAGTCAGATCACAAGCTAACATTAGATACAGGTAATGCTAAATTCTTCGGTATGTGGTCCACATATCCCGATGACAACGGTAAGTTTATGTGTATCGAACCATGGTGGGGACTTGCTGATAAGACCGATAGCGACAACAATTTGAAGAATAAGTATGCTATTAACAAACTGGCTCCTAAGGAACAGTTTGAAGCTTACTTCTCAATCAGTGTTAAATAACAATACGTTTTTTCGTATAATTAAATAGTTGTACATATACTTAAAGCCTCAACGTTCATAGCGAATGTTGAGGCTTTATTTTTTGGCTGTTCGTCAAATCAAGTTGATG
>NZ_AZDB01000041.1 GCF_001434585.1 Companilactobacillus crustorum JCM 15951
CATCAACTTGATTTGACGAACAGCCAAATATTTTTAATAATATGATATTAACGCAAATACAAAAAAAACTGAAAGAAACTCGTCAGTTTCTCTCAGTTTTTTTATTATATTTAACACATCAAATTAATTTTTAAATTAAAGTGAACGTGAAGCACCTTTGTAAACAACACCACGTCTTGAATCAACAGTAACAGTGTCACCATCTTTAACAAGGTTTGTAGCATTCTTAGCACCAACAACTACAGGTAGACCCATAGCAATACCAACAACAGCAGCATGTGAAGTTAAACCACCGTTTTCAACAACAACGGCACTAGCTTTTTCAAGAGCTGGTAGGTAATCTTTGTCAGTCATTTCTGTAACAAGGATGTCTCCTTCGTTGATCTTTTTGTTTGCTTCTTCAGCAGAGTGAGCAACTACAACGTTACCAACAACTGATTCTTCACCAACACCTTGGCCTTTAACCAATGTTGAACCGATCAATTGAACCTTCATAACGTTTGTTGTACCACTTTCACCAACAGGAACACCGGCAACAACAAGAATCAAATCGCCTTCTTTAGCAAAGCCAAGTTCTTGAGCTTTCTTAGCAGCTAAGTCGAACATTTCATCAGTGTTTTCTGGCTTGTCAGCAATAATAGGATCAACACCCCAGTTAACTGTCAAACCACGTTGTGTCTTCTCATCAAATGTGATAGCTAAAATATCAGCGCTTGGACGATACTTAGAAATCATACGAGCTGTGTAACCTGATTTAGTAGCTGTAACGATTGTGTGAATGTTTAGTTCTTCAGCAGTTCTAACAACTGATTCACCGATTGATTCTGTAACGTTTGAACCCTTGTAATCTTCGAAACGTTGGATTGCAAGTGAGTTGTTCTTGTCTAATTCTTTTTCTGTACGTTCGTTGATGTGAGCCATAGCTGAAACAGCTTCTACAGGGTAGTCACCGTTAGCACTTTCACCTGAAAGCATTGTAGCATCTGTACCATCAAGAACAGAGTTAGCAACATCAGTAACTTCGGCACGTGTAGGACGTGGGTTTTCTTGCATTGAGTCAAGCATTTGTGTAGCAGTGATAACTGGTTTACCAAGAGCGTTACACTTCTTGATCAATGATTTTTGTACAAATGGTACGTTTTCAAATGGAATTTCAACACCCATGTCACCACGAGCAATCATCAAACCATCTGATACTTGAAGGATAGAATCGATATTGTCGATACCTTCTTGTGATTCAATCTTAGGGAAGATTTGTACGTATTCACAGTGTTTTTCTTCAAGGATTGCACGAATATCAAGGACATCTTGAGCCTTACGAACGAATGAAGCTGAGATGAAGTTAATACCTTGTTCTAGACCGAAACGAATATCATCTGAATCTTTTTCAGTAATACCTGGTAGACGAACTTCAACACCAGGAGCATTGATACTCTTTCTTGAACCGATCATACCGTCATTTTGAACAACAGTAACTAATTCACGGTTCTTGTCATCTTTTTCAGTAATCTTCAAATCAACAAGACCATCATCGATCAATACGTGACCACCAACATGTGTATCATCATATAGACCAGGATATGTAGAAGCAATTTTTTCTGGTGTACCAGTCAATGAGTCATCCATTGAAATACGGATTGTTTGGCCGATCTTAGCTTCGAACTTGTTGCCTTCTTGAACAGTAGTACGAATTTCAGCACCCTTAGTATCTAGAACGATACCAACAGTCTTACCAGTAATTTTTTCAGCTTCGTGAACCATTTCCATACGAGCTTTGTGTTCTGGATGGTCACCATGTGAGAAGTTGAAACGGAAGATGTTAGCTCCGGCTTCAATCAACTTAACGATTGTGTCGACATCGTTACTAGCAGGTCCAAGTGTACTTACAATTTTAGTTCTTTTCATCGAGAAATCCCCTTTTCTTGTTTTATACATCGTATATTGTAACAAATTAAAACGTTCTATGCTTAACTTTATCTACTTAAAGATTCATTCAAGTCATAGAGTGATAAATCAGGTTTGTGCTTGCTATCAAAGAGATCAAGAATATCGTGAGAAGTAATCTTGTTGTTTTCAATACCAACAGCAAGGCCACCCTTACCATCAAGAAGTAAATCAACAGCAT
This sequence comes from Companilactobacillus crustorum JCM 15951, assembly GCF_001434585.1. GTDB lineage: Bacteria > Bacillota > Bacilli > Lactobacillales > Lactobacillaceae > Companilactobacillus > Companilactobacillus crustorum. The sequence continues at coordinate 2,126 of NZ_AZDB01000041.1, forward strand.
GAGCACCCATCTTACTTGCTAAGACACGATCCTTAACTGTTGGTGAACCACCACGTTGCACATGTCCTAAGACAGTAGCACGTGTATCGAAGTCACCATACTTGTCTAATTCTTTCTTGAAGTCTTCAGCGTGCATAACACCTTCAGCCAAGACAATAATCATATTCTTATTGCCCTTTTCACGGCCTTCTTTAACTTCTTCGGCAATTTCTTTGATATCAAAATCACGTTCTGGAACAATAATCTTTTGAGCACCACCGGCAACACCAGCCCAAAGAGCCACGTCACCAGCACCTCTACCCATGACTTCAACAACAAAAGTTCTTTCATGGGAACTGGCAGTATCATGTAACTTATCGATCGCATCAACAGCAGTAGATACAGCTGTATCAAAACCAATTGTAAAGTCTGTAAATGGAATATCGTTATCAATTGTTCCTGGTAGACCAATTGCATTGTAACCATGTTCAGTTAAACGCAATGCTCCATGATAAGAACCATCTCCACCAATAACAACTAATGCATCGATTCCAAATTTCTTCAATTGTTCGATACCTTTGAGTTGACCTTCTACGTTGGCAAATTCAGGATATCTAGCAGAGTACAAAAATGTACCACCACGTTGAATACGGTCAGACACGTCTTCACTTGTTAATGGGAAAATATCACCCGCAACAAGACCAGCGTATCCATAATTGATACCAAACACTTCGAGTCCTTTATCAATGGCTCTACGTGTGACTGCTCTGATAGCAGCGTTCATACCAGGGGCGTCGCCACCACTGGTTAAAATACCAATACGCTTCATTTGTTCACACTCCAAAATTATTTGTTTCTAAAACAAAACCTAATCAAATATAACATTTTTGCCGAATACTTTATAGAGCTGAAAACGTTTTAAGATAAATTAATTATTCTTTTTTCACGAAAACACTTTTTTTACCTAAAAACTCTTCCAATTTATGACGAATATCATCGTTTAAATTAATCCAATGATTTGATCTCAACAAGACTGCTTGTTGATTTTTTTCTCGATAAACAATCACTGGCATTGGTCCATGAGATTCTTCAATAAGCTTATACAGATATTCCAAATTTTTAGATGTATCTAGTGATTTAATGACCCGTAAATACAGCTTTTCATTTGGAAGCTTGACTGTATATTGTTTAGGATCAGCCAAACGGTCAGCAATCAATTCTAAATCGCCTCTTTGACCTGTGCTGCTCCGACCAGCAAACAAGAAAATCTGACCATCCATCTCCATATCTTCAACTTTTTGAAAAAGTTTTGGAAAGACTGTCACAGAAATGCTGCCAGATTCATCCTCAATCGTCATAAAACACATTCTCTGACCCTTTTTCGTTCGAATCACTCGGAGATTCTTCACCAATCCCAAAACATTGACTGGCTGGTTCTGCACTTTACCTAATTCTGATATTTTTTTAGTCGGTAAATTTAAGATCTGACTACGATATCGCTCCACCGGATGGCCTGATACATAAACTCCTAAGTATTCTTTTTCCTGATTGAGTCGCTCTGTCAAAGTAAAATCATCCACCTGATGTTTCTTTGGATCCAAAACATCAAACAAAGACAGGTTGTTGCCTGCTAGTTGAATGCTCTCAATCAGATCACGAAAATCATATAACAATTCTTTTCGGTTTCGATTAAAGCTATCAAACGTTCCTGAAAGGATCATAGGCTCTAAATAATCATTTTTCACAAAGCGCCGATCGATTCTCTGCAAGAAGTTCAAAGTACTTGTATAAGGTCCTTTTTTTTGACGTTCTTCGATAATATTCATGGCCAAATCGCGACGCATTCCTTTGATACTCAACAATCCAAATCGAATCGTCTTATCAGCATCAGAAAATTCATAGCCGCTTTGATTGATATCAACATTTAAAATTTTTACTTGCGAGTCTTTTGCATCTTGAATATAAGCCGTTACTTTTGTTTCATTATTCAAATTAGAATTCAACAGACAGGCAAAAAAGATATCTGGAAAATGAACTTTGATGTATGCCAGCCAAAAAGCAATCATCGAGTATGCCACCGCATGCGACTTATTGAAACCATAATTACCGAATTTTTCAATATACTGATAAACCTTTTCAGCCGACTTTTTATCATGTCCTTGACTGACGGATCCATCGACAAACTTTTGACGATTTTCTTCAATTAACTTTTCATTCTTCTTACTAATTGCCCGACGTAAAATATCAGCTTCGGCTAGTGAAAAGTTAGCCATTTGAGAGGAAGCTTGCATTACCTGTTCTTGATATACCAGAATTCCATAAGTTGGACGTAAAATCTTTTCCAACGATTGATCAGGGTATGTTACTTTTTCCTGCCCATGCTTACGGGCAATAAATGTCGAAATATTCTGCATAGGACCAGGACGATACAAAGCATTAGTAGCCACAATATCATCGAAACTAGTTGGAATAAGCTGTCTTAAAACACTTCTGATCCCATCTGATTCAAATTGAAATACACCGTCAGTTGCTCCCTTTTGAAAGAGCTCTAGCGTTTTTTGATCGTCCAAAGGTATCTTCTCAGGAACAAACTCTCGCTGATAGCGCTCAGAAATAGCTTGAATAGATTTATCGAGAATTGTTAAATTTTTAAGTCCCAAAAAATCCATTTTCAATAAGCCAACATTTTCAACATTATACTTGGTTTGTTGCGTCAAATTGATGCCATCATCTTCTAATTGAACGGCCACAATATCGGTCATCGGCTTTTTACTTAAAACAATTCCCGCCGCATGGGTAGAATAATGTCGTGGAATGCCCTCTATGCGCTGAGCCACTTTAAAAATCAGCTGATTTTCCTTAGAATTTTCAACTAAATTACGCAAATTTCCAGACTGATCATAGGCTTCCTGCAATGAAATATTAAGTTTTCTAGGTATGGCATTAGACCATTGTGAAATTTGAAATTGCGTTTGACTAAATGTTCTTGATATATCGCGTAAAGCCATCTTAGCTGCTAAGGTTCCAAAAGTAATGATTTGAGCCATATGATCAGAGCCATATTTATCGTGCATATACATAACCATCTCATCCCGGCGATCATCGGGTAAATCTAAATCGATATCAGGCATATTAACTCGTTGTGGATTCAAAAAACGTTCAAATAGCAAATCATACTTAATTGGATCAACTTGCGTAATCCCTAAGCAATATGAAACTAACGAACCCGCGGCAGAACCACGACCAGGTCCAGTTTTAATACCAACCGCATGAGCATGCTTGATCACATCCCACACAATCAAGAAATAATCAGCAAAGCCCATTTTTTCAATAACACTTAATTCATAATCTAAACGTTTTTGATATTGCGGAGTAACTTCAACCAAACGTTTCCAAAGTCCTTTAGTAGCTAAATCATGTAAAAATTGAATTGACGTAGTTTCTTCAGGCGTATGAAATTTTGGCAACTCAGTTTCCTTGAATTCAATCGTTACATTACAATTATCTGCGATTTTGTCAGCATTGACTACTGCCTCATTCATGTCAACTTCAGCAAATTCCTCAGCAAAATCATGATAAGTTCGTAAGTAATGATCCCCTTTTTCAACTACTTGATCGAGATTTTCAAACCTGATGCCAGTTCTTAAATTATTTACTACTTGATATGCTAAATGATCGTCCTCATTAACGTATCTAACGTCTCCTAAAGCGACCAGTGGCAATTCGGTAGTTTGCGACGTCTGACGAATATTTTTCACGTTATCTAACTGATCTGAATCTAGACTAACCCCTAAAAATAATGACTCTGGATCTAATAGTTCAGTCAATTTTGCAGCATATTCTGACACATCGGTCTTAAGAATCTCTGCTTCACTTGCTGGAGTAATGACGTATAAGTTAGATAAATAAGCCTCTAAATCCTCAATTGCTACAGCTTCTTTAGTGGACATGATTTTGGAAGACAACTTAATTAAATTTTGATAGCCTTGATTGTTTTTAGCCAAAACTATTAAAGAATAAATATTTTCAGTATCAATAATTCCTGAAATTTCCATGGTTAAACCTATAATTGGTTTAATGCCTACTTTTTGAGCATATTTATAAAAATCTATTGAACCATATAAATTATTAATATCAGTTAAGGCAATTGCGCTATAACCCCGAGCTTTACTTTGATCGACTAATTCGGTCAATTTTGCGGGACTATGCAATAAACTGTAACTACTCATTACTTGTAGTTGTGCTTGCAATTCGTCGCCCCCTTTGTATAAAATTATATCAAAATCAAGTGGAAGTATATTGGGAAATGTTTCTTTTTGTGCTAAACTACTTGAGAAAGTGAGATGGAAGAAATGAGATATATTGCTGTAATTTTCTGGTCTATCATGCTGGGACAAGTTGCCGGTTTTATCGGTGGTGCTTTGAACCAACAAAAATTTAACTCAACTTATTCTATTATTATTAGTATAGTATTTGCTGTCATTTTCAGTGTAATTCCATTGATTCTTGATAGTTCCGTTAAAGATGAAAAAGTTGAAAAAAATGCTTAATTAATTTTAAGCATTTTTTTTATGGAGATAATTTATAACGACGACCACAAAGCTTTACGTTTTGGCAATCAAAAAATAAATTTACATCTAATTCATAATAATAGGAGCTAGTATTCATCAGATTTGATGATTACTAGCTCCTTATTTTTTAATATTTAGTAATATATAGATAAAACTCATTAGTAGTCAAATTAATATTAAAATTAATCCCTTTGGATGTTATCTGGTTCATCGAAGTTTTAGTAGAATTTTTGCTAGCATTCTTTGTCTGCTTGGCAAAATCCTTTAATACTTTTTTGCCATTGGCACCCAAAAGCTTTGAAACAACCATTAAGTCAGTCGAGAAATTCTTTTGACCAGTTTTTGATTTCAAATCTTTATAGGAGAATTTAGTAGCAATACCCATTAATTGATTATTTTGAACATTATAATACCAGACTGTTCCATCAGTCTTTTTATGAGTAAAAATTCCATTTTTTGAAATCAATTGCAATTGATCCGTTGGCTGCCCCAAAGATAACTGTGTATAATTATAGCTTTGCGCAAAAGTTAGATAATCTTGAAGAGCTTTAGCCTTCTTGACTTTAACTAGCTTAGTCGTCGTCTTATCACCGTTAACTGCCTTGATACGAACGTTTTGATCATTCGTTGAAACAGGTACTGAAAAAGCAAAATGTCCTCCGTTAACTGTTATCTTTTTAGTCTGACCACCAGTAGTATACGTTAACTTCTTATAATTAGCAGCTTTTCCTTTAACACTAGCAACTAAACCATCAGCACGGTACTCTTTTTGGGTTGTTGATAGACTTAATTTCGAACATCCAGTTAACAATAAAAAGAAAAGCGGAATAGCCATCAATAAGACATATCTCAATTTCTTCATAACTGTAACCCCATTTATTTCTAATATTAAAAAAAAGCCAAGTTATACTTGACTTTTTTGTTAAGCTTCTTTGCTATCGTCGATAACTTTTTCACCTTTGTACATACCTGATGGTGATACATGGTGACTTAAACGATATTCACCAGTAGCAACGTCGAATTGCATGTTTGGTGTATCTAATTTAAGATGTGCGCGTCTTTGACGCTTTCTTTGTTTTGATGTTTTTCTCTTTGGAACTGCCATATTTAAAAACTCCTTTATTTAAATTAACTCAATCAAATCTAACGTTTAATATAATACTATCATAAAAAGGTTTGAGCAAGCAAATTTACTATTTTGTTTGTTTTTTCGCATTATTTTCCTTTAAAGCATCAGCAATTTGGTTATCATTTGATACTTTTACTCGGGAAATTTGCTTTTGAGCATGATGATTCAAATCGTCATTTTTCTTTTTACCAGTACTTGCCAAAAGCATTGTAATAATCGCACCCAAAAGTAAAGTTACAATTATCAAAATAATTAATGGCAATTTAACTCTTGTAAAGCCAAAGCTGACCGTAACTGGATTAACGTTTAAAACTGCAAAGATAACTACGATCAGAGCAATAATTAAACCAATGACAAATCTTGACTGTTTACCATTCATAGTAATCCCCCCTACTTACGATTGCCAAGTGTTGAAGCAAAGTAATCCCCAAGACTTGGAGCGAGTTTATATAATACTGCTGCTAATTCCATATAACGTGGACGATTGATCTCACGTTTGTTTTTATTGAAAGTATCAACAATTTCCCAAGCTAATTTATCGGGATCGAGAACAAAATTCTTTACTGAATCAAGATAGTTGCCGTCATGATCGGCCACATTGAAGAAATTAGTCTTCACAGGGCCTGGATTAATAGTTGTGACATAAACACCCATCGGCTTCAATTCTAGTCTGAGACCGTCTGAAAAGGCGATTACAGCTGCCTTAGTTGCCGCATATGCAGCAGACTTAGGCGTAGTTATTTTACCAGCCATAGAACCAACATTGAAAATATGACCACGACCATTTTCAATCATCTTAGCAGCTACTAAACGTGTCATTAGCATCAAGCCTAAGACGTTAACTCGAAACATCTTTTCAATTTTATCAAAGTCAGTTTCCAAATAGTTAGAGAAGTCGCCAAATCCAGCGGCATTAACTAATACATCAATATCGTCATTAATTTCATAAGCTTTTTTAACGCCAGTAGCAATTTGATCTGGGTCACTCATATCAACGCTGAGAAATTCATGATGGGCACTTTCAGCACCGACTCGAATACACTCATTTTTTACCTGAAGTAATTTTTCTTCATTACGAGCAATCAAAATCACATTAGCACCACATTTAGCAGCATTAACTGCCACATCTTTACCAATACCTGAAGATGCACCGGTAACGATAACTGTTTGATTCAATAAATTGGTCATTTTCATCCTCTTCTCTATTTAAAAGGTACCTCATATATGTCAAAATCATTGGCAACTTTGGTATGCTTGAAAATCTTTTGAGCTTCTTTTTGTAAAATAAAAGCACCTCTGCCAGTATATCTAGCCGAAATATGAGTCAAAATCAAACCTTTAACATTGCGTCTCTTGGCCACTTCAGCGGCTTGTGTAGCTGTTGAATGATAGTAATTATAAGCCAACTGTTTTTCGTCATTAGAAAAAGTCGACTCATGGACAAGTACATCAGCATCTTGAGCTAACTCATCAATCTTAGGAGTATAACGCGTATCTGAAATAACTGTTACGACTTTGCTAGGTTTATCTGGACCAATAAAGTCCTTACCATTCAAAACAGTACCATCATCCAATGTTACAGTCTTTCCAGCTTTTAACTGACCAAAGATAGGTCCATTAGGAATATTATATTGTTCTAGCTTATCAACTAGCAATTCACCAGTTCTTGGTTTTTCAACTACTCGATAACCAAAACAAGTTATCCGATGCTTTAATTTTCCGGCAGAAACGCTGAACGTTTTGTCATTAAAAATCTCGCCATCATTTTTCAATTCGATATATTTTATTCGGTAACCTAATTTGCCACCTGTAACCTTTAGTGATGTTTCAACATACTCTTTGATTCCAACTGGACCATAAATTTCAAGTGGCGAGTTACCACCTTGATTGGCGCGACTAGACAACAAACCTGGCAAACCAAAGATATGATCTCCATGTAAATGAGATATAAATATCTTGGTGATTTTTCGTGGTTTGATAGCTGTCTTTAATATTTGATGTTGCGTTGCTTCACCGACATCAAAGAGCCAAACTTCATTACGTTCATCCAACATTTTTAAAGCAATACTGGAGACATTGCGTCCCTTTGATGGAACTCCAGCACCAGTTCCTAAAAATTCTAATTCCATAAAAAAATCCTATCTATTTTTTGTCTAATGATTTCAAAATTTCTTTGGCAACATAGGACGTATAATACATTGAACCGTCAGGATTTGGATGAACATTATCATCGTAGAACCAATCAGTTTTACCTTGTGAATAGTCATTCCAATCGATAACTGTTAGATTCTTATACTTACCTGCTGCTTGAGATAAGACACCATTAACTGTCTTCTCCCATGGTCTTGTTGGCACATGAACATTGATCCAGTAAACATGACGTTTAGGTCCTACTAGATCCATGATTTGGCCAACTTGTTGCATATTGAAAGGACCATTTGTTCCTAAACCAATCAATACGTTTGGTGCTAAAACACCCTGATCCTTATATTGTTGTAAAATACCCAAGCTGGCATCCAATTGACGACTAACAGCTGCATCAACAATAACTTTCTTATCATCGAATAGCTTCAAGAAGTTATCCGAACCATCAGCCATAACTGAGTCACCTACAGCTGTCAAAGGAACATCCTTCAATCTCTGCAGATCAATTTGCGTTAAACCATACTTTTCAAATTCAGTATTAATTGGATGTGCTTTAGCCGCTTTCTTATACCTAGCATAATCAGCACTAGACATTTTACCAGTTGCATCTTTTTGCTTAGCTTTTTGTTTCTTAAGATTTTCAATAGCTTGTTGCTTTTTAGCCTTATTAGCCTTTTCGTTCTTATTGATCTTAGTAGCTAATTGACTATGGTTAACATTTGGCTTTGGTGCGCTGACAGCTTTTACAACACTATAGCAGCCAGTAATACTAATCAAAGCCACAATCAAAGCAATTGTTCGTTGGAAACCTGAGGAAGTATGGAAAAACTTCTTTACATCGCTCCATTTAGCATGTGCTAATGGTTGTTCAACGAATCGGAATGAGAATTCAGTAATCAAAATAATTAAGATAACCTCAATAACTGGATAAAGGATCGGATGATCTGCTACATTCTTAAATCTTGATTCAAAGAATATCATCACTGGAAATTGATATAAATAAAGTCCATAACTTCTTGTTCCTACATAATGGAAGACACGATTCGATAAAATTCCATTCCAGAATGAATCTGGGTGGGCAACAACCGCAATAAAAATACATGTCGTAATGGAGAAAATAAACATTCCACCACGATATAGGAATGGATCTGAATCTTTAATAGTAAAAATCATCAAAAGCATTAATGCAAAAGATAATAGCCCCACTAAATTTAATTTTAGTTTGTCGGCTTTCTTCAAGCCACTCTTTAATTTCTCAGCTGGCCAAACTAAGGCCAAGCCACATCCTAAAAGAATAGAGAACAATCTTGTATCAGTACCATAGTAGATTCTACTTGGATCTACACCCGGCTTGAATAAGATTGCCATCCATATAGCTGAAGCTATCGAAACGATTAATGAGAAACCAAAAATGCGGCTCTTTTTTACTCCGTGCTTAGCAAAGAGAATCAGTAAAATTGGCCAAATAATGTAAAATTGGCCTTCAATTGACAGTGTCCACAAATGAGTAAATGGTGATTCATTATTAGCAAATCTTTCAAAATATGATTGGCCATTAAAAATCTGCCACCAATTGTAAACATTCAAAATATTCGTCACAAATATTTGATCTAAATGATAAAGCAGTCCCTTTAAGAAAAACACAATATATGCTCCGGACGCCAGTATCACAAATAGCATACCCGGATATAGCCTCTTAACCCTTCTTATATAGAAATTGCTTAATGAGAAGGAACCACCATAATCAACTGTGTTAAAAAAGTGGTCAGTAATTAAGTAGCCTGATATAAGGAAGAAAATAGGTACTCCTAAATATCCTCCTGAAAACACATTAGGATTCAAATGATACATAATAACACCAATTACCCCTAGTGTCCGTAGTCCATCAAATCCAGTAATAAACCTTCTTTTCGGTGATTTATCCATTATTATTGCCCCTAAATAAATTCAAAAGTGAAATCGAGAATTGTAACTGAATCACCAGATTCAGCACCTGCATCGATTAGTGCATCTTCAATACCCATAGACTTAAGTTGTCTAGCAAAGCGCATAATTCCATCTTGATGATCCAAGTTTGTTCTTTGAAGAAGTCTTTCGACTTTATCACCGTGAACAATAAAGCTATGCTCATATTCTGGATCTTTCTCAATAGTAAATGCATTAGTTTCTGGTTCAAAATTGTATTCTTTATTTTCATCAGTTTGTACATCAAAGTGAATTGGTTCAGCTTTAGATAGTACTTCACTAGTATGATTCATCAATGCTTTAACACCGGTGTGTTGAATACTTGAAATAGGGAAAATATCAGCATCAGCCGATAATTTTTCCTTAAATTCAGCCATTCGTTCTTCAGAACCAGGAATATCCAATTTAGTTGGCACAATAACTTCGGGACGTTTCAAAACATTCTCATCATAATTGCCCAATTCTTTTCTAATAGCTAAATAGTCATCATAAGGATCCCGACCATTGTTAGGGTCCATATCAACCAAGTGCAAAATAACTCGAGTACGTTCAACATGTCGCAAGAATTGAATCCCTAAACCAACACCATTTGAAGCTCCTTCAATCAAACCAGGCAAATCCGCAATAACAAAATCACGTCCATCGTCTAAACGAACCATCCCTAAATTAGGAGACAAAGTTGTAAAGTGATATGCAGCAATTTTAGGCTTAGCAGAAGTTGCTACAGATAATAAGGTAGATTTACCAACAGATGGAAATCCTACCAAACCAACATCAGCAATTAGCTTCAACTCTAACTTGATATGTTTCTCTTGACCAGGTTCACCATTTTCAGCTACTTCTGGAGCCTGATTCTTGGAATTAGCAAAGTGAATATTACCACGTCCACCATCGCCACCTTTAGCAACCACTAATTCTTGATTATTCTCAACTAAGTCGCCAATCAATCGACCTGTATCCTCATCGTATACTGAAGTACCTGTAGGTACCTTTATATAAACAGGATCAGCCTTATGACCATACATTCCCTTAATCTGACCATTTTGACCAGGTTCAGCCTTGAAAATTCTCTTATATCTAAAGTCCATTAAGGTATTCATACCCTCATTAGCCTTTAAGATGATATCGCCACCGCGACCACCATCACCGCCGGAAGGTCCACCAAGTGGAACATATTTTTCATGACGAAAGGCTACAGCCCCGTCGCCACCCTTTCCGGATCTTACGGTGATTTTAACGTTATCTACAAACATTAAAATCCCCCTTTCTAAACTATAATTATCATTTCTAAATTTTAGCACAAAAACAGTCTCCATCATACTTTGAACTCGTACTGATTGTCTAGTTTTTTATTAAAAGCTAATTATTTTTTGAAAGTTTTTGGAAGATTTTGAGTTTTTATGATTGATTTTGGATGAATATGGTTGTATTATATTTCTTGCGAGGTGATGTAAGTGCTTACTGAAGAAAGACAACAAATTATTTTAGAACAATTAAAATTACACAATATTGTCAAACTCCACGATTTAATTCCACTAACAAACGCTTCTGAATCTACCTTGCGTCGTGATTTACAAGACTTAGAAAATTGTCATAAGTTATTAAGAATTCACGGTGGTGCTCAAAATGTCATTTCATTGCATGAGGAACCGGCTCTTTCACAAAAAGCAGCCGTACATATTAATGAAAAGAAATTAATCGGTCAGACAGCTGCAAGTTTAGTTCATAACTATGAAGTCATCTTCTTGGACTCAGGGACAACAATTCAATTTATGATTCCCTACTTAATTGAACATAATGATCTGTTAGTCATTACCAATAGTGTCGATAACGCTTCGATGCTGGCTGATTATCAAGTGAACACCTTTCTTCCGGGGGGAAAATTAAAGTCATCTACTAAGGCTTTGGTTGGAGCAAATATCATTCAAACTTTGGAAAACTATCATTTTGATAGAGCTTTCCTGGGTACTAACGGCTTTTCAGTTGAGGACGGCTATACAACGCCTGATCCAGAAGAAGCTGCTATCAAAAGTTTAGCAATTGCTCAGTCCAATCAATCTTATATACTTTCTGATAGTTCCAAGTTTTCGCAAGTTAGTTTTAGTCGTTTTGCTACTTTAGATGAGGTTCCATTAATAACTAATAAATTATCAGAAAAAGAATCAAGTGTTTTAAGTAAATATACTAAGATAATGGAGGCAAACTAGTTGATTTATACAATTACAGTCAACCCTTCAATTGATTATGTTTTACAATTGAAGAATTTAAATACTGGAGAAGTTAATCGTACATCTAATGATGTCAAACTTCCTGGGGGCAAGGGAATCAATGTTTCAAGAATTCTTAAAGAATTAAAAATTGATTCTACAGCTTTAGGTTTTGTTGGTGGTGCTACTGGTTCAATGTTTGAAGAATTGCTTTCTAAACATGAGCTCAAAACTTCTTTTACTAAAGTTCAAGAAGACACTCGTATCAATGTCAAAATCAATGCTGTTGCTCAAAATGAAGAAACTGAAATTAACGGAGCTGGTCCTGCCATTTCTGCTGATGAGAAAAAATCCTTCATGAACAATCTTAACGATATCGGCGAGGGTGATGTCGTTATCATGGCTGGAAGCCTTCCCAAAAATCTAGATGCAACATTTTATTTAGATATTGCTAAGACAATCCAAAAACAAGGTGCCGAATTTGTTATCGATACTACTGGTCAAGCCTTACTTGACACTTTGCCACTCCATCCACTAGTCGTTAAGCCAAATCACCATGAATTAGCCGACTTGTTTAATGTTAAATTTAACAACGAACAAGAAATTATTACCTATGCTAGAAAACTTTTGGACCAAGGTGCTAAACATGCTTTAGTTTCAATGGCTGGCGACGGTGCTCTACTAGTTACTAAAGATAAAGCCTATAAAGCTAACGCTCCTAAGGGAACTGTTATTAACTCAGTTGGTGCTGGCGATTCAATGATTGCTGGTTTTGCTGGTACATTTATGGAAACAAAAGATCCTATTGAAAGTTTCCATATGGGAGCTGCCTGTGGATCTGCTACTGCCTTTAGTCAAGACATTGCTGTTAAAGCAAAAATTGATGAAATTTATAACGCAATTTCTATTACAGAAATTTAATTTGAGGGGGGACTTTTAAAAATGGACTTGAAACAATTACTATTAAAAGATGCCATGATCATGGACTTGAAGGCCACGACTAAAGAAGAAGCCATTGAGGAAATGGTCGACAAGTACTATCAAGTTGGTGTCATTGATGACAAAGAATTGTACAAAAAGGATATCTTAAAACGTGAAGCCCAAACAAGTACTGGTATTGGTGATGGAATTGCCATGCCTCATGCTCGTGACAAAGCTGTTAAACGCGCTACCGTACTCTTTGCTAAGAGTGCTAAGGGAATTGATTACAAATCACTTGATGGACAACCAGCTTACCTATTCTTCATGATTGCTGCTCCAGATGGTGCTGATAATCTTCACTTGCAAGCCCTTGCTGCATTATCATCACTTTTGATCAATCCAGAACTAGTTAAAAACTTGAAGGCTGCTAAAACAGCTGACGAAGTTCAAGACTTATTCGACAAAGCAATGCAAGAAAAAGAAGCCAAAGACAAGGCTGACGAGGAAAAGCAAAAAGCTAAGGCTGCTGCCGCTGCTAGTGCAACTAACGATGATGAAAAGAAGCCTTACGTTGTTGCCGTTACTGCTTGTCCTACCGGTATTGCCCACACTTACATGGCTGAAGCTGCTCTTAAAGAACAAGCTGAAAAAATGGGTGTTGACATCAAAGTTGAAACTAACGGTTCTGAAGGTGTCAAGCATCTCTTAACATCTGACGAAATCAAACGTGCTGATGGTGTTATCATCGCCGCTGATAAGAAAGTTGACATGCCTCGTTTCGATGGCAAACACTTAGTCAACCGTCCCGTTAGTGATGGTATCAACAAAGCTGAAGAATTGATCAACCTAGCTGTTGACCAAAAAGCTCCTGTCTTCCATGCTGAAGGTGGTGCTGAAGAAGCTCAAGAAGATTCTGAAGAAAAGAAATCACTTTGGTCAAGAATTTATGCTGACTTAATGAATGGTATTTCTAACATGTTGCCATTCGTTGTCGGTGGTGGTATTTTAATGGCTATTTCCTTCTTATTAGAAAACTCCGTTGGTGCTAAATCACAATGGTTCTTGTTCTTTAATAACGTTGGTAATTATGCCTTTAGTTTCTTGATTCCAGTTCTAGCTGCTTATATCGCCGTTTCAATTGGTGATCGTCCAGCTCTATTACCTGGTTTCGTTGGTGGTTATATGGCTTCTCAAGCCACAGCTTCCGTTGTTTCATCTAAGAGTCCTGCCGGATTTATCGGTGGTCTTTTAGCCGGTTTTATCGCTGGATGGGTTGTTATCTTCTTAAAGAAATGGCTTAAGAATTTGCCAAAATCATTGGCCGGTCTTAAAACTATTTTGATTTATCCAGTCTTAGGGTTGCTCTTTACCGGAGCTATCATGTACTTCGCTATTGATCCAATCTTTGCGGTTGTTAACGCTGCTATCACTCACTTCCTAGAATCAATGGGTACCGGTAATGCTGTTATCTTAGGTACTTTGCTTGGTGGTATGATGTCAATCGATATGGGTGGTCCTTTCAACAAAGCCGCTTATACTTTCGCTATTGGTACATTTACTGCAACACAAAATGGTGCTTTGATGGCTGCTGTTATGGTCGGTGGGATGGTTCCACCTCTAGCAATTGCTATTGCAACAACATTCTGGAAGAACAAGTTTACTGAACAAGAAAGACAAGCTGGTCTTTCAAACTATATCTTAGGTCTATCATTCATCACTGAAGGTGCTATCCCATTTGCTGCTGGAGATCCATTACACGTTATCGTATCAAGTGTTATCGGTTCTGCAATCGGTGGTGGTTTAACACAACTCTGGGGTGTTAACGTTCCTGCTCCTCACGGTGGTATCTTCGTTACACCACTTGCTAATAAACCATTGCTTTACTTATTAGCTGTTGTGATCGGTGCAGTTATCTCAGGTGTCATCTATGGTGTCTGGAAACCTGCTTTGAAGAAAAATAAATAACAGTTTATGAAAAAAAGAGTCGATATGAATTTTTTGAAATCCATATCGACTCTTTTTTATTCTCTTAAACCAATTATTAATGGCTGTTCGTCAAATCAAGTTGATG
>NZ_AZDB01000042.1 GCF_001434585.1 Companilactobacillus crustorum JCM 15951
CGGATTAATTTTACAATCTACCATTTTCTCATAAAGATTTCTCATCAACAGCGGTTGACAAAGAGCCATTATAAAATAGATAATACATTAGAAGCCGGAGACAAGATTGTCTAGATAATGTGTGAGATAAAATTTTTGGCAGGTTATCATACATAAGATAAAATGTTTTTAAAACTGATAACGTATTTATTTCACAACAATTACGCATTTATTTTTGAGAAAAATATAAAGCAGGAGGATTACAATGCTGAAAACTTATTCTTTAACAAAAGATACATTATTAGTTTCGTCAGAATCAAATATCAAAAATTCTTCTGTTGTTTATGTTTATGGTGACGAACGAGAATATATCGAATCTTTTGAACATAAATATAACCTTAAAATAGGCAATATACTAACGTTTGATGATCGAGTTGCATATGACACGATGGTAGATCAGAACGATGAAAAAAGTTTGCTCGTAAGTTTTTTGTTTCCCGAGGTACATGAAGGTGGGCATCTAGATAATCTGACGACATCTGTTGTTTTCTTGGTATTTAAAAATAAGTTGATAATTTTTACAAAACAAAAATTAAAATTCATTCCCGAACTCTTATCCAATATGGTTTTACGTGATGTCAATAATTTCACGGAGGAAGTACTTTTAAAGATCATGCAAAAAGATTTCCATGTGATGCTTAACAACCTTCGTGGAGTCAAGGAAAAAATTGATGATTTAGACTCAGAAATATCAACGTCCGGTCCACTCAGACCAACGTTTGGTCATTTATTGACTCTTCAAAAATACATGATAGCTTTGTCAACAACCTATGGCGCTAATCACAAAGCGCTGGATTTCATTAAAAAAAATTTCACAACTATTAATGGTATTGATTTTACCCTCAAAAAAACAATTGATGAGATATACGATACAAGCGACACAATGGATAGAATTATTTTAGGTTACAGCCAATATTTGGATGATTTGGAAGATATGATAAACAATATGATTTCTTATCAGCTTAACATGATTATGAAAACTCTAACAGAGATATCAATCGTTTTGACTATTCCAGCGATTATTTTTGGTTTTTGGGGAATCAATGTTGATGTCCCGTTTGAAAAATCTTCTTACGGTTTTTTTGCTGTGCTGATTATCTCTGTTATACTAAGCCTAATTTGCTGGTTTTGGTTGCGACGCAAAAAATATTTGTAAAGTATTTGTGATACCCTAATATGATTTAAAGCAGAATTGCTTTGTTGACTTTTTAAAAGGCTGATTCCCTTCAATAATTTAATAGCTTTTGTCAGGAATTGTAATATAAATAGACAGTGGTATTTGTTATTTATCTAAATAGCTTTTTAATGTATTGCACTGTGCGCGGAGAAATATTAAAAGCTTCAGCGGCTTCCTTCACAGTATGAGAGTTAGAATATTCAAAGATAGCCATATTCCGGCTATCTTTTTTTCTTTTGGGTCTACCCTCCTTATAGTTGGGATTGTGTTGCCTTGCAAATATTTTACCGGCTTGCGTACGCTCGATAATCATATCACGCTCCATCTCCGCAACCGATAGCAAAGTTCTGACAATCATACGCCCAATTGGGGTGTTATCTATCGTTCCTAAATTTAAAACCTTAATCATTATTTTTTCTTTCAATAAGTCATCAATTAAGTTCAATGCTTCTCTAGTATTACGAGCAAAACGATCTAACTTTGTGACGATCAATGTGTCATTGGGTTCAATCAGATGGACCAGTTTTTCAAATTGCGGTTGCCTGGTATTACATTTCAGAGGAGAAGTATAGTTTGCGAGAGTCAATGAACCTTACGCTGGATTCAGAAGGATTACCTGTGGCACAAGCAGGAGGACAAAAGAAGAAACAAGATGTCATACAAGAATGACACCCTGACTGTGTATACATCATGATCATTTTTCATTTACCCACTTTTTTATTTTATTTAAGAAAAAATGATTAATGCTAAGTTAACTGATCTATCCGAAAATACATATTGGTGTAGCTAATAATATAAGTTGACACCCAGTCAACCCAACACTAGCAATCTCAAAAATTGGTTAATGGACACTCCACTTGATCGGAGATATGAAACACAAATAATTGTTTTACATACCTATTTTATTATTGAAACATTTATGAAATAAATAGCATGCACAGGAAATATTGTGAATTTGTTCAACAGCTTTGATAGTGCGGTTTCCTTGCATCACACCCTTGATAAGGGTATATTTATCCTTGTAATCATTATAGAACGTTTGTTCAAAGAAGGGGAAGTGAATTTTATGCATTGGTTATGGGTTTTAATTATTGGTGCTGTTATCGGCGCAATTGCTGGTGCCATCACTAATCGGGGCGCAGCTATGGGCTGGATTAGCAATATTATCGCTGGCTTAGTTGGCTCATCCATTGGTGAAGCTATTTTAGGCAGTTGGGGGCCAAATATAGCTGGTATGGCCATTATTCCGTCAATTATAGGCGCAATAGTTGTTGTAGCAGTAGTTTCTTTCTTTTTAAGTCGTATCACAAGATAAATTTTTCCCTATATGTTAAACTTTTTAACAATCTTTTAAATGAATCCATGGTTGTTATTGGCTGGTCAATTACTGTAGTAATTGGCTTTTTTTTATAAATGTTTTACTTTAATTTCATGTAAAGCCACTCTAATTATTAACAAGCTGAAAGAAGTGGACGAATTGGCTATGCAAAATAGAAGTGAAAGAAAATATGGATTATTAAATTACAGTGTTTACGTCATATCTTTGGGAGGATTCCTATTTGGGTATGATACTGGTGTTATCAATGGAGCTTTGGCTTTTATGAGCAAGACTAGCCAATTAAATCTAACTCCTTCCCGTCAGGGAATCGTGTCAAGCTCTTTAGTCTTAGGGGCTTGCCTTGGTGCATTCCTATGTGGAAAATATGCTGATAAATATGGCAGAAAGGTTACAATTCGTTGGGTTGCAGTTATCTTTACACTGGCAACTGTATGTTGCGCATTATCACTCAATTATATCTTTATGACCACATTTAGATTTATCCTGGGACTAGCTGTTGGTGCTGCCTCAAGTCTTTCTCCAATGTATCTTGCAGAAATATCCCCAAAAGAAGTTCGTGCTAGCAACGTCAATAAGAATGCAATTTTTATCGTTTTAGGACAACTAGTAGCGTTTATTATGAATGCCCTTTTAGGCAGTCTATGGGGTAACTGGGATCCAATTTGGCGCGTTATGGTTTTAATGGCATGTGTCCCCTCTATTATCTTATGGATTAATTCATTCAATATTGCTGTGAGTCCTGACTGGTTAGTACAAAGAGGGCATTTAAAAAGAGCACGTAATTTAGCTTATCGACTAGGATTCAAAAAACAAACTGCTAACAGGAACATTGATGGGCGTAAAAAGAATATCAAAACAGAGACAAAGCTCACTTGGAACCAAATCTTTTCGAATAAACGATTAGTCTACTTACTCTTGATTGGAATCGTTATTGCCTTGATTCAACAAGTATCGGGTATTAATACAGTTATGTATTATGGCACTATCTTGTTAGAAAAGGTTGGTATGGGAGAACGGGGTTCTTTGTATGCGAATATACTAATCGGCTTAACATCTTTCATCGCTAGTATCTTTGGAACCAGAATGATTGCCAATCACAACCATCTGAAAATGTTAAAAATTGGGTTAATGGGTAATATTATCTTTTTAGCATTGTTAGGGGTTATCATGCACGCAAACATGCTGCCACAGGTAGTTACAAATACTTTGGTTCTAGCAATGCTTGTCCTATTTCTAGCGAACCATCAAGGTATTGTTAGCCCTGTTACTTGGTTGATTATGTCAGAAATGTTCCCTAATAGTGTCAAAGCTAGATTTATGTCAATTGCTACGGCAACCACATGGATCACTAATTTTTCAATTAGCTTAGTTTACCCATTGCTAATTAATGCTTTAGGAACAGCCACTGTCTTTTTTGTATTTGCAATAACAAATGGGTTCAGTTTATTTCTTTCCTTGACTGTTATTAATCAAGAGAAAATGGAAAAATCCTATCAGGAAAGTTCCAGCAAATAAAATTAGAAGGAGGAAAATAATATGGCTAACTTTTATATCAATCCTAATAACGTTGTACACGAATTGCCTAAAAATAATCAGCCAAAATTTTTTATGTTTGGTGTTCCTAGCTATACCAATCTTGGTGACCAGGCAATATCATTAGCCGAACGAAAATATATTGAAGCTGAGTTTCCAGATTACCAATATATTGAAATAGTAGAGGAAGATGATGATGCGGCTATTCCAGTTGTTAAGCAATGTATAACTAAACAAGATATTGTTGCCTTTACTGGTGGTGGAAACATGGGAAATCTTTATCTTAATCACGAGCGAGCACGCCGAAAAGTATTTTCAACTTTTACTGATAACCTAACCATCTCATTCCCACAGTCTATTCATTTTGAAGACAATGAAGCTGGACTTTATGAACAAAAGTTAAGTCAAGAGGCTTACCAAAAAAACCCCAATTTAGTTCTAGTAGCTCGAGATGCACAGAGTTACCATAGAATGCAGACTACTTTCAACAATAAAGTCATTTTTACTCCTGATATGGTTTTATATATGCAATATAAGAAATTCCCAAAATTGAAGCGTCAAGGGTCACTATTTGTTCTCAGACGGGACGCTGAAAAAGTCGTCAAAGATAAGGTTATCCAAAACATGAAGGCTTTGCTGAGAGCCTACCAACCTATTGAATTTACGGATACTGTTTTAGATACGGTTAAAACTATTACACCTGATACCCGTGAAAAATTATTCAGAAAAGAATTAAGCCTATTTTCAGGTCAAAAGTTAATTATTACTGATCGATGGCACGCAATGGTATTCTCAGTTTTAACTGGAACACCTTGTTTACTAATGGGAAACAGTTATGGGAAAGGTAAGCACGCTTACTTTGATTGGCTAGAGTATATCAACTGGGTTAGTTATACCGATGAGGAAGATACCGAAAGGATTAAACAACAAATAAACGCGGTCATGGAAGCCAAAACTCACGCTTATGATCTTATCCCTGATTTTAAACAGTTACATGATTTAATTGCACATAATCGGTAGGAAAAAGCCAACTTTTTGATAACATTTTTCATTTGATGTTAATCAAAAAATTGGCTTTTTATATAACTTTTTTAGTGTATCTCTTAATAAGGTGGTCATATGAAAAAGAAAATCAACCTTCAATGCATATTATTAACATTTCTAACGTTCACAATGGGTTTGAGTCAATTTATTATAATAGGAATTATAAATAATTTATCAACAGATTTTAGAGTTTCTATCGCACACATTGGGGCACTCGTAACCATATTTGCAATCGTTTATGCAGTTGCAACACCAATAATTAACTTATTTATTGGTAGTATCGCTTTGCATAAAGTTATGCTCTTTTTTATGCTGATTTTTTCATTTGGAAACTTATTGACAGCTATAGCTAGTAATTTTAATGTACTACTTATGAGTAGAATTATAACAGCCCTATCATCTGGGCCTCTGATGTCGACTGCTGTTACCTTTGCAGCTGCAATTGCTCCTCAGAGAAAAAAAGCTTGGCTAATATCTTGGGTGTTCTCAGGCTTCAGTATCGCTTCAGTTTTTGGCGTACCTTTAGGTACTTGGATAAGTGATAACCTTAACTGGCGATTAACTTTTTGGACAATTTTTTTTGCCTCAGTCTTTATTACTATCGTAGTTTTCTATTTGCTACCTCATAATTTAACACAAAATGGAACACATAATATATTCAAACAGTTAGCTATCTTAAAAGACAAAAGAATCATCTGGGGTATTCTGGTCCCGGTCTTTAATTTTAGTGCCATTTATATCATTTATACCTATTTGAAGCCAATATTAATTAAAGAGTTAAGTTTCTCCCACAATAATGTCATAATTGTTCTATTTTTGTACGGACTATGTGGATTGGTAAGCAACCAAGTGAGTGGGCGTATAGCAAGCATGAAATGGAAAAGCAATTTAAAAAAATTTTTTATTCTTCAAGCTATTAGTATCTTTCTTATATTCATAAGTGGAAATTTAACATGGCTAAAAATCAGTGCCATTCTCATAATGGCTTTAACAATGTCTATTTCTAACTCACCCATGCAATTGTATTACATGGATATTGCCCAACAAAATTATCCCCAATCATTGGTTTTAGCTTCTTCTTTTAATTCAATTTTTTCAAATGTTGGAGTTGCTACCGGATCTGCAATTGGAGGATATGTCGTGGCCACTGTAGGCTTAAGCGGTTTGGGCATTGCAGGTAGTGTCTTTAGTGTTTTCACAATAGGTGTTCTAACAATATTAATTAAGTATAACTATAATTAATAAGATCTTTTAATGCCTGTACTGATTTTAGCAATTATTATTCAGGTTCAGTATACCAGAGAATAAGTCTTAATATTTATGTTAGCTTCTTCATGTGAGGATAGATAGAATTTTAATAAACCATCAGCCCAAATTTTTATGCTTTTAAATATTTGCGAATACCAGATTTAGATAGATTCAATTCTTCCGCGAGTTCTCTGATCGTTTTGCCCATATAGCTGTCCTCATCTCGTGCAATCTGATGTCAATTATAGCAATGGCTACACACGACTACCCATAAAAATACCCGAAACGATCTTAGAAATCGTTTCGGGTCACTTATTTGAATTAGATTTTAGGCCTCATCTGAAGATGTTTCTGGCCGATCCGTTAGGTTACACCCTTACGAATTTAAAAGACTATGACTCTATTTATCGATTTTCTTCACTTTTAATCTATAGTAATCAGAATACTAACTGCATTGTAAAACTTAACTACTGGTTCGAGTTTTTTTAGTCTCTTGAGTAATTACCGGATCAGATGGATCAAGTGGCTCTTTACTCAAAGAATTTTTGATCTTTTTATTAAAAGTAAGCTTTCCAGCGAAGGTGTTCACTCCAGACGAAACTAATTTTATTCCTTTCATAACAGGGATTATGCGATCTTGATTATCCACCCGCGTTCTGCTTCTCATGCCCTGTTTTTTTGATGCTTGATCATCTGCTAGCTGCCTGCTTATCGCAATCACATTATCATCTGCGTAAAAGACACGAATAAATGATCCAGGAGTAACTTTTGTATTCTCCTTGGGGGAAGTTTTGATAATAACATTAGGGCGCTGCTGTGCAAGCTTAATATCAGGTGTAACTAGGACTAGAGAAAAGTTAATTGGATAAAGTGCCAATATCCGCTTGGCTTCAGCAACACTTATTTGAGATAAGCCAGGCATTTTAAAATCGTCTTTATGTTTTTCTAGGTGAGAGTCAATCACCTTCACTCCCTCGTCAACAATCTTAGGAGTGACTTTATTAACGGTGTCTGCTACAGAGTGCAAAGTATTTAATACCTCACCAAATACTCCCAGCCCTTTGTTACTCAACGCTGTTAAGGTCTTCTTTTTTGATTTAGAATTCACCATCATTTACCCTCCATCAATTTTTTGATTTCAAAAATTGCCCTAAGTTAACTGATCAATTACTCAGAATTGATCAGCAAAACATCTTTTGTAGATACCCTTTTTTTAGTTCTTGGAGTTTTTCAAGCTTACGCTGATGAAGGGTGATTGTCAAATCAATTTTCTTGAAAAACTTGCCTATCGTCCTTTGTTCTTCAAAAGTTGGTACATTGAATTTCAAGGTTGAAAAATCAGCAAAACTAATGCTCCGTCCATCTCGAATACCATAGGTGACAGTTTCAAGACGTTTTATGAAGTCAGTACTTGTCAAAACGATACGCCAAAATAACGGATCATTCTCATTTTTGTCGACAAAATCAAGAACTGTATAGGCTGGTGATGTTATACCTTCAACGTTTGCATAGGCGAAGCCACCTTGAAATGAACGGAGGTGAATGACGAATTGACCAGGTTCAACACGTTTGTAACCTGCAATACTTTTCTTGTCATATTTAATATCAATACCAATATCATCACGATGAATCATCCCTAACTTCTGAGAAGCGGACAACACTGACAGTTCTGGGTGATTCTTGTCAGAGATAGATTTGAAAATCTCGGCTGCCTTTCGCTGTTCCCAAGCGTCAGCAAACCCTGCAAATCTTAATTGCGGGAACTTGCTGCCATTTTTGGGGAACAATTTCTGTAAATAGCCCTGTTTAAGTTCCTTAAGCTTAGCTAACTTACGCTGATGAACTCAAGAATATCATCACTAACTATCAGCCTAACGGCACGCCCCTAGATACGGCCATGCATACCCTACGAAAGAATCTTAATGGAGTAATTAACGCCGCCAAATCGTCCTACTCTAACGGACCGATAGAGGGCATCAACCGTAAGATCAAGGAGCTCAAACGTGCTTGTTATGGCTTCTCCAATCAGGCCAATATGTTCACACGCGTCTATAATTTAGGATTTTTTAATTTTGTGACGAACTAGCACCACGCGTACCCTCTATCTTATTATTTACTGGAAAATTCATTTCCGTTTGGTCGGAATAAAATTACGAATAAACTGAAATCGTTTATGTTCATGATCGATATATAAATAGCCAAAAATACTGAAAAATAACGCACCAATAAAATTAACGAATAGATCTTTCATAGTATCGATCACGCCAACATCGAGATAGCCGTTATGGATAACAGTAGTCACTTTTTTGCCATCAGCAGTTTCACTTTCAATCGTCGTTCGTTGAATATCTTTCAGCTGGACCACTTTATTGTTACGTTGGCCTAGATCCACGCTATTGATTTGGCGCACAATGCGATCCTTTTGCATATCCATATTCAACCAACGATCCGCTGAAAATTCGACAAATTCCCAAGCAACCCCGACCGTCATTGAAAAACAAAACGTGGTCACCGCAATAAATAGCGGTGTTAATTTCAGAATCGTTATATTTTCATTCAACAAATAAATCAGCGAAAAACCTACGCCAGCAGCCAAAAACCCACTTAGTGCGTGTAACGCTGTGTCCCAGACTGGAATATGACCATAAAAGTCATTTAGTTCACCTAACACTGTTGAGCTAAAAATAAAACTGATTACAATCAATTCTAGCAAACTAGGTATATTAATATGCAGATAAGTTTCAATTAAATATGGTAGCATAAACAAAATTAATGTCAGCACTAATAAAGCGACGTGTGACCATTCTTGCATATAAATGCTATTGCCTAACATAAAAATGACAATTAACCGATAAAATATATAAATCAGCGTCACGATTTTACTTGCGGTAGTGGTGTGTGCCGTAAAGAATTTCATAAAATGCCCCCAATCATCGTTGAATCCGTATAATTTCCTAATTTAGGCTTATGATATTAGTGATGCTAGTTCAAGTCGGGTGCAAAATAAAAAAATCACACCAATTTAAATAGTGTGCCCAGAAAATCTTTTTCCATGAAATAACTTAGTCTGAATCGTCGTCACTACGACGTAATCATAATTCGACCGAGCTACCTTTTCACTGACAAGCTTATCAAACTACACTTTTGACTGAGCCATTGGAATTCAACAATTAGCGCAGCAACAATTCGGTGCCCTAAATATAGTTTTCTGAATGTTTTAACCATCAAAACTCATGTAGGCATTATTATCACACCTGATAATCCGCATCTAGGTTGCGTACTTTTAATGGCAAATATAGCACCCATTGAACACATATGTGTTCATTTATCTTTACATTTTGATTACAAGTGCATACCCCCATCTTCATGCCGGTTCCGGGTTTGGTGTTGCCGTTGCTTTTTCGTCATTGCCCACTCGGTCTCTTTTAAACCGCGTAGTTGCTGTTTTCTTAGATAGTCCGTATTTTTCGCATATAAAATGGTCATTAAGGCTTCGTCCAAAATATTCATCAGGTAATTTTTCGGGCTAGTTGGGTGGTAGTTAATGGCCTGATAGTCCTTAACTTGAGCTTGCTTATATTGATCAAACCGCATTGCCTGTTGTTTCAAACGGGTTTGTACCATTTCAATTTGTTGGTGATCCAACTTAGGATCTTGGCCACATTCGCCAATAAACAGTTGCCGGGTGCCATCATGTTTTAAGACCCGTTGCAGTCGATGATCCTGAATATCTTTTAATTCCATTTTACCTAACAGGTAATTTAAACCGTCTTGGTGTTGCTGACTAGTAAAGACTACCGGTGGCTGCTGTTGCAATTGACTAAGATCATTGGCGCTTAATGGCTTTAATTCTGGATCATAGTAAACCACAGCGGTATAGATTTGCTCCTTGTCAATCGTCTCTAGCTTATCGAGGTCACTGTCCGGAAAAGCAGTCGTTAGAATGCTGTCATATTGGGTTTGCACCACGGCTTTAACTTCCCGCATGACCCGTAAATCTTTGACCGCTTTAGAAATGAATTCGAGTTCGTTAGGTTCATAAACGGCTAGCATGCCCCGATCAGTAGGCTTCAAATCGTCTAACTGGTGACCATGTTTGGCTAGTACCGTGGTTAATTGCTTCTCAATCGTCTGGGTTTGCTGATTAACTAACTGCCAGCTGGTATATGGCCGCTTGGTAAACGTCAATAATTGCTGGGTTAATAAGTCGTTTCGAATATTCATTAAACGTTCGTTTAATTCACTGCCTTTGAAAATCGTTTGTTCACTATTAGTTTCTTTAATCAGTTCCCGTCGTTCAGCTGCGGTTGTCTGTTCAAAATTAAGTTCCGGATAAAGCTTTTTCGTTGCTCGTTCCACCACTTTATTTAACAACTGGTTAGCTTGTGCTAGTGATGTCGTTTGCTGGTCAATAGTCAGCAGTTGTTTAGTTACATCTTCACCAACCGCGTGTTTGATTAATAAGCTGTTCTTCCAATTAAATAGCATGCGCTGTTTATCGTCTAAATGTTCTAAATCGACATAGGTTTTCAATTGCTGACTTAGATGACTAATTGTGTGTTTTTCAGAGAACGATAGCTCGTCAGTTAACGCGTCAAAATGTTCATGATTTCTTATCTTTTCGTCAAGATTATGATATTTAGCTTGAGCGTTTCTTTGCGCTCTAACTTGTTGATTAAATGCTTTTCGATTTTTTCTTTGGCTGTTAATGCCTTCGTGTTGGGTAGGTGTCTCTTGAATCCCTTGATCGACAAACGATTTTTCACTAATCCGATCCGGAATATTTTTTTGTGCTAAGAACTGATTAACACTCAACGCCCAATTTTTTCGCCACTCATTAATTTTTTCCTTTTTATCCCAATCAACCAACCAAATTTTTCTTTGTTTTGGAAACCCGCTTTTGGTTAAAAGTTGCTTGCCATTTTCATCTTTAATGTACTGCGTCTTTGCTTTTAATCCCCAACTACCATCGGGGTTAAATGGGCGATTGGTTAACATCACATGTGCGTGCGGATTGTCTGAGTGATCGCGATGAATTGCTACGTCAGCTACCATACCTTGATCGACAAAATTTTCTTGCACATATTTTGTCAGTAATTCTTTCTGTTCGGATTCACTTAATTCTACCGGTAAAGCCACGTTAAATTCTTTTGCATACCGTGAGTTTGATTTACGATCGTTCTTTTCAACTTCATTCCATAATTGTTCTCGATTACTGGCCCATTCTGGTGCATTTTCGGGAGTTAAAATAAAGCTTTCTGGCATAACCGAGCGGGCATAAAAATAGTGGCGGCCTTCTTGATTATTAAATAATTTTTCACCACTTCGATAAGCGGCACTGGCAATAGCACTGCGTCCTTTACCAGCACTAATATTACTAAAACTCATATGAAAAATCGCCATGTAAGTCACCTCTTTACTTTGATTCTATGGGCTTGGCTTTGTTGTCGCCGTCGGCGACTTCTAATACAGGATTTTGGGGTTAGCACAACATAGAATTCATTCTATGTGTAAGTGCGCATTGGCCTCGTTTCACTCGTCCTGCTGATTCCCATAAATTTACTTATAGTGTATGCCTTCCGCTTCGCTATTTCAACTTCTATCCTTTGATTTAACGTTCTCTGTATGATATAGTGTCGGTGATTATTTTTAATACGATTGGAGGGATCATTATGTCTCAAAGTAACTTAGAAAAACAAGAAGCCAAATTAAAACAGCTTAATCAAAAGATTAAAGCTGAAAAAAATAAAATTGAACAAAATCTTGGTAAGCAAATCATTAGATCAGCCAATTTGGATTATGGGACACTTACCACTCCACAGATTAAAATGATTGCTAAAAAAATTGCCGCCTTTTTAAATCAAGCTCAAAATAACCGATAATAGTTAGGTGGTAATGACTATGCCTAATCAATATGAAAAACTAGTTGAGCAACAAGCGCGTTTAAAACAAAAAATTGAGCGAGAAGATTTTAAATTACGGCAATCTAAATACTACGAAAATCGGCAAGCCCGCAAAGCCCGTTCTCGCCGATTAATTCAAAAAGGGGCTTTGCTAGAAAAATACTTTCAAGCTGATAATCTCTCGGTTGAACAAACCGAAGAGCTTTTAAAAATATTTGCCGATTACGTTAATGCCCATAAATCGGATAAATTAAAAAACGATCAACCTAATAACTAGGCCGATCGTTTTTATTTTCAGGATTATTTTTTGGCTTAACTTCTAGATTGTTTTTAGCAAAGTCTTTGAGATGGTTTTGGGTTCTTTTACTAATCTCGTCTTCAACTAATTTAAGTTCTAATTTATCCGTTTTTTTTTAGTTGCTTGTACATCTGGTTTAATTCATTAGCACTTAATTTTTTGTTTGCTCGAATTTGTAATCCTTGAATACCATTATCATATGTCCAATGTTTAATTTTAGTCATGTCATTAGTCTGATAATAATTGGCAATTAGTTCGTTCCATTGATCCCACTTATCTAACGGCACATTGATTAAGCCTGCACCACCGTCAATCATAATTTTATTGGCACTTAAAGTTGCCGTCCTTTTGTTTCCGTCCCAAAAGATTTGTTGGCGCATATTATGATACATGACAGTCAATGCTTTATCAGTAATCGTCGTTCGTGGATCAGCCAAGATTTTTTGTAAAAAGGATTGTTCTTGTTTTTCGTTAATTAAAGGTGGTTCAAAAAAGTCTTCACTACCTAAATCAACTCCTCCTTTCCCTTGCCGTAATTCTCCCGGTACTAAGGCGTCTTCCGCTGCCACAATCTTGTTGATTTGTTTTTCCATGGTTAACGTTAAAGGGGAATTTTGAGCAGTGATGTATTGCCACCCACGCTTTAAATTAATAATCGTCAAAACATCTTCAACAGGTACTCCTGCTACGCTCATACCGTCCATAATAGTTTGTGTTTGTGGCAAAGTGGTATTAACGCCTTCAAAACGAGCATTAGTATGCACTAACTTGGTAAAGTTTGCTCGGGCAAACCGATGGTTTTCTGCAACTGTGAATTTATACTTGTCCATATATGTTCGAGTTTTAGCCATATTTTGTGCCTCCTTTCTATTTCAGTCACTGATTATTTGACCTGTCCATGTTAAATCACAAAATGCTTTTCGTTGATAATTTGCTCTTGGCGCTTATCTAAGAGGTAAGTGTGTAACGCGTCAAACAGCTTGCGTTTATCAGGATCTGGATTATGAGCTGCTTGCTCCCAAATGTCTTGAATATCGACTGCCCATGGGTCAGCCAACAATTGATCAATTGTTTCGACTTCTTTGCTGGATTTGGTCATTTAAAAAGCTCCTTTCACATTCCCTTAGTTCAGTCATCGCCAATTTAGCCACTAAAGGTGCCTATTCTTGCTTCTAAGCGATTTTAAAGTGATTTTAATATAATTATGCATGTAGCACTTAAAGCGGCTTAAACGAGCTAATATGACGTTTAATTTCAAGAACGCTCGTTATCAATATTTTGTTCTTTAGGGTGTTTGGCCGCATATTCTCTAGCTGCTTGTTGGTTCCACCAAACACCAAATAGGTTTTGCATGGTGCCGTACAGGTAGTTCTCAACATTCTTGATATGCTTCTCATTACTTCTTAGGGCGTTAAAGTATCGTCTTAAGGCTTTAGTCATCAAAGGTTTTAGTTCTTCGTCATAAAGCGAGATTATGACGCCAATATCCTGATGATCCTTTTCAACTCGGTACTTAGCATTTAAGATAATGCCAATGAAGCGCCGCATTTGTTGCGGAGTGCGGCACCAGAAACTTAGTAATTGCACGGCTTCAGGTTCTAAGAAAACCGGTAAGCCACTGTCTTCATCAGTTAAGAAGTCATTAGCATGGTTCACCAAATCCTGGTTTTGCTTTTGAATTTCTGCTGGTGAGAAATTGGCTGTGGAAAAGTCCAACTTTTGAGTATCTATATTGTATCTATTAGTATCTCTTTCTTTAAGTTCTTTATCTAGATCGTGTCCGATTTTCGGATTTTCGCTCGTAGCAAGGGTTTGCGGGGTGTTGTCAACGAACTTTCGCGAATGTCCGATTTTCGGATTTTCGCTCGTAGCAAGGGTTCCAACGGTCTCCCGCGAACGTCCGATTTTCGGATTTTCGCTCGTAGCAAGGGTTTGCGGCTCTTTTTGAGCATATTCACCGCGTAAATAGACGTCAGTTGACTGCATATCTAGTTCGGCCAGGTAAAGTCGATTGGGTTCGTTTTTGCCAGTTTTGGGATTGAAATGCATGGCTTTTTGATAAAGTAGTCCTGCACGTTCCAAGTCTTTTTTCACGGCTGCTAACTTATCATTTGAGCAGTCGAATAAATCTTTAAGTTCTTGATTGGTAAAAATAAAGTAGACGTGCCCTTCCTCATCAATCCAGTGATTGCGTAAAGAATACTCTAGCCGGTCTTTTAGTACCATGTAAGCTAGCTTAGCGGCATCACTTAAATGTTTGTATTGCTCGCCATACATTAATACCTTAGGGAACTGGAAAAACAAGGATCCATATACGCTATTGGCGTCATAGTAATTGAAATCTGTTGATTTTGTCATAATAAAAACTCCCTTTCTTGACTGACACACGCTGTCTCAAAAGAGAGTTGCTAAAACATTTGATTTGCTTTAAAATACAAATCTGATATGCTCTAACTGAATTACAAAGCGAACATTGGTCGTGATCGGCTTTGTAGTTTCACCAGCATGTGTCTGTTTGTGAGTTGCCCAGTCGGCAACTTTTTTAATTTTTAAGAACTAAAAATGGACTAAGTAGTTATTACAAGCTACTTAGTCCATTGGTCTTATCTTCGTTTTAATTAGTTTACCTTTGCTTGCCCTTAAGGCTTGCTTGCGGTATAATTAGCACATAAACAAGATTACAATTTTTTCAAGCAATTTTAACTTGGCGGTGAAAATTGCTTGGACTAGGTAGCTGCAAGATAGCTACTTGTCAATACTGCAAAAATCCCAATCCCGAGTGGATTGGGATTTTTTGTTTATGAACAAAGCATATCATTCTGCAAAGGTTAAGTAAATGGTTTTATGGATGTGATTTATGATTAATCATAAATCACATAAAATTTGTGATTAATCATAAATCGTGGTAAAATATTTATGTAAAGGTAGGTGCTACTATGAATGGGAAAACACTATTAAACTTCAACTTTAAAGGTGGCGTTGGTAAGACCACCTTGACTGTAATGGAAACCTATTTATTGGGTCAAGAGGGGAAAAAAGTACTACTTATAGATTTCGATCCCCAGGGAAATGCAACTGAAATTATGAAGGAGACTTATAAGGCCGATTTAAAGCCGGAACTTTCATTATATGAGGGCCTTCTTGGAGGGAATTTGTCTAAATCTATTGTGTCTGTTACAAACCAAATTGATATGATTCCTACAGATTGGACATTGTCTTTATGGATTGGTGCTGTAGAAAAAGTTAGTCGGGTTAAACGTAATATTCTATTACCACAAATGCTTTCAAAGTTAAAACAAAATTACGATTATATTTTTATTGACGTACCACCAACAATAAATGTCTTTACTAATAACGCAATCATGGCTTCAGATTTCATCTCAATTGTCTTACAAACTCAAAAGCAGTCATATACAAGTTCTTTAAAAACAGCTACGCATTTAGGTGAACTACGTGAACAATACAATGGAAGTTTTCAGTTAGTTGGTGTCATATTGTACTTAATGAAGCCACGTGCAAAAGTTGATACTGAAATTTCTGCACAAGCAAAAGACTTTTTTGGCGAAGGGGTCTTTTCAAACTCAATTAGAACTCAAGAACGGGTTAAAACGTTTGCTAATGAAGGAATACGGAATAAAGACCATTGGGATAAAAGAGCAATCCAAATGTACCAAATGGTTCTTAATGAACAAATACTTAGAATTCAACAGTTAGAGGAGTAATTTATCATGGCAGAAGATTTTTTAAACAAAGTTAGTAAAAAGGCATCTGAACAACTTAAAAATCTAAAAAGTCCATACCAATTCGAAACAGAAAGAACTAAAACCGTTCAACTTCGCATGAGCACATATAAAGAAGTTAAACGCATCGCTTTTGAGAATGACGAAAAAATTGTTGATGTCTTAGAAAAAATTATTCGTGAAGGCCTTGCCAAACGTAAATAAGATTGAGCTTAACTTATGTATTACTGATTGTGTGATTTATGATAAAAGATTAATCTTTTATCATAAATCACACAATCAATAAACTTCACTGTACAAGGTATATTTAAAATAAATTTGATTTAAACATACGTGGTAGATCGCAAATTTAGGGGTCTAGAATTTTTGGTGTTGGAAAGTA
>NZ_AZDB01000043.1 GCF_001434585.1 Companilactobacillus crustorum JCM 15951
CACCATTTTAAAGGAAGCTGATCTTTTTTAAGTTCTTGTTCAAAAGGTTTGATAAAATCAAAGCTAGAAACTAGTTCCGGTCATGCTTGTTGCGATCATTATCGCGTAAGTCTTCTACGTGGGCATCACCACTCGTATCGACATCTAGTTCTTCGTGGCTGACGTTTTCACTTACTTGTTTCATATCTTCGTGTTCTTTTTTACGAATGTCAACTTCTTCTCGAACGACCGGGCGTTTTTTGACATCGATCTGTTCTTCTTTGGTTGGGATCGTGATCGTGTCGTCTTCTTGCGTATCATTGACATCGGTAGTTGCAGCCGCACCATCTCCGGGCTTTCTTTCGATCACGATTTCTTCTCGTTTAACCGGTACTTCGACTGTTTTCTTCTCATTGACAACATTTTTATGGACATCGACTTTACCCGTCGTCACATCATGCTTATCGATATCCAATTCTTCTCCTTTAAGCTGGATACTATCAGTATCAGTATCAGTATCTAGATCAGTTGCACGTGCAGCATCTGATGCATGTCTGCCTGTGACATTTTCAGTTGCTTGTGTTGGGTCGTTTTTATAATTATTGACGGTGATAATAATTTTTCCAGCTGAGATATCATCTCTATATTGGTAAAGCGGGTCGTTGTTTGCATGGTCAGCTTCTTCATTTGAACTTGAATCGTATTCGTACGTATCAGCAGAAAATGCATCTTTGATTTTTTCCCATAGTGACTGATCTTCCTGAGTCGTTTCGACGCCATTTACGCCGGTTTTAACATCGATTCCTGACAGTCCAGCAAAATCAAAATTTGTAGCCGCATCTTTGTTGGTGTAAACAATGATATCATCACGGCTATAGCCTTCTCTTTGCAGTTCTTCGATCACGGATAAAGCTTCTTCTCTCGTACTGTAACTTCCAATAACTGTTAAATTTCTTTCCAACATATAAATTCCTCCCATTTCAACTATTTTTTGAATACGCTTACAATTATAGTGTAACGAATAAATGACGTTAAAACAAATAATACGAATGTTGAGAATTAACTACCGCCTTACACTACGTTTCAGTTGGTATACCCCGCATTTAGTGTTCCTTTTCAAAACCAGAAAAGAAACACTAAACACAGGGTTCTGTTGAGAAGAAAAGGAGTAACTAATGATCAACTGACCACTACTGGTAACAAGCAATGCGACACCAGTTGAAAATCCCCACAATCATTAGATTACTTGGTTAATGATTGTGGGGATTTTGTGTTTTAAAA
This sequence comes from Companilactobacillus crustorum JCM 15951, assembly GCF_001434585.1. Lineage (GTDB taxonomy): Bacteria > Bacillota > Bacilli > Lactobacillales > Lactobacillaceae > Companilactobacillus > Companilactobacillus crustorum. The sequence goes on from NZ_AZDB01000043.1 coordinate 1,261, forward strand.
AGCTTCTGTTAACTAAGAATGTAAGCGAACTAAAATCTTTGCTTGTTTTTTATCTCTTTCTAAGGACTCAATTCCTTCTGAGACTAATTCGTTTAATTCAATCTTTTTTGTAATGACATGTTCGAATAGTGATCGATGGGTGTCGATAATCTTAATTACTCGATCAAAGATATTGGCATATCCATAAGATGTTAATAAACTGCCTCCCTTTTTAAGCAGAGCTCTAACATCTACAACTGGTGGATGTTGAAATAATGCAATCACGGTAACCTTACCACCGTTTTTAAGAGCCTGAACGGCACCAGTAAGTGTGGGTTGTACACCAGCACAATCAAATGCAATATCTACTCCCTGATTTTCAGTGATAGTGCTGATAGCGTGAGCTAATGACTTTTGACTCTCAGTGCGTATTGGGTATTGAATGCCTAATTCCTTTGCTAAATTCAAACGTTCCTCTGACATGTCGTTTATTATCACACGATGTGCACCAGAAATTTGTGCGATTAAAGCTGTGAACAAACCAATTGGGCCAGCACCTTGAACTAAGACATCGTCTCCAGGAGACACTCGACTTACTATAACTGCTTGTGCAGCAACCGCAACTGGTTCAACTAAGGCTCCTAAATCAAGCGGAAAATTATCTGGCAAGAGATGTGCAAAGGTACTTTTGACATTGCACTTTTCAGCTAAACCACCGTTAGCTGAAAATCCTAAGAATCCTGCTGATTGATCACTACCTATAGCATGTTCACACCAATTATAATGACCAGCAAGACATTCTGGACATTTTCCGCAAGCAATCATTGGCTCGACTGCAACCTTATCCCCAATTTTTAATTTAGAGACTTGTTTTCCAATTTTGAAAATTGTTCCCGAGAATTCATGTCCAGGAATTAGCGGAGCTTGCATATGGGTTAGCGGATGAGGCGTTGTTGCCAAATCCATACCCTCTAAATATTCATGAATATCACTACCGCAAATACCATTAAATGCAACCTCAATTTGAACTTCATCTGGTTCGGGGTCAGGGATATCTCTTTTTTCAAAGCGGATATCCTTAGGACCGTAGATAACAGCTGCCTTTACCATAGTCATAATGATTCGCTTCCTTCATGTTCAATATAGCACAATCATATCTAAAATAGTGATTAGATTTTATAGACTTAGAACTCAGCAGATATTTTAGTGGGGTATAAGTGCACATTGACCTCGTTTCACTCGGTCTGCTGATAACCACAAAATCAATTTCCGTCGTTGTTAAATTGAATGTATTTTTAATTCAATTTATGCTTGTACTTAACTAAGTTTGTTATGTTTTAAATACTTACAAAGTGCTGAGGAAAGGCACAATCCTATTTTATTTATTCGACTTTCAAAGCAATTAGCCCACACTCAATATTGAGTGTGGGCTTTTTTTATTTGTTTTGGTATAAATACACAAGAATACGGTAATCTAAATGCGCTATCCCAGTTCATGTTCTACCGCTAACAGCGCTTCATGAATGACTTGGTGCATGTCATAGTACCGATATTGACCCAGTCGGCCACCAAAGACCACGTTACCTTCTTGCTTTGCTAATTTCCTATATTGCTTGTACAATCCATTATTACGTTTATTATTTATTGGATAATAAGGTTCATCTCCTCGTTTCCAATCAGCTGGATACTCCCGCGTAATAACCGTCTTGTTCTTGTCACCTTTACCAAATTCAAAATGCTTATGCTCAATAATTCGTGTAAACGGGGTCTCCGCATCTGTATAATTGACCACTGCATTACCTTGATAATTGTCAACGTTCAACTCTTCATTTTCGAACCGCAGTGACCGATACTCCAATTCTCCAAGTTGGTAATTAAAGTATTGGTCAATCATTCCAGTGAAGATGATTCTTGGGTAATCTTTAAGGTACTTTTCCTTGTTGTCAAAAAAATCAACACCTGTCTTCACATCAATCTGTGGATGATCAAGCATTTTCTCAACAATCTGCGTATACCCACCAATTGGAATCCCTTGGTAGGTATCATTGAAATAATTATTATCATATGTGTAACGGACTGGAAGACGGCGAATAATAAAGGCCGGTAAATCAGTCGCTTTTTGTCCCCATTGTTTTTCTGTATATCCTTTTACCAACTTTTGGTAAATATCCGTCCCGACTAACGATATTGCTTGTTCTTCCAAGTTTTTAGGTCGATCGGTAATTTTAGCTGCTGATCTTTGCTCCGCAATCTTATTCATCGCTTCTTGTGGTGTCTTAGTTCCCCACAATTCATTGAACGTATTCATATTAAAGGGCAAATTGTACATTTTACCCTTATAATTTGCCATTGGACTATTTGTATAGCGATTAAACGTCGCAAATTGATTCACATAGTCCCAAATCTGTTTATTTGATGTATGAAAAATATGGGCACCATACTGGTGTACCTGAATGCCATCAACTTCATGTGTATATATATTTCCTGCGATATGGTCGCGCTTTTCAATAACTTTAATTTTCTTACCACGTAGAGCTGCCTCATGTGCAAAAACTGCTCCGAACAGGCCAGCACCTACTACTAAATAATCATATGCTTTCAAAAGTATCCTCCACCACTATTAACCCTTGATTTATATAGTGCTCAGCTTATGAAGAAAAAATAAGCTGAGCACTATATAAAGTTTATCACCAATACAAAGCCTCCCCTATACTAAAATTTTAAAAAGCATCATTTTAATATGCTTATGATATAGTTACGTTCTTATTATAAAAATNTTCTATTCTACTAATAAGGTATTAACGAGCCAAGATATCCAAGATACTTATAAAGAAGCAACAAAAAGGCGAAAATTACAAAAACTTAGCTTATACAGAGTTAATGACGACATTAATACACAAAGTAAAGTAAATAAAAGTAAAGTAAACAATAATAATCACGTTTCAGAACAATTAGCTCTCACTCATATTGGGTGAGGGCTTTTTTTGTTTGTCTCGGTATAAACATATATGAATAGTCTTAAAATCGTCAGAGAGGGCTTTTTTATTTGTCTTGGTATAAATAATATATATGAATAGCCTTAAAAACGCTAGAAACGAGAAAAAAGGCTCTTAAAAACGAATATAGCAGTTAAAGTCTTGCTAAGATTTAGAAACTTTGATTATTCGCTGTCAATTCCTTATGCTCCTACGCTTTGCTCGTCCTCTATCATTGACAGCGAATAATCAAGTCTTAACACTGAATTGGCGAAAGCCAAAGTTTCTACAAAAAACTTTGCTTTCCTGCCTAACTGCGAGTGAAAAAGTGGTCAAGCTGGCTCAGCTTGGATGGGATTCGGAACGTCAGCGCCCGTATTAATGTGGTTTGTCACACCTTTATAGCAACGAACGAAGTGAGGCGCAAGGAGCGAGTGGAGTTTAATTTGAGCATGTTTTTTGGCTCACTCCTTTGTGTTTTTTGTTTCTAGGTTTTAATCTCGTACAGTGGTGCCTCTTTTAAACCTCTTTTATAAACCTCTTTTAAGCCTCTTTTAGACCCCTATTGTGCCTTACTCTCCCAAGGCTTATAGAAGTTTATCAACGAGGTTTTGTCTGTTTATCAACGAGGTTTTTTAACAATGATCGTTGATAAACAATCGTTGATTTTATATAATAGTTGTGGAGGTGTGATTATGAGCAATGAACTTATAAAATATGATCCTGAACTTAATACCATTCCGTTACGTAAATTCACCCCTATTGAAATGAATCTATTTTTTTCAATTATTTCTCGTATGCGTGATAAGGGAGGTCAGACAGTTAGATTTTCTTTTGAACAACTTAAAGATTTGAGCAACTATAAACCGACTGCAAATAATCGCTTTGAAGATGATATTCAAAGAACTTATGAAAAGTTAATGGGACTTCATTTTGGAAGACGTAGTAAATCTGGATTAAATAGAGAAATGTTTGTTATGTTTACTAAATTCAGAATTGTTGGTGAAACTGATTCTCCTTATATAGACATTGAAATATATAAAGATGCTTTGCCACTTCTTAATAATTTAGACACGTGGGTTAGATATGCTTTAGCGGAATTTAGAGATCTTCGAAGCAGTTATGCTAAAACCGCTTTTAGATTGTTAAAAGGTTTCAGAACAACCGGTTATGCTTTTTTATCAAAAGAAGATTTTTTTGAGTTACTTGATATTCCTAAAAGTTATTGGAAAAAACCGGGAGACGTTGATAGATACGTTCTTAAACCAATCAGAGAAGAATTGACCCCTCTTTTTAGAGGCCTAACGGTTAGAAAAAAATATGGTAAAGGCCGCGGGAAACCAGTGATTGGGTATTCTTTTACTTGGAAGTCTGAAAAGAAAGACGCTAACGACTTCTCACAAGGTCAATTTCAAGATGAACGTCAAAAACTCTTTAACATTCAGCATAATGGTGAATTAACAGAGCAGGAAAAATGGCGCGCCATTGACAAGGTTAAGGGGTTAACTTTAGGCTCTACTGAGAAACAAGCATTGGCTGATAAACAGGCCGAGCACGATAAAAAAATAAGAGATCAAGCAAGACAAGAAGCACTTGCTGAACTCCGAAAGGGGCTTGGAAATAATGCCTAAAACTATTAGAGAACTTGCTGATGAATTGAAGGTCTCTAAACAAACTATTCAATATCACTACCAAAGACTACCAACAAAGAACCAACAAAAAGATAGTCAAGGTACAAACATGATTAGCCTTACAGCTGAAAGGATTATTAGGGACAAGGTAGCAAAGCCTTTGGTAGCAAAAGATCAACAAATAGGTAGCAAAAAAGCGACAAAGACTAGCAAAAAAAATAATGATCTAATTGCTACTCTAAGAAAAGAGGTAGCAGATTTAAAGTCTCAACGTGACAAACAGCTTGCGACCAAAGACCAGCAAATAAGTAGCAAAGACAGACAAATAGATCATTTAACAAAACTAATAGACCAACAACAACAATTACAATTAGCAACAGTAGCAGAAGATCGCCATTTGAAAGAACGCCTACGAAAATTAGATGGCCCAGTTGAAGATTTTGAAAGTATAGAAAAAAGCCAAGTTGCAAAAACTGATGGTGCAAAAAACAGGCAGCTAAAAATATAACTAATAAAAAATGGTGGCATTTTTGGTAATCGAATAATTATCGTAAATATGTACTAGAAAAGAGCATACAAATTATGGATTATGTTAAGTATAAAACGGATTGTTTAGATAAATTAAAGGGCTTTCTAACATTAGAAAAGAAGAGACCTGTATTGTTTATTGGATCTGGTCTGTCACAAAGATATTTAAAAATACCTGATTGGAAAGGCTTATTAGATACTCTATGCAAATCTCCTGTTAAAATGCCTAGGCCTTTAAAGTATTATCTTCAAAGTACAAATGGTGACTACCCTAAGGTAGCTGATAAGTTAAAACAAAAATATTTCAATTACTTTTGGCAACATGAAAAAGAATATCCAGACTATTTATTTTCGGTAGATTGTAAATCAAAATGACCCCTTCAACTTTAAGAAGAGGTCATTTTCTGTATTATACAGTAGCTACTGGCTTAAATGAAACGGTAGCAACCAATCCCAGTCCTTCAGCATAGCGATTTAAAGTGCTAAGACTAGGGATAGAAGACATATTCTCAATTTTAGCAAGTTGCGGTTGTTTCATGCCAATCCGCTTTGCCAATTCAACTTGCGAGATACCTTTTTTGACCCTTTGAGCATGCAAGTAAGCCAAACTTTCAATTGCGGTCATTTCATCTGGCTTAATCGAAGTAAGACTCTTTTTTAAATCGTTCCAAGTGCTCATAATCATTTCCCCTTTCGTTTCAGCCAATCATCTAACCAGTCTAATGCTTTTTCAATCTCACGAGGATCCGTTTTATCCTGTTTTTTCTTATAATGACTTAATATCACAAAACGATCGCGGTCCCAACTAGCGTAAAAGAATCTTTCTGGCATTGGCCGTAATTCCATCAGTGGGTGCCGATAACCTTTCAAAAACTTGGCTTGTGGCTCATGCATCCTATTACCCAACTGGGATAACAGTTCTAGTTGGTATGTTAGTTTTGTTAAGATTTGATGGTCCTGTTTCTGATTACTCTCATCAAGGTGTTCAATAAACTCCTCAACGTCAGAGTAGCCAGTTTTATCTTCGTAAAAGTCAATTTAGTACATAAATTCAATTTCTTGCTTGTAAATATCAGTCCACCTGCAAGCCTTATAACGATGTAATTTAGCCTTTGGTTTTTCCTCAAAAAATCCACTACCAGCAAATAAGTCCATTTCTTCTGTCTCGCCAGCAACAGTATTAGTTGGTCCAGATTCATTAACAATTGACTCAAAGGTATATTCTGTTCGCTGAACAAAATTGACCTTACCATCAACTGGCTTCCATTCACTCAATAATATTGGCTTGCCATCAGCATTTACATATTTTAAGGTATCACCTTGCGCCATATTCACACGTATTATCACCTTAGCACTGTCTAATACATGCTGACTTGGTTTCTTATTAAAGTTAGCAACGTCCTGAATGTACAACTGATTGAAAGTGGTAATCATGTTCATTACTAGCATTTCAACATTATCTTCTAAGTACTCAATACCATATAAGCTACTAAGCGCTATTAGGCAGTTACGATTATAAGTGATGGCACTAGTGCTCTTAGATAATACAACAGCCATCTTTTGCTTTAGTAATTCGACAAGAAAGGCACCTTCCCCAGCAGATGGTTCCAAAAATGTTGCGGAAAGTTCATGAATTTTAGCTTGAATTTCAGGTTGGGCTAACATCATTTTAACAATTCGATTTGGAGTAAAAACTTCACCATTATTTTTGACCCTATCAGCTGACTTTATAATCTTTTCTTCTGTCATCGTAAATTATCCACCGTTAATTTTACATGTCGAATTTGGGTTTCGCTTAATCCAAATAGCTCATAAAGTTGATTATCAATTGGCTGTGTGAAATCTATAAATTTGTTGTTTGGACCATAATCTACTAAGTCCGGAACTTCCTTACCCAAACTAGTTAAAGATTCATCGGTTAATAAGAAAGCATATCTAATCAAATAACTATTAGCGTACTTTAAAAAATTCTCAGCTTCTTCGCGTGTATCAAACATTTTAAGTGCTATACGGGAACGTCCAAATACCGATTTATTATCAATTACTTCAATTTGATTATCACGTTTCTGGCCACCTGCGTTCGCACTTGACACAATCACTTTCCATTTATTGATTAACTCATGATGCACTGGAATATTATTCAGATCAGTTATAAACCAGCTAGCCTTTCCGCCCTTACCCGATTTATTGTTGGTTAAAAGCTTAACCTCATTAGTTTTAATGCTTGAGTTGTCATTAAAAGGGCGAACTTCTTTAGGATGATCTTCAACAAAACTACTCTCAATCCTGAACAACTTTTGATTAATTACACTACTATCACTTATGTGTAATAGGCCGTGCTTTTTAACAAAGTGATCCATCAATTGTGTAATAGAATTGTCTTTTGGATTAAGAATTAACAATTTTTCTCCTGGCTTTTGAAGATCTACTGTTTGAACTGTTCCATCACTTTCATGATATTCGTAACTAAAGGTATCACTGTCTCTCAATTTATTTTTAAAAACGATTGTAATACCGTCAGCAATTGCAACTCCGGGGAACACTTCAGATGCATCTTCAAAATATATGAGTTTTTCTAAATGAGGATCATTGATTTGTTCTTTTCCAAAATTTTGCATTCCTTTACCAGAACGGTGTAACCACCGTTTTCCAGGATAAATTAAAGAAATATATTTATCTGCTAATTGATCACTCAATGTTTGAAAGTATTGGAACACACTAGCTACTCGTTCTTGACCATTAGTAGTTTCTTTCTTTGCAACTGTTTGTTGGTAAGGTGGATTCCCAATAATAACGTCAAATTTCATGTTATTAAATACCCCCTTTATCTTTTTAACTTCATCCTTAACATCTTTCTTTGTGTCTTCAACAATACCATCAACATACTCAATATTCGTATCAAAATTTTGAAAGCCACATAATGTACGAATAGTAATTGATTTAGCCATTGGTGTCTTAGCGATACAAAAAATATTTTCACGAAGTATTTTCTGCCATATGAACAGTTCATTTTCTAAAGCAAACTTACCTGCAGTTTGTTCATTCAATTTCTGGAAATCTTTCCAGTACAGTGATGCTGCCATATACAAGGGATAAGTACCGGTTTTACTATTAATTTCCAAAATATGAGTGTCTGGCGCAAATACCTGGTCAGTATAATCAGTATTGATCCAATGATTGGCACTTTCGCCATCTTCCGTATTGTATTCATAGCTACTATCAAAGAACGATAGTCCGCCAACTGTCTTGCCTAAGTGCATATTAACGACCCTCCAAGGTGTTAATACTGTTTCCTTGTCTGGATTACGAAACGTTCCTAGAATATCAGTCAATTTTTCAATCCGCTCCATGGGGTCAGCATTATCGAGCTCTTTTACCTTTTGACGAATGATTTGACCAGCTTCTAAGAATACTTGTGGATCATAGTATTTGATAAACTTACGGAATAAAGATTTATCAACACCTTTAGGCATAAATTCTTCCCAAGATTGATCATCAACCTTTTCGACGAAAGTATTGATACTAATGTCCTTGGACAAGTCGACATCCATACCGTATATCATTAACGGAATTCTGATTGAAATTGAACGCAAAATTGAAATCAACGTTCTTCGTTGCTTTTTCATGGCATTCATCTGATCAATCGCTGCCTGTTCTTCAGGTGAACGTTCTTTCTTCGGCTTTTTTTGGCCTTTGACAGTTTTATCATATTGTTCATCAGTTAAGCCTTGATCGTTAATATTAACTTTAACTTTAGTATTCTCTCGCTTAGTCTTACCAACTATTGATTTCAGATCCTTGAAGTCCTCAAGATCCGCTTCTTTAATCATAAGTAATTCATCTGAATAAAGGGAGTCGTCCTCAAATCCTGATTTAACAGCCTTTTCAGCATACACCTTCTTAATTTGCTTGAGCATTGAATCTACATGGAATGGCTTCATTTGGTTCCCCTGCTCACCAATAATTGGTAGGAAGTTGAGCAAATCACTCATACGTTGTTTCTGAACACTCGTTGTCCTTTTACCCACACCACTATTCATTTGTGCCGATTCTGCCATTATTGTTAGTGCACGATCAGGGGCAAAGTCAAAAATAAAACAGTCAGTTTTGGTACCAAAATGGGGGTCAGAATATGGAGTTTGAGCCCTAAATGCTGCTTGAAGGTATTGCATTGATGAATTAGTGTTCGACAAGAAAATAACACCTGTCCACGGTTTAATAGTAACTCCTGTCGTAAGTTTGCGAACCGTTAACGTTATGGTTCTAGTCGAAGCAGGATCATCACCAATTTCTGCTTTAACACGATCAACATCTGTTTGATCAGTAATACCTTTATCTTCGCCCTTGACATCTTTGACAATGTTGATGATCTTATAACCATTGATTTCCCCAAGAACAGGATCCTGTTTTAACAAATGCTCCATTGCTCCAGCTTCTCTAACACCTGGCATTAACCAAAGTGTATGACGTAACTGGTCACGAAATTGCTTAGTAGAGAAGGGATAACTTGTGTGCTTGCTTGGTGTAGTAATATTTCTCAAAAATTGTTTTACATAATCTTCATAAACGAAGTTACCTTGGTTATTGACCTTAAAAAACTCCTTAAAATTAAATGATTTACCACCTACCTGACTAAATTTAGGATTCTTAAACCTATCACTCATGCTAAAAGTAAACATATTCACACGAGGTAATCCAGCATATGGATTAGGTTCATGTGGGTGGTCAATTTCCCACTGCTGTTTAGCTCGTTGCTCCATCGTGTAGTCCCAGGTATAAACTTGTTCATCTTCGTATTGGTCCAAAATGTTGAATGGTGTACCAGACAATTCAAGAACCTTGGTTTTTGGTCCCTGAACATGTTTTAGTACTTGTTGAGCCAGTTCAGTTTGAGTACCTTCATGGGCCTCATCAATAATCACTAGATCCCAATTTTCAGCAAATAGCTCTTGGTTCTTATCTTTAACCTTACCACCGACTAGCTTTGAACCTGATAGGTCTTGCAAACTGGCAAAGTAAACAAATGGTTTTGAACCAGTACGCAGTGATTCAAATGTAGCTCCTTGATTTTTTGAACCGTACAGGTAACCAGCCTCTGGCATGCCAATTTTAGCAAAATCTTCAAACCAGCTCTCATCCACAGCAGGTCGGTGAGTCATTATTAGGACATGCTTGTATCCTTCATCTTTAATTAGCTGCAATGCTGATAAGGTCTTTCCAAAACGCATTTTGGCGTTCCAGAGCATGTTACTATACTTATCGTTTTTAAATGCTTTTTTGGTCTTTTTTACTGATTCAAGTTGTTCAGGACGTAATACAATTTTAGGTTTCTGGTCCTCATTGTTATCAGTATCAATAACTGACTGGTTGTTCTTAACAGCTTTAATAGCTTTTCTAGCCGTGGCCAAATCGGTTTTAAACCATTCTTGACCGGCCAAATTAGGACTGTGTTCAATTTTTGACCTTTCAAGGACTCGATGGACATCCTTATCGGTAAACCAATGTGGTTCTCCATTTTTACGATAAGCAAGTTCTGCCCATTCAAGTTTAGAAGGTACTCCTGCTGTCTCCATGTATTGGTTAATACGTTTCTGAGCCGTTTGACGCAGATAATTACTGTTCTCACTCATATCTGCTTCGAGGTCAGTAACAGAAGCTTTTCCTATTTTTTCACTGCCAATATAGTCTAAGAAATGTCCATTTTCCGTTTTTGCACTTTGGATATATATTAAGTTACGTTCAGCAGCAGATGCTATTGAGGTGGCCGTATAGATATAATTTTCTCTTTGTGGCTCCCTAAAATCATTTATGTCAATGGTTTGATCGTAAAAATTATTAACGAACCATGCTAATAGCTTGTATAATCTCTTTAAATCACGTAACCCTGTCTCTTGATCAGTTTTTGAAACTGTCATAACTGCTAGTTGATGCGCTGCTTGATTACCACTTTGTTTAAGATTATAGAATAACTCCAAAGTATCATGGTCAATACTGGTATCATATTTAAGAGCACGTAAAACATCATTAAATGTATCCTTATCAGACACATTTAAAAAACGTTGATCTGCAATATCACGTGCAATATTCTCAACAATTACACGGATACTTGTTTCTTCACCAGAGTATAAACCAAGAGCATATGATTTTTCAGCCTGCGTTGCTGAAGAAAAATAATCAGCGGTTAAGGGATCTGCTTTTAGAAATTCGAAATTACTTTGCATTAGTTTATCTCCTGTTGTTAATTTTTTAAGTAAGAACTACAAATTTAATAAGTTGGTGGTGCCTTAGAATTTTTATTTAATTTAGGTAAGAACATACTTTACGTATATACTTTATATTACTTTAAAGGTGCTGTAAATTCCTATTTATCAAGGCCTATAGCTTTAATTGTGAGAAAAAGGTACGTGTAAAATAAAAAAGATATAACTTGTGCCAGGCCGATAAGATACAAAAACACATAGGACATTGAGAAGCTAGCATAGAAAACTATGTGTTGCATTTTAGGGGCTATAATTAACAAATAACCCCTTGAAAAGACCGATAAAACAGCCCCTAACAAATCAACTTGGTTTGTTAGGGGCTGTTTTTTAGATTATACTTAAAATAACGCCTGTAATGGTTGGATTCTAATGCTTAAAAAAGGGCTGTACTAGTTGAATGACAGTGCTAAAGTCTT
>NZ_AZDB01000044.1 GCF_001434585.1 Companilactobacillus crustorum JCM 15951
GCTAACTGTCGATCTAAATGTTGCTCCTTGGAACTCACACGCGCATAACCGATTTTAGCCATTTCCAGTTCTACTTTTGGACAGTTCTAATGAACACTTGTAATTCCTAGTATAGCTCAGAAATAAAAACGGCCACTAGGGTATACCCTATTGGCCGTTTTTGATCCATTATCAATGGCTTTTTAAATTAGGGCCTAGTACTTTTGGAATGGAAATACTTTCCAACACCAAAAATTCTAGACCCGATTATTTTTGTTAAACGAGATTTCTATATATAATGGAATTATAAATTTACTGTTGGAGGTTTTTATGACTGATTTATTTGCAGATGGGACTATCTCTATCCATGGAGCTCAAGAAAATAACTTAAAGGATGTCAGTTTAGATATTCCTAAGCATAAAACGACTGTATTTGCTGGTCTTTCTGGGTCTGGTAAATCCTCTTTAGTTTTTGATACATTAGCCGCTGTTTCCCGACGTGAATTGAATGAAACTTTTCCTAGTTTCACCCAACAATATTTGCCTAAATACGGTCAACCTGAAGTGAACCGAATCGACAACTTACCAGTGGCAATTGTGGTTGAACAGAAGCCTATTGGTCGTAATTCTCGATCTACTCTGGCAACCTACACCGGCATCTATTCCGTCTTACGTTTGATGTTTTCTCGAATTGGACAGCCTTGGGTTGGGTATTCTGAATGGTTTTCCTTTAACCTACCTCAGGGAATGTGTCCAAAATGTCAGGGATTAGGCTTTGTTGACGACATAGATGAACGTCAATTAATTGATCCTAATAAATCACTCAATGAAGGTGCAATGACTTTTGCCGGTTTTCAACCGGGAACTTGGCGTTGGAAGGAATATGGCAACAGTGGATTATTTGATTTAGACAAAAAAATTAAAGACTACACCGATGAAGAATATGATTTATTCATGCACGCTCCGCAACAAAAATTAAAAAATCCACCGGCAAATTGGGGCCGTACGGCATTATATGAAGGACTAGTTCCACGTATGCTTCGCTCTGTTATTCATAGTGCCTCAGGTCGTCATCATGAAGCTGCCTTATCAAAGATTGTCACTCGAAAACCTTGCCCAGTATGTCATGGAACACGTCTGAACAAAAAGGCTCTAACTGGTAAAATTGCTGGCAAAAATATTGCAGAAGTCAGCGATATGGATTTAGTAAGTGTCCTAAAATTTTTGGATAATATCTCGGACCCCAAGGCTAAAACAATGGTGCGTGAACTACATAGTAAAATTCAAGCTTTGGTCGACATCGGTTTAGGTTATCTTTCCCTTGGCCGTGGAACTGATACTCTATCTGGTGGAGAAGCTCAACGAATTAAAATTGCCAAATATTTGACGAGTTCCCTATCCGATTTAGTTTACGTACTCGATGAACCAAGTGTAGGACTCCATCCTCACGATATTAAATTAATTACCCAATCCTTAAAAAAGCTCAAGGAACATGGCAATACCATTATCCTAGTTGATCACAACCCTGCCATTATTTCGACAGCAGATTATGTCGTGGAAATGGGACCACAAGCCGGCAAAAATGGTGGTCAAGTAACTTTCACTGGTACCTACGACGAACTATTACGGTCAGATACGATTACGGGTAAAATGTTACGAGAAAAAATCACTTTCCCAAAGCCTCGTGAACCTCAATCTTGGCTAAATGTTAATCATGTAACTTCTCATAATTTAAAAGACGTATCTACCAGAATCCCTCAAGGTGTAATGACCGTGATATCTGGACCAGCAGGTTCTGGAAAAAGTACTTTAGTCCAAGCTTTCAAACAACAAGTTTCTGATCAAGACTATATTGATTTGAGTCAGGATTCTGTAGGTTTGAATATTCGTTCTACACCTGCAACTTACTTGAACATTTTAAATCCTCTACGAAAGCTTTTCAGTAAAGCCAACAATGGCGTTTCAACACAACTATTTAGTTATAACGGTAAAGGTGCTTGTCCCCGTTGCAAAGGTAAAGGTGTGATGATCACCGAGATGGCATTCATGGATCCAATCGTTCAAGAATGTGAGTTGTGTCATGGGAAACGTTATAGCCAAGAAGCACTACAATACACTTATCATGGCAAAGATATTTCTGAGGTTCTAAATCTTTCTATCAACGACACTTTAGAGTTTTTCAAAGATGTGCCAGATATCTACAAAAAGGTTAGTCTACTCCACCAAGTTGGACTTGGTTATTTGAATCTTAGCCAGTCGATGACCACTTTATCTGGTGGTGAAGTGCAACGTGTTAAGTTAGCAATGGAATTGAATCATACCGGCCGAATCTATTTCTTAGATGAACCAACAACCGGATTGCACTTACAGGATACTCAACAATTGATCGATTTATTTGAAGGATTGGTTGATAAGGGCAATACATTAATTCTGATTGAACATAATCTGAAATTAATTTCACGAGCCGATTGGTTAGTCGATATGGGACCCGATGCTGGTAAATTCGGCGGTCAAGTTTGTTTTGAAGGTCATCCAAAAGATAGCCTAAACGATAAAAACTCTCGGACTGGTGCTGCATTAGCAGCTATAATTTCTTAAAAGATTCAAAAAGATCACCTCATTTAAAGTGCTCCATAATTGTTAGACAAGAAATCTAACAGTTATGGAGCACTTTTTCTATGGTCAAATATAGTTCAGAATTAAAAGCAGAAGTCGTTAGTGAATATCTTCAAGGTGACATTAGTATCAGTCTTCTTTCAAAGAAACGTAACTTGCCTCGAATACAAGTAGGTAGATGGATACAAAACTTTCGTTTGAGCGGCGCAGACGCTCTTAAACGAAGAAGAGTTAAATGAAGTTTCTCAGTTGAGTTTAAAGTTGATGTGATAAACTACTATCAAACTCATGATGAAACTTTAGCCGAAGTATCCGCAAAATTTGATGTTAATTCTTGTCAAATCAGTCTTTGGAGGACAGCCTTCAATCAGTATGGTATAGAAGCCTTGAAGCCTCATCCGAAAGGCAGAAAAACCAAAGTGAAACATAATAAGAAGAAATTACGTAAGTTAGTAAACAAGAACGAAATCGATCAACTTCGTGAAGAATTGACGAAAAAGAATCAAGAATTATATGATGCAAAATTGGAGAACGAAATCTTAAAAAAATCAATGACCCTGTTCGGAACCTCAAAGGACGAAAGAAAACACAAATAGTTGATCAGATCAAGGTCGAACAAGAGTCTCTTCCGAAATCTAACCGGTATAAAGTCGGCGATATTCTTAAGAACATTGGACTTAAGAAAGCGACTTATCATGATGAACGTAAACGTATCAAAAATTATGTAGATAAGTATGAAGATGTAAAAGTAGAGATACTAAAAATTGCCGAAAGCGGAAGATATCGCGGACGTCTAACCTACGGTTATCGTCGCGTTCAAGAAGAGCTCATTAAATTAGATATCCATCTATCAGACGCCGTAGTGCGTCGTTTGATGGATGAATTAAATGTTCAAGTAAGCCTTTATAACCGCCACAGAAATGGTAGATATTCATCTTATAAAGGTACAGTTGGAAAAGTGGCCCGTAACGTTCTACATCAGCATTTTAATGAAACCGTACCTTTCAAAGTATTACATACCGATGTTACACAAGTACGCTTGGCCGATACTAAGTGGGCTTACGTTTCAGCTATTACTGACGAAGCAAGCAAGGAAGTTTTAGCATTTCAAGTAAGTAATAGTCCTAACAGTAAACTAATTATGGATACACTCGATGAACTCACAGAAAATATTCCGGAAGGAATGAAACCAATAATTCATTCAGATCAAGGTTGGCATTATCAATTGAATTACTATACCGATAAACTCTCTGAAAAAAAATTTATACAAAGCATGTCTCGTAAGGGAAACTGTCTTGATAATGCGCCAATTGAAAGCTTCTTTCATCTTCTTAAAACAGAATGTCTTAATGGATTTCCACAGTGTAAAGATATTGGAGAATTCAAGGAAATCACAAAGAATTACGTCGATTGGTTTAACAATCGACGAATATCACAGAAAACAAAAGGCATGACTCCCTGCGAATACAGGGAACATGCCTTAGCACTTTAAAAATATTCAATTTTGTCTAACTTTTGTGTTGCACTTTAATGTGGGTATTGCTTTATTCATCACTCTTTTTGTTAATCTTTTTAGCAACTTTATCGACCATTTCATCAGCCTTATCTTTCACTTGGCCAACTTTTTCTTGAACCTTACCCTTTAGTTCCTTCTTATCGTCATCTGTTGTCTTACCAACGGTTTGATTTGTTTTACCTTTAATAATATCTTTTTTGCTATCAACACTCATAATAAAACTCCTCTCTTTTTGTTTATACATTAATCTTAACAACTTGAGAAATTAAAGCAACATATTAGCTTTTTGCCCCTATTAAATTATTTATTCCATTTTTAAATATCATTTCAAAAGAATCATCTAATTCATTAATAGCCATTTGAGAATTACTCATCCAGAATTTCATTAGGCTCGATATATTAACTGATAAATATTCAATTAACAATTCTACATTAATACTTATAGCTAAAACTGAGTTTGACTATAGCTATATGGGGGCGCTAAACTAGGTTTATAAACTAAATGTTATTTTTTTCACACGTTTAGTAAGCGCTTACCAACACATTAATTGGAGGTTATCAACATGACAGAATATCGAGTTGAATCGGATACTTTAGGCAAAGTTAAAATTCCTGCGAACGCCTTATGGGGTGCTCAGACAGAACGGAGTCGCCATAACTTTCCGACTGGTACGAAGATGCCGTTGGAAATGATTCGGGCACTACTTCAAATTAAGCGGGCCGCAGCGATTGCGAATAAAGAAGTTGAAGCAATGACTGCTGAAAAAGCTGATTTAATCGTGGCCGCCATTGATAAGTTATTAGCGCTCGACGATGAAGATTTGCGTAAGGACTTTCCGCTGGTTGATGAGCTACCTGATACGCCTGAAGCTTTAGCTTTAGGTGAATTGATAGTTGGGACAACATAATCAGTTCCTACTTTAAAACCATATTTAACTAATTGAATGTTACGTGGGTCATAGGATACTTGGAATAACGGCTTAGTTCCCGCTGCCAAGTCAGCTAAATAAGTGTCGGGCTTAGTTTGAGTCAAGTCAACATCTGTTCCGGCAACGTGGCAAGTAACTACTCGTTTCTGAATAATGGCTACCATGCCGCCCTTTTGAAATTCGTCACGTTGAACAACTAGGCTATTAGTCGGAGTAGCAGTTGCATAATCAATGGCTCCAGGGCCGAAGATGAGTGCATAAGTAGTTCCATCAGAAGCAACCGGAATGCTATCATCTTGAATGATGCTCATACCTTGATAAGTGGCAATTAGAGTAGCTGCGCCAGCAGGTTGCAGGTATTCAATCAATTGTTGTTCACGCATTTCTGAATAAGCTGCTGAGTTAACAACTAATGTCGATAAGGTGTTATCCATTACATCACCCATGCGGGCAAGTGCTTTAACAAAGTCTGAGGCGGATAATTCTTTTTCAGAACCCACACCATAAGTCTTGGCAGTCGCGATATCAGTATTGTTAAAAGTGGCTTTAACAGTATCTAAAAGAATCTTTGTATCTTGGCGAGTCCACCAGTTGCCAAAGCAATTAGCAATCTTCTGTTGGGTACTTGCACCAGAAATTAAATCTCCCCAGTCAGTATTACCGAATGACTTGCTTTGATACATCTTAATGCCGTATTCCATAGCAGAATCAACACCATTAGTTTGAATATCGTTAGTATCATTCCATTCATCTGCATCACCGCTTAAATCATTCATTGCAGGGATCTCAACTGATCGTCCTGGTTGAAGCAATCGGCCACCTAATACTGGATCGTTTTTTAGCACACCAGATTGAACAAATCGATTAGTTTGAGTATTTTGACGATAGATCTAGTCTAGAAAGACTGTTGGTTCAATTAAATTACTAAAATTCGTAGGGTTTCCGTTAATTACGGTCATTACCTATACCTCCTATTTAAGTTTGTTGTACAAATCTGGGGTTTGACGATAAAGGTTAGTCTGCTCTTCAAGGCTCATCTGCGCAAAATCTTCGCGTGTCATAGAAGCGTTAAATTGTTGACCGCCATTCTGTGGTGATTGATTACCCGTAACTTTCTTTTCAACAGCTTCCTGAACTGCTTTGTTAAATAAGTTTGTAAACTTATCTAAGTTATTGTTACGAACATCTTCTTTAACATCACTAATAAACTCCGCAAATTCAGCTGGAATGTGCTTGTCAGTTAGAACAGTTTTAGTTGCAGCTAAAGCATCCTTACGATCAGCTTCATCTAATTTTTCTTGAAGACGGTCTTGCTGTTCTTTTAAGGCTTGTCGTTGCTCTTCTAAATCGGCTTGGGCCTTCTCACTAGCATTCATGCTGGCTCGTTTTTCACCCTTTTCAAGCCATTCTTGTTCCTTTTGCTTAAGCTCCTTTTCAAAATCATCCCGCAGATTGCTTTCTACTTCTTTAGCCTTAGAGGCCATCATCTTTCCAATATCATCCTGTGTGTAGGTCTTGCCAGCTGGCTTTGGATTTTTACCATCAGGATTTGGGTTGGAATCGTTTGGCTTAGGTTCTGGGTTAGGATCAGCAAAAAATTGCAAATTTGTTTTCATCATCAAAACTCCTTTTTAAGTCCGTAGACTAAATTGTTTGTAAGTGCAATAACTAAATCAATTATTCTTTAACGCCTGTAATTGAGAAAAAGGCAAATCAAAAATTCCTATTTTAAAAAGAATGGCACAATCGAATACTTGTATGCAAATATTCAATTGCCTATAATTAGATTTAGAAGGATGCAATTTAGATAATGGAGGATTTGATATGAAAAGATTTGGACTTTGGTCAAAAATATCAATTATCATTTCTATATCTCAACTTTTATTAGCCATTTTTAAAGAAATTCAAAACTATAACAAATCTAAAAAACATCCTTCGAAAAATAAGAGAGGATGATGTTTTATGCATTGGTTATGGGTTTTAATTATTGGTGCCATCATTGGTGCTATTGCTGGAGCAATTACTAGCAAAGGAAAATCAATGGGGTGGATTGCTAATATTGTTGCCGGATTAGTTGGTTCCTCTATTGGAGAAGCTATACTCGGATCTTGGGGCCCTCAATTAGCCGGAATGGCAATTATTCCTTCAATTATTGGAGCAGTAATTGTTGTTGCTTTAGTTTCTTTCTTTGTCGGTAAATCAAAGAATTAGTTTTTAAGCTTCATTTAAGGTTCTTATACTAAATTATAGATGCTAACTTAGTTAGCACCCCTCGACTTTGTTGTGAGTGAAGCCAATTAATAATATTCCTGACCCACTTAGTTTTAAACTAAGTGGGCTTTTTTTGTTCCTTAAATACCCTATCAAGTTCACCAGACAGCAGATTCCCATCTTCATCACAGGCTACCAGCTGGCAACGACACCTTGGATGAGTATCCGTGACTGGAATCGGTGCTTGTCCATAGGCAAATGTTTGTCTATCAAGTGGTTCACAAATATCACAAACACGATCATCTTCCTCGGTTAACCACATCACATACTGAACATTCTGTTCCTCATACGCTCTATTCTTACCACCGTTGCTATTGCGTATAGCTTCATTAGTTGTTAACGTATGAATTCTGGATAGCATTTGGTTCATAGGCGTTGCTAAATTGTCATCAATTCGATCACCGCTTTGAGGAATACTGCGGGTCATTTTATTGATGTCTGATTTTTTCATGCGGAGACTCAAACCCTTGTTCAGGGTTTCTTTCATTCGTGTCGTCATGACGTCGCCATGCACCCAAATTCGTTGAGAATACTCAGCTTGGTTGGCTACTTTATCTGGAACTGTTGATAGTTTATTAGGGCTTGAATTATTATAGCCATCGATATACTGCTGTTTGAGTTCATTAACTGCAAATGATTCATTTTTTGCTGTAGCAATATTCATACCGGCGCCAATCATTGCACCCAACATATCACGCCGAGAAATAGATGCTTGGGCAAAGATTGCTTGCAAGCGTTTAGACAATTTATCACTAGGACTAGCGTTAGCTAGCATTTCATCAATTGCTTGGTAAAATCAATATAACGATTAACAATAGTTATGTATACATACACTAATAAATTGCAGTAAATAAAAAAACTCATGAGCTTACAACACCCATGAGTCTTTATTAATCTAATAAGTTAAGCTTTAGCACTAATCTCAGCTTGTTCTTGTTTATAAAGGATTGCATCTTGTTTATGTACAAATGGATAGTAAACAAAAAATGATGCGGTAATGATGATAGCCTGCCAAATCATGACTTTCCAACCACCGACTAAGAACCCTGAAACAATTGGTGGAGTAGTCCATGGTACTTGTACACCATTTAGATATGGCAGAATACCAACTTTAATTAGGAAATATGTTGAAAGCATTGAGAATGTAGGCATAAACATAAATGGTACAACCATAATAGGATTCAAAACAACTGGCATACCAAAGAGAATTGGTTCATTAATATTAAAGATAGCTGGAATAAACGCTAGTTTACCAATATCTTTAAGTTGTGCTGATTTGGAGAAGAACAAGATATAAATAGCAAGTCCAAATGTCATTCCGGCACCTGTAACAGTACCAAATTGATCAAGTAGTGATTGTGTAAAGATATGACCACCTAAGGCTTGTGTTACAACACCATGTGCTTTAAATATTTGAGCATTTTGTAAAGCATTGGCCTGTAGTAATGGTCCCATAATTCCACCGACAATAGTTGAACCGTGAACACCAAAGAACCATAGGAATGGAATTAAAATACCAACTAAGAAGACACCACCTCCAGAATCAGTCAAACCTTGTAGAGGTGTTTGAATTGTTGTATAAATCCATTGTGTAACGGTTTGATGTGCTACCAAATCAAAGAAGATATAGATAATCAAGAAACCACATACAATTACAAATGCAGGAATCAATGCAATAAATGATTCTGCAACTGCGGGTGGAACTTGTTCAGGTAATTTGATAGTAATGTGATGCTTTAGAAACCATGAATATACCCAACCAGTAATCAAACCAACTAAGATTGCGGCAATCATACCTTGACCACCTAGCCAAGTTCTATCAATGAATCCACCAAGCATTGTTGGTGCTTGATTGGCTGAGATAACTGTCTTTGTTCCGTTTAAAACAGCAGTTGTAGGACGCATAATCAAGAAGAAGCTGACCAAAGCAGTCATTCCGGCTGGAAGTGGTTCAAAACCAGCATCCTTAGCCCAATTATATGCGATACCAACAACAGCAAAAATTGCCATAACTCCGAATGAAGCATTATATGCTTGGTTCCAATATGGAGTTAACCCTGTAGCATCCATCCAGTGAGCAACTGCTGGAACTGGAAATGAAGCCAATAGTAAGAAAACAGAACCAATCATGATAAATGGCAATGATACTAACATACCATTTTTAATTGCAGTTATAGCTCGCGTATTGACAAACTTCATCATACCAGGCATAACTTTTTCGTTAAACCATGTTTTCATAAATTTCACCCCTCAGTGTTTTTGCAAACACTTAAATTTTGAATCCTCAAAATGAATGAAATTATTTTATGTTGGAACACAGTCTAAAATACGATTTCCATAGAACAACACACCATTCAATTTGAATAATACAGTAACCAAAATCATTGTTATCAATATCCCCTCATTATCTTCATAATTTTTAGGCGTGAATCAATTGATAAACTGCACCGATCATCCCAGCATCATTCTTTAATTTTGCTGCTTTGACAAGTGGTAAATCTATATCCTTAATACTATTATGTGTAGCCTTGACTTCCTCAATCGTCTTATTCAGATTTTCGATGAATTCAGTATTGGTGCTAATTCCACCACCAACAATTACTACTGCGGATCAAAAGAAACTTTCAAATTGATAATTCCCTTTGCCAGACTATGATAGTAACTCTTCAAAACATTCTGAGCTAAAACTTCCCCATCGTCAGCACGTTTAAAGATTAGGCGAGCGTCTTCAACTGGTTGATCACTGAACTGATTATATCGTCTGATCAAGCCAATGACAGTCGCACCACGGAAATTTAGACTGCCCATCTCAACATCAATATCATCATCTTCAACAATCATCCAACCAAATTCACCGGAACGAGCATGAGCGCCACGATAGATTTGATCATTAATAATCATCGCACCACCAACTCCAGTTCCCAGAACTAAACCAATATAGTCGTGAATTCCTTGAGCTGAACCAATCCACTTTTCAGCAATCGCTACAGCATTGGCACCATTTTCGATTTTGGCAGGCAAACCTGTTTTTTCCTCTAACAATTGGGCCAAATTGATACCTGTAAAACATTTCACAGCTCCAGAAGTTGTTAGGAAACCATCTGCTTGGACAACACCAGGCATACTGACACCGATACCTAAAACATTCTTATCAACTGATTGAATGTTTTTAACGGCTGTTACCAAGTCCTTCAACAAACCAGCTTGGTCATCAACGTTAGTCTTAAAATGTCCTTTATTAGATACAACTCCATTTTCGTCAACTAAACCATACTTAACTGAAGTTCCTCCAATATCTAAACCTACATAATTTTTCATCTTAATCTATCTCCGCACCATTGGTTTTAATGACATTTTGGAACCAGTAGAATGAGTCCTTCTTGTATCGATTCAAACTACCTGTTCCGTCATCATTCTCATCAACGTAAATCATACCATAGCGTTTAGACATCTGACCGGTACTTGCGGCTACCAAATCGATACAGCCCCAAGGTGTATAACCAATCAAATTAACACCATCTTTCAAAACAGCTTGTTTCATTGCATGGATATGATCAGTCATATAGTCAATTCGATAATCATCATGAACTTTGTTGTCGCTAGTCTTTTTATCGATAGCACCAAGTCCATTCTCGACGATGAATAATGGTAAATGATAACGATCATTGAACCAGTTTAGATCATATCTCAAGCCAACGGGATCAACTTGCCAACCCCATTCACTAGCCTTAACGTAAGGATTCTTAACACGATCATGACTTTCATTGTATTCAAGCTTGCCAGTATCTTTGACGGCAAAGGACATGTAATAACTGAATCCTATATAATCAACTTTACCTTGGCTTAACACTTGCAAATCATCGTCAGTCATATCCAAATCAAAATTACGTTCTTGGAAATGATTCAACAACCATTGTGGGTAGAATCCATTTACGTGAACATCAGCGAACCAGAATCTTGTTTGCATTGCGCGTTGAGCAAATAGAATATCTTCTGGTTTAGATGTGAGTGGATAGATTGGAGTCATCGCAATCATGCAACCAATTTGAAAATAAGGATTGATCTCGTGACCAATTTTGACAGCTTTAGCACTAGCAACTAACTCGTAATGAGCGGCTTGATACATTAATTTTACAATCTACCGATCAAGTGTTTAAGGTTTTTAGTAAGCGAAGACTTTTGCCCCCGTTGACTAACCTTGCGTTCAAAGTCAGTTTGCACTAGCTCAGCCTGGTACTCACCATTTAGTCGGTGAAGTTCGTTAAAGATGGTGGTCTTACTAAAGTCTAAGTAGTTAGCGATGTATCGCAAGGAACGTCCTTCATTATGAAGCGTTTCAATGACAAGACGGTTCCGGAATGATAAAATAGTGGTGCTCATCAAGGTCCTTCTTTCTAATGGATTGTGTGGTAACACCATTAAAGACCTTGATGGGTTTTTCTGTCCACTTAAATGTTCAACTTAAATTTTACAATCTGCCTTATACATTATTTTATCAAGTATAGAACGGAATACGCTAAAATAGTCTTTGATTAATAAATATCAGAAAAGGAGAAGTTAAATTCATGGATATTCCAACCCGTCGACAGCAATTTAAAGCTCTTGTTCAAGCACAATCGACTGTCATTTCGGCGCTACCTTACTTATTAGGTTGTGCCTTCACCTATTTTTATTACGATCACTTTAATATTGGCGATGCTGCTCGCCTCTTTATTGCGGTCATCTGTTTCCACCTTGCCGTTAACGGTCACAACCAATATACCGATTACAGGAGGTTCAATGCCAGCGGCTCAGTTTCGGAGAATAACATTATTGGCAAATTTAAAATCAGCCTTTCTTGGGCCCGATTAATTATTGGCAGTCTCGTTCTCCTTTCAGCAGTAATTGGGATCTATCTGACATTTAAGACTGGCTGGCCGCTACTTTTGATTGGTCTCTTAAGTTTTTTGATTGGGTACGCCTACTCTGGTGGCCCTCACCCGATTCTTAAGACCCCTTTAGGTGAACCAGCTTCCGGGATTACAATGGGCTACAACATTACCCTACTCGCCATCTACGTCAATATTTATAACAGTCCTCAATTTGACCCCTTCTTCTGGCTAAAGGGCCTCATTGTTGCTCTGCCAGCAATTCTTGTAATTAGCAACGTCATGCTTGGAAATAATATTTGTGACCGGGACGAAGATATTCAAATCGGCAAGCACACTCTTGTCTACTATATCGGTCGTTCCGCAGCCATGAAGGTTTTAATCGCTTGTTACGTTCTAAGTTATATTATGATCATCGTTGCGGTAGTTCTTCACTACTTACCTGTGCTGACCCTGCTAAGTCTTGTTACCATCCCCATCGTTTACCAACGAATTAAAGTTTTTGTCCAACATCCCGATAAAATGACGACATTCTTTAATATTCTGATCGGCCTTCAATTAATTCTGGTTAGTGAAATTCTCTTTACGATTATTGGCATCATTATCAAAGTCATATAAGACAGTTAAAGGACCCCTGGTAAAAGCCTCAACTGACTTCTATTAGAAACTGTTTGAGGTCTTTGAAAGACGCTTGAATTTCCGGTAAAATATGTGAAAAAAGGACTTCATTATGAAGTGCAATAAAAAAGTTAGACATTTT
>NZ_AZDB01000045.1 GCF_001434585.1 Companilactobacillus crustorum JCM 15951
CGGATTAATTTTACAATCTACCATTTTCTAAGATGTTTTTTTCTTTATTACTTACATTTGTTTTTTTACTTATTACTGGGTTCAATGCTACTAATACTTATGCAGCAACCTCAGAAAGAAATATTAGCGCCATGCTAAATCCTCTATCGACGGTTATTGGAGTAAAAACGGATTTATCTCAATCTGACATACCAGCACCTCCAGAAACCGGTCCATCCATTCAGGATAATTTTTACGTCAACGGAGATGTTCCTACTCAGAACAAAGAGTACGCTAATATGCAAGTGGTCGCTGATGGTAATAAAAATAAAACTCAGACGTTGTGGTATAAAAACCAAATTGATATCACAAAGCCATTCGCTACTTCTTTCTACGTATACATGGCTGGTTCCTATGACAGTACTACAGGTAAGGCTAACGATATTGCTGATGGAATAACTTTCACAATGCAGAGTGCTGGAACTGGTGCTATTGGTAACGGCGGTGGTTCTCTAGGAGTATATGGTACTATGAATACCTCTTGGAACAACTTTGGGGGAATATCACATGCTTTATCTATGGAGTTTGACCCGTATTACAATGATGATCCCGCTCAATACCATGGTACTGATCATGATGCTATTCCTAATAATCCGCATCACCAGCATATTACTTTCGTTAAAAATGAAGACAACGTCATTATCAGTGGTGCTTCAAGGAAAATGATCCACAATAGCGTATATGATGCCGATGCCAACAACGACAACTTTGCATATCCGTACACAAACATAAACGATACGGCAAAATGGAAAAAGGTAATCATTCAATGGACACCTGATACCTCTACAGGTAAAGGTATTATTTCAGGAAACTATTATGGACATGATATTAAACCTTACACTCTAGATCTAAGCTATTTAAATGCCAACAACAATAAAGTCTATTGGGGATTTACCGGTTCAACTGGGGAACACAGTATGTTAGCTGCTATTGCTTATACTGGTATTGCTCAACAGCCTACAATAAAAAAGACAGTAAGAAATATAACTAATAATGAAACTGACTTTAAACAATCTACAGCTGCTAAAAAAGATGATGAAATTGAATATAAGATATCTTTAAACAACAGCATAACTAACGGACTTGGTGATACTTGGAAAGGCGTAACAGTTAAAGATACTTTACCAACTGGAATTACTCCAGAAACAAGTAATTTACCATCTGGAATATCTGTTAACGGCAATACAGTAAATGTAAATGTTGGTGATATTCCCATAAGCAATGCCAATAAGGATATTACTTTTAAAGCTAAAGTTAGTGTCAATGACAATGTTAACTTAGATAATATAGCTTCCGCTAAAGGTACCAACTATCCTATTTCTAGCGGATCTGATGTTAAATCTAACGAAGCTACAGTTAATATTTCAAAAATAGTTGTGGATAGTCATCCCAAGTTATCAATTGATAATAACGTAATTAATAAGACTTATACCGACCCATCAAACACTTCTACATTAGTTAATAATGTCCTTGCTGGAGACAATGTTGTTTACAATACCTCTATTAAAAATTCCAATCCCAATGCCATTTTTGCTGGAATATTTACGTATTACTTCAATATTCCAAATGAAAGTAATATAAACTCGGTAAAAATAGACGGTAAAGACGTTCCGGCAACTAATACTAATCAAGTACAACCTTACTACTATCGAATAACGTCCTTGAGTAATGGCGACAAGCAAATTGCGCTCTATCAATCAGATGCAAGTATTTACAATGGTGATCTTACAACTCATAAAATAGTGGTTGATACGACAATCTCTGCTCTAATGTCCAAGCCAGTCAATACCAAACATACAATTCAATACAATGACAATAATCAAGTTATTCAGATGTATGGCTCAGACACAACTGTAAATCCTGGACCTTTGGGAATTACTCTTAATCCCAGAGATATCAAATATGTGATCCGCCCATCCGACAAAATTGACGAAATTGTTGATCGTAGTGATGAATACAATAATGCTATTCCAGATCTACAAGTTTCTGACCAACGTCGAGATATAGCTTCACCTGCTAAAATAACAGTTAGTCAAAAGACCCCATTCACTGATAGTTCCAATGATCAATTGCCATTAGTCCTAAGATATTATTTTGACGATGGAACTTATAAGGTGATCGACTCTAACGGAATAGTTATCCAAACAAGTGCGGCTAATAATCGGTTAAGTTCTATTTATTGGTCAAAGGATCAAGGTCCTAAACTTTTGACTAATGGTACAAACTTTAAAGTTGGAAATTATAAAACAACTTTAACTTGGACAGCTACTGATAGCTTATAAAAAGTATAATTTTGTATATAAAAACCAGTCTGGAGCGTCAAAACGTTCACTAGACTGGTTTTTATTTATTTAAAGTGGTTTGGTAACTTTCTTCTAATAAGGGTTCTAACTCCTTCATTTCGATGTCTTTTAAGATAATGGTCGTCCAAGTTCTTTTATTCATATGATAGCCTGGAAAAAAGTAGCTTTTAGCTCTTAAAATATCAGCCAGATCAGCATCCATTTTTATATCGATTACATCAACCTTGCCATTTTCTTTTATACCAAAAGTAGCGGCTGACACTCCCATTATTAAGGCAAACCATTTACCATTTTCATGCTTAAAAACTGCATAATCTGGGTATTTTTGCCATAAGTATTGTGGTGCTGCTTTATATTTTTCTGCAATCAAATCAATTAACTCACTTTTACTTACTATAAAAACCCTCCTACAATCATAGTTTAACCAAAAAAAATATAGTTATTCACTAAAAAGCAAATAACTATATGTATGAAATTTTATTTTCAATTCAGTTTAAACTGTCTGTAACTTTTTAACAGCTTCTTCAATTGTTTTACCATCTGCAAAAACATGAGTGTTTTTATCTTCAACAGTAAACAATTGAGATTTTGTATTTAATTCAACACGATATTTCATTTGTTTACCTCCCCATCAATTATTTCTTTATATCTTCTCAACGGATAATAAATGAAATTATATTCTTTATTTATTAAAATGCAAGCCCTTTCTTTTTAATATTTCCACATTTTATCTTTTTTCAGTGGCATAAATAATAAGTTCCCGATATAATGGAGTCAGATAATAAGGAGAAGATGCAAAATGAAGAATATGTCCAAAAAAGAATATCCGTCGTGGTACCCTCATAGAAGAGGGCATAACACAGTAGAGTTTAATAAGCCAGATAAATGGTACGAATGGTCGGCCATTCTGGATGTTATCTTTTTTGCGATTTTTTTACTTATAATAACTCATTAATTAAAAAAGAACTCGATTGTGAATAATTCAATCGGGTTCTTTTTTAATACGTCATATGGCGTCTTCATCATACTTCTACCCCATGAAGCAATCTCCACGACCATATGACCATTATATTCAATGAAATATCAGCCTTAACATTTTTTCTCAAAGCCTTCTTTAATTGAATCTGTAGTTAACTTTAGCTTTTTTATACTATCTGATTTAAAATTTAAATTTACAATATTCAAAAAAATAATTTTATTGATTACTTTTGCTATAATAAAAGTTAAGGAGGCGGTATTCATGGCTTTAAATATTAATTTAGTCAATGGTCGCAGCATTCACATAACTGAGGAAACTTACTTAATTGCTTGGAAATATCAGTCATCAATGATGGCTAGTAATGCAGACCATTATTATCTTGATTGTATCTTCAAGGGTGGATTTGAGGACGGTAAGATTACTGAAGAAGACGAAGAAAACAAACTTGAAGGTCTGGTTAGTGCAGCTGATTGGATCACAATTGGAAAAGATAACAAAAATTCTCTGAAAACAACCGCTGTATTAAGTATTACTCGTGATTAAAAAATGCATACTAAAAGGCCCCAAGCCAATGGCTTGGGGCCTTTCTGCTCTCTGGGGGAAAGCAGTAATCAGAAATTGATTACGCCAAATATTAACATTTCAGAAAAAATTTTTCCAGAGAAAAGCTTTTAAAGAATTAATTCTTATAAGAGAAATACTTTTCATCACAATGCCAGATAAGAAACAATTATTACTTAGAAATTCAATGTAAAAATAAGCCCTGATGACTATGGATAAAATCATCAGAACTTATTTAAAAAATTCAAATTCTAGTATTGAGACATATAAGTATCTCTTTCCCATTGTGAAACTGTTTGTTGATATCTTGCCCATTCAGCATTCTTAGCAGCGAAGAAACTATTTGTTAAACCTTTGCCAAGTGATTGTTGAACATATTCATCTTTACGAAGTGCTTTCAAGGAGTTGTGTAAAGTTGAAGGTAAATCAACAATGCCCTCTTCACGACGTTTGTCTTCGGACATTTCATAGATATTATCTTTTACCTCTGGCATGAGATCGTAATCGCTAGCAATACCGTCTAAACCAGCATCAAGAATACATGCAATAGCTAGATATGGATTTGTTGTTGGATCAACACTTCTCATTTCAATACGCTTAGACTTGCCCTTAGCAGCAGGTACACGTATTAATGGAGAACGGTTTTTACTTGACCAAGCAATATAAGTTGGAGCTTCAAAACCTGGTACTAAACGTTTATAAGAGTTAACAGTTGGATTATTTACAGCTGTAAGTGCACGAGCATGTTTTAAAATACCGCTCAAGAATTGCTTAGCTGTGTGTGAAAGACGGTCATTCTCATCATCAAAAATATTATCATCGCCATTAAATAATGACATATTGATATGCATCCCAGAACCATTAATACCTTGAACAGGCTTTGGCATAAACGTAGCATAGAGACCATTTTCCTTAGCAATTGTTTTAACAACAAGCTTGAAAGTTTCAATACTGTCAGCAGCTGATAAAGCATCTTGATACTTAAAATCAATTTCTTGTTGACCAGGTGCAACTTCGTGGTGACTAGCTTCAACCTCAAAGCCCATCTTTTCAAGTACCAATACGATATCTTTACGAACATTAACCCCTAAATCAACTGGTGAAAAGTCAAAGTAGCTACCATCATCATTCAACTTCAACGTTGGATTGCCATTTTCATCTGTATTGAATAGGAAGAACTCTGGTTCTGAACCAATGTTGAAATGAGTATATCCCATATCATTCATTTTCTTAATAACTCTCTTGAGATTTACTCGAGGGTCACCTTCAAATGGTGTTCCATCTGTTTTATAAATATCACAGATCAAACGAGCTACACGTCCATGTTCTTCACCCCATGGGAAAATCAACCAAGTTGATAAATCAGGATGTAAAAGCATATCGCTTTCTTCAATACGAGTAAAACCGTCAATTGAAGAACCATCAAAAGTAATCTTATTTGCTAAGACTTTATCTAGTTGCGATACCGGAACCTCGACGTTCTTGATGATTCCGTTAATATCTGTAAACATCAAACAGAGAAACTCAACGTTTTCATCCTTAACCATTTTTGTAATATCTTCTGCAGTATAATGTTGCACTTTTAACCACTCCTATTGGATATACCGATTTTTTTAAGGTCACTAATAAACGTTATTAATATACCGTTCCATTAATAATATGATGATAATACCAATTACATATCTTAGTGTCAAATGTTTTCAGTATCATTTTCAAAAAATTCTAATATTAAATAACAAAATTATTGTATAGGAAAATTTTATCACATTCAGTCGTGTTATTAGAAACTTTAATTTGACATTTAGCACCTTTGCAGTTAAATTATAGATACGAACTAAATATGATATAAAAATAATAATTGTTCGTAATTAATGGAGTGAATAATAAATGCAAGTTTTTGATTATGAAGATATCCAACTAATACCGAATAAGTGTGTTGTTTCAAGTCGTTCCGAATGTGATACCAGTATCAAATTTGGACCTAAAACATTTAACATCCCTGTTGTCCCTGCTAATATGCAAACAATTATAGATGAAAATCTCGCTGAAAAATTAGCTGCTAATAATTACTTCTATGTTATGCATCGTTTTGAGCCAGAAACTAGAGTGGCTTTCATTAAAGATATGAATCAAAAGAATTTATTTACATCTATTAGTGTTGGTATCAAGCAAGAAGAATATGACTTCATTGATACTCTTGTCACTGAAAATTTAAAACCAGATTATATTACAATTGACGTCGCACACGGTCACAGTGATCGTGTAATTGACATGATCCACTATATTAAAAAGAATCTTCCCTCATCCTTCTTAATTGCAGGAAATGTTGGTACACCAGAAGCTGTTCGTGAATTAGAAAATGCCGGGGCTGATGCCACAAAAGTTGGTATTGGACCGGGAAAAGTTTGCATTACTAAATTAAAGACAGGTTTTGGAACTGGTGGCTGGCAATTGGCTGCTGTTCGTCTCTGTGCTAAAGCTGCTAGTAAACCAATTATTGCAGATGGTGGCGTTAGAAACGATGGCGACATTGCTAAATCGATCCGTTTCGGAGCTGATATGGTTATGATTGGTTCCCTCTTAGCTGGTCACAAAGAATCACCTGGACGTGTCATTGAAAAAGACGGTCACAAATATAAAGCTTACTTTGGCTCTGCTTCTCAATATCAAAAGGGCGAATATAAAAACGTCGAGGGTAAACGCATGTTAGTTCCTTATAAAGGCGAAATTATGGATACTTTGACGGAAATGAAACAGGATCTTCAATCATCTATTTCTTACGCAGGTGGAAAAGATCTAAAGTCATTGCGTAAAGTCGACTATGTTATTGTTAAAAATTCAATTTACAATGGTGATGTTTACTAACTTCATCTAATAAAAATAAAATAGGACCTAGTGACTCTTGCAATTCAAGTCACTAGGTCCTATTTAAACAGAAACTTTATTTCCAATCATAATCAGTTGTATCTTCTAATCCACGACCTGTAGCCTTATCCAACATGATTCTTTGTTCAAAATGTGCTACATTCCGCTTAGTTTCTTTAACCATATCTGGATTGACCGAAACATAATCAATACCACTCTGAATCAAGAAATTAGTAAAATCAGGATATTCAGATGGTGCTTGTCCACAAATAGAAACTGTCTTGCCATCTTTATGAGCCACCTTAATTAAATGACGGATAGCACGTTTTACAGCCAAATTCCGTTCATCAAACAAACTAGCTACAGTATCATTATTTCTATCACAGCCAAGAATCAACATTGCTAAATCATTCGATCCAATTGAATAGCCATCGATAAATTGATTGAATTGATCAGCTAAGATAATATTGGAAGGAATTTCAGCCATCATATAAACTTTGAAATCTGCTCCCCGAACTAGGCCCTCGTTACGAATAATATCAGTAACTTTTCGAGCTTCGTCAACTGTTCTAACGAATGGAATCATAATATTTAAATTCTTTAGACCAAATTCATTTCTAACTTTTTTGACCGCTGCTAATTCTAATTTAAAGGCTTCAATATATTTGGGATCATAGTAACGAGAAGCTCCACGCCAGCCCAACAAATCAGCTGGTTCATGCGGTTCAAATTTGTCTCCACCCTTTAAGTTACGATATTCGCTCGACTTAAAGTCTGACAAACGTAGAACTACTGAACGCGGCGCCATTGCTCTAACCACTTTAGAAATTCCACTGGCCAGCATGTCCACTACCCTTTCTGGATGTCCCTGCTCAATCAAATATAGTGGATGCTCATGAATAAATGAGGTCCAAAGAAATTCTTCACGCATTAATCCAATCCCATCAGCTGGCAACGTTGAATACTTATCAGCTAAATCAGGATCACCAAGATTCATCATTACACCAGTAGCAGTTGGTGCGAAGATTTCAGAAACTATTGCCTGACCTGACATCGGTGCACTTGCAGCTGATTTCTTGAGAATACTTTCAACCTTACCCATGTAAACAATTCCGTTTTTAGCATCTACTGTAACAACATCGCCTGTCTTTAGAACCTCTGTTGCGGCCACATTTTGACTCTTGGTACCAACAATACATGGAATCTGCATTTCACGAGAGACAATTGCTGCGTGGCATGTCATTCCACCGCTGTTAGTGACAATAGCAGCGGCCTTTTTCATTGCTGGAACCCAATCAGGAGACGTCATCAATGTTACTAATATTTCCCCTTCTTTAAACTCATTAATATCCTTAGGATCATCAATTACATGAACTACACCACTAGCTAATCCGGGACTAGCTGGCAATCCACGTACAGCAATTTGAGCATCTTTTTCAGCAACCACATCTTGATTCTCCGTCTGCTTATGCTTCTTTCTTTGTGACCAAACCGTCTCAGGACGTGCTTGAACAATCCATAGACGATTTGTATTAGCATCTAAGGCATATTCCATATCCATGAAACAGCCATAGTGCCGTTCGATTTCCTTAGCATAACCAGCCAATTCAATAACTTGAGCATCGGTTAAAACTTGTTTATTTTGTAATACTTGAGGAACTTCTTGTTCAATAGTTCCTCCGTCTGGAACTCTCATTAGTTCTACTTGTTGTTTGATAATATTCTTTTCAACAATCTTCATTGATTGCTTATCTACTACAAAATGGTCTGGTGTCACCTTGCCCAAAACAATATATTCACCTAGACCATAAATGGCATCTATCACGATTTTTGATTCATCTCCATCAGCTACATTGACAGAGAACATAATGCCTGAAGCCTTTGAGAAAACCATCATTTGAACTGCAGCTGACAAAGCAACTTTTTCATGTGGAAAGCCTTGTTTGTGACGATAGTAGGTTGCTCGATCAGTAAACAGCGATGAATAACATTGCTGAACTCGATCAACTACATCGGCTGCACCTTTAATATTCAAATAGGACTCCTGTTGACCAGCAAATGAAGCATTCGGCAAATCTTCAGCCGTAGCAGATGATCTGATGGCTACAAAGGGATCAACTTGCCCCATTTTTTCTGCCAGTTGCGCATAAGCTTCTTTAATATCACTAGCTAAGTCATCTGGCATCTTAGCATCTACAATTAAATTACGAATTTGTTCGCAGGCTGCGTGTAATTCATTGGAATCTTCGTAGTCCTTAATACTTTCTAGCAAAGAATTAACTTTATCATTTAATCCTGTTTGCTGCATAAAGTACTGATATGCTCGTGCTGTTGTTGCAAAACCATATGGTACGGGTACATCCATTGACGAAGTCATTTCACCAAGTGAAGATGATTTTCCTCCTACCAAATTAACATCTTTACGGTGCAATTCGTTAAACCATAAAACATTCGCAGTATCGCGACTACTCTTAAGCATGATAGTGCCTCCTTACATTATGGAAACTCATTTACAAATGGATTTCTTTTATTTATGTCTGCATTATAGTTCATTTTTTCACAAATTGTAACCGTATTCACAATTTTTACTAAAGATTTTCAAAATATATATTTAAGTTATACAAGACATAGTTGCAAGTATATCAGTCGGTTAAGGGATAGTTTTATTTTTAGTAATCGCACCTTATAATTGTTAAAATAATAGTTATTTTTTTAACAATGTTTAATAAATTGAGCAAAAGAAAAAGAAGTTGACGACTGGGTGTTCGTCAACTTCTTTTTTATGAATGGGATAGTTCATGTTCAATTTGATAAGCTCGGTTGTCCATCAAACAACTTTTATAGCTATCAAATTTACCATAACTTTAACACATTACTAAACATTTAAACAGTAAGAAAACTTTTAAAGTAAAAAAGAATATTTCTAATTTTTTCTAATCATTTACCTAACGTGCTGTAAAATGATGAATTCCTTTATTTCTTTCTTCAAAACCTTCAGTTTTGCTAACAATATATCTTGGTCGATCATTAACTTGATCCAAGATACGTCCTAGATAACTTCCAAGAATACCAATAGATAACATCAATAATCCTAAAGTAAATAGCAGAATTGTTACACCGACAGAAGCAACACTATAATTACCGCTGATAAGTAAGTATCCTAAGCTAAAGAGGCCACTTGCCAAAGGCAAAATCGAAAAAATATTAACAAATTGTAATGGTTTCATTGAAAAAGATGTGATTCCATCTAATGCTAATTTAACCATTTTTGAAAGTGGATATTTGGTTTCTCCAGCAATTCGTTCCTGACGATGATACTGAACGCTTGTCTGTCTAAAACCAATCCAAGTTACTTGTCCTCGAACGAAAGGATCTTTTTCGTGCAATTTCAATAATTGATGCACAGCTTTACGATCCATTAAACGGAAGTCACCCGTATCCAAGGGCATATCGATTGTAGCTAATTTTCTAAAGGTACGATAAAACATTTTGGCAGTAAACTTTTTAAAAAAAGTTTCACCATCACGTTGCATTCTTTTACCATAGACAATTTCATATCCTTCATGCCACTTTTCGATCATTTGGGGAATAACTTCTGGAGGATCTTGAAGATCAGCATCCATTACTACAACTGCATCCCCTTTTGTATATTCAAGACCGGCAGTGATAGCTAATTGATGTCCAAAATTACGAGAGAATTCAACTAGTTTGATATTATTATTTTCAGCTACAGCCTTATTAATAATGGCAACTGACTTATCTTTAGACCCATCATCAACAAAAACTAATTCATAATTCTCTTCTTGTTGTTCAATATAATTTAATAACGTATCAATTGTTGCTTGAATCCCAGCTTCTTCATTAAAAACTGGCAAAACAATTGAAATCAATTGATTTTTCATAGGCGGAGATTCCTTTCATTTATTTATAAATACTTGATAAATCATAGAGTGTACCTGATTGACCAGGTCCACCCATACCGCCACCCATTGATGGTGTCTTAGATTTATTTGATTTTTTCGTTTGTTTTAATTGCGATTTAGTTAATTTCTTTTTGCCAGTTGGTTTAGTACCAGACGGAGCTGTACCATTCGTTGAACCACTTGGTTTTGAAGGTGGATTGCCACCAGATTTAGTACCAGCTGCTCCAGGTTTTGTTGATCCTGGTTTAACAGTACCGCTTGGAGCCTGACCACCGGTTGGAGCCTTGGTTGACTTCATCTTCGAAGCAACTATAACTGAGCTAGAATTATTAGTTTGTGTACTGCTATTGCTTAAACTTACCTTCTTAGCATGCTTCTTGATCCAACTGACAATCTCATTATTTGAACCACCAGTTTTACCGCCAGAATAGTAGTACTTGATTTTTCCTTCTTTAACTAACTTTTTAAATTGAGCTAAAGTAATAGCTTTATCAGTACCATTAAAACCACCCATTGCCATTACAGCCTTGCCAGTTTTAATAATATATGGAGCAGCGGTACTAGAATCGTCAGTAGCAAATAAGTATTCAGCTTTGCCTTGATGCTTTTCAACATAATTAAGCAAGGTAGAATCGACTTGGGAATTACCCATGCCACCTCCACCGCCCATTGACGAAAGCAATGATGGTCCAGCACTAGGAATTCCGTCACTTGATCCAGCTAAAGTTGGAGTTAATGCCCACCAAGTTGGAGCTATCATAACAATTATCAAAGCGGCAATTGGCCAAACACGTTTATTTTTAAGTTTAATAGCAATCCATGGTAAAACAAACAATGGAATAGAAATCACGATTCCGGCTATTAATAAAACCCAAGCTAAGGTTGGATAATAATCTGTTAAATACCAAGCTTGCAAAATACTTGTTGATAAAATTGACAGTGGCAACAACATTGCCCACAATGACTTTTCACGCCATTGTTTTATCATTGTATAGATACCGACACCTGCTAAAACAGCCATCGTTGGAGCTATCATGATTGTGTAGTATGGATGGAAGAAACTAGCAACTGAGAAGAATCCAGCAACTGGAACTAACCAGCCAACCCAAAGCCAAAGATCCTTTCTTTGCGCATTGAGTGCATACCATTTCTTCATCTTAGAACTTCTGAAGTAAGCATAACTTGAGATAACTCCAAAGACAGCTATCAACATTAACCAACTAATTTGAGGCCCAAGTTCTTTTTGAAGCAATCTGAATGGTCCAGCAGTACCAATATTGAAGGCACCACCGCCTCCACCACCAGTACCAGCGCCACCGCCAGCAGCCTTAGTTCCACCCATTGATGGTGCGCCACCTTTTGATGATCCAGATGGCTTAGCAGGTGGTGTCCCACTAGATGATTTCTTTTTTGAACCACTTGGGGGTGTTGGAGCCTTGCTTGATGATTTAGTACCACTTGGCTGCTTTGATTTACTGCCAGATGGTGGCGTCATCGACTTGCTACCTTTTTTAGAGGAGCTACCCATTCCTGGGAAGGCCCCACCAGTACCGGTCGTTTGACCAAGCAATCTTTCAGTACCGTTATAACCAAAAGCTAATTCCAACGCTGAATTTGTTTCTGAACCGCCTTCATATGGTCTATTTGATGAATTTGTCATATCAACTGACATAGGCCAAATTAAAGTAAAGACTGCCAAGAAAACTGTTGCAATTGATAAGTGAACCAATTTCTTTTTCCAATTAATTTCAGCAGCTAACCAATAATAAAGGTATAGCGCTGGCAAAATCATAAAGGCTTGCAACATTTTAATATTAAATGAGAAACCAATTAAAGCAAATCCGATCCAGAGATAACGTTATTGTTTATTCAAAACAGCTTTTTGAACAAACCAAACAGATAATAAGGTAGATTGTAAAATTAATCCGAACGC
>NZ_AZDB01000046.1 GCF_001434585.1 Companilactobacillus crustorum JCM 15951
GCCATCAACTTGATTTGACGAACAGCCCTTTTTTAATACAATTTTTAATTAAATTCAATTGGATGCTTATCTGTCAGTGCTTTTGTGCGTGCATCCAATTCTTGAAGTTTTTCAGGATTATCATGATATTTAATAGCATCAACAATAATATGAGCTACTTCTTCACAATCCTTTTCGTCAAAGCCTCTTGATGTAATAGCAGGAGAACCGAGACGAAGTCCAGATGTATATTTTGGTGGCAATGGATCATTAGGGATGGCTTCTTTGTTAGTTGTAATATGAATAGAATCAAGTAAGTTCTGTACTTCCATACCGTTTAAGTCTGATTCTGTTAGAACAACATTAAGTAGGTGATTGTCTGTACCACCAGTTAAAACTGAGAGGTTATCGGAATCGTTGATAACCTTAGCCATAGCGGCAGCGTTTTTAATAACTTGTTGCATATATGTTTTGAATTCTGGTTGAAGATCTTCACCAAAGGCAACTGCCTTTCCAACAATTACATGTTCCAAAGGACCACCTTGAGTTCCAGGAAAGACTGCTGAGTTAAGCTTTTTACCTAGTTCAGCATTAGCAAGAATCATTCCGCCACGAGGTCCACGAAGTGTTTTATGAGTAGTAGTAGTAACAATATCAGCAACGCCAACTGGAGTAGGGTGTAAACCAACGGCAACAAGACCAGCAATATGGGCCATATCTACCATCAAGTAGGCACCTACTGAATCAGCAATTTCTCTGAATTTCTTAAAATCAATGATGCGACTGTAAGCTGAAGCTCCAGCAACAATTAGTTTTGGTTGAACTTCTTCAGCAATTTTTTGAACATTGTCGTAATCAATTAAACCTTGGTCGTTAACGCCATATGAATGGAAGGTATACATTTTACCGGAAAAGTTAACTCTTGAACCGTGAGTTAAGTGACCGCCAGCATTCAAATCCATTCCTAGAACTGAATCGCCAGGTTTTAGAACAGCTTGGTAAGCAGCAGCGTTGGCCTGGGAACCTGAATGTGGTTGAACGTTAACATATTCGGCATTGAATAATTTCTTAGCACGATCAATTGCAAGCTGTTCAATTTGATCGATATATTCACAGCCACCGTAATAACGATGCCCAGGGTATCCTTCCGCATACTTGTTAGTTAGAACGGAACCTTGAGCTTTTCTAACGTTGTCAGAAACAATATTTTCAGAAGCAATCAACTCAATATTTCTATTTTGTCGATTTTCTTCCTTTGTAATTAAATCGAAAATTTCTTTATCACCTGTACTATATTGCACTACGACCATCTCCTCAATAATTATTGTTAACTACACTTGTACCATCACTATAATTAATCTTGACACCTTTTTCAATGTTAAAGATATAAACATTAAAAGAAACCTGATTGTCTGGTTGACCATTAGAATTCAAGG
Source organism: Companilactobacillus crustorum JCM 15951 (assembly GCF_001434585.1). GTDB lineage: Bacteria > Bacillota > Bacilli > Lactobacillales > Lactobacillaceae > Companilactobacillus > Companilactobacillus crustorum. The sequence goes on from NZ_AZDB01000046.1 coordinate 1,416, forward strand.
ATTCAGCCATCATTTGTACTCCACGAGCGACCAATTCGTTACCACGATATATCGGTTTGACACGATATCTAATGTAATTACTTGGATTCTGTTTAAGATAATAAGCAATATCATTTTCATGCTTAAGCATCTCAGGTGAGTTTAATGATCGCGTTCCTGTCATCAAATTCTTCGGATTATTATTCTGTCCAGTCATTTGATAACCAATAAGGTGTGAACGATTATATAGCCAGCCTCCCTTAATGCGCTTATTGTGCCAACCAGTTGGATTGACATACAATGGTTCACGCTTTGCGGTAGGCATTAAATTTTTATTCAATAATGCATCTGCTTGAATGGCTCGATTAAGGTTATCCAAATCAGCAAATTGTTGCCAAGAACCATTCGAAACATTTAGTTCGGATTTTGTGAAAGTAGGCGTATTATTATTAACTTCTATTTCTTGCGTACCTTGATAATCTAAATTGGCTAAGTCGGAAGTAGAAGCATTTTTGTTCTTTTCGACTTGTCGAGGATTATCGCCGGTTCCTGGAATGTTATTTTGGTATGATTCATAAACCCCCGAACCACCAACAATAACTAGTAAAAGCCCTAGAGATACTAAGCGCCGGTGGATACGACGTTTGGGCTTGATCATGAAGGTAGTGAATAACACGATTGCACCCAATATAACAAGTAATAACATATACATAAATATTTCCCCTCACTAAGAAGATATAAATAATCTTCAAGTATGATTTTATCATAGATTTTCTGAAACATTGAACAATAATTGTGGAAATGATTAATTTAATTCGGAAATAAGAAAAAAATAATATAAAAAACTCCCAATTAGTAATCTTTTATTACCAATTAGGAGTTAAGTTTATTCAAAAGTCTTCTTTAGTGCTTTGATACGGTCATCTAGTGGTGGATGAGTATCAAACCAACCGGAAAAATGTTTTTTCTTAGTTGGATCATCAATATATAATGAGGCACTTGCATCGTCAACTCGTTGCATAGGTTTAGTACTATCTTTGAGTTTTTCCAAAGCATTAATCAAACCTTGAGGATTACGAGTTAATTCTGCACCGGAAACGTCGGCTAAATATTCACGATTTCTTGAAATTGCCATTTGAACCAAGCTAGCGATTAAAGGGCCAAGAATGGCAAAAATCAACCCTACTAGCCACAATACTATTTTGAAAACGCCTGAATTGTTATTGTCGCGATCATCATTACGAGAAGGAATCCACCAACGATAGGCATTACCAATAATATAACTTAGTAAAATAATCGCTGATGAAAGTGCAACTGAAATGGTTGATACACGAATATCATAATTTCTAATATGGGAGACTTCGTGAGCTAAAACACCCTCAAGTTCCTCACGATTCATCATTTTGTAAAGGCCACTTGTAACTGCAACGGCTGAATGTTGTGGGTCACGTCCAGTGGCAAAAGCATTAGGACTAGGATCGTCAATAATATAAATTTCAGGTAAGGGAATATCGGCTACCATCGAAAGATCCTCGACGATATGCCAAAGTTCCGGTGCATCTTTTGCAGAATTTACTTTTTTTGCACCATTCATTTGCATAACAATACTCGTAGATTGAAAGTAAGTTATCAATGTATATACAATTGCAATTACCAATGCAATAACAATACCAGCATACATATTGTCAAAAAAGTAGAGACCAATAAAACTTCCAATTGCGGCCAGTATTAAAAAGAAAATAAAGAATATCAAGTAGGTTTTGCGTTTATTACGATCAATTTGCTCGTAAATCATAAGACACCTCTATTAAAACTTAACTTTAGGAGCTTCTTTATCAACATCAGGTATTTGTAAGAAGTTCATTTCTTTGAATCCATGAATACCTGCAATAATATTACGTGGGAAAGTTTGAATAGCTGTATCGTAAGCCTGAACTTGACTATTATAAGCTTGACGTGCGTAAGAAACTTTATTTTCTGTGTTAGAAAGTTCTTCCATTAATTGGGAGAATTCTTGATTAGCCTTCAGATCAGGATAGTTTTCAGATAAAGCAAAGACTTGTCTTAAAGCTCCAGTCAATTCATTATCAGCATCGACTTTATCTTGAAGTGTGTTGGCGTTAGTAACGTTGTTTCTCAATTCGACAACATGAGAAAGAGTTTCTTTTTCATGTGTGGCATAGCCTTTAACTGTTTCAACTAGATTAGGAATCAAGTCAGTTCGACGTTTCAATTGAACATCAATTTGTGAACTAAACTCTCTAGCACGGTTGCGATACTTGACTAAACCGTTATACATAGCCGCATAAGCAATTATTATTAATAAAATGATAACGATTATTATGATTGTATTCATTTAGTTTTTCCCTCTTTTCTTGTTGAGTATATTTTACCATATTGACTGTTCTGAAGTGTAAAGCTATGCAACAATAGAGAATGAGTTTATTATTATTAAATTTTGAAAAAATACTTTATAATTACGGTATTAGGAAGGTTACATAGAAGTAGGTTTCATAGGTGTATATAATGAAAAAAATCTTTTTCCCTCTTTTTATGTTAGGAGCAATCCTTTTAGGATCATTCCCAGTTACAGTTTATGCCGATGCCTCCATCGATAATACGGTTGGTGGTCAATTCAGCAAAAATATTGATAATCTTTTGAATGAAAAAGGTTACTCCGGAACGTTATTGATCATAAAGAATGGTAAAGCATTTTATCAAACAAGTCGTGGATATTCTGATTTTTCAAGTGGTGTCTCAAATGATAAGGACACTACCTATGAAATTGATTCACTTCAGAAGGCAATGACAGCAGGTATGATTATGAAACAGGTTCAAGACGGTCATTTAAAACTGTCTGACAAATTGGCTAAATTTTATCCGCGAATTGCTGGCAGTGAAAAAATTACTATTAGACAGATGCTTGATATGACTTCAGGATTAATCTTAAAAACAAGCGTTGGACCTGAAGAAGTGATGACTGATTCAGATATTATTGAGGATGATATTAATAATATTAAGTTTTCAAATTTACTTTATAATAAGTGGTATTATTCACCAGTTAATTTTAATTTACTTAGCGGTATCTTAGAAAAGATTACTGGTAAATCTTACCAAGAATTATTTACGGAAACGTATATCAAAAAGCTTAATTTAAAGCATACAATTTTTGCATATAATGAAGATTCAGGTATTCATAAAGCTACTGGTTATAATAATAATGATCCACTTTCTGCTAAATTGGATTATAAGAATGCTTTTTATACGAAACGTGCTTTTATGTTTGATGAGTTGGGAACGGGCCAAATTTATATGAGCGCCAGTGATTTGTATAAAGTAGAGAATTATATCTTAACTGGCTCTTTATTAACTGATAAGTCACGTAAGAAATTATTTAAACCAGGGAGTTCAAGTACTTATGGCGGTGGCTTTTATCATGGTAAAGATGATAATTATGCCAACGGTTGGGGGTATGGTTTTCAAACTGTAGTTCACTTATCAAATAATGGTAAAGATGCTGTTATTTTATTAGAAAATTACTCTAGACTGGCAGCAGATGCTAAACCGATGGCTAAAAAAATCTATCAAATGATTAATAATTAAGGTATTTCATTAAAATAACTAGCTATTTTAGTGAAAAGTCTGTATTATTAGATGTGCAGGTAGCCTACCTGTGAATTAAAATGACTGCTTTGCACATTCCAAAGATTTACTGTAAAGCGGTCTAAAGTCCTACATCACGGATTGATGTAGGACTTTTTTTGTCCAAAAAGCCAACATATTTGTTCACGTACTGGATTTGTTGTACGTTAGTAATATTGATGAGGAGGGCATTTTTATGTATAAATTAAACGATGGTCAAGAGATTCCAGAATTTGGATTTGGAACCTACAAATTGAATGGTCGTAAGGGCGTTCAAAGTATTGTGTCGGCTATTAATAATGGTTACAAAATGATAGATACAGCCTATAATTATGAAAATGAAGGAACCGTTGGCAAAGCTATTGCAGAAAGTGGAATTGATCGTGATAAATTGACAGTCACTTCAAAATTGCCAGGGCGTTATTATGCATATGACGATGCCATTACGGCGTTGCAGGAGTCGCTTTATCGTTCGCATTTAGATTATTTTGATCTTTATCTACTACACTGGCCAAATCCAAAGCGTGGAATGTATGTCGAGGCATGGCAGGCATTAATAGATGCTCAAAAATTTGGTTTGGTAAAATCCATTGGAGTTTGCAACTTTTTACCAGAGCATTTAGAAAAATTACAAAAAGAAACTGGAATTTTACCTGCAATTAATCAAATAGAATTGCATCCATACTTTAATCAAAAGGACATGCGTCAATACGACCATGATAACGGTATTGTAACGATGGATTGGAGTCCATTAGGTCGAGCCAGTTCAGTTTTAAAAAACGAAGCTTTGGTCAAATTAGGTAAAAAATATAATAGATCTGTTGGTCAAATAATTTTGAGATGGGAACATCAATTAGATACTATTCCGATCCCTAAGTCAGCTTCACCAGTCAGACAAAGAGAAAATATGAATATATTTGATTTTGAAATTTCTGATGAAGATATTGATAAAATTAATGCTTTAACTAAAACTGATGGTCGAACAAAGAACCAAGATCCAGCCATTTATGAAGAGTTTTAAATAATTGTAGGTATGTTGCACCGTTACATCCACAATTTTGTGGACTGTGGAAAACCTATTGCTTTATCTGTGCTGAAATAAAATGAGAGCGATATTGAGATTGTCTCAAATACCACTCTTTTTTTATTTTGTCTCAAAATATGATAAAAAATAAATCTAAATTTCACAAAAAAATCACAATTTTTCTATTGTATATTACACATAAGAGAACTATATTCTAATTGTAAGCAGTTACAGATGGAAGCAAATTTTATCAAGAGGTGATTCTTATGTATAGAAGTAATGGTAATTATGAAGCATTCGCAAGACCAATGAAACCGGAAGGCGTTGATGATAAGTCAGCTTATATTGTTGGTTCTGGATTAGCTGGCTTGGCTGCCGCTACTTTTCTTATTCGTGATGGTCAGATGAAAGGCAATAAGATTCATGTGTTAGAAGAACTTGCTCTACCTGGCGGTAGCATGGATGGAATTTGGAATGAACAAAAAGGCTATATTATCCGCGGCGGAAGAGAAATGGAACCACATTTTGAAACACTTTGGGATTTGTTCAGATCAATTCCTTCATTGGAAAATCCAGATGCTTCTGTTTTGGATGAGTTTTATTGGCTAAACAAGAAGGATCCTAGTTATTCACATGGCAGAGTTATTCAAAACCAGGGTGAAGAATTGCCAACTGAAGGTCAATTAACTTTGACACCCAAAGCAGTTAAAGAGTTAATTGATTTAGTAATGACACCTGAAAAAGATTTAGGAGATAAAAAGATCAATGAGGTCTTTAGCGATGATTTCTTGAATTCGAATTTCTGGCTCTATTGGTCAACAATGTTTGCTTTTGAACCATGGGCTAGTGCAATGGAAATGAGACGTTATTTGATGCGCTTCTGCCATCATATTGATTCCTTATCAAATCTATCGTCGTTGAGATTTACTAAATATAATCAATATGAATCTTTGATTCAACCAATGATTAAATTCTTGGAAGATAAGGGTGTTCAACTTACTTATAATACACATGTTAATAATATTAAAGTAGATACTTCTAATGGAACTAAAGTTGCTACAGAAATTGATATGACAACTGATGGCAAAGATAGTACTGTTAGTTTAACTGAAAATGACTTGGTCTTTGTTACAAATGGTTCAATTACTGAAAGTACAACTTATGGTGATAAGACCCATCCAGCTCCAACTGAACATGAATTAGGCAGCAGCTGGCAATTATGGGAAAATATGGCCAAGCAAGATAAAACTTTTGGTAATCCAGACGTCTTCTGCAAGAATATTCCTGATGCCAATTGGGTGATTTCTGGAACAATTACTTTGACAGATGATGAAGCCGTACCTTATATTGAAAAAATTAGTAAAAAAGATCCTCACAGTGGTTCAATTGTAACCAGTGGGCCAGTTTCAATTAAAGATTCTAATTGGCTATACGGTTATTCTATTAGTCGTCAAAAACATTTTAAGAGACAAAAAGATAATGAATTAGTAGTTTGGGTCTATGGATTGTTCTCCGATAAACCAGGTAATTTTGTTAATAAGAAGATTACTGAATGTACGGGTGATGAGTTGTGCGAAGAATGGCTTTATCATATTGGAGTACCAACAGATAAAATTAAAGACATTGCTGAAAATCATTCCAATACAATTCCAGCACATATGCCATATATCACATCATACTTTATGCCTAGAAAAGTTGGCGATCGTCCATTAGTAGTTCCTGAAGGATCGAAAAACCTAGCTTTTATTGGTAATTTTGTCGAAACAGAACGTGATACTGTCTTTACGACAGAATATTCTGTTAGAACAGCTATGGAAGCCGTTTATACATTGTTAAATGTCGATCGTGGAGTTCCAGAAGTCTTTGGTTCTGCCTTTGATGTTCGGACCTTGTTGAGAGCAATTTACTACCTAGATGGCAAGCAAAAGATTGAAGATATTAAGTTGCCATTTAAGGAACGTCTGGTAGAAAAGAAAGTTATGGAAAAGATCCATGGTACATATATTGAAGAATTATTGAAAGATGCACATCTATTATAGAGTGTGAAGTTAGATTAATAATTTTTAGAGATTAAAAAATACGGTAACTCAATTTTGAGCTATCGTATTTTTGCTTTTAAATTCATTTAATTAGAGCATTTATTTGACCAATTTCGGATTGAGAAAAATCAAGATTATCTAGAGCTTTCAAATTATCATCTAGATGATTGATATTAGTGGTACCAATAATAACGCTAGCAACTACAGGATCCCTTAATAACCAAGCAAGAGACATTTGACTAAGTGTTTGATGACGACTCTGAGCAATATTGTTTAAATCGTTTAACTTTTTAACTAGGGAAGCCTTGCCATCTTTTAATAAGCCGGAATTAGTGTGGTGAATAGGAAAATCGTCAGGAATATCATTGAGATATCTATCTGATAAAAGTCCCTCTGAGAGGGGGCCATAAGCAATAGCACCTACACCATTCTTTTTAAGAACATCAAGCAAACCACTTTTTTCAACGTGATTATTTAAAAGATTCATACTCATTTGATCTAAAACGAATGGAGTACCAAGTTGCTGAAACATACTGATAGCTTTCTCCATTTCAGGAGTTTCATAGTTAGAGACGCCAACATATAAGGCTTTACCGGAACGTACGATATCATCTAGAGCACGAACAGTCTCCTCAATAGGAGTAGCATCGTCATAACGATGAGCGTAAAAGATATCAACATAATCAAGATTTAAACGATTAAGAGAATCATTTATCGCTTGTAGTAAGGACTTTCGAGAAGTACCGATGCCATAGGGACCATCGTGTATTTCATAACCAGCCTTAGTAGAAATAACTAATTCGTCGCGATATGAGTGTAAATCATTTTTCAATATTTGACCTAGCAATTCCTCAGATGTACCGAATCCTGTCTTTCCATCACCATAATGATTGGCAACATCAAAATGAAAGACACCCTTATCAAAGGCATGCAAAATTAGTTTGCGACGCTCGCTTAGAGGGTCATTACTACCGAAATGACGCCATAATCCTAATGATATTGGAGGCAACATTAAGCCAGTTGTTCCCGCATGTCGAATATTTTCATTATTATAACGATTACTTTCTGCTGTATACATTTAATTATCAATCCCTTCCAAGTGCATATAATCAATTTAATAATATGTCAGTGGAATCGCTTTCGCAAGAAGAGTGAACAGCAATTTTAATCAAAGTAAGTTTCCCAGGCTTTCGAGTGATGACATTTAAAAGCTAATTTAAAATCTTCAGGCATATTTCGAGCCAATGAAAGATTTAATTTCAATGCTTCATCTAAAGTAAAATATTTAACATCAGAGGTTTCAACACCACTATGCAGATTATCTTCAGTAGGTTTACATTCAAAAAACATTTTATAAACGTAATTGAGATTCTTTTTAGGATAGTGATTTTTTTGCATATCCTTAATAGCAATTAATCTTTGGGGAACGGTGTGGATGCCAGCTTCTTCAAAGGTTTCCTTAGTGGCAATTTCACTAGCTGAATAACCAATATCACCCCAGCCCCCAGGAATTGACCATTGACCGCTGCTTTTCTCGCGAACCAATAAAATTTTGTCATCCTTAAAAGTGGCAGCTCTGATATCTACTTTGGGTGTTACATATCCAGTATCGGCGTCGAAAAAGATATCTAACTGTTCAGCGGTCGTATTATTAATTAATTTGGTTATTAACTTTTTAGAAACAACCTCCAGTTGATCATAACGTTCGCGATCAAAAACGTCTTTACTGTAATGTTTACCAGTTTGAGCGATTGCTTGTAATTGTTCGAGTAAAAGTTCTATCTCATCCATATATTTCAACCATCCTTTATAAAAAAGTATAGCATGATAGGACAAGAAAAATATAACGCTTACATCATTTGATGTTTTCGTAAATATGGTTGTGAACTAAATTATTAAAAATATTGAATTTTTTAATGTTTAGATGATAATTGTTTTGTTTGATTACTTCAGCAATATTGGCCATTAAATATAAATCATTGAGTAGAATAAAATGTGAATTATTATTAAGCGAAAAGTGAATGCCTTCCTCTATGGTTTTGATGGATAGACTGAACTTTGAGAGTTGAAAATAGGAAAGAGCAGTTATATAAAAAACCAAATTTAAATTCTCTTCGTATTTAATAGTAGAAATATCTTTTAAAGCTAGGGTAATTTGGCGATATGCAGAAGTCCTCAATCCCTGTTGTGAATAAACGTAAGCCAAGATAATGTTACCAATTCTAGTAAGGGTGGTTTGACTTCGGCTACGCCCGGCACAAGCCAAAGATAATTTTAAGAATTCTTTAGCTTGATCTAAGCCATTGTCTAAGTGGATGGCACAGATTGAAAGGTAAAGATAATATGCTTGAGTTTGTTTGCTGGTTTGAACTGTTTCTGTAACTGTCGGACGGTTTAAAAAAGCATTTAGAGCATGATAATCACAACTTTTATAAAATGATTTGACCTTTTGATTGAAGTATTTTTCCTTACAAACTTTAAAATTTTCAGATAATACTAAGTCTTTGAAGTTAATTGATAATCGTTGGCAAAGATTAATTAATAGTTGAGTATTGGGGATGTATTTGTTATGTTCGATTTCTGAAAGAGTTGATTGTGAACAAATATCTTCGGCAGTTTCTAATTGAGATAATTGCTTTTTTTGACGCGTTTCTTTTAAAATATCACCTAAGTTATTCATATCATTTACACCTACATTTTTTATTCGGAAAGATAAATTTTTATTGCTATAACCCGATAATAAAAAAATAGTGTGTATTTTATGTTCAATTAATGTAAAGTTTTGTATCAATTCTGTAAATTTGCCCTAGTTATAGGAGATGTAAGCAATTGGGATGAGAAGTTAAGAAAATTTCTGAAAATAAAAAATACCGCCATTTCTTAATTGAAAAATATCAACAAGAAATAGCGGTATGTAAGATTTAATTTAAAGAAAAGCCTTGTTCTTTAAGAAAACTTGCTACTTCGGGACGATGAATATGGTCAAACATAGTGAGATTCTTTTCAGTCCAAGTAGTGTCTTGGGAGTTGGTGCGACGATTAGCATAGTATTTTCTAACTTCTTGATCATATTTAGTTAAATCGTTAAAAGCCTGGCTGTCATAGGTATTTGTAGCAACTTGATTTTGGATGAATAGACGTGGTTTAGGTTGATTTTTTACGGCAGGAACTCCAATAGTCATACCAAAAAGTGGGAAAGTGAATTTAGGCAACTCCAATAATTTAGCAACTTGTTGAATATTGTTACGAATGCTACCGATATAACAAATTCCTAATCCCATAGATTCAGCAGCCGTTGCCATATTTTGAGCAGCAATAGTTGTGTCAACGGTAGCAACTAACAATGATTCCATATTTTTAAGACTGTCTAGACTTAAGTTATTAGCTTTAAGCATTGTGGCTTGGCGATTCAGGTCAGCAACGAAGATATAGAAAGTATCAGCTTTTTGAACGTGAGGAGAACTAACAGTGATATCGGATATTTGTTTACGTAATTGAGGATCAGTAATTTCAATAAGGGAGAATGCTTGTACAAATTCAGAAGTAGAGCCACTTTGAGCAGCTGCCACTAATTGTTTCTTTTGGTCTTCAGTAATAGATTCATCTGTAAAATTTCTTACAGAAACGTGATTAATTAGATTATCAATGGTTTGATTCATTTTAAAACCTCATTTTTTATGAAAATTTAAAGCCTGTTTTGATATCATACCACTTTCTGAAAAAACTCGAATTATTTACTCCGAAAGAATAAATTCCAATCTAGGGTACAATCTACAGTAAAAGTTTCTAAATGATAATAGTTAGACTTGGTCATAAATGGCATCTCCAATATGCGACAATATGGCGTTTGCCATAACGACGATTATATAAATCGTTCCCCATTTTGAAGCAAGATTCAAGCATATAAGATAGCAGCAACTGCCAAAAATTAATATTTCAATCAAGATTCTGTAAGGTAAAGATACTCGATCCATTGAATGAGGGGCCATGAAAAGGGTCCAAATTAAGATGAATACTACAGGTAGAATTATTCCTACTAAAATATTAATTGGAACAGAATATTTTGTTAATCCAACTATAATTATTAGAATCAAGGTAAACATTTCAATTAGAAATCTTATAAGCGTGTTAACTAAAAATAATTTCATAATTTTCACCGACTTAGTTTTATTTGAAGCTAGATAAAAATTAACATGGGGCTTAACTACCAAGTCAATCAATAAAAGTTGGAGGTTTAATTCGTGAATACAAAACAATTTTGTCAATTAGTAAATACAACAAGAGATACGTTACGATTTTACGATCAAAAGGGATTATTAATTCCCCAAAGGGATGCCAATAATTATCGGGCATATACTGTTGATGATCAGAAAACTTTTTTAATTATTCGTAATTTACAATTAGCAGGACTGAAATTAAATGAAATAGAAATGATTTTGAATTTGCGTGAACGACCAATAACTTCAGAGGGTAGCGTCAAGAATCTTGTGTAAATGA
>NZ_AZDB01000047.1 GCF_001434585.1 Companilactobacillus crustorum JCM 15951
AAAATTCGGATTAAATTTGCAATCTACCAGATAAAGATATTGCTAAGAAAAAAATAGAGTCAGTTGCTAATTACTGGCAAGAAAATCTTGTATACGATGAAAGGTTTACAACTCAAAAGATTAATATTTGTAGGACACCTAAAAATAAATTAAATACAGATTTACCCGCAGGATATGAATATGGAAATATTTTGAGTATACGTTACGATGCCAATAAAATTCCTGATAATTTTAATTTGGAAAATGACTTAAAACTTATGATAGCACTGTTATATCAATTACAAATGAAATTAGTAGATCCTCAAAATGTTGAGGCATCAATAAATATTTTGCTTCAGAAACAATCTGATTCTGAAATTATTAGAGAAAATTCGAATGTCCAATCAAGTGAATTAAAAACTGTTTTAGCACCCCAAAAGGGGCTTCCAAAATATGAATACACAGGTAAAGTTACGAAATCTGATATTGAAAAAAAGAATACTACTAGAAAAGCATTAGGAGATAGTGGAGAAAAATTAGTTATAAATTTTGAAAAGAATAAATTACTAGAAAATAATAAAATTGAACTTGCTACTAAAGTAAAACATAGCTCTATTTCTGATGGGGACGGATTAGGTTATGACATAACTTCTTATGAGACTGATGGTAAAAAGATTTATATAGAAGTTAAATCCACAACTGGTGATATCAATACTCCATTTTATATAAGTAGAAATGAATTATCTGCGTCACAAAAATTTGGAGAGTCTTATAAATTATATAGAGTATTCAATCTTGGAGGAAAGAATACCCCTCAGGTTTATATAATTAATGGAGATTTGAATAAAAATTTAAGGCTAAATGCAGTGGACTATGAGGCATTACCAAAATAAAAGAAAAGAATCTCAACATTTTTATAGTCGAGATTCTTTTCTTTTATTTAATGAGTAGTGTAATAAAGTTAAATAACAATTTTCCACCATATAAAATAATAATCACGCCACAAACTAAATTAATAATTCGTAATACTTTAGCGTTGAATTTATCTTTGAATTTGGAAACTACTAAGTCCAAAATAATAAACCACAATATTGAAGCAATTCCCACACCAGCAATAAAAAGCGGGTAACTAGATTGAGGTAAAGTGACTTGAAAGGCACCTAGCATCATTGAGCCATCAATAATTGCTTGAGGATTGAACCAAATAACGACGAAAGCTGAAGTGATGGTTTTCAAAAGTGTTAATTCACTATCTCCAGCACTGATATCAGTAGTTTGGGAACGTAATAGATTGATTCCCATGTAAATAACGATCAGACTACCAACCAATAAAATGATTAATTGTAGCCAAGCAAATTTTTTCATGATCGCGCCGATTCCAAAGAAACAAGCAAACGCTAATGTGACGTCAAAAAAGATAATAATAATAGTTGTCAAAATTGATTTGCGTCGTGTTTGTGTTAAGGCCGCATTAATTACGAAGAGATTTGCTAATCCAATTGGAGCATCGTAAGCAATTCCCATTGTTAACCCCTGTAAGAAAAAGTTCATATTTAGTCCCCTTAATTGACCAAGTATTTAATCTATATACTCATCTTATCATCAGTAGCGTGGGGAACCTATTTTATTTTTATAATTATATATTTATACATTGACTTATTATACCTACGCATAAAATTGTTTCTTTTTCCTGAACCCTATAAAATTTTTTAAAAATAAGGAGGGTTAGGAGATGAAATGGAGAAAAAAGTTTTTAATTGGATTACTTTTTAGCTTGGGATTAATTTTTTCGTCTCTAACTATTAATAAAAAGGATCTGAAAGACACTTCTGGAGAAATGATTACTAAAATTATTCCTGACAATTTGATTGTTGAAGCAGATGTTACACCGTATCGAACACCCACATCTGATCCAGTGATTTTGTTATTTATTTGGTTAACTTCAGGGTATAATTTGCAGCCAGAAAATCAATATACTTATATTAACAATCCGAAAACTCTTTATACAGATTCAGGACGGTCAGTATTGGATGCGTTATTAAGCTTAATAGCGACGCCACATTATATCTGGTACCAGTCTACGGATGGTCAAACTTGGACACAAATGACCCAAACGACTAAGGAGTTGACTGTTACACCAACAAAAGTAGGAACAGTTTATTATCAACAGATGACACGTTGGTATGGGTTACTGCCAGGACTTTTGGATACGACTGTTTACTCTAAAGTAGCTTTTATAACGACTTTTCCTAGTCCCATAAAAGCGACTGATTTGACTGTAAAAGCAGACAGTAAATATTTATATAATAATCAATCTAGTGCCATGACTACTTATGTGACAGGGATACCTACTCCAGTAGATGCCACGGGGGAATTGAAGTGGAAAATTGATGATACAAGTTTGGCAACGGTTGATACAAATACCGGTTTAGTGACTGCTAATACTAGTGGTAAGTCAGGAACTGTAAGAGTTACTGGAACCATGACTAATAGCGATGGCACTAGCGTAAGCGATTATGTCGATATTCGAATCGGTGGTGGACTTGATGATCAGACTGTTGATGAAGGAAAACCTGCAACTTTTGAGGTTCAAGGTAAATTTGACCAGCCACCAACAAATGTCGTTTGGCATAAAGTCGATAAATCTAACAAAGATACTGTAGTGACAAATAATAATAGTAATAAACTTATTTATACGATACCAAATACCAGCTATTCAACAGATGATGGTACCAAGTACTACGCTGTTTTGACCATAACAAGTGGGGACAGTACCACGACAGTAACTACTAATAAAGCCAATTTGACTGTAAAGAAGAATGTTGTACCCAATGTGACAGTTGATAATACGATTTTTAATAATAGTCATAATGATCATAACGACAGTAATACCATTATTAATGGTGTCTCAAAGAATGATCAAGTGAGTTATAAAATAAATTTAAATGATAGTAATGTTAATTCAGCAATGACCAAAGCAGATCTAAAACTGGAATTACCAGTTAGCTCAAACATTAGTGAAGTAAAGGTAAATGGGCAAAGTTATTCAGATTATAATTCCGTTTCCGCAAGTGATAAGCAGACATTAACAATAAAAAATTTGAACTTTACAGGTATCAAAACTTTCACTTTGGAAGTTAATTTAACCATTGACGATAATAGTAAATCATCATTCGCATCAAAAGCTATAGTGACAGGGTATGACGCTAGTGGAAATACAATTAGCAACTACAGTGCTGGCAATGATCTGACAATGAATTTCGCGGATAATAATATCAGTATTAAAGCTCAAAATTGGAATTATGGAAGTATTAATTCATATCAAAATAAAGTGTTATTAAATAGAGAAAAAATTGTAGGAAATCATTTAGAAGTAAGTGACAATCGACGAGAAAAGAAAGCTTTGAAGTTATATTTGATCCAAAGCGAACCTTTTAAATCGGGTGAGAATGTTTTGCCATCAGAAATGAGATATTATCAAAAAAATGGTAATTACAATGTTCTTGGCGATGCAGGCACATTGGTTTCAGAAACAATTGATGGTCAATCACTAGATCCTATCATGTGGAATGATGACGAAGGACCAAGATTATTTATTGCAGACGGACATTATGTGGCAGGCAATTATAGTACTAATTTGGAATGGTCCTTAGTTGAATCAATTTAAAAATTGATTAGTCTTCCGTCAAAAAACGATACAGACCTAAATCAACTTCATGTTCCAAGCGAAGGATAAATTCAACTAATTTCGTGGGCTTTCCATCACTATTTTTCCTGATGATGTCTTTTGCACTAAGGATATGTGCGGTTCCTAGATAATAAAAATCCTTACCATCGATTCTGTCATCGTTAGATTTTCTTACGAAGAGCTGAATCATTCCAAATCCAGTTTGTTCAAGCATTTTACTTTCTACAGTACTAGATGATGAACGACCGGCCTTAGAAAATAATGGCAAAGTTGAACGATCCAAAAAGGTGTTTTTATAAACCATTTTATTTTGGATCGTTTTTGTTTTCTTTAAGGATATGAAAACCGGAAGAAAACGACCATCTTCTCGTAAACCATAGCCGCCAATATTTATGTAATTAGGTTCATGCTTCCAATTTAGCATCTTAATAATATCTGAACGGTAATATTTTTCGCCGATAGTAAAGCGATTATGATAGATAGTAGGGTTTTGCTGAATATTCCAAAGATTTGCATCGAGAGCATCTTCAAAATATTCTCTGAATACTTGTGAATGGAGCATTTGTTCAAATTCAGAAGTAAATTTCCATTGACCTTTGTTTCGTTTTATCAATGTAACTTGACCGTACTTTTTCTGTTTTACTTTGGAGAAGTAGCTAAAGTCTAAGACAGAAGCAACGTTATCCAAAGTTTCTTGATCGCAAAAGATACCCTGAGTTTGTAGTTCAGATAGAATATCTTCATCAAGTAAAGAGGTCTTGGCCAAAAGCTGTTTCAATATCCAAGCTTCTACAGGGCGCTTTGATATAGTGATTTCTGCTGAAATAAAGATTAAGAATGAATGTTCTTTTTTAGTAAGCGATTTTGAGAAAGTATCTTCAAATTTGGTTTGCATGTCGTATATAGTTTGAAATTTACTAATAATATCAAAGATATCGACACTGCCCATTTTGGCGAAATTTAACAACATAGGAGGGCGTAAGCCGATTTTATTTTTAAGAGTTTGATAAGCACTTTTGAATCGTTTCATATCGTTCAGTCGGGCTTTAGAAACGGCGGCTAGAATTCTATTACGAGCCACTTCTTCAAAATGAATCGTTGAGACGCCAGAAATATTGGGGCTGATGATTTGTTGACGAATTTTCTCTTTATTACTGCTGTGAGAACGATCAAATGCCATCGGAATCATATAGTTTTCGTCATAATTGCCAATAAAATCTAAGACAGTAACGTATTCTTTATCAGAAAATTTACGTAAGCCTCGTCCTAATTGTTGTAAAAAGATAATGCTTGATTTTGTAGGCCGCATCATAACTATCTGGTTAAGGATTGGAATATCGACGCCTTCATTGAAGATATCTACAGTAATGATGTATTGCAGTTGACCATTAGTTAATTGGTGAACTGCTTTTTCACGTGATTCAACAGTATCTTCAGCGGAAACAAATTGAGCATTAATTCCTCTATTTGCAAGCTTAACTGCTAACTCTTGACCTTCAGTTACACGACTGACAAAGATCAGACCGTGAACGTTATCATTTTGGGGACCATAGTAATTGGTTTTATCAATTATGTAGTCTACGCGCTCGTCAGACACTAGATATTTTAGGCTAGTTTTGTCGTCGATAACTTGCCCATCTTTTTCGTAGTCGGTAACGCCAATATAGTGAAAAGGAACAAGTAAGTCATGGTCTAATGAATCTAATAATGAAATTTCATAAGCTAAATGATAATCAAAATAGGCATAAACATTAGTTCCATCAGTTCTTTCTGGAGTGGCAGTCATTCCGAGCATAAATTGAGGTTTATAAAAGTTCATTAAGCGTTGATACATTGACTTTTTTTCGCCGGGTTGATTTTGACTAACTCGATGGGCTTCATCGATAATAATATAGTCAAATGCCGCCGGACCTAATTGATTCTGGACAGATTTTTTAGAAATCATATTAACTGTCGCAAAAAGATAACGAGCGGTTAATTCCTTCTGATTACCACTGAGAATGCCATAATCGTTGTCAGGTCCACCCAAAATTTTTTTAAAACTAGCTAAAGCTTTACGCAAAATCTGTTCTCTATGAACGACAAATAATAGGCGCTTGGGTTTAAATTGCTGCACATCAAAAGCGGCTAAATAAGTTTTACCAGTTCCAGTTGCTGCAACGACCAATCCCTTTTTGGCGTGTTCTACATTTCGTAAATGCTTTAGTGCCTCTAAAGCCGGTTTTTGCATCGCATTAGGACTGATTTTGCCTGAATTATTAATTTTTCTAGTGGGTATTGAAGTAGGCGCTTGCCAGTTTTGACGATAATCTTTGATCCACGAAGCTGTTAATGGAGTGGCTTGTTGCCACAGATCATCTAATTCATTTTTGACATTGGCAACGATATCACCTC
The DNA here is from genome assembly GCF_001434585.1 of Companilactobacillus crustorum JCM 15951. GTDB lineage: Bacteria > Bacillota > Bacilli > Lactobacillales > Lactobacillaceae > Companilactobacillus > Companilactobacillus crustorum. Next base: position 6,062 of record NZ_AZDB01000047.1, read on the forward strand.
GTTCAGTTGAAGTGATACGAAGATTCCATTCGAAATTTTTTTTCAGCGCATTTTGAGTCAAATTAGAACTGCCAATTAGGATACTTTTATAATTATTGTGATCAAAATAATAAGCTTTTGTATGAAATCCATCTTGGTTTAAAACTCTAACATCGAGATTAGGAATTTGTAGCAAGTCGTCAAAAACGTCAGGGTTATTAAAATTGAGATAGGTTGAAGTGATAAGCTTTCCACGAATGCCATGACTTGCAATGTCAGCTAAAGTGCTTTTTAAATCTAATAAACCGCCTAAGGTGACAAAGGCGACGGCAATTGTAAATGATGTAGCACTGCGTAGTTCTTCTTCTAGCGTATCAAGGACAGAGCCATTGTGATTAGTGACTAGTGCTGGCTGATAACGGGATAAAGATTGTATTGAGTTGTCTATGAAGCCAAAGTTTATGCCTTGGTTAATTTCGTGATCAATGTTCATAAATATATCCTATCTTTAATAAAAATTGTGGAATGATTATCTAATGGGACAAGTATATCAGAAGCAAAAAGTACTACTTCAAATCGAGAAATTCAACCAATATGATAGAGTAATACTGAAGTTATTAAAAGAATTATTCTTTAAAAATATGAAGCCCTGCATCAAAGAGGGGTGGATTTACTAGATATAATTAAAATGGGGTAATGATAATGTATCACTATGAGTCACAGTTAAATAATCCAAAAACTAACTATTTTATAATAGACTCTAGTTCTAGTCCCAGCCACAATGACGTAGATTTTAAATATTATAGTTATCAAAATAAGAGCAATAAACAGCTTCATAGCGGCGATTTAATAATTTATCGTCGTTCAGGCAGTGCTTCTGAGTGGGGCAATGAATTTTATCTTTATGGTGCAGCAGAATTAGGGAAAGTAGTGCGTGAAGATCCTGAAAATGGTAGCAGTTTGATAGCAATTAAGAATCCTTATCTTTTTTCACATCATTTGATGAAACAAAACCTTCGAACTTTCGACTGGAAATTTAGAATCTTTAAAGGAAAATGGTCTAATTTTTTTAATATGAATGGTATTACTCAGATATCCAAAGAGGATTTCATTGGGCTATTGGATCGTCAAAAAGACATGACTCCTAGTGAATCAAATTTATCTTCAGAGGAGGAATCCATTGCGATTAAGTGTTATCAGGCGGAGAGAATGGAAGCTTACTTTATCAATGATGAGGTAAAAGCTACTCCGACTTATGATGCAGTAAATAAATTCTTTTCAGATAAAGTAAAATTTAATTATCATTATAAATCAGCGCTAGTAGCGAATAATGATGAATCCGAATTAATTGCTACAAGAATAATTCCTTGGAATGTTAACAAAAATATTCGTTTAGATGCACGTAATGGAATTTGTTTATCAAAAATGTTTTCAAAAGCTTTTACAGAAGGATATTTTACCTTTTCTGATCAAGGGCATATAGTTTTATCTACTGTAGTTTCAGATGATTCAGAGACTAATAAATTGTTAAATAAATATAAGAATAGAAAAATATATATGAATAAAGAATATTCTCCTAATAAGAAGTATTTACAATATCACCGTGAACATATATTTCGACGATAGTTGCTATTGACGGATTGAGTTCACATTTGTATTATAGGTACAACAACTTTTAATTAAGTCCAGTGAGACTTAGAAAGTAATCAATTAGGGAGAATATTCCCTGTAATTAAAAACTTTCTTTGTCAGCTGGCAGAGAAAGTTTTTTTATTAGCGTAAGAAATATTTTGATTTTCATATTGGCGATTCATATAACGGTTTGTATTATGAGAACAATAATTTTTAATGGGATTCAGTGAGATCTTAAAAGTTATCGAATAATATGTACTGATGAAAAGTCTTGAAATTTGAATTTTTAATAGGATCCAGAGAGGTCCCAAAGGTTCAGTCTAAATTAATCGTCGAAGACAAAACTTGAGGGATGCCTACCAGCATCCCTTTTTATGTACCAAATTTTATCAATCCGGAGGATAAACATGAAAAGATACCTAGTTTTTGAAGATGGGACGTACTTTGAAGGTACGGCATTTGGCAGCGATGTAGAAACCATTGGTGAACTTGTTTTTACCACTGGAATGAGTGGTTATCAAGAAGCCATTACAGATCAGTCATACAATGGACAGATTATTAATTTCTGTACTCCTATGATTGGCAACTATGGTATTGCCAAAAAATTTAATGAATCAAACAAACCTACTATCAAAGGTATACTGGCTCGAGAAATTACTGATGTTGTAGGAAATTATCAAAGTGAAATGACACTCGATGAGTATTTGAAACAAGAAAATGTCCCTGGTATCCGACGAATTGATACACGTGCAATAACTTTAAAGATTAGAAAAGCTGGTTCACTAAAGGCAGCAATTGTTGACGATTTAGATTCAGGCTTATTAGATAAAATCAGTACTTGGAAATTAGACGATGAACAGTTACAAAAAAGTATCAACCCCAAACCAACTACGTTTACAGGTAGCGGCAAACATGTCGTTTTATTGGATTTTGGATATAAAGAAAGTATCGTGTCAGAATTAACGAAGCGTAGCCTGAAAGTAACCGTTGTACCTGGCAATACTTCGCTAGAAGAAATTGAAAATTTGAAACCAGATGGAGTTATGTTGAGCAATGGTCCTGGAGATCCAACACGTCATACCGACGTTTTGCCTACAATTGTGGAGCTAGAAAAGAAGTATCCAGTTTTCGGCATTTGTATGGGACATCAATTATTGTGTTTAGCCAATGGTGCCAGAACTTTCAAGATGAAATTCGGTCATCGGGGATTTAATCATCCAGTCAAAGATTTAGCTACAGGAAGAATCTATTTCACTTCGCAAAACCATGGATATGCTGTAGATGAAAATTCAGTTAAACAGACAGATTTGAAAATCACGCAAGTAGAATTGAACGATCAAACCGTTGAGGGAGTTGAACATGTTAAATACAATGCTTTTTCAGTTCAATTTCATCCTGATGCTAAGCCGGGACCACATGATGCTGACTTTTTATTCAATAAATTTTGGGACATGCTAAATAAATAGCTGGAGGGGAATTAAATTGCCAAAAAGAACAGATCTTAAAAAAATTATGATTATCGGTTCTGGTCCAATTATTATTGGTCAAGCCGCAGAGTTTGACTATTCAGGAACCCAAGCTTGTCTGGCCTTAAAAGAAGAAGGCTATGAAACAGTATTGATTAATTCCAATCCGGCTACCATCATGACAGATAAACATATTGCCGATAAAGTTTACATTGAACCAATTACTTTAGAATTTGTCGAAAGAGTGCTAGTTAAAGAACATCCTGATGCCATTATTCCTACTTTAGGTGGGCAAACTGGTTTGAATATGGCCGTTCAATTGCAACAGTCAGGAATCTTAAATCAATTAGGAATTGAAATCATTGGTACTAAGCTGGATACCATCAATGAAGCTGAGGATCGTGAAGAGTTTAAAGAGTTAATGAAAAAGCTGTATGAACCAGTGCCTGCATCTAAATCAACGCATAATTATTGGGAAGCTAAGAAATTCGTTGATGGAATCGGTTTTCCAGTGATTATCCGCCCGGCCTTTACAATGGGAGGAACTGGCGGAGGCGTGGCTCATGATTATGATGAACTGGAAGAAATTGTTGAGCGAGGTCTAAAGGCTTCGCCATCAACTGAAGTTTTGATTGAACAAAGTATTGCTGGTTTTAAAGAAATTGAATTTGAAGTCATGCGAGACAGCGCCGATAATGCTTTGGCTGTTTGCCATATGGAAAACTTTGATCCAGTAGGAATACATACTGGAGATTCCATCGTTATTTCACCTATTCAAACCTTGACTGATGAAGAAGTTCAAAAATTACGTGACGTATCTTTGAAAATTATTCGAGCCCTTAAAATTGAAGGTGGCTGTAACGTTCAATTGGCTATCGATACGAAAACTAGCAATTATTTCATTATTGAAGTTAATCCTCGAGTTAGCCGTTCGTCAGCCTTAGCTTCCAAAGCAACTGGATATCCAATTGCCAAAATTGCTGCTAAAATCGCGGTTGGTTTGACCTTGGATGAAATTATCAATCCAATTACTGGGAAAACTTTTGCTCAGTTTGAGCCAGCTTTGGATTATGTTGTCTGCAAGATTCCACGTTGGCCATTTGACAAATTTTCTAAAGCTGATAGAACTATCGGAACGCAGATGAAAGCAACTGGTGAAGTGATGGCTTTGGGTAGAAATATCGAAGAAGCTTTCCAAAAAGCAGTACGTTCTTTAGAAATTGACCAAGAAGATTTAATTATGGATTCCTTAGCTGATAAATCCTTAGTGGAACTGGAAAAATATATTCAGACACCGACGGATGATCGATTATTTTATTTAGCTGAACTTTTGAGACGCGATGTTTCTTATGAAACTATTAATCGCTTAACGGCTATTAATCCCTTTTTCTTAGCTAAATTGAAAAATATTATTAATTGTGAAAAAGTTTTGACTAATGGAACGCTGGATAAAGAAATTATTTTAGAAGCTAAAAGATTAGGCTATTCTGACAAAACGATTGCTCGTTTGAATAACTTAGATGAAGATATTATTCGTCATTTTAGAAAGCAAAGTGAAATTTTGCCAACTTTTAAAACAGTTGATACTTGTGCAGGCGAGTTTGAAGCTGAAGCACCATATTTTTATAGTACTTATGAAACGGAAAATGAATCAGTTCAAATGTCTGAAAAATCAGTTTTGATTTTGGGTTCAGGTCCGATTCGAATTGGTCAAGGGATAGAATTTGATTATTCGACGGTTCACTGTGTCAGAGCAGTTCAACAAATGGGCTATAAGGCAATTGTTATCAATAATAATCCAGAGACGGTTTCCACTGATTATTCGGTAGCTGATAAGTTGTACTTTGAACCCCTGACTTTAGAAAATGTTTTAAATGTTTGTGACTTAGAAAAGCCTATTGGAGCTATTGTCCAATTTGGTGGTCAAACCTCAGTTAATTTAGCAGAACCGTTGCAAGAGAATGGTATTAAAATTCTTGGGACTAAAGTTGAAGATATTAACCGTGCAGAGGATCGAGATTTATTTGATCAAATTATTAAGAAGTTGAATATTCCTCAACCTGCTGGTGGAACAGCTACATCCCAGACAGAAGCAATTAAAGTAGCTCATAAAATTGGTTATCCAGTTTTGATACGTCCTAGTTATGTGTTAGGCGGGCGGGCAATGGAAATAGTTCGTTCAGATGAAGAATTGAATAAATATATGCACGAAGCAGTTCATGTTTCTAATGATCATCCTGTTTTAATTGATACATATTTAACCGGACGTGAGTGTGAAATTGATGCCTTGAGTGATGGAAAAAATGTTTTGCTTCCAGGAATTATTGAACATATTGAAAGATCCGGTGTTCACTCAGGTGATTCAATGGCAGTTTATCCACCTCAAAATATCTCTGAAGAAGTTCAAGCTCAAATAGTTAAATACGCTAAATTATTGGCTAAGGAATTACATTGCATAGGTATAATGAATATTCAATTTGTTATTCATGAAAATCAAGCTTACGTAATTGAAGTTAATCCAAGAGCCAGTCGGACAGTACCATTTTTGAGTAAGGTAACAAGTATTCAAATGGCCAGAATTGCGACAAAATTAATTTTAGGTGCTGATTTTGATACCTTAGGTTTGGAACCTGGTTTAGAGCCGGAATCTCGATTGATTCATGTTAAGGCTCCTACATTCTCGTTTAATAAATTAAACAATGTTGACAGTGCTTTAGGACCAGAAATGAAATCTACTGGTGAAGTGATGGGATCAGGAACGGACTATACAGAGGCTCTCTATAAGGCTTTTGAAGCAACTAATCAGCATATTAAAGAAGCCGGGAATGTTTTGATTACAGTTAATGATAACGATAAAAAGGAAGCCAGCAGTTTAGCACGTAGATTCCATGAAGTTGGATTCCAAGTATTGGCTACGAAAGGAACTGCTAAATACTTTAATGATTGTGGTATTTCAGCCAAAGTAGTGCCTGAAGTAGGACAGTCTGAGAAAGATATCATTTATTATTTAGATCATAATAAGATTCAATTGTTGATTAATACATTGGGTGAAAGTAGAAGCCAACATTCCGATGGGTATATTATTCGTCAGAATGCCGTTTTGAATTCAGTACCGCTTTATACTTCGTTAGATACAGCTAACGCCATTTTAAAAGTTTTAGAAAAACGTTTTATTAGTGTTAATCCATTGTAATAAACTTCAAAAAAATAAAGCCAGGTAGATAAATCAATTATTGATTTTCTGGCTGTACGATAAATAGAGTTGATAGGC
>NZ_AZDB01000048.1 GCF_001434585.1 Companilactobacillus crustorum JCM 15951
CATTTACACAAGATATTTTACGCTCTCGAAACATTCTTTGAGGCCAGTGCTTCAGCTAAGTATAATAATCCAGTTACGACTTTTTCATCTATCTTTTTGACCTTTCCAGATGGAGCACGTTTGGAAATTGGAACGAGAGATGATTTGAATAAGCATCATGAATCTGGAATCCATTAGGATATATGCATATTGCTATGGCACTTGGTTCTAAAGAAAAGGTTGATTCATTAACAAAAGAAATCTCGGCAGCTGGTTATAAACATCTTAGTGGCCCTAGGGTAACTGGGGATGGCTATTATGAAAGCGTTGTTTGTGATCCTGAAGGAAATCAGATTGAATTAACGGTTTAAAAAATACCCACCTAATAATCATTAGATTACTAGGTGGGTATTTTAATTGTCTAATGAGGCTTTTAAGCGTTGAATGAAAAGCTGATTAACCTTTGATTGAACAGTATTTTTCTTCCAAATTACGGTAATAGGTTCGAATAGGTTTGGAGCTAATGGTCGGAAAATCAGATTTTGAGTAGGAGAATTATTGATCAAATGATTGAAAGTGATCATATAGCTTCCATTTTTCTCTACTAGTAATTCAGCATTATAAACTAGGGTAAAAGTTCCAATGATATTCATTTGAGGCCCAAGATTTCCCCACCAATCCTGAAAACGATGATTTTGTAATGCTTGGGCAGAGAGAAGAAGGGGCTTGTCAATTAAATCAGTTGGATTGATAGTTTCTTTTTGAGCTAGCAAGTTATCTTTTAACATTAAAATACCCCATTGATCCATTTCGGGGATTTTTAGGTAGTGATAATTTTCTAATGGTCTTTCGCCCATCAATACAGCAAAATCTAATGTTCCTCGGTTCAACATACTCTCCATTTCATCAGCATTGCCACTAACCAAATGAATTTTGACATCCGGGTAATCTTGAGTAATGCCACTAATGACATTGATGATTCTTTTCATACCAATACTTTCTCCGGCGCCGAGAGTCAATTCACCACTTATTACTTGATCAGTTTGAATATTAGTAAAAGTTTTGTCAGTTAAATCAATTATTTCTTCAGCACGGGAACGAAGGTAATCTCCCTCGGAAGTCAAAGTTATTTCTTTATGTCCACGAATAAATAATTTTGTACCTAGTTCAGCCTCTAAATCAGATAGTTGTTTAGAAAGTGTCGGTTGCGATACTAATAATTTTTCAGCAGCATGAGTAATGTTTTTTTCCTGAGCAACAGCTAAAAAATAGCGTAAAACTCTTAATTCCATAAGCTTCTCCTTCCATAGTTTTTAATTATAGATAACCATATTTTAGAAGTATTTCACATGTTTCTCAAGGGGTATTATACTGATTCCAATCAGTAGCAAGGAGGGTGGAGCATGACTTGGATAAGTACATTATCGTCAGTTGAACAGAAATTAATGCTACAAAATCAACGACTTTTACAGCATTTGAATACCGAGCGACATTGTCAAAACGAAGCTAAACAGTTATTGAGTGAAATTTTAGGATATCAATTAGCAAAGAGTTCAGAAATTCGATTGCCATTTTATACAGATTATGGCAGAAAAATTCAGATTGCTAAGGATGTTTTTATTAATTGTAACGTTATTATGTCTGATATTGGTGGCATAACAATTGATCAAGGGGGTGTTATTGGCCCAGGTGTCTCCTTGCTGACTTGTGATTGTGATCAAAAGATAGGTCCGATTAAGATAGAAAAAGGTGTCAAAATTGGTGGACGAGCCATAATTTTACCGGGAATCACTATTGGAAGTAATGCAGAAATTAAAGCGGGGGCTGTCGTTACAAAGGATGTTTTAAGAAATACAGTTATGTCTGGGAACCCTGCTAAAAGAATATTGGAGGATAAATAATGAGTGTGAAAGATAAAGTTATTATTATCACTGGTGCTTCAAGCGGTATCGGTGCAGCAACAACTAGAGCTTTAGCAAAAGAACATGCTAAATTGGTTATTGGTGCTAGAAGAATTGATAGGTTAAACAAATTAAAATCAGAATTTCCGGATGAAGACATTATTGTTCAAAGAGTGGATGTTACTAAAGCGGAAGAAGTTCAAGCTTTGGCAAAGACAGCTATTAAAAAGTTTGGAAAAATTGATGTTTTATACAATAATGCTGGTGTAATGCCAGTGAATGCTTTGATCAATCGAGCTCATGAGGAATGGCAAAGAATTTTAAATGTTAATATCATGGGCGTTTTGAATGGTATTGCAGCTGTATTGCCAACTATGGTTAAACAAAAAGAGGGACACATTTTAGCAACTGATTCTGTCGCTGGACATGTCGTGATTCCTAATTTGGCGGTTTATAATGGTTCTAAGTTTGCTGTAAGAGCTATTATGGAAGGTCTACGTCAGGAACAGCATAAAAATAATATTAGAACAACTATTATTTCACCAGGTTCTGTTGCTACGGAATTATATAATTCAATTGGAAATGAAGATAACCGTAAGGCTGAAATTGAAGTGGAAAAACAAATTGGATTATCAGCAGATAACATTGCGTCGTCTGTTGTTTTTGCCATTGATTCACCTGCCAATATGGATGTAAATGAAGTCATTATTCGACCTATTAAACAAGATATATAATAAAAAAGGAGAAACAAAATATGAGTAAGTTAGCAAATGATACAAGAGTTTTTAAAATTGATCCAGAAATTGAAGTACAAAATGTTCGTTTTAAAAACCGTTATGGATTTATTCTAGCCGGACATCTTTATTTACCATTAAACTTTGATAGTACCAAAAAATATCCAGCAATTGTTATTTCGGGACCCTTTGGAGCCGTTAAAGAGCAATCAAGTGGGCTATATGCGCAAACATTAGCAAAAAAGGGCTTTGTGACTGTAGCATTTGATCAATCAACAACTGGAGAAAGCTCTGGAAGTGTAAGAAATGTTGCTTCCCCAGATATTTTCGTGGAAGATTTTTCAGCCGCAGTAGATTTTGTGGGATTACAAAAATTTGTCGATCGTGAAAGAATTGGTGCCATTGGAATCTGTGGCCTAGGTAGTCATGTTTTAACTGCAGCTTCCATTGATGTTCGAATTAAAGCAGTTGCTACATCAGTAATGTATGATATGTCCGATTCAATGTGGAATGGATTGAATAATACTAAGACAGAAGAACAATGCGAAATCGAGAAAAAAGTTTTAGCTGATCAACGTTGGGAGGATGCCGAAAACGGACAACCTGCCGGTGGTTTGCATGAAATGCCATTTGATGAAATAATAATCCAATACAATCAAGAATACTTTTCCCTGAAAATTTACCAGAAAATGCAGATTCCGTGACTACAGAATTCTTTAATTATTATCGTGGTCGTGCCTTTCATCCTCGTTCAGTTAACTCTGCAGCTGCTTGGACAGCTACAAGTCCATTGGGTTATTATAATTTTCCACTACAACAACACATTGATAAGATTTCACCACGCCCGGTTTTAATCGTGACAGGAGAAAAAGCTCATTCTCGTTATATGGCTGAAGAATCATACAATCGTCTAAAAGATCCTAAAGAATTAGTTATTGTACCAGGGGCAACTCATACTGATTTGTATGATCAGATGAATTTTATTCCTTTTGATAAGTTTGCCAATTTCTTTAAAGAAAATTTGTAAAAATTATTTTTATTAATAATTAAATCAATATAGTAACCGATTACAATATTTTTGCTACAATAGTGTATATAAATTTATACATGAGGGAAGAAGCAATGCCAAAATATTTAGTTTTTATGGATTTAGATGGAACCCTTTTAGCGAGTGATCATAAACATATTTCAGAACGAACCAAGGCAACAATTGAACGACTATAAAAACATGATGTTATGTTTTATATTTCTACTGGAAGAATGTATGAGTTGGCTAAAATTACTCAAAATCTCTTGAATCCTAATGTACGATTAGTTACTTCTAATGGAGCAGTTTTTGATGGAAAGGCTGGTCGAGAAGTAACTTTGTTAGGCGCCAAAGCGGTTGAGTTGGCCTATCAGGTAACGCAAGTTGATAAGTTGCCAATGATGTTATTTACGCCCAAGAAAGCTTATTTTACTGAAAAAATTCCTCATTTTATTGCTCAAAATGCTGGTAATTTTGATGAATCTTTTGGTTATAAAGAGATTAAAAATTTGGCGGAATTAAAAAAAGTAGAAAATGAAATAACTAATGGAGTTATTTTAAGTCGAGGCAATTTAAAGGAACTTAAGCAAGCTAATGAAAAATTAATGGTTACTGATCTCTTGCGATTGTCATCATCTGGACCTGATAATATTGAGATGATACCTTTAAGTACTGATAAAGGGACGGCTGTCAAACAAATTCAAAAAGAACAAGGTGTTGATTTTGACCATACTTTTGTCTTTGGTGACGGAATGAATGACGTGGGAATGATGCATGAAGCTAAGTACTCAGTTGCTATGGGTAATGGTTTGGAAGAAGTAAAGAAACAGGCTAATTATGTAACTGAAACTAATGCTAAAGATGGTTTAGCTAAGTTCTTAGAAGATTATTTTAAAGATGAATTATAACTAAAAACAGGTTCTGACGATTATATAAAAATCATCAGAACCTGTTTTTTATTAATATTTTATTATTTAACAATATTTGTTGCAAAATCTGGTTCACTGATGGCTATGCTGGGAATAGAATCCATATCGCCATAGCTCATATTCATATTATTAGCATCAATTAAGAGCCATTCATTATTGGAAATTTTACCCCAGAATTCATTTTTATTGTTGCGAACAACTTGACTGATTTTGTAAGAAGAACCAGCTGAAAGAGTTCTGGTCATGGAATTAGATGAAGTGTCGTAAACGCTTTGATCTTTAGTCAAATTAGCGACGATTGTTTTATTAGTATCGTAGTTTACGGCAAAATCAGCCTGGTATGTCGTTCCATAAGTTGCTATTTGTTCAAAGGTATTAAAGGCAGTTAGATTTGTTCCATCAACTGGAAGCCATTCATTAGTAGAAACTTTGACAAATATTTGATTGTTTTTATTGCTTACTGCACTATAGGCTTTCCAAGAGCTGTTAGCTGGAAGAGTACGTGTGTAAGTATTAGTGGAAGCATCATAAAGTTGAGTAGCTTTAGATAGAGTAATAGTGATGGGACCGTTGCCGAAAACTGTCGATGATGACGCATTACCCCTTGTAACCCATTGATTTGGTGCTACACGATAATATGTATAATTATTCATTGATTTTGATTAGTCGGTATGCCAAACGCTGCCTGCTGGTAAATATTTACCTGTAGGATTACCATTATCGTCAAAGATTTGAGTATCAATCATTAAACCGATAGAAGTATTTTCTGGAGTAACGTCGCTTGGAGTAGTTGTTGTAGATTCATTTATATTAAAAGCTGATGATGAGATATATTCATCTGTAGCAACTTGATAGTATAGATTGTCATTGATGGAGAACATTCCACCTAATTTCCAAGCGGAATTGGCGGGAAGAGTAAGACCAGTAGCATTGGCATGTGAATCGACAACACTAGCTGCATATTTAAGCGTTCCCGTAGCTCCATTAGAATCCTTAATAAAAACAGGATTGTAAACAGGCATGCCATCAGTAATATCAATATTCAATTCGCTAACGTACTCATTAGCTCCGACAGCATAATATTTTTGACCATTGATTAAAATAGATTTTCCTAATTTCCATGATGATTTACCACTAAGAAAATTACCGGATTTGTTACCATTGCTATCATAGGTATAAGCTCCACCGTAAGTCACAGTACCAATTGGATTGTTAAGTGTGTATCCATTCAATTCCATTGATTCAGCTTGGACGGTAGTTGCGGATTGGGCACTCATAGTACCTAAAATTGTTGGAGCAATTAAAATTGCCAACGTTGAAGCTAATAAAATTCTTTTCTTAGACATTATAAAGATCCCCTTTAAATGAATTTTGATCCTAACTCTATTTTACAATATAGAAAAGTAAACGATAAAAACAGTCATAAAAAGCATTTTTTTGGTCATTAACGTGCTTTTAAGATACTTTTTAAAGATTTTCCTTGTCCTAGATAAATTTATAGTACAGGTTGTTTTTAAACAAAAAGAGGTAGAAATTTCCATAAAGTGTGGAGTTTCTATCTCTTTTTGTGTTGATATTTATAGCAAATTACTTAGTTGCTAGTTGTTGATGAATTCTTTTTTCTTCACCAATTGCAATAATTGCTAAGACGATGATACTTAGAACAACTGCGATGTAGAAGACGATAAAGGTATCATTCCAACCATGCAAGTTCATACCGAAGAATGACAAACCGTTAGCCTTAGGATCAGCAATAGCCGCAAATCCGACTTGAGCCATTAAATCACCAAAGATGTAAGCAAAGGTTCCAGTCAAACCGTCGGAAACATTCAAAGCATTTTTAGGAACAAAGCTGATAACGGAAACACCAATTAATAATTGTGGACCATAAATCAACATACCTAAGAAAAATAGAGAAGTGTTGATCATCATTGGTGTTGTTCCGTAGCGATAGCCTAAAACAACGAAGGCAGTCAATGCTAAACAAATAATCGAAACAACGGCACGACGTCCCTTTAGTAAGTCTGAGAACCAACCCCAAACAACACTACCGATAATTCCACCGAGTTGGAAAAGCAAAAGGGTGTTAGCACCTTGAGCGACGGTAAAGTGTAGTTGTTGAACGGTGTAAAGCGGTGCCCAGTTAACGATACCGATTCTGACAACGTAAACGAATACGTTAGCGATACATAACAACCAAACCCAAGGACTTTTCATAACAAAAGTTTTAAAAATAGTCCATTTACTCATTTTGGCAGCTGATTCATCAGCTTTAGAAACATTTTCGCCAAAAATGACTTCACTTGCGTCCCAACCAAGTTCTTGAGGATCATCAGCTCCGAAAAACAAACCCCAGAAACCAACAATCAAACCAATAATAGCAGGAAAAATAAACATACCACCGACGTTGCCGCTAAAGAGATGATTAGCACCCCAAAGAGCGATAACACCAGCCACGGCTCCACCAAATTCATGAGAAATATTCCAGATACCAATATAACGACCACGGGTTGTGGTAGTAGTCCATCTAGAAATGGTTGAGAGTGAAGCAGAACCACCAGGAGATTGAAAAATACCATTCAATGACCAGAGAACTAAAATTAATCCTACCGGTGCTTGATTCATTAACAAAGCGACACCGATAATTAGAGTCATAATGGCGGCTAAAATTAATAGAAATGACATGAACTTTTTAGTGTTTTTGCCATCAACTACATAGCCAAGAACTGTTTTACCAATTCCATAAGCTAATGAAAAACCATAACCGATCCAACCTAAAGCGGTAGTAGAAATACCTTGCTTAACCAATAATGGTTGAGCGGCAGAAAGATTATTTCTGATTAAATACATACAGAAATAAACAAAGAAAACGACTAGAAATGACTTTAAAAATTCACGAAACCAGCGATGCTTTTGTTCGTCAATTGAAAGTCCCAATTTAGCTGGTCGTTTCAAATCAAAATAGTGCAACATAATAAATTCCCCCTCAAATTGCGATTGTTGCTAAAGTTAAGTATAGTTCAATTAAAAATATGAATATTAAAAAATAATATATATTATTTTACTTAACCATTTTTATTCTAGTTTATCGAACCGGTTCGATAACAAGAAAAAATGCAAATAAATGCTGTCAAATCAGTAAAAAGTGGTATTCTCATTTTAAGTCGAGGAGGAATGATTATGAAAGTAGGGTTCTTTTCTAGTTCAACGCCGATCACTAATATCTCACCAACTAGATTTCAACGAGCTGAACGTTTTATGGAATCAAAAGGAATTACTTTAGTAGCGGGAAATTTAACAGGTCAACAAGATTTTTATCGGTCCGGTTCTATAAAACGACGAGCTGAAGAGATTAACCAATTGATCCATGATGACTCAATAAATATTTTAATGGCTACTATTGGTGGACTTAATACCAACGCTATTTTATCTGAAATTGATTTCGATTATTTACAGACTCATCCTAAAACAATTGTTGGCTATTCGGATGCAACCGCCTTGTTGTTAGCAATTGAAGTTAAAGCTCCGGCTTGTCGAGTTTTGTATGGACCCGCACTAGTCGCTTCATTTGGAGAATTTTCGCCAATTGTCGATCAAACTTGGTCAGATTTTTTTGAAATTATTAGTAATAAAAACACATCAGTCACAATCCAAGCTCCCAAGATGTGGACTGACGAAGCAATTAATTGGAACAATTTTGAAAGAGATAAAAAGATGCAGATTAATTCCTGGGGATATGTTAATTCATCGGTTTTAACTGGTCGCGTTTTAGGTGGCAATTTGGATACAATAGCAGGAATAATCGGATCAGAGTATTTTCCTAAGTTTACTAAAAATGATCTTTTATTTATCGAAGATGCAGAAAAAGATGCTGCCATTGCTGAGAAGAACTTTGCCATGCTCAATAATCTAGGCGTTTATCGTCAAGTAAAAGGAATCATTTTAGGCAAGCATGCCATGTTTGATGATTTGCAGACAGGTCGACAGCCGATTGATATTTTGCGAGAAGTGTTAGGCAATAATCCAGTTCCAATTATTTATGATTATGATTCCTGTCATACCGTTCCAATGATAACGACACCTCTAGGGGCCCAAGCCAGCTTTAATGCTCAGGAGATGAATGTCACATTTAGTAACTATTGAGGTTGTTAAAGAGTGCTGCCTTTCACAAAAATCAAAATTCGGTTGGAACTTATGTTACGCATAATTTTTCATTTTAAACTCGAAAAGAGCTAATGACTTTTTTATATTATAGTCATTAGCTCTTTTTTCGTAGTCTCAATTAATTACGTTCTATTGAGATGAGTTTTTTTGGAGAGTATTTTTAATGAAGTATTGGTGAAACAGTGTAATGAATTGATAATTGGCTAACATATCGGAGTGTTCAGCATTTGAACCGGTAAGAACGACTAAAGTATAGTTTTTGATTTGATCTTCATAAATATATTTACCAGCAGATACGCTTGACAAAGGTACGATACCATCGTCTTCATAATGTTTAGTACCAGCGATTGAATAATAGGTCATCTCAGTGGGAATGTTTTGGCGCTGACTAATTAGATCTTTTAACATTTGCGTATGATCTTTATCGGAGCTTTCAAGATTGTAGGGAGTTCCTACTGTCATCATGCGATTGATATTGATAGGAGATTTTTTGAAGTAGTTTTCAAGATAATAAGTCCAAATAAGCCCTCCATTAGAATGCCCAAAAATATTGAAGTTATTAAAATGATATTTATTTTTTAAGTCTTTAAAGGCTATATTTAACCAAGCAGCTTGTTTTTTTATGTTGGAGTAGCCATCTTGACTGTTTTCGAAACCAATAGTAACAAAAGGATGTTTGTCCTTGGTAGAGTAATTGCCACTATATGAAATCTGATTATTAACGCCTACAGTGACTCTTAACAAACTATGATGTTCGTTATATTGTTGATTAACTGTTGAAATTAAATTGTCAAAATGAGTAGCATCAGCACTGCTTCCGGGAATCATAATAACAGGAGTTACTGTGGGATGATATCTGTTTGCTAAGCTAGTAACGTTTTTTTTGGTCCAAATATAGGACGGTATTCCTAGAATTACTAAAGTAAGAACAAAAATTGTTAAATATTTTAGATTCGGGTTTTTATTGTGACTTCTTCGATTCATTTATTGACACCCTCTAAGAAAAAATGGAAAGCTTTGTTTGCCAAAAGTATAATCTCAAATATAGAAAGATGCCATGAAATAGCTTCCTAATAATGGAAGATAAATAAAATTTGTCATTAAAAGATAATTGTCATTTTAAGGAAGAATTACGATTTAAATTTTTACTTTTTAGTTACAACTTGATGACTTTATTACTTTCTGTAGACAGATCTGTAACTTTTGATAAATGTCAAGTAAATAGAATTATAATTTCCTATGTTGCTAAAGCAACAAAAGGGAGATATGGTTTATAGTTTTAAAGAAAAGGGTTATTGCAGTTATCAGTACTGTAGTTTCTGTGATTGCGCTGTTCTTTTGCGCAACAACAGTTGAGGCAGCTCGAGCTGATATGGTTGATGTTTCCAACAACAACGGATCGATGACAGTTGCCAATTTCCAAGATATATATAATAACTATGGCGTAAAGGCGATAGTTACCAAAATTAGTGAAGGTACTTCTTTTAAAGATAGTACTGCGGCAGGTAATATCGCCAATGCTCAAGCTGCTGGTCTTTATATCAATGGCTATCATTATGCTAGATATAATAGCGTTAGCAGTGCGATAGCTGAAGCTGATTATGCTGGTAAGCTTGCTCAAGAAGACGGTTTGCCAGCTGGAGCTGTACTAGCTACTGATGTTGAAAGTTCAGAACAGAGTTCAGTATCTGAGGCACAAAATGACGCTGACAACAAAGCTTTTATGACGGAAGTTGCTAAATATGGCTATCGTTCAACTATTTATACGATGGGATCATGGGTCGGCAGTGTAATGACTGTTGACTCAGGCTGGATTGCATCATATCCTTACGATGCAACGGGTCAAGAATGGTATACAACAAATCATGGTTGGCAATGGTCAAGCAGTTATACCTTTAGTGGCAGTAATGGAAATTTTGATGTTTCAGAGCTTTATGACAGTTTCTTTACCAGCTATGAATCACCAAATGGCAGTTCAACATCCACAGGCGATACAAGTGGCGATAACTCTGCCACTACTAATAGTGGTTCTAATAGTACTACCAATTCCAGTTTATCAAATACGAATGTAATTAGCGTTAATAATACGTCTGGTAGTTATGTGCCACTGGTTGCCCTTCAAAGCGATGGCAGTATGACAACGATTTCTAATCGTGCTTTGGGTAACAATAGTTCATGGCAAACAGATCAAACCAAAGATGTTGATGGTGTTACTTATTATCGCGTTGCTACAAACGAATGGGTTAATGCTAAATATTTAACTGGCAATAGTTCGAGTGATACAGAGTCATCATCTTCAAATATGGATGTTATTAAAGTAAATAATGCGTCTGGAAGTTATGTTCAGTTAGTTGCTCTTCAAAGCGATGGCAGTGTGACAACAATTTCTAATCGTGCTTTGAGTAATAATAGTTCATGGCAAACAGATCAGACTAAGGATATTGATGGCGTAACTTATTATCGTGTTGCTACAAATGAATGGGTTGCTGCTAATTATGTCGTTAGTTAAAATATAATTATGAATTTTATTTGTGAAAATTAGCATTATATTAAATAGGTTCCAATGATTTTAAAGATTATTAGGACCTATTTTTTAATCTAAAGAGTATGATAAAAGTATATTATATAAAATATCGAGGAAAAATTTGGGGGAAAATATTAATAACTGGGGCAAGTGGCAATGTTGGTCAATACGTTGCTAAATATGCCTTGCAGAATGGTGATAATGTCATAGTAGCGGCTAGAAATATTGAAAAGCTAACGTTATTATTTGGTCAAGAAGTTAATAAAGTTAAATTTGACTTCGCTGATACAACAACATTTGAGCCAGCTTTAGAGAATGTTGATCGAGTTTTTTTAATGCGACCACCATATATGGGCGATTATCATGATTTAATACCTTTCATTGAAGCAGTAAAACAACATCATATTAAATTAATTTGTTTCTTGTCCTTAATGGGAATAGAACATAATCCGATTCCACCGCATTATAAAATTGAAAAAGAAATAAAACATTTACATATTCCGTACAGCTTTATTCGGCCCAGTTTCTTTATGCAAAATATTAGTGGCGTTCATGCTTTAGAAATTAAAAATTTCAATCGTATTATTGTTCCGGTTGGCAATGTCCTGACTAGTTTTATTGATACTGAAGATATAGGTAAATTCTCTGCTAGAATTTTGCATGAACCAATGAATTTTCAAAATACGGCTTATGAGATTACTGGTCCAGAAGCAATTGGATATAATAAAGTTGCCAAAATTATGTCAGAAGAATTGCATCGTTCAATTATTTACCCTAAGTTGAATTCTCGAGTAGTTCAGAGGTATTGGACTGAGATTAGAGGTTTAGATAAAAAGTATGTCAAAGTAATGGGAATGCTATATTTTATGACTCGACGAGGATTAGCTAAGCGTACGAGTTCGACTTACTATCAAGTTATGGGTGAGGAACCTACGAATTTTCGACAATTTGTCAAAAAGCATTTACGGTCTTGGCAATAAAAAAGGGCCCGGTTTATTGATTGTATTAATCAATAGACCGGGCCTTTAATATTTTTAAATTAAATTCCGGCTGTTCGTCAAATCAAGTGGATGGCGG
>NZ_AZDB01000049.1 GCF_001434585.1 Companilactobacillus crustorum JCM 15951
GCCTATCAACTCTATTTATCGTACAGCCCATATTTACTGCATATTTAGAAAAATAGTAGTTATCGCTCTGTTTTTAGATTGAAGTTCCTATTAACATTGGTAAAATTACAGGATTTCTAGCAGTACGTTTGTACAAGAATTCTTGTAATCCTTCAATTATGATACGTTTTAAAGTTGCTTCAGTAACTTTTTCATCTTCAGTATCAAAAGCATTTTTGATTAAATGGAAAACTCGTTTTTGAGCTTGATTAATCAATTCGCCTGATTCACGCATATATACGAAACCACGTGAAAGAATATCAGGACCAGCTAAAACGATGTGCTTTTGATAATCAATTGTTGCAACTACTACAACCATACCTTCTTCAGAAAGAACTTGACGGTCATGGATAACGACATTTCCGATATCGCCAACGCCTTTACCATCGACATAAACATCTCCGGCAGGGAAGTGACCAGCAACACGAGCATTATCTTTGGTTAAAGCTAGGACATCACCATTTTCTAGCAAGAAAGAGTGATCTTGAGGTACATCACATAATTCGGCTAGTTCGGTATGTATCTTTAACATCCGATATTCACCGTGAATTGGCATAAAGAATTTAGGTTTCATTAAGCGAAGCATAAGTTCTTGTTCCTCTTGACCACCGTGACCGGAAGCATGAATGTTATTAACCTTACCGTGAATAACTTCTGCTCCAGCTTCAGAAAGTTGGTTGATCAAATGGTTAACACTGATAGTGTTACCAGGAATTGGGTTACTTGAGAAGATAACTGTATCGCCTGGTTGAATTGTAATCTGTCTATGCGTACCGTTTGCAATACGACTTAAAGCAGCTAACGGTTCACCTTGTGATCCAGTACAGAGAATCAAAGTTTCATTAGCTGGAGTTTGATTAAGAGCATGAGGGTCAATCAACATATCATCAGTAATATTGAGATAACCTAACTCACGTCCATTTTCAATTGCTTGTTCCATGCTACGTCCGAAGACTGCAATTTTTCGACCTTGTTGAATTGCTGCATCAACAGCTTGGGAAATACGATAAATATTTGAAGCAAAAGTGGCAAAGATAATTCGCCCTTGAATAGTTTCAAATATTTGATGAATAGTTAGTCCAACTGAACGTTCTGATTTAGAGAAAGTAGGGATTTCTGCATTCGTACTATCAGATAATAGACATAAAACACCCTTGGCACCTAGAGCAGCCATCTTTTGAAGATTAGGTGAAGGTAAACCGGCCACAGGAGTTAAATCAAATTTGAAATCTCCAGTTTCAACGATAATACCTTGAGGCGTATGAACAGCAACACCAAGTGTATCAGGAATAGAGTGAGTTGTTCTAAAGAAAGAAACACTCATCTTAGGGAATTTAATAACATCGTCTTCATGCAAAACATGCATTTCAGTTGTTCTCAATAGACCATGTTCTTCCAACTTACCCTTAATTAATGCACAAGCTAATGGACCGGCATAAACAGGTATGTTAGGAAGTTGTTGCAAAAGATAAGGGATACCACCGATATGATCTTCGTGACCATGGGTAATAAATAACCCCTTGATCTTATCTTTATTTTCTACTAAATAGCTATAATCGGAAATGACGTAGTCAATTCCTAGAAGTTCATCTTCGGGAAACTTAATTCCAGCATCAATAACGATTAATTCATCTTGATATTGAACTCCATACATATTTTTACCAATTTCGCCAAGGCCCCCGATGGCAAAAACGGCAACTTCATTATTTTTAACTTTAAAGGACATTAATTAAAACTCCGTTAATTTAAAGTCAGGGCTCTTCTTTTCGTATTCCAAATGCTTTTCATCGAGCTCCTGAATAAATTCAATGTCATAGTCAGTATTCTTTTCAACTGCTTGACGTACTTCAATGCTTGAAGCAGCGTCCATATAAAGTGAATGTGTAAATTCACGACGGGGGTTATCTAGTTCACTTGTTTGATATAAAACTTTATAAATCAATATAAATTTCTCCTTTAATCGAATTAAATGAAACAGGTCAGTTTCATTTGACGTTTTTTCCAGTCCATTTGCGCAATATTCAATAGATAGCACAATTCTACCATATCTAATATTGTAAGTATACTTTGCCGGCTAGATTAAGAGATAACGACAGTACTTGGATCAAGATCAAAAGGTGCAGTTTTATTAATTTTGTCATAGTAGAGATGACCATTTAAATGATCAATTTCATGTTGGCAAACAATTGCAGGATAGCCCTTAACACGCAATGTTTGTGAGTTTCCTTCAAAGTCATCGTATTTAATAGTGATACGGTCAGCTCTAGGGACGAATCCAGGGACGTCTTTATCAACTGATAGACAGCCTTCGCCTTCAGACAGTGCAGCACGTTGAACTGAATTTCTAACGATGACTGGATTGATCAAAGTGATTTTGAGCAAAGGTTTATCAGGATCTTCTTCGTTGGGTACAAGAACTGAGGCCATCATTTCTGAAACCCCAACTTGAGGAGCGGCTAAACCAACACCAGCTCTTAATTGGTGCTTTTCAGCGTATTCTTCATCTTGACTTTTAACAAGATATTCCATCATGTTTGCAGCTAAAGCTTTATCTTTATCACTTAGTGGAAATTGAACTTTTGCTCCAACTTTTCTTAAAACAGGGTCGCCATCACGGACGATATCTTTCATAAAATACATAGTTTCCTCCAAATGTTTAATTGTACATAAATACCACAGTATATCTATTATAGATTATTTTTCCTAAAAAATAGAAGTATTTGAAATTTTTTTTATTTGTTCATAGCTAGTAAACGCTAACATTGATATTAACGCTTTTGTAGGCGGTTATCTTTGTGATATTAATCTGCATAATGCTAAAATGAAAAGTGTACATGTTACCGATTTCACGGAACATAAAATTTGCTTATTGTAATTGGAGGTTCATTAATAAAAATGAAATTAATTGATTATGGCGTAAGAGAAGATGAAAAAAAATATATTCAAGAATGGTCCAAAGAAAATAAGATCGAGGTTACGATCGTTACTGACTTATTGACACCGGAAACTGTAGAAATGGCTAAGGGTTATGACGGGGTTGTAGCTTATCAACAATTGCCATATGACGAAAAAATTTTTGACAAGATGAATGAGTATGGGATTCACGTAATTTCCTTGAGAAATGTTGGTGTCGATAATGTGCCAGTAGAAGCTTTAAAGAGAAATAATATTCGTTTAACTAATGTTCCTAGTTATTCTCCAGAAGCAATTGCTGAATATTCAGTTACTGGCTTAATGGCACTATTGAGAAACCTAAAGCACATGATTCGAAAGGTCGATGATCATAACTTTAAATGGGAGCCAGATATTGGTCGTGAGTTAAATGAATTAACCGTTGGAGTAGCTGGAACAGGAAGAATTGGCCGTGCGGCCATTAAAATTTATCAAGGTTTTGGAGCAAAAGTTATTGCTTTCGATAAATTTCACAATCCTGAAATTGAAAAAGAGGGACTTTACGTCGATAGTTTGGATACGCTATTGAAGCAAGCAGATGTTGTAACTTTGCATATTCCTAGTTTGGGCAAGGGCAATACAGTAATTAATCGTCAGTCGATTGCAGAAATGAAAGATGATGCGATTGTAATTAACACAGCTCGTGGGGATTTGATTAATACGCAAGATCTCTATGATGCAGTAGCAGAAGGTAAGCTGTATGGGGCTGTTTTAGATGTTTATGAAAATGAAGTGGGTATTTTTAATTCCGATCTTAGCGATCAAGAATTTTCCGATAATTTACTGGAAAAAGTCGTCAAGAGTCCTAGATTTATTTTGACACCACATATTGCGTTCTATACAACTAAGGCAGTTAAAAATATGGCAACAGTTTCTTTGAATTCAATGGTGGATGAATTAAAGACTGGCAAGTCTGAAAATGAAATTGATTTAGAAAAATAGTTACTAATTTCACAAACACGGTTTAAAAATTTTTTTGTGGTTGAATGCCTAAACCACTTGTTTTTTGACTGATCAATGTTAGACTAAAAATATATGAAAGCCCTTACAATATTCACAAGGGATGAGTTTTTTATGAAAGGACTGTGAAGTATGGCAAATAAACCAATTGTCGATTTTGAAGCGATTAAAAATAATTTATCAAATGTTTCAAAACCAATTCAAGTTTTGAATGAAAATGCTGAGATAACAGATCAAGAGATTTTTGATACTTTTTCAGATGATGATTTAGTAGAATTTATGAAAAAGATGGTATGGGAACGTGCACTGCATGAACAGACAATGAACTTCTCTCGTCAAGGACGCATGGGATTCTATGCTCCAACTGAAGGTGAGGAAGCTTCCGAGATGGGAACTGTTCTAGCAATGAAGAAACAAGATTATTTGCTTCCAGCTTACCGTGATGTTCCACAATTAATTCAACACGGTGCAACAGTGACTGAAGCATATCTTTGGTCAAGAGGAAATGTTGTCGGTAATAAATTTAAGGCACGTTCAATGATGCCTCAAATCATTATTGGTGCTGCCTATGTTGAAGCCGCTGGTGTAGGACTTGGTATTAAGAAAAACAAAGAGGAAGATACTATTGCCTTTACCTATACTGGTGACGGTGGTACTTCTCAAGGTGACAGTTATGAAGGAATGAACTTTGCTGGAGCCTATCAAGCCCCCGTACTTTTCATTGTTCAAAATAATGGTTTTGCTATTTCAACGCCACGTGTTAAACAAACGGCTGCTCCTACTTTGGCACAAAAGGCCGTTGCTGCAGGTATCCCTAGTGTTCAAGTAGACGGAATGGATATTTTGGCTTGCTATGCTGTTGCTAAAGCTGCTCGTGATTATATGGTGGCTGGCAATGGTCCAGTTCTAATTGAAACATTAACATATCGTTTTGGTGCTCATTCAAGTGCTGGTGATGATCCTAAGCGTTACAGAACTAAGGCTGAAGAACAACCATGGTTTGAAAAGGATCCATTGATTCGTTTGAGAAAAGTTTTGGAAGACAAGGGATTATGGTCTGAAGAACAAGAGGACAAATTGGTCGATGAATATAAAGCCTCATTTAAGGAAGCTATCAAGGAAGCAGATGCTGCACCATCTGATAAAGTTTCCGATATGTTGAAGCGTACATTTGAAATTCCAACTCCAGAAATGAAACAAGAAATTGACAAATTTGAAGCAAAGGAGTCGAAGTAAAAATGGCTAAGAAAACTTATATTCAAGCAATTACAGATGCCTTAGACATTGTTCTGGAAGACGATCCCAAGACATTGATCTTTGGTGAAGATGTCGGTAAAAACGGCGGTGTCTTTAGAACTACACAAGGACTTCAAGAAAAATATGGAGAAGACCGTGTTTTTGATACACCATTAGCTGAGTCAGGAATTATGGGCCTAGCTACTGGTTTAGGCTTAACTGGGTGGCGTCCTATTCCTGAAATTCAATTTATGGGTTTCTCATTTGAAGCGGTTGATCAAATTGCTGGTCAATTAGCTAGAATGCGTTTTAGATTTGACGGATTGAAGAATGCCCCTGTAACTATCCGGACACCTTATGGTGGTGGTACTCATACTGCTGAAATGCATGCTGATAATTTGGAAAACTTCTTTACAGGAATTCCAGGATTACGTGTTGTTATGCCAAGCAATCCTTATGATGCTAAGGGACTTTTGATCTCTTCAGTAGAGAATAATGATCCAGTGCTATTTATGGAAAATTTGAAATTATATCGTTCCATGAAAGATGATATTCCAGATGGAAAATATACAGTTCCTTTGGATAAAGCAAATGTTGTTCGTGAAGGAAACGATATCACGATTGTGGCTTATGGTGCTGAAGTGAATGAGGCTTTAAAAGTAGCTGATACTTTAGCAGAGAAGAATATTTCTGCAGAAGTTATTGACTTGAGAACTGTTTCACCAATTGATACAGAAACAATTTTTAAATCAATTGAAAAAACTCATAAAGTAGTAGTTGTCCAAGAAGCACAAAAAATGGCTGGTGTTGGCGCACAAGTAGCTTCTGCCATCGCTGAGGGTGCCATTCTTTCTCTTGATGCTCCAGTTGGTAGAGTAGCAGCTCCTAATAGTGTTTATCCATTTGCTTTAGGTGAAGATATTTGGATTCCACGTGCTAAAGAAATTGAAGAAAAAGTAAATGAGATTCTCAACTACTAATTAATTGAAGGAAGGGAAAAAACTATGGCATATAAATTTAAATTGCCTGAGCTAGGCGAAGGTATGGCTGAAGGCGAAATTGCCAGCTGGTTAGTAAAGGAAGGCGATACGGTTAAAGAAGATGATTCTTTAGTAGAAATTCAAAATGATAAATCCGTTGAAGAATTGCCTTCACCTGTTTCTGGTACAGTTAAACAAATTGTTGCTAATGAAGGCGACACAGTGGAAATTGGAGATACATTAATCATTATTGATGATGGTTCCGCTGATACAGGCGATGATGAAGCACCTGCTCCTAAAGCAAAAGAAACCGCTAAAGCTTCTGATGCTCCTGCAGAAAAAGCAGCAACTGCTGGTCCAGCAACTGGTTCAGCTAATACACATTACTTAGCAATGCCATCAGTTCGTCAATATGCTCGTGATCAAGGGGTTGATTTAGGTAAAGTAACTCCAAGTGGTAAGCATGGACAGATCACTAAGGGCGATGTTGATTCCTATAAGAGTGGAAATCCAGTAGCACAACCTGCTGCAGAAACTTCTACAACTACAGAAACACCAGCTTCTGCTCAACCAATTACGCCATACAAGTCAGCTACACCTGAACTTGAAACACGTGAAAAGATGACGCTGACTAGAAAAGCTATTGCTAAAGCAATGGTAACAAGTAAGCACACTGCACCGCATGTAACAAGTTTTGATGATGTTGAAGTTTCAGCTTTGATGGCTAACCGTAAGAAATACAAGGCAATTGCAGCTGATAAGGGAATTCATTTAACATTCTTACCATATATTGTCAAAGCTCTCGTGGCCGTAATGAAGGAATATCCTGAATTGAATGCTTCTATTGATGATTCAACTGAAGAAATAGTATACAAACATTACTTTAACGTTGGTATTGCAACAAATACTGAACATGGATTATATGTTCCAAACGTTAAGAACGTTGATTCTAAAGGGATGTTTGAAATTGCTAAGGAAATTACCGAAAATTCACAAGCAGCTTATGACAATAAGTTGAGTATGGATAAAATGAGTGGTGGTTCCATTACAATCAGTAATGTCGGTTCAATCGGTGGTGGTTGGTTTACACCGGTTATCAATTATCCAGAAGTAGCAATTCTTGGTGTTGGTAAGATTGCTAAGGAACCTTATGTTGATGAAGATGGAAATATTCAAGTTGGTAATATGTTGAAGTTATCATTGAGCTATGATCACAGATTAATTGATGGTGCCTTAGCCCAAAATGCTTTGAACCTTTTGAAGAAATTGTTGCATGATCCAGATATGTTGTTAATGGAGGGCTAGTTTAAAATGGCAGAAAATGTAATAGAAAAAGATACCGTTATTATTGGATCAGGCCCTGGTGGCTATGTTGCCGCAATCAGAGCTTCAGAATTAGGTCAAGATGTTACAGTGATTGAAAAATCAGATACAGTTGGTGGGGTTTGTTTGAACGTAGGCTGTGTTCCTTCTAAGGCTTTGATAACAGCTGGACACAGATTGCAACAGGCTAAAGACTCATCAACTTATGGTATTACTACAAGCGATGCGCAAATTGACTTTACTAAGACCCAGGCTTGGAAAGATGAAAAAGTCGTTGCCAGAATGACTGGCGGTGTTCAAATGTTGCTAAAGAAACATCATGTTGAATTAATCAATGGTGAGGCATATTTGGACAATGATACGCAATTACGTGTAATGCCAAGCGGTCCTAGACAATTTATGGATAACGGTGGCGGTCAAACTATCAAATTTAAGAATTTGATTTTGGCTACTGGTAGTCGTCCTATTGAAATCAGAGGTTTCAAATTTGATGATCGCGTAATTGATTCAACTGGTGGTTTGAATCTTAAAGAAGTTCCTAAGGAATTCATCATTATTGGTGGTGGCTATGTTGGAACTGAGTTGGCTGGAGCATATGCTGACTTAGGTGCTCATGTAACTATTCTTGAAGGATCACCTAATATTATTCCTAACTTCGAAAAAGATATAGTTTCAATTGTGAAGAAAAACCTTGAGAAAAAAGGTGTCACAATTATTACCAATGCTATGGCTAAGAAGAGCGAGAATAAGGGCGACAGTGTTGATGTAACTTATGAAGTTGACGGAGAACCTACAACTATCAGTGCTGATTATTGTATGGTAACTGTAGGACGTCGTCCTAATACTGACAATTTTGGTTTAGAGATGACTAATGTCAAATTAACTGATAAAGGTTTAGTTGAAGTTGATGAACAAGGTAAGACATCTGTTGACCACATCTATGCTATTGGTGACATCACACTAGGTCCAGCATTGGCTCATAAAGCCTTTTTTGAAGCTAAGACTGTAGCTGGAGCTATTTCTGGTAAAAACACAGCTAATGACTATATCGGCGTTCCTGCTGTTTGTTTTACAGATCCAGAGTTAGCTAGTGTCGGTTTGACAGAACAAGATGCTAAAGATCAAAATATTGAAGTTAAAGTTGCTAAATTCCCATTTGCTGGTAATGCTAGAGCCGTTTCTTTGGATGCTGCAGAAGGCTTCGTTAAGTTGATTGCTCAAAAAGATACCGGCACACTTTTAGGCGGACAAATCGTTGGCCCTGGTGCTAGTGATCTTATTTCCGAATTGAGTGTAGCTGTAAATTGCCAATTGAATGCAGAAGATATTGCTTTGACAATTCATCCACATCCAACATTAGGAGAACCTATTCAAGAAGCAGCTGATATTTTGATTGGCTATCCAACACATATTTAGAACATTAGTATATTATTTAAGAAATTTAATAAAGATTATTTAGCAACGGAAATTAGATAACTTCGTAGACTAAATAAATGATTTCAATAAAAAAGCGATGCAATTACATCGCTTTTTTTGTATAGTAGAGTAAATATGAAGGGAGTTATTCTATGCAAGATAATTATAGTTATCCTTTTGATGAAACCTGGACTCAAGCCGATATCGTAACGGTTATTGCTTTATACAATGCAGTCGAACAGGCTTATGAATCCGGTGTTAAGAGGGATGAATTTTTGCAAAAATATCGCTCATTTCAACAGGTAGTTCCCATGAAAATGGAACAAAAACGACTTGATAAAGAATTTGAATTACAGTCGGGCTATTCAATCTATCAAGTTTTTAAGAGTTGTCAAAAAGCAAAAGCAAGCGAGAAAGTCAGGATACGAAATGCAAGTAGATAGTAGGGAGATAGATCATTTTTTAGTGCAGCTTTTAGCGGAAGTTGGAAAAGGGCTGCGAGAAGATTCAATTAAAAAAATGTCGGTAGATACAAAAAAGAATCGTAATGATTTAGTGACTAATTTTGATAAAAAGACTGAGAAATTTGTTAATGGCAAAATAAAAGAGGCTTATCCTGAAGCAACTATTGTCAGTGAAGAAGGCTATGGCGATTTAGTTAAGGACATGTCAGGACTAGTTTTTTTTGTTGATCCAATCGATGGCACAATGAATTTCGTTAAACGAGGCGATAATTTTGCTTCAATGATTGGCGTTTACATTGACGGTGAACCACTAATTGGTGCTATTATAGATGTTATGGATAATGAAATTTATCATGGCGGTAAAGAAATTGGCTTATTTATTAATGAAGAACCAATTGATGATCCTAAAAATTTACCCCTGGTAGAAGGGTTAGTTGACGTATCTGCTCCTATGGCGTTGAGCAATAAGTTTTCAGTTCAAGATGTCATAAAGAAAAGCAGTGGTTTTCGTGTGTACGGTAGTGCGGGAATAATTTTTGGCCATCTTTTGACTGGTAAAGAGGTCATGTATATGTCATACTTAGCTCCTTGGGATTTAGCCGCTGGACGTGTTATGTGTGAAGCAGCGGGGATGAACGTTGCAAGTATTGACGGTACCCCGATAAATATGTTAGAATCACAAGTCGTAATAGTTGGTACTCAGAAAGTCGTTTCTGAAGCGCTAAAGACACTTAAAACGCGTTAGTGAACTGTGACAGTCATTCACAGTTTTTTTATTGCAAGTAATCTAAACACGTATTTATGGAAGGAAGAACTAATTTGACTAAGAGAAGAGAAGATATTAGAAACATTGCGATTATTGCTCACGTTGACCACGGTAAAACTACATTAGTTAACGAAATGCTAAAACAATCAGACACATTGGATTCACATTCAGAAATTCAAGATCGTGCCCTTGATTCAAATGCTATTGAAAGAGAACGTGGTATCACAATCCTTTCTAAGAATACAGCGGTTGATTATGATGGTAAGAAAATCAACATTTTGGATACACCAGGACACGCCGATTTCGGTGGTGAAGTTGAACGTATCATGAAGATGGTTGATGGTGTATTACTTGTTGTTGATGCTTATGAAGGAACAATGCCACAAACACGTTTCGTGTTGAAGAAGGCTTTGGAACAACACTTAACACCTATCGTTGTTATCAACAAAATTGATAGACCAGGTGCTCGTCCTGATGAAGTTGTTGACGAAGTTCTTGAATTGTTTATCGAATTAGGTGCTGACGATTCACAACTTGATTTCCCAGTTGTTTATGCTTCAGCTATCAACGGAACATCAAGTTATTCAGATGATCCAGCTGACCAAGAACACACAATGAACCCAATTTTTGACACAATTTTGAAGACTATTCCAGCACCAATTGACAACTCAGATGAACCATTACAATTCCAAGTTGCCTTGCTAGATTACAACGATTACGTTGGTCGTATTGGTATCGGACGTGTCTTCCGTGGGAAGATTGCCGTTGGAGACTCAGTTACAGTTATGAAACTCGATGGTTCTACAAAGAACTTCCGTGTTACTAAATTGTTTGGTTTCTTAGGTTTGAACCGTGTTGAAATTCAATCAGCTAAAGCCGGAGACCTAATTGCCGTTTCTGGTATGGAAGATATCTATGTTGGTGAAACTGTTACACCAGTTGATCACCAAGAGGCACTTCCATTGCTACGTATTGATGAACCAACACTTCAAATGACATTCTTGCAAAATAACTCACCTTTCGCTGGTCGTGAAGGTACAGAAGTTACTGCTAGAAAGATTGAGGATCGTCTAAGAAGACAACTTCACACTGATGTTTCATTGAAAGTTGAAAACACTGATCAAGCTGGTTCATGGCTAGTTTCTGGTCGTGGTGAACTTCACTTGTCAATCCTTGTTGAAGAAATGCGTCGTGAAGGTTTCGAATTACAACTATCACGTCCAGAAGTTATCTTCAAGACAGTTGACAACCAAAAGTGCGAACCTTTTGAAGAGGTAACTATTGATACACCTGACGAATACGTTGGTTCAGTTATTGACTCAATGTCACAACGTAAGGGTGATATGGTTAACATGGAAAGTACAGGAAATGGTCAAACTCGTTTGATTTTCTCTGCACCTTCACGTGGTTTGATTGGTTACTCAACAGAATTCTTATCAATGACTGGTGGTTATGGTATTTTGAACCACACATTCTCAGAATATAAACCAGTTGTTAAGAACTGGAACCCAGGTAGAAGAACTGGTGCTTTGGTTTCAATCAACCAAGGTCCATCAACTACATATTCACTACAATCAGTTGAAGATCGTGGTACATTGTTCATCGGTGCCGGTGTTGATGTATACGAAGGTATGGTTGTTGGTGAAAGTAGCCGTGATCAAGATATCGCTGTTACTGTTACAAAGGGTAAGAACCTTACAAATACTCGTGCTTCTGGTAAGGATCACGCTGCTGCCATCAAGACTCCTAGAGAAATGTCACTAGAACAATCTATCGAATTCCTAAACGAAGACGAACTTTGTGAAGTAACACCTAAGAGTGTTAGATTACGTAAGAAGATTTTGAACACAAACGAACGTAAGAAGTTTGACAAACAAAAGAAAAATACTAAATAATGATACTTTTCATTAGGGGTTAAGGACTTTGTCCTTGGCTCCTTTTTTTTGGCTGTACGATAAATAGAGTTGATA